>JBKJHX010000066.1:0-29038 GCA_046598855.1 Marmoricola sp. | reverse complement strand
TACCGATCCGATCCGGCGAGCTCGTGCGTAGGTGGCCATGGCTACTTCCGATCAAGAGAGGAATACCTGCGTCTCGGATTTGAAACGATAGTGCCGCGCCGGGTTCGCGCGACTTGTCCCGGTCATCTAGCTGCTCTCGATGGACGCTGGTCTAGATACGCCGACTCTGCGCCCCGGTGCGGAGTTAGCGCGCTTCGCGGGGAGTCCCTGCGTGACTCAAAAATCTGATCTCTTGAATCAATAGAAACGGCAAATCGGTCAACAATTTCTGAGGTACGCCATTCACCCACCTGTCTGGCGGATGACTTGTTGACTACTCGCCCGTCCGGGTCCAATCTCCAACGACGGCCTTGCTGTACCCGGTTCAGATGCTGCGACGAACACCCGACGCACGGCTGAACCGGTCGAACATGAGCGGCACGAACTCGGGACCGCTGTCGCTGATGCTGAGCAGGATCTCGTCGGCGTCGGTCACCGTCCGATGGTGATGACGTCACCGCCGTACTCGGTGGCGTTGATGAGGAGGTTGTTCAGGACCTGGGTCATCTGCGCGGGTCCACCCAGACGGTGCACGGCGCCAGCCCACTGACATCGACCTGGGGCAGGTCGAGGTGGCAGGGTCGCGAGAACGTCGAAGACCAGGGTGGCCAGATCGACGGGCGAGGGGTTCGCTTCCAGGCTGTGGCATCCATGGTCGAGGCGGCGCGTGAGTTCTCGAGCAGGCCCTGGAGGGTGGTCCCGGCGGTCTGGATCTTCGTGACGTACCTTCGCCGCTCCGCGCCGTCGAGATCAAGCCGGTGGCTCAGTCGTCGAACCCGGAACGCGAGACCAGGTCCTCGACCACGCTGGCCGTCCCGGAGCGATCGTGCAGACGCCGCTGGCGCTGGTACTCCGGCTGGTCCCGCAGCATCTTCTCGACCGATGCCAGGGGCTCATCGAAACCGTCCTCGGCCAGAGTTGCGCGGGCGTCCCGGATCGCTTCGTACGCGAGCTCTCTCACGGACCGGTGGCAACCGTCGAGAGCCACGACCGTGGTCTCCAACCCGTGCCTGGCCACTCGGAAGTTGTTCTCGGACAGAACCGAACTAGGGACGTCGACCGTGACCGGGTTCTCGACGGCGTGCCGCACCAGCCCTTGCACGAGCGCCGTGAGGCCGGCGGCATCCCACAGCGAGGGTTGTGCGTCCATGACGCGCACCTCGATGGTCCCCAGCATCGGGCGAAGCCGGGCGTCCCACCAGACTTGGGTGAGGTCGGCGTTCCTTGCCGCGGTCGCCGTCGCTCGGGTCAGGGCGGTGTACTCCTGCCACGTATGGAGGACCGGGGGTACGCCGCCGCGGGGGTAGGAGGCGATCACTGCCCAGCGTGCCGATGCCATTCCCGAATCGCGGCTGTGCCAGAACGGGGACGTGCTCGCCAGTGCCTGGATGATGGCCAGGCGGTGTCGGATGCCTCGGTAGGCAAGGAGAGCCGTGCTCTCGTCGGGGAGGCCGACGTGCACCTGGAAAGCAGACGTGGGAGTCCGCAGCAGGCCGGCCAGATCGTTCCCGATCAGCTCGTAGCGCGGCGCCGAGGTCAGGACCGCCTCGCCGAACGGGGCAGCCGGGTGCAGCCCGGCTGCCAGACCACGGCCGCCGGCCGCGCGGAGTGCTGAACGCAACGACGCGAGCTGGGGAACGATCGCTTCGGCGCTGGTGCAGATTCCGGTCGCGAACTCGATCTGCGCGGCGAACAGCTCCTGGGACACCGTCCCCGGCAGAGCGCGTGCCGCCTGTTGCACTGATCGTACGAGTGTCTCGCTGCCCTGCGGGGCGAGCCGGTTGGAATCATCGAGGAGGAACAGCTCCTCCTCAGCGCCCACGGTGAACTCTCCGCCTGAGGCGAAGTCGGCGCGGGTCGGAAGCAAGACCGGGGCAGGGGGAGGGGGCCCGGCGGGACGTGGCCGCTCCCAGGTAGGTGAGTGCACCTCGGCGATCATGCGCGGTGCCCGGTGGCGCGAAAGGGACTCATCGGTCCGCTCGACTCTCGGGAGTCTCCTGGATGTCGGGCTGGTCGTGCGTACCGGTGTCCCGGTTGGATAGGACCCACCAGGTCAGCGCGGCGAGCAGCACCAGCGCCAGGGCGACGTAGACGAAGGTCATGGAAAACACCCCTTCCGCAGAGAGTTTTGGAGGTACCCCCAGGTTCCGGGTCGAAACTGCTCAGAGCCGTACCCGATCGCCTGACCCGGCACGCCGGGGCATGACCACACCGGCCAGGGGTACTGGTTCGGTGAGCCACTGGAGGAGCAATGATGAATCTTGAAGACCGCACCGTGGCGATCTCACGGCAGACCTCGGCGTCGATCGCCGACGTCTGGGGCGTACTCAGCGACGGCTGGCTCTACCCGCTGTGGGTGGTGGGCGCGAGCCGGATGCGGAGCGTCGATGCCGGTTGGCCGGAGGTCGGGACTCGGCTGCACCACTCCGTCGGCAACTGGCCGGTCCTGATCGACGACGAGACCGAGGTGCTCGAGGTCCGGCCGCTCCAACTGCTTCGCCTGAAGGCCCACGCCTGGCCCGCGGGTGCCGCTGAGGTCTTCATCAAGGTCGAGAGCGCCGATGAGGGGGCCCTCGTCACGATCCGGGAGGACGCGTCTGACGGACCCGGAACCCTGGTGCCCAGGATCGCGCGGCAGGCGGCGATCGCTCCGCGCAACCGAGAGGCTTTGCGCAGGCTCGCCTTCGTCGCCGAAGGGCGGGGGGCCGGAGGATCGATGCCGTGATGGCCGACACCGGCGGCAGGTCCCGCTGAGGGCGATCGGTCCGCGCGGCGAACCCACGGCGAAGTAGGGTCGCAGCGTGATCAAGTACCTCGGCTCGAAGCGGACGCTGGTCCCCGTGCTGGGGGACATCGCGACCGCGGTGGAGGCGAGGACGGCGGTCGATCTCTTCACCGGCACGACCCGGGTCGCCCAAGAGTTCAAGCGCCGCGGGATCCTCACGACGGCCGCCGACATCGCGACGTACAGTGGGGTCCTGGCCGACTGCTACATCGCCACGGACGCTGCTGCTGTCGACGCTCCTGAGCTCGCCGCGGTGTTGGACCGCCTCAACGCGCTGCCGGGGAGACCCGGCTACTTCACCGAGACGTTCTGCGTGCAGGCCCGGTTCTTCCAACCGCGGAACGGTGCCCGGGTCGACACGATCCGCGACGCCATCGAGCTCGAGTACAGGTCCTCGCCGCTGTACCCGATCCTGCTGACCAGCCTGATGCTCGCCGCCGACCGGGTGGATTCCACTACCGGGGTCCAGATGGCCTACCTCAAGCAGTGGGCACCCCGCGCCCTGGGCGATCTCGAGCTGCGTGCCCCGGACCTCCTGACCGGTCCGGGCACGACCCTGCGCGGTGACGTCAGCGACACCGTGGCGTCCCTCGCCCCGACCGACCTGATGTACCTGGACCCGCCGTACAACGAACACCGCTACTTCACGAACTACCACATCTGGGAGACCTTGATCCGGTGGGACGAGCCGGAGCACTACGGCGTCGCCTGCAAGCGGATCGATGCCCGGGACGAGTCCACCAAGAGCCGGTTCAACGCGAAGCGGAAGATGGCCGGCGCGCTCCAGGACGTACTGACGCAGGCCCGGGCCGAGGTCATCGTCGTGTCCTACAACGACGAGTCCTGGATCACCGCCGAGCAGATGATGCAGTCGCTGCGCGACGCCGGCCACGAGGACGTCCGGATGCTCGGCTTCGAATCTAAGCGGTACGTCGGGGCGCAGATCGGCATCTTCAACCCGGCGGGAAAGAAGGTTGGCAAGGTCTCCCGCCTCCGCAACGTCGAGTACGTGTTCGTCGCCGGCCCGACCGAGAAGGTCGAGGCGGCGATGGTGGCCGCGCACGCCCACCCCCGATCGGTGCCCGATCCCACCCACGTCTAAGCGTGTGGCGAATCCCTAAGTGGACGGACGCCGTCAACCGCCCCAACGGTGGGCGGAAGCTAGGTAAAGATTTGGTGTCCGTTTTGCGTGTTTCCCGTGATTTGTTACCACCCAGGGTGTTCCATAGGAGATGCACCCAGTTTCAACTAGGAAAGGGAGGAGCACAATGATGTGCACCCACCAGCCGGCTTGTCCGGACGCCGCGGCCGTGAATTGTTGCAGCGCACACACCGTTGCCGACCACTCCGAGCAGGGGTGGTGCCGGCTCTGCAACGGCGTGATCCTCTTCGACGACGGTGCCTACCTCGCACCCGACGGCCACGTCGAGCGCGTCCCGCTCTCCGCCTGACCCTGCGCGTCGCGGATCAGCTCAGTTGTGGGCTGCGTCGCGGATCTCGCCGACCAACTCTTCGATGACGTCCTCGAGTGTCGCTACGCCGACGACCCGACCCTCCTGATCCACCACGCGCGCCATGTGCGCCCCCTGTGACTGCAGCGTCTGCAACGCCGCGACCAGGCTGTCGGTGGCCTGTACATTCGCGAACGGCCGGATCCAGCGGTCGTCAACCACTTGGGCCCGCCCGTGCGGGTCGTGGCCCAGCACGTCCTTGATGTGCAGGTACCCGATCAGGGTTTCGCCTTCGCCCACCACCGGGAACCGGGAGAAGCCGGTCTCGGCGCAAATCGCTTCGACCTCGGTGGCCCGAGCGCCCCGGGGGACGGTCTGCAGACCCGGCATGGGGAGGTAGACGTCCGCGACACTCCGCGAGGTGAAGCCGAGAGCCCCGGAGAGGCGCTCGTACTCGCTCTCCTCCAGCAGGCCCTCGGCGCGGGACTCGTCGACCAGCGCCTCGACCTGCTCGCGCGTGAACGCGGAGGAGACCTCGGCCCTCGGCTCGATGTTGACCAGGCGCAGCAGCCCGTTCGCGAGCGCGTTGAGGAGGAAGACGATCGGCTTCAACGCGGTCAGGATCACCATCATCGGTGCGCCGAAGGCGAGCGCCGCCCGC
This sequence comes from Marmoricola sp., assembly GCA_046598855.1. Lineage (GTDB taxonomy): Bacteria > Actinomycetota > Actinomycetes > Propionibacteriales > Nocardioidaceae > Marmoricola. The sequence goes on along the minus strand of JBKJHX010000066.1, from coordinate 24,102 downwards.
TCCGGTCCCGCCAGGGCCAGGTTCTTCGGGACCATCTCGCCGAGGACCACGTGCAGGTAGACCACCGCGGCGAGCGCGATCGCGAAGGCTGCCGGGTGCACAGCGCCCTGGGGGAGGCCCACTCCTTCGGCGAGAGGTTCGAGCAGGTGCGCGAGCGCCGGTTCGGCGACGGCACCGAGACCCAGGGAGCAGACCGTGATGCCGAACTGCGCGCCGGCCATCACCAGGGAAACCTGCTCCATCGCGCGCAGGGCCTGCTTGGCCAGCGCCGAGCCTTGCCGGGCACGCGGCTCGATCTGGCTGCGGCGGGCCGAGACGAGCGCGAACTCGGCGCCGACGAAGAAAGCGTTGCCGATCAGCAGCAGCGCGCCGAGGAGCAGGGCAGCTTCGGTACTCATCTTGTCGCCCCGGTCCCGGATTGCTCGACACGCAGGGATATCCGGTCGACCCGGAGACCGTCCATCCGCTCGACGCGGAGGACGGCGCCGCTGTCGGCGAGCCCGGCCTCAACCGGTTCGGCATCGTCAGCTGGACCCGCCGCCGGCAGTGGGATGACGACCTCGTCGCCGCGGGTCGGGATCTTGCCGAGCACCTGGACGAGCAGTCCGGCGACGGTGTCGTAGTCCTCGTGCTCGGGCAGGGCGAGTCCGGTGGCGTCCCGGACCTCGTCGGGCCGCAGGAGGCCGGACACGATCCACGAGCCGTCCGGACGCCGACGCAGCCGCGCGCCGCTGCGGTCGTGCTCGTCAGCGATGTCGCCGACGATCTCCTCGACGACATCCTCCAGGGTGACCACGCCGGCGGTGCCGCCGTACTCGTCGGAGACGATCGCCATCTGGAAACCCTCACCGCGCAGCAGCGCCAATAGCGGGTCCAGACGCAGGGACTCAGGGACGAGGGTGGCTTTCACCATCACCTCGCGGACCTGGGTGGAACCTCGGTCCGCGCGGGGGACTGCGACCGCCTGCTTGACGTGCACCGAGCCGACAATGTTGTCCGAGCTGCCCTTGGTGACCGGGAACTTCGAGAAGCCGGTGGCCGCCGAGAGGTCGATGAGCTCCGAGACCGGGTCGGTGCCGTCGACCGTGGCCATCCGCATCCGTGGGGTCATGATCTCGCCGGCGGTCCGGGGGCCGAAGGCGATGGAGCGCTGGACCAGGTGTGCGGTCTCGGTGTCCAGGGTTCCCTCAGAAGCCGAACGCCCGGCCAGGGACGCGAGCTCCTCGGAGGACCGAGCCGATCGCAACTCCTCCTGGGGCTCGACGCCCAGCGAGCGCACCAGGGCATTCGCAGAGCCGTTCAGCCACCTGATCGGCCACGCCATCACCGTGGTGAACAGCCGCATGGCTGCCTGGGTCGCCTTCGCGGTCCGCAGCGGAAGGGCGATCGCGACGTTCTTGGGGACCAGCTCGCCAAAGATCATGGTCGCGAAGGCGGCCAGCACCAGCCCGATCCCGACCGCTATCGGGGACACGGCACCCTCGGGCAGACCGACAGCGCGCAGCGGGGACTCGACCAGTCCGGAGATCGCGGGCTCGGCGAGGAACCCGATCGCGAGGTTGGTCAAGGTGATCCCGACCTGGGCGCCGGAGAGCTGGGTGGACAAGGAGCGCAGCGCCAGGGAGACGCCGGCAGCCGACTTGTCGCCGGCAGCGACGGCGCGCTCGACCTCGGAGCGGTCGACCGTCACCAGAGCAAACTCGGCGGCGACGAAAAGCCCGCAGGCCACCACCAGTGCCACCGAGACGCCGAGCAGAACCCATTCCATGGCGCCATTGTTGCCGGTCGCGGCCAGATACACCTCACGGGGAACCGTGAGAGGCTCGCAAGTGCACCCGAACCGCCTCTGCCGACCGCCCGACAGGAGATGCCCATGCTCCGTTTCTCCGGTGTTGGGGAGAGCCACATCGGGCTGGTCAGGCCGGACAACGAGGACGCGGCGTACGCCGGAGCGGACTGCCTCCTGGTCGCCGACGGAGTCGGGGGTGGTGCGGCCGGGGAGATCGCCTCGGCGACGGCCGCGCACGCGGTCGCGACCACCGTGGCCCGGCGCGCCGGGGACGACCCCGCCCACGTGCTCGCTGACGGGATCCGGTTGGCCCAGCGGCAGGTGCGCGCTGGTGTCCTGGCCGATGCAGCCCGCGCCGGGATGGCGACGACGTTGACCGCGGTCGTCACCGACGGCGTCCGGTTCGCGCTCGGCCACCTGGGGGATTCGCGCGGGTACGTCGTTCGCGCCGGCAGACTGATCCGGGTGACCCGCGATCACACCTACGTCCAGGACCTGCTCGAGGAAGGCCGCCTGCAACCGGCGGACGTCGCGGACCACCCCTGGCGCAACGTCGTCCTGCGCACGGTGAACGGCACTGCTGACGGCGAGCCCGACTTGATCGACCTGCAGCTCCAAGCGCAGGACCGGGTCCTGCTGGCCAGCGACGGGCTGACCGACCTGGTCAGCGAGGCCGAGCTCGAGCACACCGTGCTCGGCCGGTCCGACGACGACGCGGTAGCCACCCTGATCGCCGCAGCGCTGGGCCGCGGGGGCAAGGACAACATCACCTGCGTCCTCGGCACCGTGGTCGAGGGTGCATCGGTGCTCACGGACGGCACGTTCCTCGGGGCTGCGATCGACCCGGCGAACGTAGTCGACCGGGCCGACCCCGGACAGCCTGACGCCGAGACCGCCTGACCTGGGAGAATGGCCTCATGGCTGACATCGCACGTCCCCGTCTCGAAGGCTCGGTCGCCGTCCGCGGCACTCGCCGGCTCTCCTTCGCCGAGTTCGGCAATCCGCGCGGAGCGGCAGTGATCTGGATGCACGGCACACCGGGTGGGCGACGTCAGGTCCCGGTCGAGGCTCGCCTCTTCGCCGAGGAGAACGACGTCCGCATCATCGGCGTGGACCGCCCGGGCATCGGGACCTCCACCCCGCACCTCTACGACGACGTCCTCGACTGGACCGGCGACCTGGCGCTGCTGGCCGACAACCTCGGCATCGACACCTTCCGAGTGATCGGGCTCTCCGGCGGCGGCCCCTACGCCCTCGCCGCGGGGGCTGCCCTGCCCGACCGGGTGCACGGAGTCGGGGTCCTCGGCGGCGTCGCGCCTACCCAGGGTTCCGACGCCATCCGAGGCGGCCTCGTCGAAGTGGCGCCGTACGCCGCTCCGTTGCTGAACGCGACCCGGATCCCGCTCGGCTACGCGCTCGCTGCGGGGATCCGCATGGTCCGTCCGCTGGCGAGCTTCGCGATCGGCGGCTACGCGGCGTTCCAGCCGCGCGGCGACCGCGAGCTACTCAACCGGCCCGAGTTCAAGGCGATGTTCCTCGACGACCTGATCAATGGGGCCAGGTTCCAGGTGGGTGCGCCGCTGGCGGACATCATCCTGTTCACCCGGCACTGGGGTTTCGAGGCCGCCGACGTGCAGGTTCCGGTGCGCTGGTGGCACGGCAACGACGACCACATCATCCCGCACGCTCACGGGGTGCACATGGTCGAGCGGCTCCCGGACGCTGTCTTCGCCACGATCGACGGCGAGTCGCACCTCAGCGGGATGAACGTGGCGATTGAGGTGCTGCAGACCCTGATGGAACTGGGCCCGCGGAAGGTCGTGCGTAAGAAGGCAGCAGGGGCAGCAAAGCGCTAATCCTGGCCGTGTTCCACTGGCGTACTCGCGTTTCTTGGGTCACAATGGAACCACAAGTTTACAGTTGTCACAGGACCAATTCTCTTGACACCGATCGAGCCCGCCGGGGAAGGCGTAGCTCTACGCCGGAGTCAAAGGAGGTCTGACGTGACACGCACTGCGACCCGTGGAGTCCTGTATATCCACTCGGCGCCGTCTGCGCTGTGCCCGCACGTGGAGTGGGCCGTAGGCGGTGTGCTCGGCAATGCCGTGAACCTCGAATGGACACCCCAAGCCGCTCAAGGCGGCACCTACCGTGCCGAGTACTCCTGGGCAGGTGACGCCGGTACGGCGGCCGCGGTGGCGTCCGCGCTCCGCGGCTGGAACCAGCTCCGATTCGAGATCACCGAGGACCCGTCTTCGGCCACTGAAGGTGCCCGGTTCTCCTACACTCCCGACCTCGGTGTCTTCCACGCCGTGACCGGCCTGCACGGGGACCTGATGATCCCCGAAGACCGACTCAAGGCCGCTGTCATCAAGACCGCCCTGGGCGAGACCACCCTGGAGCTGGAGATCGACAAGCTCCTCGGCAAGCCGTGGGACGACGAGCTCGAGACCTTCCGGTACGCCGGCGACGGCGTCCCCGTCAGGTGGCTCCACCAAGTTGTCTGAGCCGCGACCCCGCGAGGAACGAGCGGGGTCGCGACGCGAAGAGGTTGAGCGAGCCCGCGGGTGAGCCTGCGAACCCGCGGGCCGACGCGGCGCTAGCGCGGCGCGGGCGCGCCGACACGGCGCCGGCGCGCCGACACGGCGCGGGCGCGCCGGGTCGGCTCAATCCCGCTCTGCGGGGACCCTTCGGGCCCGCCTCAGAGCGGGATGTTTCCGTGCTGGCCTCTTACTACTAGGCCGGAGCCTGCTATGGCTTCGGCGATGGCCGACCGAGTCGTTGCTGGGGAGACCACTTCGTCGACGACGCCGATCTCCACGGCCTTGTCGATGCCGCCGGCGATCCGGGCGTGCTCCTCGGCCAGTTCGGCCTCCACCGCCGGACGGATCTCGGGGGAGACGTCGGCCAGCTTGCGGCGGTGCAGGATGCGGACGGCCGCGACGGCGCCCATCACCGCCACCTCGGCGTCGGGCCAGGCCAGCACCTTGGTGGCGCCGAGCGAGCGTGAGTTCATCGCGATGTAGGCGCCGCCGTAGGTCTTGCGGGTCACCACGGTCACCCGCGGCACCACGGCTTCGCCGAACGCGTGCAGCAGCTTCGCTCCACGGCGTACGACGCCGTCCCACTCCTGGCCCACACCGGGCAGGTAGCCGGGAACGTCGACGAGCACGATCAGAGGGATGCCAAAGGCGTCGCACATCCGAACGAAGCGGGACGCCTTCTCGGCCGACAGTGAGTCCAGGCAGCCGCCGAGGCGCAGCGGGTTGTTCGCGATCACGCCGACGCTCCGGCCGCCGAGGCGTCCTAGCGAGGTGACGATGTTCGGAGCCCACTTGCCGTGCAGCTCGACGCTGGTGTCGGGGTCCAGGACGCTGTCCACCAGCGGGTGCACGTCGTAGGCGCGTTTCTTGTTCTCGGGCAGGCAGGCGCCGAGGTCGACGTCGTTGACCGCAGCGACGTCCAGGGTGCCCTGGGCGCCCAGCAGGTGTGCGATCGAGCGGGCCTTGGCGAGCGCCTCGGCCTCGGTCTCGGTCAGCACGTGCACGACGCCGGAGCGGCGACCGTGCGGCTCAGGACCTCCCAGACGGAGCATGTCGACGTCCTCGCCGGTGACCGAGCGGACTACGTCCGGACCGGTGACGAAGATCCGGCCCTCGGGGCCGAGGATCACCGCATCGGTCAGCGCCGGCCCGTACGCCGCACCGCCCGCAGCCGGGCCGAGGACTACGGAGACCTGCGGGATCTTGCCCGAGGCCTGAGTCATCGCGTGGAAGATCTCACCGACCGCATGCAGCGACAGCACGCCCTCGGCGAGCCGGGCGCCGCCGGAGTGCCATAGGCCGATGATCGGCACCCGGTCGGTGAGCGCACGCTGGTACGCCGCCACCACGACCTTGCAGCCGTCGTGACCCATCGCACCGCCCATCACCGTCGGGTCGGAGCAGAACGCGACCGCGGTCATCCCCTCGACCCGGCCGATGCCGGCAAGCATGCCGGAGTCGTCGACCGGTGACAGCACCTCGAGGGTGCCGGCGTCGAAGAGTGCGGCGAGACGCTGGAGCGGGTGTCGCGGGTCGTCCTGTTTCGGGTTTCGAGACGGTTGCTTCGCAACCTCCTCAACCACTGGGGGCACCGAGGCGAGGGCAGTCATCACAGGCTCCCGAAAGCGACGGCGACGTTGGCGCCGCCGAAACCGAAGGAGTTGTTCAGGGCTGCAATGTCCCCGCTGCGCAGGGCGCGGGCGCTGGTCGGGATGTCGAGCTCGACGGCCGGGTCCAGGTGGTCGAGGTTGATCGTCGGGGGCGAGAGCCGGTGCTGGATCGCCAGCACGGTCGCGATCGACTCCAGAGCGCCGGCGCCACCGAGCAGGTGCCCGGTCATCGACTTGGTGCTGGTCACGACGACCTCCTCGGCGAACTTGCCGAGAGTCGCGTGGATCATCATCCCCTCGGCCACGTCGCCCTGCGGGGTCGAGGTGGCGTGGGCGTTGATGTGCGCGATGTCGCCCGGGGCCAGGTTCGCGTCCTCCAGAGCACGCGCGATGGCTCGGGTGCCACCCCGGCCCTCGGGGTCGGGTTGAGCGATGTCGTGGGCGTCGTTGGTGATGCCGGTGCCGAGGACCTCGGCGTAGATCCGGGCGCCCCGCGCCCGGGCGTGCTCGAGCTCCTCGAGGATCAGGATGCCAGCGCCCTCGCCGAGGACGAAGCCGTCGCGACCGGTGTCCCAGGGTCGCGAGACCGTGGTCGGGTCGCCACCCTGCTCACCGCTCGCGGTCTTCGAGAGCGCCATCATCTGCGCGAAGGCCGCCATCGGTAGCGGGTGGATCGCCGCCTCGGTGCCACCGGCGACCATCACCTCCGCGCGCCCGAGCCGAATCTGGTCGACGGCGAGCGCGATCCCCTCGTTGCCCGACGCGCAGGCCGACACAGGTGTGTGCACGCCCGCCTTGGCTCCGACGTACAGGCCGATGTTGGCGGCCGGGGCGTTGGGCATCAACATCGGCACCGCGAGCGGGGAGACGCGGCGTACGCCCTTCTCCAGCATGGTGTCGTAGTTGCCCAGCAACGTGGTGACACCACCGATCCCGGAGGCGACGGCGACACCGAGGCGCTCGGGGTCGACCCCGCCGTCCGACAGGCCTGAATCGGCCCACGCCTCGATGGCCGCCACCATGGCGAGCTGGGTGGAACGGTCCATCCGCCGGGCCTTGACCCGGTCGAGCACCTCGGCCGGATCGACCGCAGCGGTCCCGGCGATCTGCACCGGCAGGTCGGGGTAGAAGTCAGCGGGGAGCCGCCGGACGCCGGACGTACCGGCGACCAGGGCATCCCAGGTGCTCGGCACGTCTCCACCGACGGGGTTGGTGGTACCCAGACCGGTGACGACGACTCGTCTGCGCTCGCTCATCGCGACTTCTCCCTCTCCCTGACCTGGACTCAGGCCGCCTGGGCCTTCTCGATGTAGGTGACGGCGTCGCCGACGGTCTTGAGGTTCTTGACCTCGTCGTCGGGGATGCGCACGTCGAACTTCTCCTCGGCGGCCACGACGACCTCGACCATCGAGAGCGAGTCCACGTCGAGGTCGTCGCTGAACGACTTCTCGAGCTGGATGTCGGAAGCGGGGATGCCGGTGACCTCGTTGACGATCTCGGCGAGGTCGGTGCGGATCTCTTCGGTGGTAGCCATGAGCTGGTGTTTCCTCTCGTTCGGGTACTGCGGGGGTGGGGTGGTGCTGGTCGGTACTGCTGGTCGTACTGCTGGGACAGGTGGGCGTCAGGGGATCCGGATCACCTGGGCGGCGTAGGAAAGTCCGGCGCCGAAGGCGATCAGCAGGGCGACGTCGCCACTGCTGGCCTGGCCCTCGTCGTACATCCGGCCGAGCGCGAGCGGGATCGAGGCGGCCGAGGTGTTGCCCTGCTCGGCGATGTCGCGGGCGATGCGGACGTGGTCCGGGAGCTTCATGGCGCGGGCCATCGCGTCGATGATGCGCATGTTCGCCTGGTGCGGGACGAAGAGATCGATGTCGGCCACGGAGATGCCGGTGTGATCCAACGTCGCCCGGGCGACCTTGGCCATCTCGAACGACGCCCAGCGGAAGACGGCGCCGCCGTCCATCTGGATGTAGGGCATCACGGGGGACTCCATGGCCAGGACGTCGCGCCAGTCGGTGCTCTGCCGGATCGCGTCGTACTGCTCGCCGTCGGAGCCCCAGACGACCGGGCCGATGCCCGCCGTCTCCGAGGGGCCGACCACGACCGCGCCTGCTCCGTCGCCGAAGATGAACGCGGTGCTGCGGTCGGTCCTGCTGGTCATCTCGGAGAGCAGTTCGGCGCCGACCACGAGGACGTGGCGGGCGGTGCCGACGCGCACCATGTCATTGGCCAGGCCCAGGGCGTGGCAGAAGCCGGCACAGGCTGCAGAGATGTCGAACGCCGCTGGGCTCTGGGTACCGAGCAGGTGGGCGAGCTTTGCGGCCAGCGCCGGCGTCTGCATCGTGTGCGTGCAGGTGGCGACGATGATCGCGTCGATCTGCGCAGCCTCGATGTTGGCTGCGGCGAGCGCCTTCACGCACGCCTCGTACGACATCGTCTCCAGGGTCTCCTCCGGCCCGACCCAGCGGCGCTGCTTGATCCCGGAGCGCTGCTGGATCCACTCGTCGCTGGAGTCGATCGCACCGACGATCTCGGAGTTGAGCACGACCCGCTCGGGCCGGTGGACGCCGAGGCCCAGCACCGCGGCGTACGGCGAGCCGACCGGCATCGTCCAGTTCGCGCCTGCGGTGGCCGTCATACGGCCACGCCCTCGGGATGCAGCCGCACCAGCGGTTGGCCGGGGGAGACCAGGTCGCCGTCCTCGACGAGCCACTCCACGATGGTGCCGCCGTACGGCGCCATCACGGCGGTCTCGTCACGGGTGGAGCGCACCAGGCCGATCGCGCTGGCGGCGACCAGGGAGTCGCCCTCTTCGCCGGCTTGACGGACGAAGGTGCCCTTGGTGGGAGCCACCAACATCCGCCAGGTCGGGTGGATGTCCATCGGCGACGGGGCGCCGTGCTTGTCGACGAAGGCGCGTGCGGCGTCGAGCTGGTCGGGGGTCTTGAGTGCGAACGTCTCGACGCCAGGCAGGGCACGCTTGGCGATGCCGGTCAACGTCCCGGCCGGCGGCATCTCCAAGATGCCGGTGACGCCGAGGTCGCGCATCGTGGCCAGGCAGAGGTCCCATCGCACCGGGTTCGCTACCTGCGTGACGATCCGGCGTACGACGTCACGACCGTCGTGCACGATCTTGCCGTCCCGGTTGGAGATCACTGCGGTCCGCGGGTCGTGCGTAGAGACCGCGAGCGCGAGCTTGCCCATCACACCGACCGCAGGGGCCATGTGCTCGGTGTGGAAGGCGCCGGCGACCTTCAGCGGCATCAGCCGCGCCTTGGTGGGCGGCGCCTGGGCGAAGGCCTCGAGCTGCTCCAGGGTCCCGGCGGCGACGATCTGGCCCTCGGCGTTGACGTTGGCGGCGATCAGGCCTTGCTGCGTGAGCGCGGCCATCACCTCGTCGGGGTCCCCGCCGAGGACCGCGGTCATCCCGGTCGGGGTCGCGGCGGCTGCGTGAGCCATCGCGTTGCCCCGTTCGCGGACGAGCACCATCGCCTGCTCCGCGCTGATGGCGCGAGCACCCGCAGCAGCGGTGAGCTCGCCGACGCTGTGGCCGGCCACGGCACCGATCCGACCGAACGCGTCGGAAGGGTGCGGGAACAGCGAGAGTGCTGCGACCAGGCCGGAGGCGACGATCAGCGGTTGGGCGATCGCGGTGTCCCGGATCGTCTCGGCATCGGCATCGGTCCCGTAGTGGGCGAGGTCGAGACCGGCCACTGCGCTGAGCCATCCCAGCCGCTCGGCAAACCGCGGGTCCTCCATCCAAGGCAGCAAGAAGCCTGGAGTCTGGGAACCCTGTCCGGGAGCGACGATTATTAGCACCCCTCCACTGTCCCGGAGTCCAGCAGAGCGACGCGGGTGCGGAGCGCACGAAAACTTCGGGTGGGTCTTTGTAGGAAACCTACAAGGGCGGCGCATCGAGGCGACCCAGAGTCAAAGCGATCCTCAGGGTGTAGGAGTCCCTGGGGTGACTCGCCGTCAGTCCGGTGATCTCCGCCGCCCGCTTCAACCGGTACCGCACGGTATTGGCATGGACGAACAAGGTCCGCGCGGTGTGCTCGATCGAGGACCCGTGCGAGAGATAGCACTCTACGGTCTCCAGAACGGCGCCGCCTGCCCCGGCGAGCGGCGCGAAGACCTGGGCGATCAATTCGCGGTGGGCAGCGGCATCACCCGCGAGCGCTCGCTCTGGCAGCAGGTCGTCGGCCTGAACCGGTCGGGGGGCCTCCGGCCAGCCGATGGCGGCCCGGAGGCCAGCATGGGCGGCGTCCGCGGAGATCCTGGCCTCGGTCAGGCTGGTGACCAAGGGCCCGATCACCACCGGGCCCGGCGCGAAGGCGTCGGCGACGGCTGCTGCCGACTTCCCCTGGACGTCGACCCCGCCGAGCACGACCACGAGCCGCTCACCCTGCACCGCGCACAGGCAGCCGGCGCCACGGTCGTGGGCGATCCGTCGTACGTGCTCGAGCGCGGAGCGCTCGCCCAGGGCGCCCATCATCACCAGCACGTTTCCGGACTCTTCCCAACCGAGTGCGCTGGCCCGAGAGGAAATGGTCTGTTCGCCCTCGCCGCGCAACAGGGAGTCGACGACGAGTGCCTCCAGGCGGGCGTCCCAGGCTCCCCGTTGCTCGGCGGCGCGGGCGTAGACCTCGGCGGTAGCGAATGCCATCTCCCGGGCGTAGTGGTTCAGCGGACCGCGGACGCTCTCGCCGTCCTCGCCGAGGAGCTCGTCGAGGTTCTCGTCGACCACGGTGATCGAGAGCCGGACCATCGCCACGGTCTGCTCGAGGGTGATCTCGCCCGCCATCTCCTGGGGAGCGACGCCGAACACGTCGGCCCGCAGGGTGGGCGGCGACGCCTCCGGGTTGCGGTACCAGTCGATGAAGGATTTGATCGCTGCCTGCACGATCAGGCCGATGTACGAGCGATCCGCGGCGGGGAGTTGGATCACCCAGGGCATGTCGTGCTCCATCCGGCTGAGCGCCGCGGTGGACAGCGCCCCGCTGGCGCGGGTCAGTCGCTGGGCGATCTGCGCGCGGGATCGGGTCACGGGATTCATCCTGCCCGGTCGAGGCTGTTACCCGCGCGTTCGGCGGGCGGGGGAGGTCCGGCGGTTCACCCCAGGCGCCTCATCCGTCCCAACCCGAGGTCTGACGCCTCCCGGGTTACAGACTCGTCATATTCCTCTGGTTGACTCGTTATCTAGTCGGTGGCCGCTCGTGCTGCCGACGACGTTCTGAGACGGGGTACAGCGTGGAACCGATCGAGGTCCAACACGTCACGATCCACGGCCACCAGCGCGCCTACGTGAAGATGGGCCAGGGGCCGGCGGTCCTGCTCCTGCACGGTCTCGGCTGCGACCACACGACCTGGGACCCGGTGATCCGCCAGCTCGCCAAGAGGTACACCGTGATCGCGCCCGACCTGCTGGGCCACGGCCAGAGTGCCAAGCCGCGGGCCGACTACTCCGTAGGCGGTTACGCCAACGGCATGCGCGACCTGCTCACCGTGCTCAACATCGACAAGGTCACGGTCGTCGGCCACAGCCTCGGCGGCGGTGTGGCGATGCAGTTCGCCTACCAGTTCCCCGAGCGGACCGAGCGGATGGTGCTGGTCGCCCCCGGGGGTCTGGGTCCCGAGGTTTCGCCGATGATCCGCGCCGTGGGCCTGCCCGGCTTCAAGGCCGCGATGGCGGTGCTGACCCTGCCCGGGATCCGGCACGCCGGCATTGCCGGGATGAGGGCGCTTTCCCGTACCGGTCTGACCCTGACGCACGACCTGGACGAGGTCGCCGAGATCTACGACTCGTTCAAGGACCGCGGCACCCGGGCGGCGATCGCCCACGTCGTCCGCGCTGTGGTCGACAGCCGTGGCCAGATCGTCACCATGGTCGACCGGGCCTACCTAACCCAGGCGATGCCGATGCTGGTTGTGTGGGGGTCCGAGGACAGGGTCATCCCGGTCAAGCATGCAAGCACCGTAGGCGAGGTTGCACCCGGCGCCCAGGTCGAGGTGCTCGGCAACTCGGGCCACTTCCCGCACAAGGACCACCCGGAGCGGTTCGCGAAGATCCTCAGCGACTTCATCCGCTCCACCCAGCCTGCGTCGTACCACCGCGGCCGCTGGCGCACGTTGCTGCGCAATGGACCCCTGACGCCGGTCTCCGAGCAGCTGCACTTGGTGCAGGCCGCCCCGATCGCCTGAAACCCGACCGCCCCCCCGCCGCTGTAACGCGGGGTTATGGTCGCTGAACACCGCGCCGATGACGTACTCAGGGTCAATAACACCGCGTTACAGCGAGCTTCGGCGGGCCGTGCGTCACCCAGTGGTACGAGGGTCGAACCAGGTGAACACCGCGGTCACCAGCCCCAGTGCAGCGCAGATCACCGAAAGGCCGACGAACAGGCCCTGCAGGTCGAAGATCGCGGGGATGCTCATCAGCGCTAACGCGATCGCCGGGACGAACCACACGGCGCTGCGCCGTACGACGCGGAGCAGCCGGTCGCGGACCTCGGCACTCAGGGCCGGTGCCTTCGGCATCACGCGTCGCCGCCCTCCTGAACGACGCCCGAGACGGCTGTCGGGTCGTTGATCTGGTAGCGGTGGAATGCCTCGATGACGACCTCCGGCTTGACCTCTCCGCGGGCGGCGAGCGCCTGGAGCGCCTGGACGACGACCGACGGAGCGTCGACGTTGAAGAAGCGCCGTGCCGCCGGGCGGGTATCAGCGAAGCCGAAGCCGTCGGTGCCGAGGGCGTGTAGCTCACCGGGCACCCAGCGGGCGATCTGCAGGGGCACCGCTCGCATGTAGTCGGAGACTGCCACGAAGGGACCGGGAGCCTCGTTTAGCTGGCTAGTCACGAACGGGGTACGCGGTGCTTCGGCCGGGTTGAGCAGGGCCTCGCGCTCGGTCGCGATCGCCTCGCGGGCGAGCTCGTTCCACGACGTCACCGACCACAGGTCGGCGCTGACGCCCCAGTCCTCGGCCAGCATCCGCTGGGCCTCGAGGATCCAGGGGAAGCCGACTCCGGAGGCGAGCAGCTGGACCTTCGGCGCGCTCTCGCCCAGGTCGGGTCCGTCGCCGAAGCGGTAGATCCCCTTGAGGAGCGCCTCGACATCGAGGTCGTCAGGCTCCTTCGGCTGAGACACCGGCTCGTTGTAGACGGTGACGTAGAAGATGACGTCCTCGCCGAGCGGGTGCTCGGGCGAGGTCGTGTACATCCGCTTGAGTCCGGACTGCATGATGTGCGCGACCTCGTGGGCGTGGGCGGGATCGTAATGCACGACAGCCGGGTTGGTGGCGGCCAGCAGCGGGGAGTGCCCGTCCGCGTGCTGCAGGCCCTCGCCGGTCAGGGTGGTCCGGCCGGCGGTGGCGCCGATCAGGAAGCCGCGCGCCAGTTGGTCAGCCATCGCCCAGATCGAGTCACCGGTCCGCTGGAACCCGAACATCGAGTAGAAGATGTAGAACGGGATCATCGCTTCGCCATGCGTCGAGTACGACGACCCGGCTGCAGTTGCGGACGCCACCGCGCCAGCCTCAGAGATGCCTTCGTGCAGCATCTGGCCGTCGGTCGCCTCGCGCCACTTCAGCAACTGCTTGCGGTCGACCGCCTCGTACTGCTGGCCGCCGGGGTTGTAGATCTTCGCGGTCGGGAACATCGAGTCCATCCCGAAGGTGCGGTACTCGTCGGGCGCGATCGGCACGATCCGCTTGCCGATCTCCGGGTCCTTCATCCAGTCGCGCAGCAACCGGACGACGGCCATGGTGGTGGCGATCTTGTTGTCGCCGGAGCCGACCTTGAGGTCGGCGTACAGCTCGTCGCCGGGGACCTTCAGCGGCTTGGAGCGGATGACCCGTTTCGGCAGCGAACCGCCGAGCTGGCGCCGCCGCTCCAGCATGTACTCGACCTCGGTCGACTTCTCGCCCGGGTGGAAGAACGGAGCGGTGCCCGAAGCTTCGTAGGCCTCGGTGATCTCCTTGTCGCTCATCGGCAGGTAGAGCCGGTCGCGGAACTTCAGCAGGTCGGGGAGTTTGAGCTTCTTCATCTGGTGGGTGGCGTTCTTGCCCTCCAGGGCGTCGATGGTCCAGCCCTTGATCGTGTGCGCCAGGATCACCGTCGGCTGGCCGACGTGCTTGGTGGCGGCGTCGAACGCGGCATAGACCTTGCGGTAGTCGTGCCCGCCGCGCGGCAGCTTCTCGATCTGCCGGTCGGACATGTGCTCGACCATCTTGCGCAGACGCGGGTCGGGGCCGAAGAAGAACTCCCGGTTGTAGGCGCCGTCCTCGACCGAGAAGGTCTGGAACTGGCCGTCGGGCGTGGAGTTCATCTGGTTGACCAAGACGCCGTCGACGTCGCGGGCGAGCAGGTCGTCCCAGTCGCGTCCCCAGATCACCTTGATCACGTTCCAGCCGGCACCCCGGAAGTTGGCCTCCAACTCTTGGATGATCTTGCCGTTGCCGGTGACGGGGCCGTCGAGCTGCTGCAGGTTGCAGTTGATCACCCAGGTGAGGTTGTCGAGCTCTTCCCGGGCGGCGATCCGGATGGCGCCGAGCGACTCTGGCTCCGCCATCTCGCCGTCGCCGAGGAACGCCCAGACGTGGCTGCCGGACGTGTCCTTGATGCCCCGGTTGGTCAGGTAGCGGTTGAACCGGGCCTGGTAGATGGAGTTGATACCCGTCAGGCCCATCGAAACCGTCGGGAACTCCCAGAACTCCGGCATCAGCCGCGGGTGCGGGTAGGACGGGAGTCCCTTGCCGACACCGTGCTGGACCTCTTGGCGGAAGTTCAGCAGCTGTTGCTCGTTGAGCCGGCCCTCGAGGAACGCGCGGGCGTAGATGCCGGGGGAGCCGTGGCCCTGGATGTAAATCTGGTCACCCCCGCCAGGATGATCCTTGCCGCGGAAGAAGTGGTTGAAGCCGATCTCGTACAGGCTCGCGCTCGACTGGTACGTCGCGATGTGGCCGCCGACCTCCAGACCGGGTCGGTTGGCGTCGCTAACCATGATGGCGGCGTTCCACCGCACGAACGCACGGATCCGGCGCTCCACGTCCTCATCACCGGGGAACCAGGGCTCACGCTCGGGAGGGATGGTGTTGATGTAGTCGGTGCTGCGCAGCGCCGGCACTCCGACCTGCTTCTGCCGGGCACGCTCGAGCAACCGCAGCATCACATACCGGGCGCGCTCGCGGCCGCGGTCCTTGACCAGGGCGTCGAAGGAGTCAATCCAGTCGGTGGTCTCGTCGGGATCGATATCAGGCAGCTGGGTCGGCAGTCCCTCGTGGATAACGGTGGGTGCTGCCGGCGCGGGACGGCCAGACTGATCAGGGGTGGTGGAGTCTGCGGTCTCTTCGGGCACCCTTGCATCTTGGCACGTTCAAACCAGCGAAGAAATCTACTGATGGGTACGTCGGAACCGGCGCCGGATCGGGTAGAAATCCTGCACTGGCCGGGGGTCAAACGAGTCCGGTGGGCGGTATCGAAGGGTGCCGGGCTTGCCTTTGGGCGCCTGCGTCCGCTGAACTTGGGCAACTGCGTCCACTCAGGACGTCGTACGAGCACAGAAATGAGGCATCGACGTGAGCCCGTCCGCAGGGGGCGCCGACCAGCTGGTGGCCGACCGACTGGGACTGAAGGCCGGAATGGTCGTTCAGGAACTTGGCTGGGACGAGGACGTCGATGACGCTGTGCGCGTCGCGATCGAGGACGCGATCGATGCGGACCTGGTCGACGGTGACCACGGCGATGTCGTCGATGCCGTCATCCTCTGGTGGCGCGACGGCGATGGCGACCTCGTCGATTCACTCGTCGACACGTTGACCGACCTCGCCGGTGGGGGCGCTGTCTGGCTGCTCTCCCCGAAGATCGGGCGCCCGAACGCTGTGGCTGCCTCAGCCGTCGCCGAAGCAGCACCGATCGCCGGGCTGTCGACCACGACGACCGTCGCAGTGAGCGCCGACTGGTCTGCCACAAAGCTCGTCGCGCCCAAGACCCGCTGATCGGAGTGCCTGCTCTCGACGTGGGCGCCAGCGCCCCCGACTTCAGCCTGCGCGACCAGCACGGCAGCGAGTTCAGGCTCTCGTCGTACGCCGGCACGAAGGCAGTGCTCCTGGTCTTCTACCCGTTCGCTTTCAGCGGCGTCTGCACCGGCGAGCTGATCGGCTTCCGTGACCGTCTCGGCGAGTTCGAGACCGCTACCACCACCATCGCTGCGATCTCGTGCGACCCGATCTACACCCAACGCGCCTTCGCTGACCGGGACGGGATCTTCTTCCCGCTGCTCGCTGACTACTGGCCGCACGGCGAGGTCGCCTCGGCGTACGGGGTCTTCGATGCCCAGCAGGGCTGCCCGCTGCGCTCGTCGTTCGTGATCGACAGGGCGGGAGTGATCCGCACGTCGGTGCACAACAAGATGGGCGAGGCCCGGGATCTCTCTGCGCAAGCCGACCTTTTGGGAAGGTTCGCCTAGTCCTTTCGGACTATTTGAGGTCCGAGGGGCCCGGATGACTTTGCATCTGACAGTACATCTGACAAGATCGTCATGTTGCGACCGCTGATGACCCGAGACGTCAGCGGTCGCAGCCTGTTTTAGGCCGTGCGCCCGGAGCTTTTGCTCCGTCCGTGCGCCGACCTCTACGCTGTGCCGGTTCCAGGGCGTGTAGCTCAGCGGTAGAGCGCTTCCCTTACAAGGAAGATGTCGGGGGTTCGATCCCCTCCGCGCCCACTCAGCAGTCCGCGGTTCACCGGTGGCTAGATTGACCTCATCCACTGTGACGGAGGCCACTCGTGATCGTCCCCTTCAGCGCCGCTGACTTCCTCGACCGCGCTCTCGCTGTCTACCGCGAGCGGATCGGCGTGTACGACGAGCCGGACCAGCCGGCGCCGTCGCTGGGTGACTTGACCTACGCCGAGCTCGGCGTGCGGGCCAAGGCGATGGCGGCCAAGCACGACGCCCTAGGCCTGGAGGTCGGTGACCGGGTCGCGTTCGTCTCGCACAACAGCGCCCGCCTGCTCAGCGCCTTCTTCGGGGTCTGCGGCTACGGGCGGGTCCTGGTGCCGGTGAACTTCCGGCTCTCCGCGGAGGAGGTCGCCTACATCGTCGAGCACAGTGGAGCCCGAGTCCTCTACGTCGATCCCGAGCTGACCGACGCCCTCGCGGACGTGCCGTGCGAGTTCAAGTTCGTGATCGGCCAGGACGACGACCTCTACGCCGACGGTGTCGAGCCGCGCCCCTGGGAGCACGACGAGAACGCCACGGCGACGATCAACTACACCTCGGGGACCACCGCACGTCCTAAGGGCGTCCAGATCACGCACCGCAACGTCTGGACCAACGCGGTCACGTTCGCCCTGCACGTCGGCGTCACCGACCGTGACGTCTACTTGCACACGTTGCCGCAGTTCCACGCCAACGGGTGGGGGATGCCGTTCGCGATGACCGGTCTCGGCGTCCCGCACGTCATCCTCCGCAAGGTCGACGGCGCCGAGATCCTGCGCCGCATCGAGAAGCACGGGGTCACCGTGATGTGCGCCGCGCCTGCCGTGGTCTCAGCGGTGCTCGAGGCCGCACAGACCTGGGACGGCCCGATCCCCGGGCGGGACACCGTCCGGATCATCGTGGCCGGTGCACCGCCGCCGACCAGGACCGTCGTACGGGTCGCCGAGGAACTCGGCTGGGAGTTCATCCAGATCTACGGTCTCACCGAGACCTCGCCGGTGCTGACAGTGAACCGGGCCCGTGCCGAGTGGGACGACCTGTCCACGGAGCACCGCGCGACCCGGCTGATCCGC
Organism: Marmoricola sp.; assembly: GCA_046598855.1. Lineage (GTDB taxonomy): Bacteria > Actinomycetota > Actinomycetes > Propionibacteriales > Nocardioidaceae > Marmoricola. The sequence goes on along the minus strand of JBKJHX010000066.1, from coordinate 6,375 downwards.
GCCGGCAGCCCGGCGCTCGGCGTCACCCTGAGGATCGACGACGAGGGCGAGGTGCTGGCGCGCTCGAATGTCGTCCTGGAGGGCTACTGGGAACAACCCGAGGAGTCGGCCCAGGCGCTGGCGGGTGGCTGGTTCCACACCGGCGACGGGGGCGTGATCGACGACGAGGGGTATCTCTCGATCCAGGACCGCAAGAAGGACGTGATCATCACTGGCGGCGAGAACGTCTCCTCGATCGAGGTCGAGGACGCGATCTTCTCCCACCCCGACGTCGCCGAGGTCGCCGTCATCGGCATCCCGGACGACAAGTGGGGCGAGACCATCAAGGCGCTCGTGGTCAAGGCCGAAGGATCAGCTCTGACCGAGCAGGAACTCATCGACTACGTCAAAGGCAAGGTCGCGCGCTATAAGGCGCCCTCGTCGGTCGAGTTCCGCGACGTCCTCGCGCGCACCGCGACCGGCAAGCTGCAGAAGTTCAAGTTGCGGGAGCCGTACTGGGAGGGCCGTGACCGGCAGGTCAACTAGCCGACGGGCATACCCTCCTCCCATGCGCCTCGTCGACGTCATCGCCCTGCTCGACGGTTGGTATCCACCGCACCGGGCGGACGACTGGGACTCGGTTGGGCTGGTCTGCGGAGACCCCCAGGCCGACGTACGGCGGATCCTGCTGGCGGTCGACCCGGTGCTGGCGGTCGCCGACGAGGCCGTGGCACTCGACGCCCAGCTCGTGGTCGTGCACCACCCGCTCTACCTGAAGGGCACGACGTCGGTGGCGGCCTCCACCCCGAAGGGTCAGGTCGTGCACCGGCTGCTCGCCGGCGGCCGGGCCCTGTTCACCGCGCACACCAACGCGGACTCCGCGGTGGGGGGTGTCAGTGAGGCGATCGCTGCCGCGCTCGGCCTGAGCGACATCCGGCCGCTGGACCCGGACCCGGTCGAGGCACGCGACAAGATCATCGTCTTCGTTCCGGCGGCCCAGGCGGACCGGGTGCGCGAGGCGTTGACCGCCGCCGGCGCAGGAGCCATCGGGGACTACGACTCGGCGAGCTTCTCCACACCGGGGGTCGGCCGGTTCCGACCTCTGGAGGGGGCTTCGCCGGCGATCGGTTCGGTCGGCGCGATCGAGTCCGTCGACGAGATCCGAATCGAGGCGGTCGCGGATCGTGCGCTGCGCTCCGCGGTGCTGCAGGCGTTGGTCGCCGCGCACCCCTACGAGGAGCCGGCGTACGACGTGGTCGAGCTCGCCGGTCTGCCGGACCCGCACCGGGGCTCCGGGCGGATCGGGGTCCTGCCCACGCCACTGTCGTTGCTGGCGTTCGCCGAACTTGCCGCGGCGGTGTTCCCCGCCACGGCTCAGGGCCTGCGGGTCGCCGGTGACCCGGAGCAGCAGATCAGCACGGTCGCCCTCTGCGGTGGGTCAGGAGACTTCCTGCTCGACCGTGCCCGGGCTGCGGGTGCGGACGTCTACGTCACCTCCGACCTGCGCCACCACCCGGCGTCGGAGTCCCGCGAGGCTGCTTCGTTCGAGGGGCACGGTCCTGCGCTCGTCGACGTGGCGCACTGGGCCGCCGAGTCGCTGTGGTTGCCGGTACTCCGGGATCGTCTCCTCGAAGCGCTGGGCGATACGGTGGAGGTGCACGTGAGCACGACCGCCACAGATCCCTGGACCTTCCGGGTCTGACTTCCGAGGAGCCTGCACTGAAAGCCGATCCGTCCGTCCAGCTGAAGCTTCTCGACGTGCAAGAGTTCGACGCCCGACTCGATGCCCTCCGGCACCAGCGGGCGACCATCCCCGAAGCGATCGCCCTCACCGAGCTGACCCGCGGTCGCTCCGACGTCGACGACGCCGCTCGCGACGCCCGGATCCTGCTCGCCGACCTCAGCACCGAGCAGAAGCGGGCGGACGCCGACGTGGAGCAGGTCAAGGCCCGCCGTGAACGCGACCAGTCGATGATCGATGCCGGTTCGATCCCCGACCCCAAGGCGCTGCAGCACATGCTCGGGGAGCTGGAGTCGCTGAAGCGCCGGATCTCCGACCTCGAGGACGTCGAACTCGACGTGATGGAACGGGTCGAGGCCGCCGAGGCCGAGCTCGCCCACCGCACCGAGGCACTGGACAAGATCGACCGCGAGGCCGCCGAGCTGGGGACGGTCCTGGCGCAGAAGATCGCCGACCTGGAGCACGACGCCGCCGAGGTGACCGGTCAGCGGGCCGCGGCCGCCGAAGGCATGCCCGCCGACCTGATGGCGCTCTACGAGAAGCTCCGTGGCTCCAAGGGTGGGGTCGGCGCAGCCGCGCTGCGTCGCAAGGAGTGCGGCGGTTGCCGGCTCACTCTGAACGCCTCCGACCTCGGCGTGATCGGGGCGAAGCCGGCCGACGAGGTCGTCCGCTGCGAGGAGTGCGACCGGATCCTGGTGCGCACGAACGAATCGGGTCTCTGAGTCGGTGGGCACCTACCAGGCCGTCGTCATCGAGGCCGATGGCGGCTCCCGGGGCAACCCAGGCCCGTCGGCGTACGGGGCGGTCCTCAAGGACGCCGGCACCGGCGCGGTGATCGCTGAGATCGGCGAGACGATCGGCACCGCGACCAACAACGTCGCTGAGTACCGCGGCTTGATTGCGGCGCTGGAGATGGCGGTCGAGCTGGCGCCCGATGCGGAGATCGAAGTCCGGATGGACTCCAAGCTCGTCGTCGAGCAGATGTCGGGGAACTGGAAGGTCAAGCACCCCTCGATGCGGCCGTTGGTGGAGCAGGCGTCCCGGCTCGCCCCGCGCGGAACTAGGTACACCTGGGTGCCGCGCGAGCAGAACAAGCACGCCGACCGGCTCGCCAACGAAGCCCTGGACGGCACCCGGGACCCCGGGGTGCACGTCGCGGACGTCGAGCCTGTCCGAACCGTCAAGCCCGTCGAGCCGCAACCACGGCCGGAGCCGACCGTCGCCCAGCAGCGGGACAGTGCTCAGCCGGGCGGGGGCTGGATCGCACCCACCGACCCGCCGACCACCTTGATCCTGGTTCGGCACGGCGTCACCGATCACACCTCTCAGCGGTTGTTCTCCGGTGGACTCGGTGGGTCGAACCCGGGCCTGAACGACGACGGCCGTGACCAGATTCGGGCGACCGGGGAGTGGTTGCTGCCGATGGTCGAGGCCGTCGACGCCCTGATCGCCAGCCCGGTACGGCGTACCCGCGAGTCGGCGGACATCCTCGGCGAGCTGCTCGGCCACCAGCCGCAGGAGGAGGTCGGGATCGCCGAGATGGAGTTCGGTGCCTGGGACGGCCTGAGCTTCGCGCAGATCCAGGAGCAGTACCCCGACGACCTCGCCTCCTGGTTGGGCAACCTCGACTTCGCGCCGACCGGAGGAGAGTCTTTCCAGACCGTCGCCGCCCGGGTGCTCGAGGGCCGCGACCGGATCCTCGCAGCCCACACCGGGCAGACGGTGGTCGCGGTCAGCCACGTCACGCCGATCAAAACGCTGGTGGCGGACGCCCTCGGTGCTCCGCTCGACGCGCTCTACAGGATGGAACTTTCGCCGGCCTCGGTCACGGTGATCTCCTACTTCCGCGGGGGATACGGCGGCAACGAGCTGCTCAGCAGCCTGCGGTTGTTCAACGCGCGGCCGACCGATGCGCCGTTCGGGCCCTGATCCTTGTGGGTGGCCGGGAGCACGGAACCGGCTTCGCACGTCAGGATGACGCGGCGACCGTGACCCCTAGATCTCGTGCACGATCACGTCGAGCTGCTGATCTGCTGGCTTTGGATCGCCGACCTCTACGGTCCACCCCAACTCGGTGAGGTGCTCGGCCAACGCAGCCGGGGTGCGCGGCCGACCGCCGTCCTCCAGTAACGCCCGCACGATCCGGCCCTTGGTGGCCTTGTTGAAGTGGCTGACCACCTTGCGCACGGCTCCGACCTCGTGCAGCACCCGCAGAGTCGCCACCTTGGGTCCGACTGCCCCGGATGGGCGCCAGAAACCGGCGTACATCGAGGAGCGCAGGTCGATCACCAGGCCGTTGCCGGCCGCCGGGGTAAGGGCGACGTCGAGGTGGTCCCGCCAATACGAACTGATGGTGCCGATGCCGGGGAGGTGGGTGTCACCCGAGAGCCGATACGCCGGGATCGGGTCGGACGGACGGACCACGCCGAAGGCCGAGGACATCATCGCGAGCCACCGGGTTGCCCGCCGCCGGGCTGCCGCGTCCACGGTGTCGAGTCCGAGGGCGTCGTACAGGACGCCGGTGTAGATCCGGTCGGCGCGGGCCGCGGGGAGCCGCAGTAGCGCGGCGTTCCGAGCGACGAGATCCGCCTGGGTCGGGCCGAGGCTGAGGGTCGTTGCGGCCTTCTCCGGATCAGAAGCACAGAGTTCCACCAGGCTCGCGACCACGGCGATGCGGGCCTCGGTGAGCTCAGGGAAGTTGAGCGCCTCGAAGCGGAGCGGCTTGCCCCGCCTGGGAGCGAACTTGCCCTCGGACGGCGGCAGCAGGATCAGCACGCGTGGAGCCTAGCGAGTGCCCGAGTTTGCTCGAGGCCGAGTGAGGGACAGCGCGTTGACGAACGATCAAGGATCGCCGCGCCTGCGACGCAGACCTGTCGGGGACGACTGCCCTCGGCCTGCTGCATAGGGTGGTCGACGGAGCCCGAGTGGGTCTCGGAAACGACAGAGGGAGTAAGCGTTGAGCAACCGCGTCCTGCGTGTCCGAAACCCGGTGCCCGTGCTGGACGACGGCGTCCGCGCCATCCAACAGGAGCAAAAGCTGGACCCGGCCTTCCCGGCGGACGTCGTCGCCGAAGCGGTCGCGGCCGCGAAGAACCCGCGACTGCCGGACCTGGACCGCACCGACCTCCCCTTCCTCACCATCGACCCGGTCGGCTCGATGGACCTCGACCAGGCGATGCACCTGGAGCGCGCCGGCGACGGATATGTCGTGCACTACGCGATTGCCGACGTCGGTGCCTATGTCGTCCCGGGCGGCGCGATCGACCTCGAGGCCCGCCGCCGGGGTGAGTCGCTGTACGGCGCGGACCAGAAGGTACCGCTGCACCCGAAGGAGCTCTCCGAGGGCGCAGCCTCGCTGCTCCCGGACCAGGTGTGCCCGGTCTTCCTGTGGACCATCGAGCTGGACGCAGCCGGTGCCACGACCGGCGCGCGGGTCGAACGCGCCCGGGTGCGATCGCGGACCCGGCTCGACTACGCCGCCGTCCAGGAACAGATCGACAGCGGTCGTGCCGACGACATGCTGATGCTGCTCCGGGAGGTCGGTGACCTGCGGCGGAGCCAGGAGGTCGCTCGGGGCGGGGTGAGCCTGCCGATGCCTGAGCAGGTCGTCGACTGCGCCCCCGAGGGCTGCTCTTCCTGGGCGCTGGAGTTCCGTGAGCTGCTCCCGGTGGAGGAGTGGAACGCACAGATCTCCTTGATGACAGGTTTCGCTGCCGCCTCGATGATGATCGAGGCGAAGACCGGCATCCTGCGGACCTTGCCTCCGGCCGACCCCGAGGCAGTCCAACGCCTGCGGCGGACGGCCCGGGGCCTCGGTGTCGACTGGCCCGACGCCCAGGACTACCCCGACTTCATCCGCTCCCTCGACCCGACCAGGCCGAACCACCTGGCGATGGTCACGGCGTGCACGTCGTTGCTGCGCGGAGCCGGGTACGTCGACTTCAACGGCTCGGTGCCCGAGAAGGCCCAGCACTCCGCGCTGGCTGCCGAGTACGCGCACGTCACGGCGCCGCTGCGGCGGTTGGTGGACCGGTTCGGGCTGGAGATCTGTGCGGCGCACAGTGCGGGCACACCGGTGCCGGAGTGGGTCACCGCGGCCCTCCCGGAACTTCCTGACACCATGCGCGAGTCGAGCCGTCGGGCGAACGCCTACGAGAACGCCGTCCTGAACCTGGCAGAGGCGGCGGTGCTTCAGGGACGGGTCGGCGAGCAGTTCACCGGCGTGGTCGTCGAGGCTGACGATCGCGATGCGCGCAAGGGCGATGTCGTCGTGCGGGAGGTCGCGGTCGAGGCGCTCGTGTCCGGTCCCCAGCCGCTCCCGGTGGGCGAGGAGGTCACCGTGACCCTGGCCGAGGCGGACCTGGTGACCCGGAAGGTTCGCTTCACGGTCTGACGCCTACGCCAGCCAGGTCACCAGCTGTCGCCGGACGTCGACGACCTCCGGTCCCGGTGACGATGCCCGAGACTCGCTGGACCTGCTCGACGACGCGGGGGACCCGCGCGACGTGCGGACGGCGAGGCCAGGGGTCTATCCTGAGCGGGCGGATGGGCTGGCCGGGCGACCGCGTTGGGGGTGACTCCACCGAGGAAGGTCCGGGCTCCACAGGGCAGGGTGGTGGCTAATGGCCACCCGGGGTGACTCGCGGGAAAGTGCC
>JBKJHX010000042.1:0-9898 GCA_046598855.1 Marmoricola sp. | reverse complement strand
GCGTGAATGCACCGCTCGGGACCAGCGACGCAGAACTGGTCGCGCGCGTCCTGACTGCAGACCGGGAGGCGTTCGCGGTCGTCTACGACCGCTACGGTCCCCGGCTCTACGACTTCGCCTACTCGATGCTGCGGCATCGGGAGGATGCTGCCGACGCGGTAGCGGACTCGTTCGTGACGTTCGCCGAACGGCTCCCCCAGCTCCGCGAGCCGGACCGTTTGCGGTCCTGGCTGTACGCGATCGTGCGCAGCGAGTGCCTGCGCAGGTTGAAGGCCCGCAAGCGGGTCTCCTACGGCGACGACGAGCAACTGGTCGACATGGCTGACGACTCCCCGACGCCCGAGCAGTCGGCGGAGACTGTCGCGCTCCAGAAGCTGGTCTGGGACGCGGCGGCGGGCCTGGCCGACCGGGACCGCGCTCTGCTCGACCTGCACCTGCGCCAGGGTCTGGAGGGCGCCGAGCTCGGTGAGGCGATGGGTGTGACCGCGGCGAACGCCTACGTGATGCTCAACCGTCTGCGCGCGCAGGTCGACCGGTCCCTGGGAGCGCTGTTGATCGCGCGCCTCGGCCGGGACGAGTGCGAGGAGCTCGACACCCTCCTCATCGACTGGGACGGCTCCTTCTCCCCGTTGATACGCAAGCGCGTCGCCCGGCACGTCGAGAACTGCGACATCTGCGGCGAGCGGCGCAAGAAGATCCTCAGCCCGTGGATGCTGTTGGCCGGAGTGCCGCTGTTCGTCGCACCTGCGGCCCTGCGCGACCGGATCGTCAACGACACCCACCTGGTCGCGTACGCCGCCCCGGGCGAGTCCCGCAGCATGCCCGTGGTCGGCGGGCCGGGGTCGGCTCGCACTCGGGCCGGTATCGCTGCTGCCGCGGTGCTGATCGCCGTCGGCGGAGGGGTCGCGGTCTGGCCCGACAACGACACCGAGCAGGTGGCCGCGACCCCGTCGACAACCGCGACCGTTCCGACCACCCCGGCCTCCCCGAGCGCGCCTGCGTCCACCACCCCGGCCTCCCCGAGCGCGCCTGCGTCCACCGCCCCCAGCGACCCGAAGCCGTCCACCAGCCCGACCCCCGAGCCCACTGCCGCCAGCCCCACCCCCGGTCGACCGGGCGTACTGACGACCTCGACGCGCTCGATCAATCTCGGGCGCTCCAGCACCCGCTCCACCCTGACTCTCGGCAACGCCGGCGAGCTCCCGCTCACCTTCACCGTCTCGGAGAACTCCCGTTGGCTGAGCGTCTCGCGCGCGTCGGGCACGCTCGAGGGAGCCGACTCGACCGCACTCACGGTGCGCGCCAACCGGAGCGGTCTGCCCGAGGGCACGACGTCGGGCACCGTCCGGATCGGGTCTGCCGCCGGCTCGGTCTCGGTGCAGGTTGCGCTGACCGAGGAGCACGCCCCGGTGGTGGGCGCGATCACCACTCCGGCCAACCCCTCGTGCACCCTTCCGGTCAGCGTGCTGGTCGTCGACGAAAGCAGGTTGTCGTCGGTCCGGCTGACCTGGAGCGGACCGGTCTCCGGCACGTCGCCGATGCAGGTGCAGTCCGGTCGCTGGCGCACCACGATCGATCCGATCAGCGTCGGCGGCACCTACACCCTCCGGGTCGTCGCGCGGGACAGCCGGGGCAACACGGCGACCGCCACCAGGACCCTGAACGTCGACCCCTGCCCCGGCTGAGCGAAAGTTGCAAGGATCCGAGGGTTCCTGCCTCCTACCTGTGTGACCCCACGAGACCCCGCCGGCCCGACCAACACACTCCGACTCGGTGCGCTCGTTGCGCTGTGCATCGCTCTATCCAGCATCGCCGGCTGTACCGAGGACCGACCTGGCGCCCGGCCGACGCCGACCGCCGAGGTGTCGCTTGCACCGCCGGCGACCGCGCGAGCTGCCGCGCTTCCGGCGCCGCTCCAGGTCGGGCGACCGACCCACCTGAGCATCCCGGCCATCGGGGTCGAGGAGAACCTGTCCGGCGTCGGCATCAGGGCTGACGGGGCGATGCAGACCCCGGACTTCGGGGCCGCGGGCTGGTACGACCTCGGACCGCGCCCGGGTGCTCGAGGACCAGCTGTGATCGTGGCGCACGTGCACGGACCTGCCGGGGACGACGTGTTCGCCGACCTGGACGAGCTCCGGCCCGGGGACCGTCTGACGGTACGTCGGACCGACGGCGTCTCCACGTTCGTCGTCGACTCGGTCGAGCACGCCAAGAAGGAGGCGCTGCCGGTTGAGCGGATCTGGCACGACAGCGACCAGGCCGTCCTGCGGCTGATCACCTGCGGCGGAAAGCCTGATCCGGTGACCCGGATGTACCCGGAGAACACGATCGTCTACGCCCACGCCACCGATTGAGACCAGCTCGCCGGAGCTTCCGCTGGTGGCTAATTCTCCCAGGCGTCCGCGAGCAGGCTGCGGGTGTCGGTGAGCAGTTGCGGGAGCGGCTTGGTACGTCCGATCACCGGCATGAAGTTGGCGTCGCCCGACCAGCGCGGGACGACATGCTGGTGGAGGTGGGCAGCGATGCCCGCCCCGGCGATCGGCCCCTGGTTCATGCCGAGGTTGAAGCCCTGCGCCCCGCTGACGGCGCGGATCGTGCGCATCGCCTCCCGGGTCATCTCGGCGACCTCGACCGTTTCCTCGATCGTCAGGTCGGTGTAGTCCGCGACGTGCCGGAACGGGCAGACCAGCAGGTGCCCGGAGTTGTAGGGGAACAGGTTGAGGACGGCGTAGGCCGTGGTCCCCCGACACACGACCAACCCGGTCTCGTCATCGAGACCGGGGATCCGGCAGAACGGGCACTCCTGCTCGGAGTCGTCGGCCGGTTTGCTCTCGCCCCGGATGTAGGCCATCCGGTGCGGGGTCCACAGACGCTCGAGCTGGTCGGGCTCGCCGATGCCGTCCTGGTGGACCTGGTCGTCCATCAAACCTGCACCCGATCAGCGACCGCCTGCGCCACCCGGGCGATCGCCTGGTCGATCGGGACACCGTTGTCCTGGCGGCCGTCGCGGTAGCGGAAGGAGACGGCACCGGCCTCGACGTCGTCGGCACCGGCGATCATCATGAACGGCACCTTCTGGAGCTGCGCGTTGCGGATCTTCTTCTGCATCCGGTCGTCGGAGTCATCGACCTCGACGCGCAGACCCTGCGCCTTCATCTTCCGGGCGACGTCGTACAGGTAGTCGGAGAAGGTGTCGGCGACTGGGATCGCCTGCACCTGCACCGGCGCCAGCCACGGCGGGAAGGCGCCGGCGTAGTGCTCCACGAGCACGCCGAAGAACCGCTCGAGCGAACCGAACTTCGCCGAGTGGATCATCACCGGCTGGTGCTTCTGGCCATCAGCGCCGTTGTACTCCAGCTCGAAGCGCGCCGGCTGGTTGAAGTCGTACTGGATCGTCGACATCTGCCAGGTACGACCGATCGCGTCGCGACACTGCACCGAGACCTTCGGGCCGTAGAAAGCGGCACCTCCCGGGTCCGGCACGAGCTCGAGGCCGGATTCGATGCAGACGTCCTCGAGCACCTTGGTCGCTATCGCCCAGTCCTCCTCGGAGCCGACGAACTTGTCCGGCTTGGAGTCGTCGCGGGTGGAGAGCTCGAGGTAGAAGTCATCGAGACCGAAGTCCTTGAGCAGCCCGAGCACGAAGTCCAAAAGGTGCTTGATCTCACCCGGCGCCTGCTCGGCGGTGACGTAGGAGTGCGAGTCGTCTTGGGTCAGGCCGCGGACCCGGGTCAGACCGTGCACGACCCCGGACTTCTCGTAGCGGTAGACCGAGCCGAACTCGAAGAGCCGCAGCGGCAGCTCGCGGTAGGAACGGCCGCGCGAGCGGTAGATCAGGTTGTGCATCGGGCAGTTCATCGGCTTGACCATGTAGTTCGAACCCTCGAACTCCATCGGCGGGAACATGGTGTCCGCGTAGTACGGCAGGTGCCCCGAGGTGTAGAAGAGCTGTTCCTTGGTGATGTGCGGGGTTCCGACGTACTCGAAACCCTCCTCGATGTGCCGCTGGCGGACGTAGTCCTCCATCACCCGCTTGAGCACGCCGCCCTTGGGGTGGAAGACGGCGAGTCCGGAGCCGATCTCGTCGGGGAAGCTGAACAGGTCGAGGTCACGGCCGAGCTTGCGGTGGTCGCGACGCTCGGCCTCCTCGATCCGGTGCAGGTGCTCCTCGAGCGCTTCCTTGGTCTCCCAGGCGGTGCCGTAGATCCGCTGGAGCTGCTTGTTCTTCTCGTCGCCGCGCCAGTACGCCGCTGCCGAACGCATCAGCTTGAACGCCGGGATCCGCTTGGTGGTGGGCAGGTGCGGGCCGCGGCAGAGGTCCTTCCAGACCAGATCGCCGTTGCGGTTGAGGTTGTCGTAGATGGTGAGCTCACCGGCACCGACCTCGGCGCCCGCGCCCTCGGCGGCCTCTGCCGCGGCGCCCTTCAGACCGATCAGCTCGAGCTTGTAGGGCTCGTCGGACAGTTCGACGCGGGCGTCGTCGTCGTTGGTCACCCGGCGGGAGAACTTCTGCCCCTCCTTGATGATCTTGCGCATCCGAGTCTCGATCTTGTCGAGGTCCTCAGGCACGAACGGGGTCTCGACGTCGAAGTCGTAGTAGAAGCCGTTCTCTACCGGCGGCCCGATGCCGAGCTTGGCGTCCGGGTACAGGTCCTGGACCGCCTGAGCCAGCACGTGCGCGGTGGAGTGCCGCAGGATGTCGCGACCGTCGGTGCTGTCGATCAACACGCCCTCGACCTCGTCGCCGGCGGTGAGCTCGTGGGCGAGGTCCTTGAGGGCTCCGCCGACGCGGGCTGCGATCACCTCGGGGTGGTCCTTGAACAGTTCCCAGGCGCGGGTGCCTGGAGGTACTGACTGCTCCACCGTCTTCTCAGCGCCATCCGGGATGACTACGGTGACGAGTACGTCGGACACGGGGGCTCCCTTGGCGGTGCGGGTGGACGGCTCGATGCTATCGGCGTGGGCGCGGCTGCTTGCCAACGGTTTGCGGTGCGGGGCGCCGACCCGGCTGAATCGGCCTACGGCCGATGAGGTAGCACGCAGGCGGCGTCGAGGCCGTAGATCCTGTTCAGCCGCCCGAAACCCATCCACGAACCGATGCACATGCTCAGCTCGACCGTCTCGGCCTGGGTGTAGTGCTCGAACATCCGGTCCCAGAACGCGTCGTCGATGGCGTGGTGGTCGGTCGCGTAGAGGAGCGCGAACTCGGCCGCCAGGCGGGTGCGGTCGTCAAACAGGTCGGTGGTGCTCCAGTCCTTGACGGCGGCGGCGAACTCCTCTTCGACCTTCTCCCCGTCGCGCTCGGTGCGCCAGTCCAGGCAGAACAGGCACCCGTTGACCTCGGCGATCGTGAGCCGCGCTGCCTCGAACTCGCGCAGGCCCAGGGTGCTGTGCTCGTAGACGGCCATCGCGAACATCGACGCCGCGATCCCGATGCCGGGGACCATCTCGCCCCAGACGTAGTTGATCGGGTCCTTGCCCTCGGGGATGTCGATCCTCATCAGCTGGTCCTCTCGTCGCGTCCGAGCTTGCCGACTGCTGGTCGCAGCGGGATGTCCAAGGCGTCGTAGAGACCGGGTTCGGCCTCGACGAGCCAGTCGATGGCGCCGACTAGGCGGCCGACAGCGGTGGCGTTGCCGCCCTCGGCCCGGTTGCCCTGCTCGTCGGTCGCCTCGATGCTGACCTCGATCCGGGGCCGGCCCTCGATGATCACCCGGTGGGCGCCGTCCCCGGTGGGCGGCATCGGCCAGTCGGTGGCGCAGGAGGCGTGGATCCGGGTGACGTGCTCGACGACGATCCGCGGTTCGCCGGCGACGATGCCCTGGACCTCGAAGCGGATCGCGCCCTGGCTGCCGGATTCGAACTGGCCCATCGCCTCGGTATCGACGTCGTCCTCCAGCGGTCGCCGCTCGAGAGTCTCGCGGATCTCGTCGAGCTCGACGCCGAGCGCGCGCGCCATCATCCGGACCTGCCCACCCCAGACCATCGTCGGGACGCCCGCGGCGATCATCGGTGCGTCGTAGTCCATTGGCTGCCCCATGCCGACCAGGTAGCGGACCGAGTCCTCCTGGTCGTAGGTGGTGTAGTCGAAGATCTCCTGGCAGCGGATCGCGTCGACCTCGGTGCCCAGCCCGCTGATTAGGAGCGGCAGCACGTCGTTGCCCCAGCCCGGGTCGATCCCGGAGGCGAAGAGCGAGCCGCCACCGGCGGCGACAGCCGCCTCGATCGGCTGGCGCACCTCTGCCGGAGCGTTGCGCGGGTCGTAGAGCGCGTACAGCGCGGGAGTGACCACGACGGCCCCGGCTGCGATCGCCCGGACTACGTCGGCCAGCGCCTCGTCGGGGCGGATGTCGCCGGATGCGGCATAAACGACCGCCTCGGGGCCCGAGGAGAGCAGCGCCCCGACGTCGTCGGTCGCCGCGACCCCCAGCGTGCGGTCCATCCCGGCGAGCTCACCCGCGTCGCGGCCGACCTTGTCGGGGTTGTGCACCAGGACGCCGGCCAGCTCGAGCAGCGGATGCGCGTCGACGGCCCGGATCGCGACACGTCCGACGTTCCCGGTTCCCCAGACGATGGTGGAGATCATGGAGCGACTGTAGGCCGCTCCTCCGCAAAATTGGAACACGTTCTAGATAAACGAAGGCACCTTCAGCGCTTGCGGTCCGGGTGCGGGTCCGCGTCGAGGTCGGGCGCCCAGGCGACACCGTTGATGTGGGATCCGCCGTCCACGAACAGCGTGTTCCCGGTCAGGTAGCGCGAACCGTCGGAGGCCAGGAAGACCGCGACCGGCGCAATGTCGTCGTACGGGTCGCCCATCCGGCCCATCGGGTTGGCGGCATCGGCCAGCGCGACGAGCTCGGGGTACTCCCCGATCGCCCGCAGGAAGGCCTGACTCTTCGCCGCCGGCGCGATCGCGTTCACGGTCACACCGCTCGGCGCCCACTCGCGTGCGGCGGTCCTGGTCAGCGCCCTGAGCGCCTCCTTCGCGGCGTTGTACTCCAGGGACCCGATGTGTGCGTTGACGCCGTTGAGGCTGACCATGTTGATGATCCGGCCCCAGCCCTTCGCCTTCATGTGGGGGTACGCCGACCGCATCGCCCAGAAGGGCCCCAAGTAGCCCACTGCCATCCCGGCGTTAAGTGCCTCGCCGGTCTTGTCCTCGACGCGACTGATCGAGCCGCCTCCCCAGGCGTTGTTGACCACGATGTCGATCGAGCCGTAGGTCTCCACGGCTGCGGAGACCGCGCCCTCGACGTCCATCCGACGGGCTACGTCGCAGCGCACGAAGAGACCGTCGACGGAGGCGGCGACCTCGCTGCCCTGCTCCTCGTTGACGTCCGCGACGACGACCTTGGCGCCTTCGTCGGCGTACCGGCGGACCACACCGGCACCGATCCCGGCGCCACCGCCGGTGACCAGGGCGACCCTGCCCTGCAGCTCGCCGCTCATCGGGCGGCCACCAGGAGCTCTCGCGCTTCGGCGGACCCGTCGAGCGCGCGCGTCGTCCGCTCGACGATCTCCCAGCCGTGCTCGCTGACCGGCGCCCGGCGAAGTCGGATCCGGTTGGCTCCGGCACGCCGGACGCTGTACGCGTCGTCTCCGCGGCGGACCAGGATCGACTCGCAGACCGCGACTGCCTCGTCCCCATCGAGTCGAACGTGAACGGGGCCGAGGAAGTGCGAACACCCGCCGGAGATTAGGTGCTGGTGCGCCTCGGAGCGGACCATTGCGTCCACGTCAGCTCGGCTGCGCATCTGCCACCCCTCCACGTCGTAGGAGCCGTCCTCGGCCCACAGGGAGGCGACAGCCCCGGCCTCACCGGCGTCGACCAGCGGGCCGTAGGAGGCCATCAGCCGGGTGATCGCCAGCTCGTCTTCGACCCGGCTGAGCCGGGCTTCCAACGCGGTGATCCTGTCCTCAGTCATGCCTGTACTCGCTCATGCGCCGAGACTAGAATGAATTCCAATAATCTGGAAGGGACGACGTGGTCACACTCGAGAAGCACGGCCCGTGGGCGGTGATCGCCGGCGGCTCCGAGGGGGTCGGTGCAGCGTTCGCGACCCAACTGGCGGCGGCCGGTTTCAACCTGGTCCTGTTGGCTCGCAAGCCGGTGCCGCTGGAGGAGACCGCCACGGCCTGCCGCGAGCTCGGCGTCGAGGTCCGCACCTTCGGCGTCGATCTAGCGAGACCCGGAGCAGCAGAGGCGGTGATCGCCGAGACGTCCGACCTGGAGGTCGGCCTGCTGATCTTCAACGCCGGCGCGAACACGCACAGCGAGGAGTTCCTCGACGGCGACCTGGACGCGTTCAGCGCCGTGATGACCTTGAACCTGACCACCCCGCTGACCCTGGTCCAGCACTACGGCCGCGCGATGCGCGAACGCCGCCGCGGCGGGATCGTGCTGGTCGGCTCGCTTGCCGGGTACCTCGGCTCGGTCCGGCACACCGTGTACGGCGGCGTGAAGGCCTTCGGCCGGATCTTCGCCGAGGGACTGTGGATCGAGCTCCGCGACCACGAGGTCGACGTGTTGGAGCTGGTCCTCGGAGTCACCCGAACTCCGGCCATGGAGCGCGTCGGCCTGGACTTCGACGTCCCGGGGATGAAGGTCGCCGATCCGGTCGACGTTGCCCGCGAGGGGTTGGAGCAGCTCGGCAATGGGCCGGTCTTCATCGCCGGGGGCAATGACGAGGACGCCTCCCGCCGCAACCATCCGGATCGCGCCAAGGTCGTGCTCGGAGCGCACCGGATGGTGCAGAGGCTGATGGGGCTGACGCCCCGGGAGCATTGACGCCGTGCCCCGCATCGCCGAGGGCCGAGCGCCCGCGACTCCGACGACCGAGCTCCAGCGCGAGCGCTGCGCACGGATCCTGGACGCCGCCGCCCATCTCGGCGCGCATCACGGCCTGGAGCACGTACAGATGCAGGACGTCGCCGCGCTCGCCGGAGTCGCGGTCGGCACGCTGTACCGGTACTACCCCTCGAAGCACCAGCTGTTCGCCGAGGTGATGATGCGCAACGTGGCCGGTCTCGGGACCAGCCCTGGCCGCACACCCGGCGATCCCGCGCGAGCGGTGGCCGACTTCATGGCGAGGTCGTGCCGCGCGATGCTCCAGCACCCGCTGCTAGCGCGCGCCATGATCACCTCGGTCAACACCGTCCGCTCTGAGCACAGCATCCCGACCGACGCCACCATGCGCGACCGGATCCTCGAGGTCGCTGGCCTGGTCGAACCCACCGACGACGACCGCCGCCTCGCCCGGCTAGTCGAGCAGTGCGCGTACGGCGCACTGACCTGGGCAGTCGCGGGAGAATCCTCGACCCACGAAGCGGTCGCCGACATCGAACGAGCGTGTCTGTTGCTGCTGGCTCCGTGGACAGCAGCCTCGCCGCTGAGCAGTGACTCTGAGCAGTGACTCTGAGCTGTGGCTCTGAGCATTGACTCTGAGCTGTGACTCTGGGCCTACATCATGTCGCTGCCGGCGATGATCAAGAGAGCGACCCCCAGCGCGATCAACACTCCCAGCGCGATCGTCCCGAAGACGATCGAGTGAACCCTCAATCCGTTGCTGTGACCCTTGCGAGTCGGACCTCCGCGGGGGACGCCCGACGGTTGCACCACGTTCGCAGTGACCTCGCTCGGGGCTACGTCCTTCGATTCCGGAGCAGGAGTTTCGTTGGGCTCAGTCATGACGGGCGGTCCTATCTAGTTCGAAACTGATGGCACGCGCAGTGCTCGAAGTCGGCGACAGGCGAGGCAGTAATCAATCCTCTGCCGTTTGGGAGTACTACGGTCTCGCTACGTATTCGTCACCGCCTCCTCTGCCGGATTGGCAGACTCGCGCAGTCCTGGCTAGCTGTCGACGTGTTCGAGGTCCCCTATTCGTGCGGCGGACCC
>JBKJHX010000038.1:0-43087 GCA_046598855.1 Marmoricola sp. | reverse complement strand
CCCCAGATCAGGTGTCCGGACTGCCGGGTCGCGCGCTCCGCGACCACCAAGGCACCCACGACCTCACCCCACGCCCCCTCGACCCACCCGGCAGCTAGCCGGCCAACATTTCGCAGGCCCGGCGGCAATACCGGGGCGCTCGTCTCGCGGGCGGAAAACGCCGAGGGGACGGGGCACTCACGTTGGTAGCGTCTGCCCATGACCGCGCCCCCGCTCTCCGCCCGTGACGCCCTCGAGCAGGTGACGGGGCAACAGGCGTGGGCGGTGATCAGGATGCGTGACAGCGGGACGGTCACCCTCGTCGGCGGTCCTTTGGTGGAAACCGAACGGCTGTCCGATATCCCGGTCGCAGAAGGGGTGCCCGATGCCGGGCGTCGGTTCGACACCCTGGTCGCGGTCCCGTTCCGACAAGTCGCCGAGCGAGGCTTCGACGTCCACGACGACGGCACCCCGCTTGCGGTGGTGCAGATCGAGTCCGAGTCCGAGATCCCGCTGGCCGACCTGCTTGCGGCCCTGCCCGACGAACCGGTCGACTTCACCGACCGCGGCGGCTTCGAGACCGACGACGAGACCTATGCGTCCGTGGTCGAGCGGATCATCGCCGACGAGATCGGCAACGGTGAGGGCGCCAACCTGGTCATCGGCCGGCACTACCGCGCCCAGCTCCACGACTGGGGGCCCGGCACTAGCACCGCCAAGGCGCTCACCGTCCTGCGCCGGTTGCTGGAGAACGAGCGCGGCGCCTACTGGACCTACTGCTTCTGGACCGGCGACCGGTTCCTGATCGGCGCCTCGCCCGAGCGGCACGTCAGCGTGCACGCCGGCGCCGTCCGGATGAACCCGATCTCAGGGACCTTCCGACTCCGCGGCCTCGGCACGAGCGAGAGGAAGGCCCGGCTGCTGGACTTCCTGGCAGACGAAAAGGAGATCTACGAGCTCTTCATGGTCGTCGACGAAGAGCTCAAGATGATGTGCGACATCTGCCACGAGGGCGGTCAGGTGCTCGGCCCGTTCCTCAAGCCGATGACGCACCTGGTGCACACCGAGTACCTGCTCGCCGGTCGGACCCGGCTCGACGTCCGCGACGTGCTGCGGATGAGCATGTTCGCCGCGACCGTCACCGGAGCCCCGGTCGAGAACGCCTGCAAGCTCATCAGGCAATACGAGCCCGAGGGCCGCGGGTACTACGCCGGGGCGCTCGCCCTGATCGGGCGCGACGAGAACGGTGCCCAGACCGCCGACTCCCCGATCCTGATCCGGACCGCCGACGTCTCGCCGACCGGAGCGCTGAAGGTGACCGCGGGCGCCACCTTGGTACGGGACTCCAACCCGAGCTCCGAGGTCGCCGAGACGGCCGCCAAGGCGGGCGGCATCCTGAGCGCCTTCGGGCTGGTCCCGGCCGTGACCGGCGAGCCGTCCCAGATGGAGGACCTCGCCCACGACGAGGACGTCCTGATCGCGTTGAACTCCCGCAACCAGCGCCTCGCGAAGTTCTGGTTGACCGACCAGGGCGGGACGCCGCCGGCCCCCGAGCTGGCGGGGCGCTCGGTCGGGATCCTGCACGGCGAGGACGACTTTGCGAACATGCTGCACCACGTGTTCGCGGTGCTCGGCATGAAGCCGACGATCATCCGGCACGAGGACTTCCGGCCCGCTGGCTTCGATGCCTACGACCTCGCCGTCGTCGGTCCCGGTCCCGGCGACCCGCGTGACGGGTCGAACCCGAAGATCCTCACCTTCCGCGGCGCGGTCGACGGACTGCTCGCCGAGCGCAAACCGTTCCTCGCGGTCTGCCTCGGCCACCAGGTCCTCTGCGACCGGCTCGGCATCGAGCTGGCGTACAAGGACATCGTCTTCCAGGGGACCCAGTCGACGGTGTCGATCGACGGGCACGAGGAGATGGTCGGGTTCTATAACACGTTTGTAGGAAGGCACAGGGCCGGAAGGGCCGGCGAGAGCCTCCCCGATGGGGTCCGGGTCGAGACCGACCCGGCCACCGGGGACATCCACCTGCTCGCGGGCGAGCATTTCCGCGGCGTCCAGTTCCACCCGGAGTCGATCCTGACCGAGAACGGTGTCGCGTTGCTTCAGCGGTTGATGCTCGACCTCGTCGGAGGCTGATGACGGTGGTTGAGGAGGGCCGGCACGGCCTGTCTCGAAACCTGCCGAGCGTCCTGGTCGTGGACCACCACGACTCCTACACCTGGAACTTGGTGCACCTGATCGCTGCGGTCACCGGTTTACTGCCCGACGTTGTCGAGCATGACGAGTCGGGGCTGCTGGAGCGGATCGAGAGGTCCTCGTACAGCCACCTGGTGCTCTCGCCCGGACCGGGCGACCCGGTGGATCCGGACGACTTCGCACTCGGCCCGCCGATCTTCTTCCTCGGTCGCCCCGTGCTCGGCGTCTGCCTCGGAATGCAGGCGCTCGCGCTCGCGTACGGCGGGCAGGTCGCGCCGATCGAGCCGGCGCACGGGGAGGTCGCGGCGATCGACCATGACGGCTCCGGGGTCTTCGCCGGGCTGCCCGAGGACTTCGCCGCGGTCCGCTACCACTCCCTCGGCGTCACCGAGGTCCCCGACGAACTCCGGGTCACGGCGACCGCCGACGGCGTCGTGATGGGTCTGGTTCACCGCGACCTCCCGCTGCACGGCGTCCAGTTCCACCCCGAGTCGATTCTCTCCGAGTCCGGCGCCCGACTCCTCACGAACTTCCTGGCCCTGCCGCTCGAGGAGGGCCGATGAGCGCGTTGGAAGAATTTGCCGCGATCGCGGCGGCCCATGATCGCTGTTTCTGGCTCGACGGCGGCGGCTCGCAGGACTGGTCGGGTGCGCGCTCGATCATGGGCTGGTTGGAACCCGACGACCTGTCCCTGACCTACGATGCCGTCCGCCGCGAGGTGGTCGAGCATCCCTCGGGAAGGGTCGTCGGCGACGACATCTTCAGCGCCCTCCAGGAGCGCCTCGACGGGGACGCAGGCACCCACTGGGTCGGCTACTTCGGGTACGCCGCCCGCCCCGATCTCCCGGCCCGTACCCAACCAGGCCTGCCGGACGCCGTCTGGATGCGGGCGCGCACGGTCCAGGTCCTCGAGGAGCCGGGTCGAACCCCGGACCGGTCGCCGGCGGAGCCCGTCGAGCACGCGACCCCGGGCTGGTACGCCGCGCCCTTCGACCAAGTCCAGGCGCACCTCCGGAGCGGCAACTCCTATGAGGTGAACCTGACCTACCGCGCGGCGTGCGACTCGGTGCGCGACCCGGTCGAGATCTACGGACGGCTGCGCTCGACCAACCCCGCCCCGTACGCCGGAGTCCTGCGGCACGGCGACGTCTGGCTGCTCTCGGCCTCACCGGAGCGCTACGCCACCATCGACCGGAACCGTCGCGTCGAGGCCCGGCCGATCAAGGGCACCACGCCCCGGGGCGCGACCGTGGCCGAGGACGCCCGGCTCCGCAACCGGCTCGCGACCGACCCGAAGTTCCGGGCCGAGAACCTGATGATCACCGACCTGCTCCGCAACGACCTCTCGATGGTCTGCGAGCCCGGCACCGTCGAGGTGCCGCATCTGATGGAGGTCGAGTCCTACGCCAGCGTGCACCAGCTGGTCTCCACCGTCACCGGCCGGCTTCGCCCGGAGGTGGGCACCGTCGAGGCGTTGCGGGCGATGTTCCCGGCCGGGTCGATGACCGGGGCGCCCAAACTGCGCACGATGCAGATCATCGACGAGGTCGAGAGCTCCCCGCGCGGCATCTACGCCGGGGCCTTCGGCTGGATCTCCGGGGACGGTCGGGCCGACCTCGGCGTGGTGATTCGATCGCTCTATCGGGCCGGTGACGGCCCGTGGCGGCTCGGCACCGGCGGCGGCATCACGGTGCGCTCCGAGGTTGATGAGGAGTACGCCGAAACGCTCTGGAAGGCCGCCCGTCTCCGGGCGGCACTCTGAGGCGTCCTCAGGACCGGGTGCTCTCCGCGTCCGAACCGAGCGTCGCCTGGGTGGTCCGGGTCTCCCCGTCGCGCAGGTAGGTCAACGTGACCTGCTCGCCCGGACGGTGTCCGCGGATCGTGGCGATCAGCGACTCGGAGCCGTCGATCAGGTCATCGTCGACCTTGGTGATCACGTCGCCCTCGGCCAGGCCCGCCTGGTCGGCCGGGCCGCCGTCCTGGACCGAGCGGACCTGGGCGCCCCGCGCGAGCATCTTCGCGGTGACGTTGGAGACAGTGACCGCGAGGCGTGCGTGTGTGGGGGTCTCGCCCTTGAGGATCTGGTTGACGATCGGCAGCACCTCGTCGATCGGGATGGCGAAGCCGAGCCCGATCGAGCCGCCCGACCCGGCCGATCCCTGTCCGGTGCGGATCGAGGAGTTCACGCCGACGACCCGGCCGCTCATGTCGACCAGCGGCCCGCCGGAGTTGCCCGGGTTGATCGCCGCGTCGGTCTGGATGGCGGGATAGGTGGTGCTCTGGTTCGTGGTCGGACCCTGCCCGAACGGGTTGCCCGGGGTGGACGGCGACTGGGACTGGACCGAGACCGGTCGGTTGAGCGCCGAGACGATGCCGGAGGTCACTGTCGCGTTCAGCCCGTACGGCGAACCGGCGGCGACCACGGCCTGGCCGACCTGGAGCGCCGTGGACCTGCCAATGGTGGCCGGCGTCAGGTCGGAGACACCTTCGGCCTTGATCACGGCGATGTCGGTGACAGGGTCGGTGCCGACCACGGTCGCCTTGACGGTCTTGCCGTTGTTGAAGTTCACCGAGATTGCGCCGCCGCCGTCGGCGGCGAGGTCGACCACGTGGTTGTTGGTGAGGATCTCACCGTCGGCGGACAGCACGATCCCCGATCCCGATCCCGACCCGGTGCTGCTGGTGACATTGATCTTCACCACCGAGGGGAGTACCGAGGAAGCGACCTTCTCGATCGAGCCTGACGGCAGGTTGGCAGCGTTCGACGCCGTCACCGGGTCGGGGACCGAGGAGGTCGACGAGGAGTTCGTGCTGTCGTTGTTCCAGGCGTCGTACCAGGCGGCGCCACCGACTCCGGCTGCTCCTCCGAGGAGCAGAGCGCCGACCAGCGCGGCCGTGGTGATGCCTCCGGAGCGGCGCGCGGGTGCGGTCGCGTGATCGGAGAACGACGGTTGGTACTGAGGCAGGGGCCGGGTGTACCCGTACTGCTCCGACTGGTCGACCGGCTGGTTCGCGGGGGCGTCAGCCGGGGTCGGTGACGGGGCAGACCAGTCCGAGCCGTCGGCGTTCCCTGCCGGGGAGTTGGTGTCGTCACCTGCGGGTGGGTTCTGGTCTGTCATGTCTTGAGGGTGCCCACAGAACCTGAGAACTAACTTTGAGGGGGCTACGACGGTCCCAAGACTTCCAGCCCATCCTCAGCCGGGAGCGAACGGCGGCGACGACTGTCCCGGGATGCTCAGCCAGAAGGCGGCCCCGCCGCCAGGCCCGGTCCCGGCCCGGACGATGCCGCCGTGCCGTTCGGCGACCGACCGGACGATCGAGAGACCCAAGCCGGAGCCAGACATCCCGCGGGACTCGGCCGAGCGGTAGAAGCGGTCGAAGACGTGGGGGAGGTCTACCGAGGAGATCCCGGGCCCGCGGTCGGCGACCATCAAGGTGCCCTCACTCAGGGTCACCATCACGGTTTCGCCCGGGGGGCTCCACTTGGCCGCGTTGTCGAGCAGGTTCGTGATCGCTCGCTCCAGGGCGTCGGTCTCCCCGACGACCCACCACGGCGAGGTCTGCAGGTCGAACTCGACGTCGGCCCGGCGCCGTACCCGGGAGATCGCCTGCTCCAGGACGGCGGTCAGCTCGACCGGTTCCACGGTCGGGTGCTCCGGCTCCTCGCGGGCGAGCTCGACCAGGTCACCGATCAGGTTGGTCATCTCGCCGATCTGGGCCCGGACGTCGTCGAGCAGTTCGGCCCGGCTCGCGGCAGAGAGCCCGGTGGTGGCCTCGGCCTGGACCAGCAGGTCCAGGTTGGTGCGCAGGGAGGTGAGCGGCGTCCGCAGCTCGTGTCCGGCGTCGGCGACGAGCTGGCGCTGCCGGTGCTGGGAAGCCGCGAGGGTGCGGAGCATGTCGTTGAACGACTGGGCCAGCCGGGCGACCTCGTCGCTACCCTCGATCGGAATCGGCTCGAGGCGCTGGGTTCGGGCGATGTCCTCGACCGCTGCGGTCAGGCGGCGTACCGGACGCAGGCCGTTGCGGGCCACTGCCCAGCCGGCCAGACCAGCGGTGATCATGCCGGCAATACCGAAGAGCAGCATCACCAGCCCGAGCCGGCCGAGCATCCGGTCGGTCGACTCCAACGACTGGGCCAGCACCAGGGCCTGGTCACTGCCGGCGTTGACCGCGACCACGCGCCAGCGTTCACCCGAGGACCAGACGGTCCGGGCCGAGTGCGGGGTCTCGCCGCGGGCGACCCTGACCTCCGGCTCCCCGACGCCGAAGGAGTCCCTGGTGTCGGCGCTGTGCCGGGTCGCGGGGACGGTGTCGGAGTTGACGAAGATGATCTTCACGTCGGCGGCACCGAGCGCCCACGACGGGATCTCCTTCTCCGCCAGTACGTCGAGCGTGTTGGTCGCGGCGGCCTGGTCGGCACGGCTCAGCAAGGACTCGTCGAGGGCGCCGATCGTCTGGGTGCGCACCGTCGCGTACGCCGCGAAGGCGACCGCGCTGACCGCGAAACCCACGGCGACCGTGGTCAGCAGGGTGACCCGGCTGGCCAGCGACCGCCGGTAGTGCAGCCCGGTCCAGGCCGTGCTCGCCGGCGGTGGTCGCAGGCTCACGTGGGCTCTTCGCGCAGGACGTAGCCGACCCCGCGGACGGTGTGCAACAGCCGCGGCTCGCCCTCGGCCTCGGTCTTGCGGCGCAGGTAGCCCACGTAGACCTCGAGGCTGTTGGCAGTGGTGGGGAAGTCGAAGCCCCAGACCTCCTCGAGGATGAAGGACCGCTCCAGCACCCGGCGCGGCCGGCGCAGGAAGAGCTCCAACAGCGAGAACTCGGTCCGGGTCAGCGTCATCGGACGGTCGCCGCGGCGAACTTCCCGCGAGGCGAGGTCCATGCTCAGGTCTGCGAAGTCCAGGTGCTCGTCGGGGTCGGCCGTCTCCGGGCTCACCCGCCGAAGCAGGGCGCGCAACCGCGCCAGCAGCTCGTCAAGCGCGAACGGCTTGGTGAGGTAGTCGTCGGCCCCGGCGTCGAGTCCCTCGACCCGGTCGCCGACGGCGTCCCGGGCGGTGAGCACCAGGATCGGGACGTGGTTGCCGACCGAGCGCAGCGCCCGGGTGGTCTCGATCCCGTCGAGTCGCGGCATCATCACGTCCATCACCACGGCGTCCGGGTTGGTGCCGGAGATGCCGGCCAGCGCCTCGGCCCCGTCGGCCGCCAGTGAGACTTTGTAGCCGTTGAACTCCAGCGAACGCCGGAGGGACTCACGCACGGCACGGTCGTCGTCGACGACAAGGACGTGTGGTTTCGGTTCGACGCTCACGGACCAAGAGTGCCACTCACCCCTGAAGAACCGCTGAGACGTGCGCGACCGGAGGCGAGGTCAGAGCAGCTTTCGGGCGGCCTGCCCCGCAAGCGCGCCGTACCGGCCGCCGAAGAGGGCCGCGTGCACCAGCAGCGGGAATAGCTGGTGCAGCGGTTGACGCTCCCTCCACCCGTCGGCCAGCGGGTGCTCCTCGGAGTAGGTGGCGAGCACCCGGGCCAGTTGCGGCATGCCGAAGAGCGTCAGCATGGCAATGTCGGTCTCCCGATGGCCGCCGTGCGCGGACGGGTCGACGAGTACTGCGGAGCGTTCGGTGTTCCAGACCAGGTTGCCGGACCAGAGGTCGCCATGCAGTCTGGCCGCCGGCTCGGTCGGTCCGGCCAGCTCGACGATCTTCCGGACCACGCCCTCGACGGCGGTCGCGTCCTCGGGGTTGATCTGTCCGCGGTCTGTCACCAAGCGCAGGTAGGGCAGGATCCGGCGGACAGCGAAGAACTCCGGCCAGGTCGCGCAGGACTTGTTGGGCAGCGGCAGCGGGCCAATGAACCCGTCCTCCGGAGCACCGAACGACTCGGCGTCGCTGGCGTGCAGGCGGGCCAGCATCCGGCCGAACTCACCGGCCGCCTCAGGACTCGGCTTGGTCGGCTCGATCCAGCCGAGGATCAAGCAGTCGGCCTGGACCCCGAGGACCTCGGCAACCGGAGCGACACCCGGCTCGGCGAGCCAGCGGAGCCCCCGGGCCTCGGCCTCGAAGAAACCCTCGGGCGGGTTGGGCCGGGTCTTGATCAGCGCCGAGCTGCCGTCAGAAAGGCGCAGCCGGGTGGACGTGCAGGTCTCGCCGCCGGCGACCGGTGACGTGGAGACCACGGCGGCACCGAGCAGGTGCTCGGCGCGTTCGGCGAGGGTGCGCATCCGGGCCATGGACACATCCTTGCCCCCGGGTGGTCGGACGTCGAGCGCTCGAGCCTCTCCAGGACGTTGCGGAAGCCCTGCGCACCGCCGTATGAGGGGTCCACAGCCCGGCCTCGGCGACCAGTGCCGTCACTCGCCGTCGGGAAGGATCGCGGCCACGATTGTCGAGGCGATCGAGATAACCAGGGCACCCCAGACCGCGGTCCAGAAGCCCTCGACGCGGAAGTTCAGGTTGAAGGTGTCGGCGACTTCGCTGGTCAGCAGCAGCATCAGCGCGTTGGTTACCAGCAGCATCAGGCCGAGGGTCAGGATGATCAGCGGCAGCGAGAGCAGGTTCACGATCGGTCGGACGACCGAGGTGATGACGCCGAAGATGGCGCCGACGATCAGCAGCGTCACGATCTTGTCGGTACGGGTCTCGGCACCGGCGAGGGTGATGTCGTCGAAGAGCCACACTGCGACTGCCAGGCCGAGGGCGTTGACCGCGAGCCAGATGACGAACTTCATGCACGCAAGACTAAGCGGGAGCGCGCCCGTCCTGGTCGATCGACTCCAGCAGCGACAGCTTGGCACCGGCCAGGTGCTCGACCAGGGAGTCCATGGCCTCGTCGTTCCGGCCGTCCTCCAGCAGGCGCAGCAGGTCGCCGTGGGCGTGCGCCTGCTCGCCGGCGTTCGCCCGCAGCCTGTCCAGGTGGGCCAGCGCGAGTCGGATCTCGGCGTGCAGTGCCTCGGCCGCCGCGATCAGCCGCGACGATCCGGTCAGGGCGGTCAGCGAACGGTGGATCTCCAGGTGGGCCGCGGTTAGCTCTTGGGCGGTTGCGACCGCGTGCGCCAACCGGTTGTACTCGGCCTGCGCGGCTCGGACGGCGTCGCGGGCCTCGTCGGTGGCCTCGGACCAGGCCGCGATCCCGGCGGTCTCCAGGACCAGCCGGGCCCGGCAAATGTCGCTGATGCCATCGGTGTCCAGGACGTGCACCACGGTGCCCTTGTTGGCGACCCGGTCGACGAGGCCGTCGGCCACCAGGAAACCCAGGGCTTCGCGGACTGTCGAGCGGGAGACCCCCAGGGACGCTGCGAGAGCGACCTCCCGCAGCGGTGTGCCGGGCTGGAGCTCACCGTCGAAGAGGGCTCGCTTGAGCTCGTCGACGACCCGGTCGACGGTGCTCACGGGCTCGACGTGCAGGGTCGAGAAGGAATTTTCCGGCATCGAGTCGATTGTCCGACAAATTTGCGTGAAGGGGGGAAGGTGCCGCACCATGAGATTGTCTGACAATCGGGCAATCTAGGAGGAGAGATCATGGGGCAGGAACTGGCCTGGGGCCGTCGGTACCTGATGGTCCGCCCGGAGCACTTCCGGGTGGAGTACGCGATCAATCCGTTCATGGACCCCGCTCAGCAGCCCGACCGGACGTTGGCTCGTACGCAATGGGACGGACTCGAGGCGGCGATCACCGCGGCCGGCGGCTCCGTGGCGAGGCTGGCTGGTCGGGCTGACTCGCCGGACATGGTCTACGCGATGAACCTGGCGCTCGCGATCGAGGGCCCCGGCGGACCGCTCGCCGTGCTCTCGCACATGCGCTACCCGCAGCGCCGGCGCGAGACCGGGACGGCAGCGACCTGGTTCACCGACCGCGGTACCGCCCTGCTGCGGACCGGTTCAGACGGTGTGGGCGCGCACTTTGAGGCAGGCGACGCGTTCGCCTGGCGCGGTGATCTGGTGGTCGGCTTCGGGCCGCGCACCGACGCGCTGGCCCTCAAGCACCTCGCCGGTGACCTCGACGTCCGGGTGCACGGCTTCCGTACGACGCACCCCGCGATGTACCACTTCGACCTCGCGTTCTGCCCGCTCGACTCCGACCGCGCGATCATCTGCCCGGCCGCCTTCGATCCTGCCAGCGCCGAGCGACTGGTCGGGTTGGTGCCCGAGCCGTTGCTGATCACCGAGGCGGAGGCGATGACCTTCTGCGCGAACTCGGTCGTGGTCGGCCGGACAGTGATCATGCCTGCCTGTCCCGATCGCGTCCGCGGTGTCCTGGAAGCGTGGGGCTTCGTGGTGGTCGTCGTGGACGTCACTGAGTTCGCCCTGGGTGGTGGCGCCGTCCGCTGCCTGACGAACCCCCTGGACCTCCGGATGGGCCGGGATCTGCTCACCGGTCGCGGTGAGATCCTGCTCTGAGCGGTCCCAGCTCCTTAGCCGAGGAGCGGCGGCACCGGCTCCCTGGTCCGGGCGGCCTGCGCGATCAGGATGCCGGCGACGACGGCCACGCAGCCGAGGACCCCGACCACGCCGAGGGACTCCCCGAACCAAGCCCACCCCAGGGCAGAGACGCCGATCGGCTCGAGCATCGCGATCACCGTGACCGTAGTGGCCGGGATGAACGCCAGCGCGAACAGCTCGGCGAAGAACGGCACCACGGTACCCAGGACGACGATCCAGCCGAGAACCAGCCACAACGGCGCCTGGGACCCGTCGAACACCCCGAGCAGCGAGACCTGATTGCCCAGTAGACCGGAGTCGAAGCCGGTCAGCGGCTCGGCCACGTTGACCGCGACAGCGGCGACGGCGAAGGACCACAGGATCATCCGCAGCGGGTCGGCATCGCTGACCCCGGCCTCGCCGATCAGGAAGTAGCCGGCGAAGCAGACTGCTGCTGCCAGGCCCGCGATCACCCCGAGCCCGTCGAAGGTAGCCCCGTTCCAGACCTCGGTCGCGGCGGCCAGGCCGCCGACAGCGAGCACCAGCCCGAACCACAGCCCACGGCTCACCGCCTCCCGCTGGACGAAACGCGCCCAGAGCGCCACCAGCACCGGCGCCTGGTACTCCAGCAGCAGCGCCATCCCGACCGGGAGTCGGTCGATGGCGACGAAGTAGGCCCACTGCAGCGCTGCGACGCCGATAAGGCCGTGCGCGACCACCAGCACCAGCAGGCGTCCCGAGGGCGGACGCAGGGCGGTGCGACGGAACAGGGCGGCGACGCTGAGGAGCACCAGGAACGTCAGCGTCACCCGGATGGTGGTGAGCATCGACGGGTCGATCCCGGCTCGCAACGCCACCCGGGAGACCCCGGCGTTCACCGTGAAGCAGGTAGCCCCCAGGACCACCAGGCCGATCCCGAGGGCGGGGCTGCGCGAGGTCACCGGGGCACTCTACGCACGCGCCCTAGAGTGGCGAGATGACCGGCCCTACCCCGCGATCCGCGATCACTGACCTCCCGGCTTACGTCCCGGGTATGCCGGCGAGCTCTCGGGACGGCCTGCCGGCCTACAAGCTGTCCTCGAACGAGAACCCCAACCCGCCTCCACCCGCCGTGCTCGAGGCGGTTGCGGAGGCAGCCCAGACGATGAACCGGTACCCGGACATGGGCAACACCGCGCTGCGCGCGGGGCTGGCCGCGCACCTCGGCGTCCGTCCCGAGCAGATCGCGCCGGCGACCGGCAGCGTCGCCGTGCTCTTCCACCTGCTCTCGGCGTACTGCGGTCCCGGTGACGAAGTCGTGCATGCCTGGCGGTCGTTCGAGGCGTACCCGATCTCGGTCGCTGTCACCGGAGCCAAGGCCGTTCCCGTTCCGCTGATTGCTGCGGGGTCGCACGACCTCGCGGCGATGGCGGCGGCGATCACCGAGCGCACCAAGGTCGTCGTGCTCTGCTCGCCGAACAACCCGACTGGCCCGGCGCTCTCGCACGCCGAGGTCGCGGCGTTCATCGACCACGTGCCGGGTGAGGTGCTGGTCGTCCTGGATGAGGCGTACCGGGAGTTCGTCCGGATGGCCGACCCGCTCCGCTCGCTCGAGTTGATCGCGGAGCACGAGAACGTGGTGGCGATGCGCACCTTCGCGAAGGCCTACGGCTTGGCGGGATTACGGGTGGGCTACCTGGTCGGGCCGGATCCGGTCGCTGCCGCCGTACGGGCGTGCTCGTTGCCGTTCGGGGTCTCCGGCGTCGCCACCGCAGCGACCTTGGCGAGCCTGCAGGCGGAGCCCGAGCTGCTGGCGCGGGTGGACCTCTTGGTCGCCGAGCGGGACCGAGTCGTCGCGGGTCTGCGCGACCAGGGGTGGCGGATTCCGGATGCCCAGGGGAACTTTGTCTGGTTCCCGCTGGGTGATCGGACTGCCGCGTTCACCGCAGCGGCCGCAGATGCCGGGCTCAGCGTCCGGCCGTTCGCCGAGGAGGGGGTCCGGGTGACGATCGGAGAATCTGCCGCCAACGACGTGGTGCTCACCGTGGCAGCGCCGTTCGGTCCGCAAGCGTGACCGCGCTAAACATCGGGGAGCAACCGGGCTAGGCCGGATTGCGGTACTGAGCCGGAGCACTTGTGCAACCACCGCGACAGCCCTCTACTGATCCCAACCACAGACGCCGGAGCCAGCCCCCAGACGTTGGAACGGGTGGAGGCGCCCGCCCCCCATGGCGCGCCTTCGCTGCTAACGATCCAACGCGGCTTCGGAAAGGCGCGTGCCCGGGGGTGGGAGCCCCCGGGTACGCACCGAACCACTCGGCTCAGCGCGGTTCAGCCTCGGGGGGAAGTCTTCGCAGCGGGCATGATCAGCGTGAAGACCGCGCCGCCGCTCTCGCCCGGTGCGTAGGAGATCGAGCCGCCCTGCGCCTGCGCGAGGGTGCGTACGACGTGCAGGCCCAGACCGGTACCTGCGGCCGAGGTGCCCGACGCACGACTGAACTCCCGAAAAAGGTGCTGCCGAAACTCCGGCGGGACACCCGAGCCTTGGTCGGTGACGTCGATAGAGACCAGGCTGGGGTGGTCGGGGCTGCGTCGCACCCGGACCAGGACTGGCGGGGCGCCGTACTTGTGCGCGTTGCTGAGCAGGTTGCCGAGCATCTGCTCGAGACGTAGCGGATCAGCCACGATCATCCTGCGGTCCTCCACCTCGACGGCAACGGTTGCGGAATAGTGGTCGGCGATCACGGTGTTCACGGTGACCACCGGGTCGATGGTGTGAAGATCGATGCGCAACGTGCCGCGTTGGATCTGGGCAGCAGTGAGCAGGTCCGCGGTGATCCCGTCGAGCATCCGCGCCTGGCGGCCGATCGATGCCATCAGTCGCAGGTTCTGCTCGGCGTCGATGTCGCCTTCCTTGGCGTCAGCGATGGTCTCGGCCACCGCGCACAGCACCGCGACCGGACCCCGGATCTCGTGCGCGGTCGTCGCGATGGCACTGCGCAGGATGCCGACCTCGTCGGTGATCGTGCGCAGGTAGAGCAGCAGGGTGGTGCTGGTGTGCCGCACCGTCACTTCGACCGCGTGGTCGGCCAGGGTTACCTCGAACTCGATATCGCCGCGTAGCCGGTTATCCGCGAGCGTCCGAGCCAGGGCTCGGGCCGACTCGTGCAACGGCGCACCGGCGACGGTCGGCTGGTCGAGGACCTGCTGCGCGGCGGCGTTCAGCCGGACGATCCGGTACGGCGTCTCGGTGCTGACCTCGACAACGCCGTAGGGCGCGAACTCGATCGCGTCCCACGGGCCGGACGGTAACGGCACCACGGTCTTGTCCGCGACCACAGTCGCGTCGATGGCCGGGCTCCCTACGGGGTTGATCGCGCGCCCCTCGACGACGTCGCGGATGTGGTCGAGGATCTTGCCGAGCGACGCCCCCTTCTGCAGGTAGCCGTCGGCGCCGAGCTCCATCGCGCGCTCGGCCATCTGGTCGGCACCGAACCCGGAGAGGACGATGATGCGAGCGTTCGGCACCAGCTGACGCATCGTCGGCAGCGCCTCGAGGCCGTCCATCACCGGCATCGACAGGTCGAGCAGGATCACGTCCGGCTGGCCGACCCGGACCGCCTCGATCCCCGCCCTGCCGTCGCCTGCTTCGCCGACGACGCTCATTCCACCGCGGACCAGGGCCATCCTCAGCAGCTCGCGCAGGTCTTCGGTGTCGTCGACGATGACGGCCCTCAGCGGTGCGGCCGCAACGACGGCTTCGGTCATGCCGGGGCCTTTTTAGGCGGCACTTCGCCCGACCGCTCGATCAAAGCGGGGGTGCTGCGGACCAGGGTCGGGCCATTTTCGGTGCGCCCGAGCAGGTCGGTGATGATCTTGCTGGCGGCGGCGATCGAGGAGCTCAGCGCCTCCTGGGAGCGGTCCGGCTGGTCGAGGTCGAGGGCCATCTTCGCCACTACCAGCCCCTGCAGCACGGTGTCGTTGAGCTCGAGGGCCTGCCGCTCGCGCAGGCGCAGGTCTTCGAAGAGCTGGGCTCCGTTCATCAGTGAGGAGTAGTTGCGGCGCAGCGTCCAGTAGTAGATCGCGGTCAGGGCGCCGATCACATCCCAGATTGCCAGTGGCCAGGTCCAGGCCGTCCGCATCGCTAGGCCCTGCGGGTCGGTGACGCCCAGCGAAGGCATCAGCATGTGCACCGCGTGGGTCCCGTGGTGGACGGCGCAGGTGAAGAAGATGGCGCCGGTGGCCGCACCCAGCGGGTTCGTTCGGAGCTGGTGACTTCGGGAGAGCGGGACGATGATGGCGAGGGTGATCAGCAGGTAGGCGAAAGCGATGATCGTGTTGCCGACCATGCCGACGGTCCAAGATTCCATGTCACATCACCGTTTCATCCGTGTGTACCGAATAGGGAGAGCAAAGCGAGCGCCAGTACCGAGCCCAACGACCAGGCGCGGGCGGTGATCGGCCAGGAGGCCCACGACGGCAACCGCAGGCGCGCCGCTCCAGAGCGGTCCTCGCCGAGCAGGCGGATGCACGCCAGGACGAGGGTGGCTTCCCAGGCGATGCAGGCCAGGTCCCACGACCCGACCGGCTCCGGGGTGGGCATCAGGGCCCCGAGTCCCACGGTCCGGGTCAGTACCCACAACACCACTGCGGCCGTGTTGCCGATCACGGCGAGCTCCAGCAGCATCCGCGACGGCCTGGTCATCATCGCTACCGCCCACAGGAGCTGGGCCAGGGCCGCTCCGGCGAAGTAGAGCCCGAAGACCGGCTGCTCGGAGAAGTGCGCCGGGCCGAGAGCGGCATGGACGCCGGCTGCAGCCGCCGAGCTCACCACCGCGGCAGGGAGCAGGAACGAGCCTCGCGGGTCCACCGCCGTCGGCCTGGGTGCGAGAACCTCCGGGACCGTGAGGGTCGACCCGAGGGAACCGGCCTCGATCTTCTCCCCGAGGACGCTGACGCGGTAGGTGTGGTCGTCCCGGGCGCTGCGAGCGCTGCGACGCGGGTGCCGCACGAGCTGCGGACCGAGCAAGGCCAGTAGCCCGACGAGCCCTGCTCCGAGCAGGGCGTAGTGCATGCCGTGAGCGAGCGCAGATGCGCTGACAGCTACGGAAATCACAAGAGCCCCTCCCTCCACCGTGTCCCCCGACCGTGGTTGCCCTCCAGCAGAGTATCGGCCAAAAAGGTCTAAAGTGGACTAAAGGCCCTAAAAATTGGCTATTCGGGTATTTCGCACTCTCTGGTCGGACTATCGACGGGCTGATCCCGCCTGTCCGGGGCCCGCACCCGCTCGACCGAGATGACGACCGCCACTGCGACCACGATCACCGCTCCGCCGATCAGGATCGCGGTGGTGATCGGTTCGTCGAGGATCAGTGCGCCCAGGACGACCGCGACCACGGGGTTCACGTACGCGTACGTCGCGACCAGCGAGATCGGGGCGTGGGAGAGCAACCAGACGTAGGCGGAGAACGCGATCATCGATCCGAAGACGACCAGGTATCCCCAGGCCAGCCAGACCTCGGCCGAGTAGGAAGCAGGGTCGGGGCGCTCGCCGCTCAGGAAGCCGGTCACCAGCAGGATCACGCCACCGGTCCACATCTCGTGGACCGTCATCACGAAGGCGTCCTTGGGCAGGGTCAGACGTGGCTGGACCCAGGAACCGAAGGCCCAGCAGGTGCTCGCGAACAGCACAATCAGGGCGGCGTCGAGGGGGAGATGCTCCTCGGCGCCTCCGGTCCGGCCGGCGAGCACCAGGTAGCCGAGGCCGCCGAGCCCAAGCAGCACGCCGAACACGCTCGGCGGGCGGGGGCGGTCGCCGGCGCTGAACCGGAAGAGGGTGATCATCAGCGGTGCGATCGCGATCAGCAGCGCGGTCACCCCCGACGGGGCGCCCCTGTCCTCCCCGACCGAGACCAGGCCGTTGCCGAGCACCGGTAGCAGCAGGCCCAGGGTGGCGCAGCCGAGCAGCTCGCGCCGGGTCACCGCCAGCCGACGGAGCCCGCCGCGGAGGCAGAGGACCAGCCCGAGCAGCATGGCCGCGACGAAGTAGCGCGACCCCATGCCCGTCAGCGGTGGCGCCTCCTCGACGACGACCCGGATACCCAGGTAGGTCGAGCCCCAGACCAGGTAGACGATCAACAGTGCGACCACGACGAGGCCGACGGTGGCGGGGACCTTCGTCTCGGAGGGAGGAGCGGCGGCGGTCACCGCATCACCCTGCCGTACCCCGGCAACAGTCCGCGACCGGATTTCGAGGGGTCGGGGCGCCGCGCGGAAGGTTACCGATGAGTTGGTTGGCGCGGCCGGGTCTGCTCTGGGTACCTTGGAGACATCATGTGGCTCGTGTCACACGGCACCCCACCCGGGTGTCCCATGCGGGTCAACAGAGTTGCCGACGCGCGAGCGGAAACCCCGCCTCCCGCCGACCACTAGGAGACGCCATGAGTCCCGTCGATCCCACCCATCCGGATGGTGGCTTCATCCAGCTCCTCACGCCCGAGGGCGAGCGGGTCGAGCACCCGGACTACAGCTTCGATGCCGGGGACGCAGACGAAGGCCAGGTCATCCGCGGCTTCTACCGGGACATGGTGCTGACCCGCCGGATCGACACTGAGTCCACCGCGCTGCAGCGCCACGGCGAGCTGGGTATCTGGGCGCAGCTGCTCGGCCAGGAGGCAGCCCAGATCGGGTCGGGTCGCGCTCTGCGTCCTCAGGACTTCGTTTTCCCGACCTACCGCGAGCACGGGGTCGCCTACTGTCGGGGACTGGACCCGCTCCGGATCCAGGCGCTCTTCCGTGGGGTCGACCAAGGCACCTGGGACCCGCGCGAGACCAACCTGGCGACGTACTCGATCGTGATCGGGGCGCACACCCTGCACGCGACCGGCTACGCCATGGGCGTCCAGCGCGACGGGGCGGTCGGCACCGGTGACCCGGAGCGCGACACCGCCGTGGTGGCCTACTTCGGCGACGGGGCGACCTCGCAGGGTGACGTGAACGAGGCCTTCATCTTCGCAGCTTCCTACAACGCACCCGTGGTGTTCTTCTGCCAGAACAACCAGTGGGCAATCTCCGAGCCGATCGAGAAGCAGTCGCGGATCCCCCTCTACCAACGCGCGAACGGGTTCGGGTTCCCCGGCGTACGAGTCGACGGCAATGACGTCCTCGCCTGTCACGCCGTCACCGCGGCCGCCCTCCAGCGGGCCCGCGAGGGCAGCGGGCCCACCCTGATCGAGGCCTACACGTACCGGATGGGAGCGCACACCACCACCGACGACCCCACCCGCTACCGGATGAGTGAGGAGCTCGAGCACTGGAAGCTGCGCGACCCGATCGCCCGGGTCCGGGCTTACCTGACCCGGCACGGCGTCGCCGGTCCCGACTTCTTCGAGGCCGTCGATCTGGAGGCGGACGAGCTGGGCGGTGATCTGCGGGCCCGTTGCCGGTCGCTCCTGGACCCCAGCCCGGTCAGCATCTTCGATCACGTGTACGTCGAGCAGACCGAGGAACTCGCCGAACAACGCGACCAGATGGCGCGCTACCTCGACTCGTTCGAGGCGGTGCACTGATGGAGACCATGACTCTCGCGAAGGCGCTCAACGCAGGGCTCCGCAAGGCGATGGAGGACGACTCCAAGGTCCTGATCATGGGCGAGGACGTCGGCCGCCTGGGCGGTGTCTTCCGGATCACCGACGGCCTGCAGAAAGACTTCGGTGAGGACCGGGTGATCGACTCCCCGCTCGCCGAGTCCGGGATCATCGGCACCGCAGTCGGTCTCGCGATGCGCGGCTACCGTCCGGTGTGCGAGATCCAGTTCGACGGGTTCGTCTATCCGGCGTACGACCAGATCGTCAGCCAGGTCGCCAAGCTGCACTTCCGGACCCGCGGTGCAGTGAAGATGCCGATGGTCATCCGGATCCCGTACGGCGGGGGCATCGGTGCGGTCGAGCACCACTCGGAGTCGCCCGAGGCGCAGTTCGCGCACACTCCGGGCCTCAAGGTGGTCACCTGCTCCAACCCGGTCGACGGCTACTTCATGATCCAGCAGGCGATCGCGTGCGACGACCCGGTGATCTTCCTCGAGCCGAAGCGTCAGTACCACGCCGACAAGGCGGGGGTCGACGTGAGCCTGACACCTGCGCCCCTCTTCAGTTCGCGGGTGGTGCGCGCCGGGACCGATGCGACCCTCCTCGCGTACGGGCCCACGGTGAAGACGTGTCTGGTGGCCGCTGAGGCGGCCGCGGCTGAAGGTCGGTCGCTGGAGGTGATCGATCTGCGCACGCTGTCCCCGCTCGACCTCGGGCCGGTCTACGAATCGGTCCGCCGTACCGGCCGCGTTGTCGTGGTGCACGAGGCGCACTCCAACCTGGGCATGGGCTCGGAGATCGCGGCCCGGATCGCCGAGCACTGCTTCTACTCGCTCCAGGCGCCAGTGCTCCGGGTCTGTGGCTACGACACCCCGTACCCGCCGTCGCGGATCGAGGAGCACTACCTGCCGGACCTGGACCGGGTGCTCGACGCCGTCGACCGCACGCTCGACTTCTGAGAAGGGCGAGGAATGAACGAGTACTTGCTGCCCGATGTGGGTGAAGGACTGATCGAGGCCGAGATCATCTCCTGGAAGGTCGAGGTCGGCGACGAGATCAAGGTCAACGACGTTGTCGTGGAGATCGAGACGGCGAAGTCCCTGGTCGAACTGCCGTCGCCGTACGCCGGGATCGTCGAAGCGCTGCTGGTTTCCGAGGGCGAGACCGTCGCAGTGGGGACACCGATCATCCGGATCGGCGGGGGCGAAGCACCCGAACTGGAGATCGACCTGTCCAACCCTGCGGCCAGCGGAGGGGTCGAGGGCGAGAGCCTGGTCGGCCGGAACAAGGCCGACCGCGGCCCGGAACGCCGCGCCCGCAAGGGTTCCGCGTCACCGCGGACCGAGGCCGGCGCAAACACCCAGCTCCAGGTGCAGGCAGCGTTCGCACCCGGGTTGGTCCAGTCCGGTGAGGTCGTTGCGGGGGACGAGCCGACGGTCCCCGCCGTGCCCGCCCCGGTAGCCGGCAGCGAACAGGTGCTGGTCAAGCCCCCGGTGCGCAAGCTCGCCCGCGACCTCGGCGTCGACCTGTCGACCTGCCCGGCCAGCGGCCCCGGCGGAGTGATCACCCGCGACGACGTCGAGCGTGCCGCCGGCTCGACGAGCCCGACACGCGGCGTCACCGAGGCAGAGGCGCACGCCGGCGACCGGGAGTACCGCGAGCCGATCAAGGGCGTGCGGAAGATGATGGGCCAGGCGATGGTGTCCTCGGCGTTCACTGCACCGCACGTCACCGAGTGGGTGTCGGTCGACGTCAGCCGTACCTCGCAGTTCGTCGAGCGGCTCCGGGCGCGCTCGGAGTTCCGCGACGTCAAGGTCTCTCCGATGCTGATCTTGGCCGCCGCCACGATCCGGGCGATCCGTCGTACGCCGGTGATCAACTCCTACTGGGACGAGGCTGCCCAGGAGGTCGTGTTCAAGCGCTACGTGAACCTCGGCATCGCGGCCGCGACCCCGCGCGGGCTGGTCGTCCCGAACGTCAAGGACGCCGACTCGATGTCGCTGCTCGAGCTCGCCGGCGCGCTTGCCGACCTGACCGCGGTCGCCCGTGACGGTCGCACCCAGCCCCCGGACATGGCCGGCGGCACCTTCACGATCACCAACGTCGGCGTCTTCGGTGTCGACGGTGGTACCCCGATCATCAATCCGGGTGAATCCGCGATCCTGTGCTTCGGCGCCACCAAGCGGCAGCCGTGGGTCGTGGTCGAGAACGGCGTCGAGACGCTCGCCGTCCGCGACGTCTGCACGCTGACGCTCTCCTTCGACCACCGGCACGTCGACGGGGAGAGCGGCTCGCGCTTCCTCGCCGACGTCGCAGCGATGATGGAGGAACCGGCGACGGCGCTGCTGTTCTGAGTCGCGGGGCTCAGCGCTCGCCAGGTCGTACCAGGCCGGTCTCGTAGCCGAGGATCACAGCCTGGATCCGGTCACGCAGGTCGAGCTTGCGCAGCACCGCCATGACGTGGGTCTTCACGGTCGCCTCGCCGACGAACAGCCGAGCGCCGATCTCCTTGTTGGAGCAGCCCTCGATCAGCAGCAGCAGCACCTCGTGCTCCCGCTGGGAGAGGTCCGCGAGCCTGCCGGCGGTGGCCGGGTCCGGGTCTGGCGCGCGCCCGAAGCGCTCGACCACCGAGCGGGTGACGGCCGCGTCCAGCAGCGCGTCCCCGCGGGCGATGGTGTGTACGGCCGCGATCAGACGCTCCGGGAGGGCGTCCTTGAGGAGGAAGCCGCTGGCTCCGGCGCGCAGCGCCCCGAACACGTAGTCGTCGAGGTCGAAGGTGGTCAGCACCAGGACCCGCGGCGGGTCGTCGAGGCGGCAGACTTGCCGGGTCGCCTCGATCCCGTCGAGCACCGGCATCCGGATGTCCATCACGACCACGTCGGGCCGGGTCCTGACCACCTGCTCGACCGCTGCCCGGCCGTCGGCGACGTCGGCGACCACCTCGATCTCCGGATCTGCCTCGAAGATCTTGCGCAGGCCCTCGCGCACCAGGGCTTGGTCGTCGGCCACCAGCACCCGGACGGTCACGACGTCGGCTCCTTCGGGAGCCGGGCGAGCAGCCGCCAGCCGCCGCCGGGAGAAGGGCCGGCGTCCAGGGTGCCGCCGTACAGGGCGACGCGCTCGCGCATCCCGGTCAGTCCGTGGCCCGGCGCCGGCTCCGCCGGGGTGCGGGCAGGACCGGTCCCGGAGTCGGTCACCTCGATCTCGACGACGCCGTCGGCGTCGCGGACCTGCACCCGGGCCTGGTCGGTTTCGGCGTGCTTGAGAACGTTGGTCAGGGCCTCCTGGACGATCCGGTACGCCGAGATGTCGACACCGGGAGGAACCGGGCCACGATCGCCGTGGATCTGGAGGTCCACGGCGAGCCCGGCGTTTCCCATGCGCTCGACCAGGGACCCGAGCTGGCCGAGGCCGGGTTGCGGGATGAAGTCGACAGGGTCCTCGGCGGTGCGGAGCACGCCGAGCAGCCGGCGCATCTCCTGCAGGGTCTGGCGTCCGGTTACCTCGATCTGCTGGAGTACCTGCGCGGTCTCCGGGCGGGCGGTGCCCAGCGCCATCCGCTCGGCGCCGGCCTGGACAGTCATCGTCGCGATCGCGTGGCCGACCACGTCGTGCAGCTCGCGAGCGATCCGGGCGCGTTCCTCCGCGACGGCGTACCGCTCGGCTTGGGCGCGCTCCTGCTGCAGCGCGGCGGCGAGCTGTTCGCGGGACTGCATCAGCCGACCCGCGGCGTAGACACCGGCCATCAGCGGCCCGAGGACGATGACGTCGTCGGGTTGGTGGACCACGAGCGCCACGAACGCGAGGCTGAACGCCCACCGCGACGCCCTTCCGGCGACGTGGGCGCCGAGGCACCAGAAAGCGAGCGCGGCCGGCAGGAGCTCCGACTGCGGTTCCTGGCGCCAGTCCCCGGCCAGACCCTGGACCACCCAGGCGCCGAGGGCGACCGCCACGACCGGGAGCGGCCGGCGCTGGGCGAACACGAACGGCGCCGTCATCGCCAGCCCGACCGGCACGCTGAGACCGAGGGGCACGTCCTGGTCGGAGGTGAGGACCTCGGCGAGCACGCTGACCACGAGGACCAGCACCAGGGCGTCCCAGGCTCGCGCGCGGCGGGTGTTCATCCCCCCAAGTTAGACGCCGAACGGGTCCGGGGAATCCCTCTTCCGGTGGATGCCCAACCCTTCGCCCGGTCGATGTGCACCGGCGTACGGCGCCCCTAACGTCGGTGGCATGAACACTTCAACGAAGTTCTTCCGCGTCTCCGCCGGCATCCTCGCCGCCGGAGGCTTCTGCTGGGTCGTCAAGTTCGTCGTGATTGCGGCGACCGACGGCGCAGTCTCGGGCACGGCCGACACGGTCACCTCAGCTTTCTATCTGGCCGCTGTCGCGCTGATGGCTGTAGGGCTCGCCGCCCTCGGCGTCGCGGTGCTCGCCGGCCGGCATCCGGCGCTCCGTGTCCTCGGGGGGATCGCCGGCCTGGTGGTCTGGGTGGCCAGCTACGTGGTGATCGAGGGGATCGCCCAGGGCGTCGTCGGCGACACCGACCCGGTCTGGCTCGGCGAGGAGATCGGCATCGTGCTCACCGGCGCGGTCCTGATGACCGTCGGTCTGATGTTGGCTCGGCCCAAGGCTGTTCGGGTGGCGTGAGAACACCTGACCCCGACCTAGGTCCCCCGCATCCGGCGCCCTGTTCCCCCGAACCAGGTGCGAGATGCGGGGGACTGGTGGGTCACCCCCGCGGGTGGCTCATGGCCAGCCGAAGAACCGTTCGAGGCTCTCCGCGCCCATGCTCGGTACAACGACGAACCCTGCGCTCAGGTCACGCCCGGCACCGCGCACTCACTGGTCCTTGAAGCGGATCAGTCCGGCCAGGGTCGGCATGTACGCCGCCCCATCGGGTCCGACGTAGATCGCGGCGTAGTGGTTGTTCCACTGGATCCCGTTGCCGGTCCGCTGCTTCCACTGCGTTGCGCCGGTGCGGACGTCAAAGGCGGTGAAGTACCAGGAGTCGTCGAGCGGGTTGGAGGCCGCCTTGGTGTAGGCGTACAGCAGGCCGTTGCCCAGGGAGACCTTCGGGACCGAGGTCGGCGCCGAGAGCGGGTTCGTCCACGCCACCGAGCAGGTGCCGTCCTTGTGCAGGTCGACCTTCGCCAGACCGGGCGAGGTGGTCTTGCCCAGGATCGTGCTCTGGACACCGGCGTAACCGTAGTTGTTCTCCACGATCACCGAGTGGTCGCCGCCGTCGCTGCCCGCGTAGGCCAGGCTGTTCTCAGTGTTCGACGTGCCGCTGCCGAAAACGGGGACCTTGCAGATCTCTCGGTCTGCGGCGTTGCCGGAGCGTCGGTAGAAGATCACGTTCATCTGCGGGTCGGCATTGTCGGTGATCGCGACCAGGTGCTTGCCGATCAAGGTCGGCGTGGTGCCGGAGCCTTGGGAGAGCTGGCCCGGCTTCGTCGTGCTGCCACGGTCGTAGGTCTCCGACCAGCGCACCACCGGGGTGCCGGTCTTGTCGGCCTCGACGGCGACCAGGCGGTGGGTGGTGACCACGTAGATGGCTCCGGTCTCATCACCGGAGACCGAGTTGAAGATGTCCTCGCCGAGCGCGGTCGTCTTGATGGTGCCCGTTTCGGGGTCGATGAAGCCCACCCGGCCCTGCTGGGAGGCGAAGAAGATGTTGCCGCTCCAGTCCGGCAGGGTCGCAACCAGGCAGTCGTCCGCGGGGATTGCGGCGGAAGCGTCGAACGAGCCGATCTGGGTGAAGCCGTTCTCGTTGACCTTCACCTTCAGGACCTGCTTGGCGGAGGTCAGCACGTAGGCGATGTCGTCGTGAGACAACGAGAAGTAGGTGCCGCCGCAGATGTCGCTGAACGGGTTCTTCAGGGCGAGCAGGTTGCGGCTCGACGTCGTCAGGTCGCTGCCGATGGTCCTCAGTGTGGTCGGGTTGATCAGCCGCAGCTTGAATCCCTCGAGACCACCGCAGAGACCGACGATCCGGCCCCGCGAGTCGAACGCCATCGTGGCGCACTCGGAGACGCCGTACGACGCGGAGCGGACCACCAGGTTCTTTCCGAGCGGTCCGCTGACCTCGTAGGCGTCGGAGGCGTAGGCGTCGTTGTGCATCGAGTTGGTGCCGTTCGGGGACAGGAAGGGGTTCTGCCCGATCGGCTCGTGCGGAAGCGGATTGGCGGTCGCCGGGGTGCCGGAGAACGGCTCGGTCAGGAGGTCGGTCGGCAGCGAGGGGATCGGCAGCGCGCCGTTGGCGGCGCCGATCTGCGCCGGAACGGCGACGGCAAGGGCGGTGAGCGCCGCGAGGGCGGCGAGACGGACACGGTTCATGGAAACTCCAACGGGCGAGGGGGCAGGAGGATACGGTTTTTTAACGGACTCCGTTGCATCAGGCCGGGAAGGTGGTCGCCTCGGTGCTGCGTGGAGGCGCAACGTTCAGGATCGCGTCGGTGCCGCCGTCGACCAGGATCATCGTGCCGACCAGGAGGCTGGACTCCGGCGAGAGCAGGAACGCGATCAGCGCTGCGACCTCCTCAGGCCGGCCCGGCCGACCGATCGCGTTCGGGTACAGGTCGGCGAACGGCCCGAAGACCGGATCCTTGCGGAGCTCGTCGGTCATCGGCGTCGCGATCAATCCGGGGGCGATCGCGTTCACCCGGATCCCGGCGCCGCCCCAGTCAGGCTGCACCCCAACGCGTCGCGCCCAGCTCGCCAGCGCGTATTTCGAGACCGGGTACATCAGCACGGCCTCGTGGGCCGCGGCGAGCGAGCGGGCGCGGTCCTCGTCGCCGTCCAGGCAGGCTTCCACCACTCCCTCCTCGGTCCAGCCCGGCTGGCAGGTGATTGAGTTCGAGGCGAGCAGCACCACCGAGGCGGAGCCCGACT
The DNA here is from genome assembly GCA_046598855.1 of Marmoricola sp. Taxonomy (GTDB): domain Bacteria; phylum Actinomycetota; class Actinomycetes; order Propionibacteriales; family Nocardioidaceae; genus Marmoricola. The sequence goes on along the minus strand of JBKJHX010000038.1, from coordinate 18,030 downwards.
TCGCCAGCAGCGGGTGCAGCCCGGTGGCGAGGGCGATCGCGCCGAAGTAGTTGACCGAGATCAGCAGGGCCGGGTCGGTGCCGGTGTACCCGGCGATGCCGGCGCAGGGCACCAGGCCGTCGATCCCGTCAGGTGCCAGCTCATGCACCCGTCGGACGGCGTCGGCGCGCCCGGCAGTGGTCGAGAGGTCTACTTCCACCTCGGTCCCGCGCAAGTCGATCCCGATGACGCGGTGCCCGCTGGCGGACAGTCGGGCGGCAGTTGCTGCGCCGATGCCGGAGCCGGCACCGGTGATCACGTAGGTTCTCACGCGCCCTATTGGAACTGAAACACGTTCTAGTGTCCAGAGGAGATGCCAGTGACTAGCTCGACGGACTGGGGGCGAAGCGGAGGGAACGGACGGCGAGCAGGGTCTCCACGTCGGCGTGGAAGAGCGTGGCGAGCTCGTGTTCCAGGACGGCACCGACCCGGAGGCAGAACGCCTCGGCCTCGTCAGCAGCATCGGGTTGCTCGGCGATGATCCTGTCGACCACCCCAACGGCCCGCAGGTCCAGCGCCCGGATTCGCTGCGCGCGGGCCATCTCCGGGGCGTGCTCGGTGTCGCGGTGCACGATCGCGCTGGCGCCCTCCGGCGGGAGCGGGGAGAGCCACGCGTGCTGAGCGGCGATCACCCGGTCGGCCGGGAGCAGGGCGAGCGCGCCGCCGCCGTTGCCCTGGCCGAGCATCAGGCACAGCGTCGGAGCCTCGAGGGTCACCAGGTCGGCGAGGCTGCGGGCGATCTCGCCGGCCAGGCCGCCCTCCTCCGCCTCCGGGCTGAGCGCCGCGCCGGGGGTGTCGATCACGGTCAGCAGCGGGATGCCGAGCTCGACCGCGAGCCGCATCCCGCGGCGGGCCTCGCGCAGCGCCCCGGGGCCCATCGGCTTCGACGGCGTCTGACCGCGACGGTCCTGACCGAGGAAGACGCACGGCGTCTCGCCGAACCGGGCGAGCGCGATCATCAGGCCGGGGTCGGCCTCACCCTGGCCGGTCCCGTTGAGCGGTACGACGTCGGTGGCCGCGTAGCGGAGCAGTCGGCGTACGCCCGGTCGGTCGGGACGTCGTGATCGGACGACCGCGTCCCAGGTCTCGACCTCGCCGATTTCGTCGGCGGGCTGGGGCTCGGTCGGCTTCACCGGCCGGGCGAGCAGGATCGACAGGGTGCGGTCCAGCAGATCGCCGATCTCGGTGGCCGCCACCACGCCGTCGATGATGCCGTGCGCGTAGAGGTTCTCCGAGGTCTGCACGTCGGCCGGGAACGGTTGCCCGTAGAGGGCCTCGTAGACCCGGGGCCCGAGGAAGCCGACCAGGGCACCGGGTTCGGCGACGGTGACGTGGCCGAGCGAACCCCAGGACGCCATCACCCCGCCGGTGGTCGGGTTTCGCAGGTAGACCAGGTACGGGAGGCCGGCGTTCTTGTGCGCGGCGACGGCCGCGGAGATCCGGATCATGTGGACGAAGGCAGGGGTGCCTTCCTGCATCCGGGTGCCGCCGCTGACCGGGGCGGCAACCAGGGGGATCCCTTTCTGCGTCGCCCGCTCGATCCCGGCCACCAGCCGGGTCGCGGCGGCCTGGCCGATCGAGCCGGCCAGGAAGTCGAACTCGCAGGCGATCACGGCCACCCGGCGGCCGCGGATCAGGCCCTCGCCGGTAACGATCGACTCGTCGACGCCTGACTTCTCCCGGGCTGTCTGGAGGTCGGCGGCGTACGCGTCGCTGATCACGCCGTAGCTGGGCGGCTCGTCCCAGGAGGTCCACGAGTCCGCGTCGAGCACCAGTTCGACGAGTTCCTGGGCGCTGCGTCGGCGCGGGGTGCCTGCTGCGTTCACGCGGGGAGCGTACGCCAGAACGGGCCGGTGGCCGGTCCCGCGCTGTTCCTCAGAGCCGCTTTTCGAGCAGGGTGACCCGGCGTCCGTGGTCGCCCTCCAGCTGCCCGACCTCCCGGTAGCCCCGTCGGTGGTGGAAAGCCAGGGACGGCTCGTTGGGCGGCTCGAGGTTCACCTCCAGGCACATGACCGGGCCGATCTCACGGGCGCGCGCCTCGAGGGCGTCGTAGACCCAGGTGCCGACCCCGGAGCGGCGTACGGACGGATCGACCACGACCCGGTCGAGGTAGAAGAAGGAGACGTGCCGTGCTGCGAACCAGCGGAAGTTGGTCCCGTCGTACGCCGACCCGGAGGCGAAGGTGAGCACGAAGCCGACGTCGGCGCCCTCGTGCTCGATCACCACGCACTCCTCGCCCTGACCGAGGAGCTCGGTCAGGCGTGCCTGGTCCAACGGGGAGAGCAGCTCGACGTGCGCGGCGTTCCAGGCGAGCACAGCGGCGTGGTCGGCCGACGTGATCGGCCGCAGCGCGGTGGCTCCGGGGGTGGCTGCGGGGGTGCTCACGGGTAGGAGATCCCGGTGGCCTTCTCGCTCAGCTCCCAGAGCTTGGCCTGCGCGGCCTGGTCGTACGCCGCCGGGCGGGCCTTGACGATCTTCGGCAGCCCGGACATCTGACCGAGTCCGCTAGGCCCGACGTAGCTGCCGCCGGGTAGGTCCGCGGTCGCAGCCATCAGGGTCGGTAGGGCGCCCAGGGCGGCGGACTGCCCGAGCAGCGCGGTCGCGGCGGTCATGATGCGACCTCCGAAGCCGCCGGTCTTCCCGACGAGCTCGGTCCTGGTGTACCCGGGGTGCGCGGCGGTGGCCGTGACCGGCAGGCCGGCCGACGTCAGGCGCCGGTCGAGCTCGAAGGTGAACATCAGGTTCGCCAGCTTCGAGGAACCGTAGGACCACCATTTGGAGTAGCGCCCTTCGAGGACGCTGGGATCGGTCAGGGGGACGGTCCGGGCGATCTTGTGGGCGTTCGACGCGAGCGCGACCACGCGTCCGTTGCCGGAGGCCACCAGCTGGTCGAGCAGCAGGCCGGTCAGCAGGAACGGTCCGAGGTGGTTGGTGCCGAACTGCATCTCGAACCCGTCGACGGTCCGGGCGTAGGGCAGCGCCATTACCCCGGCGTTGTTGATCAGGACGTCCAGCGGCCCGAGCGCGGCCGCGGTGGCGGCGCCGTGTCGGACCGAGGACAGATCGGCGAGGTCCATGATCACCTCGTGCAGCTGGGCGCCGGGGACGGCGTCGGCGATCTCCGCGGCCGTCCTGGTGAGCTTGTCCCGGGAGCGGGCGACTAGGACCACCTCGGCGCCGGCGCGGGCCAGCTCGAGGGCGGTCTGGGTGCCGAGCCCGGCGGTGACCCCGGTGACCAGGACGCGCCTGCCGGTCAGGTCCGGGAGGTCGGCGAGCGTCCAGGCTTGGCTCATGGGGTCACGCCGAAGTTGACCAGGACGGCGCGGCCGAGCTCGGCGTCACCGTCGTAGGTCGGGCTGGTCGCGTCCACGTCACGGCGACCGCCGGCCAGGACGATGAAGTCCTCGGCCGAGAGGGTGATCCGCACCGTCGGGTCTGCCAGCGGGTCGAGGGCCGCGGCGCGCCCGTCCTCGCCAATCGCTGCGCTCCAGGTGGCGTCCGCCTCGGGGACGTCGATCCGGACGCTGGTTCCGACCGGGGGCCTGACCCGCTTGCCCAGCACCATCGGCAGGGCCCCGCCGAACTTGTTGATCACGTGCGTGGCCGGGGCGGTGCCGTAGCCGCCCGGACGGCCGATCGCACGACGGATGTCCTGCTCGTGCATCCAGACGTCGAGAGGTCGGTTGCTGAGCAGGGTGTCGTTGTTCCATCCGACGCCGCCCGGGGTGCGTGGCGGGGGTGCCGAGCCGTCCGTGGGTGGGTCCGCGAGGAGCTCGGCGTGCCGGCTCGCGGCGGCCTGCTCGAGCTCGTCCGCGAGCGCGGGAAGGTCCTTCTCGCGACGGGCCAGCACGCCCTGCTCGGTGTAGAAACCGGTCAGGTCCTTGATGTGCGGTGCTTCCGCGACGGTGATCGTCTCCTCCGGCGCGCCGGCGAGAACACCTTCCAGATGGGCGGTGTGCGCGACGTTGTCCTTCACGCTCCAGCCGGCCAGATCGGTGGGCAGGTGCCACTGGTCCTCGGGGATCTCGCGGGCCAGGGCGACGAAGTCGTCGACGGCGGTGCGCCAGGTGTCGACCAGAGCAGCAAGGCGGGGGGCGTCGTTCATGGGGGCACTCTAGGCGGGCGGCGGGAGCTGAGCCTCGGCGGCCAGCCGGGCGTATCGGCGGGAGTGCCGCGCGTACGCGATGAGAATGCCGGCGAAACCGAGGGCGACCAGGATCCAGCCGCCGTGCGCATCGAGCGGGCCGGGAAGGTCGATCGGGCCCAGCGCGAGCAGCAGGCCCACGAGGACGGCGACGACGCCGCTGCCTATTCCCATGCGCTCACGTTCTCACGTGGCTACCGTCGGGGCATGGCGGTGCAGTACCAGCGGTTCGTCGCACTCGGGGACTCCCAGACCGAGGGCCTCAACGACGGGGACGACAGCGTCGGCGTACGCGGCTGGGCGGACCGGTTCGCCGAGCGGCTGGCGGCGACCACCAGTCCGGGCCTGACCTACGCCAACCTGGCTGTCCGCGGTTGCCGGGCCCGGCACGTTCACGAGGAACAGCTCCCGGCCGCGCTGGCACTGGAACCCGACCTCGCGTCGGTGGTCGTCGGGATGAACGACCTGCTCCGCCACGACTACGACCTTGCCTCGACCGTCAGGCAGGTGGAGTCGACCTTCGCGGCGCTGAGGGCGACCGGGTGCCGGGTGCTGACCACGAACTTCCCGGACGTCTCGCTGATGCTGCCGGTGATGGGGTGGCTGAGGTCGCGCGAGGTGGAGCTGAACGACCGCCTCGGCGAGGCCGCAGCCCGTCACGACGTCGAGGTCCTGGATCTCTTCGGGATCCGGCTGAGCGCCGATCCGGCGATGTGGAGCCACGACCGGATCCACGGGAGCACCCTGGGCCACCAGCGGATCGCAGCCGGGATGTGCGCGCTGCTCGGACTCCCCGGCAGCGACCACTCCTGGGTCGAGCCCACCGGAGCGGGAACCGGCCGGCTGCACCTCGTACGGCGCGACGCGTGGTGGCTGGCGACGTTCATGGTGCCGTTCCTGACCCGGCAACTTCGCGGCCGAGGCCCGATGGCGGACCGAAGCGCGAAGAGGCCGCAACTGCTGCCGGTGATCGTGCCGGAGACTCTGCCGGAGAACGACGAAGGGTTCCGACAGGCTCAACCCCCGGGGGCCGAGCCTGTCGAAACCCTGTGAGGTTTCGTCAGACCAGGCTGCGCCTGATCAGAAGGCGGCCTCGTCGAGCTCCATCAGCGAGAGGTCGGTGCTCTCGGCGATCGCCAGCTCGGCGGTGAGCTTCGGCAGATTGTTGCGCGCGAAGAACTGTGCGGCAGCGACCTTGCCCTCGTAGAACGCCTTGTCGGCAGCCGAGACGTCTCCGCCCAGCTTCTCCAGGGCGACGTCCGCACCACGGAGCAGCAACCAGGCGCAGACGACGTCGCCGAGGACCATCAGCAGGCGGGAGGTGTTCAGCCCGACCTTGTAGATGTTCTTGATGTTGCCACCCTCGACGGACTCGTCCGCGCTCATCAGCGTGGTGACCATGTGGTTGGTCAGCGCACCGGCGTCCTCGAGTGCCTTGGCGAGCAGCTCGCGCTCCACCTTGAGACGGCCGTTGCCGGCCTCGCTGGTGACGAAGGCGTTGATCTCGGTGTTGAGGTAGCCGAGCGCCTTGGCCTGGTCCTTGACGATCTTGCGGAAGAAGAAGTCCTGGCCCTGGATCGCGGTGGTGCCTTCGTACAGGGTGTCGATCTTGGCGTCACGAACGTACTGCTCGATCGGGTACTCCTGCAGGAAGCCGGAACCTCCAAGGGTCTGCAGCGACTCGGTGCCGAGCAGCACCCAGGAGCGCTCCGAGCCGTAGCCCTTGACGATCGGGAGGAGCAGGTCGTTGATCCGCTCGGCCAGCTCGTCGCGCTCGCCGTTGTGCTCGGCGATCTGGATCTTGTCCTGCCACGACGCGGTGTAGAGCACCAGCGAGCGCATCGCCTCGGAGAACGCCTTTTGGGTCATCAGCGACCGGCGGACGTCAGGGTGGTGCGTAATGGTGACGCGCGGGGCCGCCTTGTTGGCCGACTCGGTCAGATCCGCACCCTGCTCGCGGGTCTTGGCGTACTCCAGCGCGTTCAGGTACCCGGTCGAGAGCGTGGCGATGGCCTTCGTGCCGACCATCATCCGGGCGTTCTCGATGACCTGGAACATCTGCGCGATGCCGTTGTGCACCTCGCCGACGAGCCAGCCCTGAGCGGCCTCGCCGCCACCGACGGCGGAGTCACCGAAGGTGACCTCGCAGGTGTTGGAAACCTTGATGCCCATCTTGTGCTCGACGTTGGTGACGTAGGCGCCGTTGCGCTCGCCGGTCAACTCGCCGGTCTCGTGGTCGAAGTGCCACTCCGGGACGATGAACATGCTCAGGCCCTTGGTGCCCGGGCCGCCGACGCCCTCGATGCCCTGGGGGCGGGCGAGGACGAGGTGGATCACGTTCTCGGTCATGTCGTTGGTTGCCGAGGTGATGAAGCGCTTGACCCCGGTGATGTTCCAGGAGCCGTCCTCGTTGAGCGTGGCCCGGGAGCGACCGGCGCCCACGTCGGAGCCGGCGTCCGGCTCGGTGAGCACCATGGTGGCGCCCCACTGCTTCTCGACGATCAGGCGCGCGATCTGCTTGTCGCGCTCGGTGCCGTTGTTGTAGACGACGCCAGCGAACGACGGCCCGGCGGCGTACATCCAGATGGGGGCGTTGGCGCCGAGGATGAGCTCACCCAGCGCCCAGTTCAACGAGGACGGAGCCGGCGTGCCGCCGAGGTCCTCCTTGATCTGCAGGCGCCAGTACTCGGCGTCCATGTAAGCCTTGTAGCTCTTCTTGAACGCCTCGGGGAGGGGCGCGGAGTTGGTCTTGGGGTCGAAGACCGGCGGGTTGCGGTCGCTGTCCTCGTACGACGCGGCGAGGTCCTCGCGGGCCAGCCGATCCATCTCGGAGAGGATCGTGCGCGCAGTCTCGCTGTCGATGGCCTCGAAGGGGCCCTGTCCCAGGATCTCGTCACGGTTCAGTACCTCGAAGAGGTTGAACTCGATGTCCCGCATGTTGCTCTTGTAGTGGCTCACAGCCCACCCTTTTCACTCATCAGGTTTGCTGACCGCAGGTTTGCTACCGGCCAGTAACAACCAGTATGCGCCTCGACGGGCGGTGGAGCAAGCGGATCCGGCGACGTGTGACGAAGGCCAAATTCCCTTGCCTGGAAGCGATTCCGTTCAGCCGACGCCGGCGAGGAAGTCGGTCAGCAGCGCGTTGATGCGGGCGGGGTCCTCCAGGGTGCTCACATGGCCCACCCCAGCCAGGACGTCGAGCCGCGAACCGCGAATCGCAGCAGCGATCACCTCGGCCTTCGCGACCGGGGTGGCAGCGTCCTCCGAGCCGACGATGACGAGGGTCGGGGCGGTGATCGACCGGATCTCGTCACCGAGCGCCAGTCGGTCGGTGACACCGCGGATCGCCTTCTTCACCCCGGTCCGGTCCTGGGTGGACAGCTCGGCGACCCAGGTCCGAACCGTGGAGTCGCCCGGGTCGGAGTCGAGGTAGGAAGCGCTGAACATGATCGGGGCGACCTGGCTGAGCAACGGCTTGATCCCGAACCGCCCGTAGATCCCGGCCATCAGCCGGTACCTGCGCACCTTCTCGGGATCCTCCGGACCGGCGCTGGTGTCGATCAGCGTCAGTGACCTGAGCAGGTCTGGACGACGTGCGGCGAGACGGAGACCGACGAAGCCACCCATCGAGAGGCCGGCGTAGTGCACCGGGCCGACGTCGAGGTGCTCGATCAGCGCGACCAGGTCGGCGTACAGGGTGTCCATGTCGAAGCCGTCCGTCGTCGCCGGCGTCGCACCCTGGCCGCGCCAGTCGACCGCGACGCAGCGATACGACGAGCGCAGTACCTCGACCTGGTGCCGCCACATCGTGGTGCTGAAGAGCAGTCCGTGACCCAGCACCAGGACTGGAGCGTCCGGTTTGCCGGCGGGGGCGCCGGTGTCGGTGATGTTCAGCTGGATGCCGTTCACGGCGACGAGCGTCATGCTGGCGAACGTAGCAGGACGCGGATCAGTCGCCGAGGCGCTGCCCGACCCAGTCCACCAAGGGGCGGGTGGCGTTCCAGTCGGCCCGGACGGCGTCGAGCAGGTCGGCAGTGTGGATGACCGGCTCAAAGCCGTAGTCCCGGCCGACAGTGAGCGAGCGGAACCGGAGGAGCTCGATGCGCGGGTGGTCGGCGTCGTACCCCCGTGGCGACGTCTTCAGCCGGTCACCGCTGATCGTGAAGCCGGCCTTCTCCAGCTTGTTCAGGATGCGCTGGAGCTGTTTGCCTGTCGCCTCGTGTGCGATCGAGGCCCGGATCCGACCGAGGTCGGTCGAGCTGGCGTCGTAGAAGCCAGCACCGGTGCGGACCCCGCGGGCTGCTATCTCGACGTACCAGCCGCAGGCGGGGCCGGCGCCGACGAACGCGCCCTGATGGGTCTTGTACGGCGTCTTGTCCTTCGCGAAGCGGACGTCGCGGAAGGGGCGGAAGACCTTCGGTGTGCCGAACTCCGGCGCCAACGCATCGGTGAGCGCGGTCATCGGCGCCTTCACCGACGTGAGGTACGTCGGCTTGTGGGCCTCCCAGAACGACTTGGTGTTGTCCATCTCCAGGTCGTCGTAGAAGTCGAGGGCGGCCTCGGGGAAGCCTTGGAACGTGATCACGCAGCCGAACCTAGCGCGCTGATCCTGCGGTCTCACCGGGTGTTGACGATCACGTCCACAACGTCTGGAGCGGAGAACCATCTCGTGCCGCCGGTAACGCGAAGTTCGTGAAGAAATTCGAGTTCGACCAACTGTTGGACCAGCGTGTTCGCTCGCCCGTACGAGACCTGGAGGGCGGACTCAACGCCGCGAACTGTGAATGATGTGTGGGCAACTGCGACGTCCACGAGAAAGGCGCGCACGGTCCGCGCGCAGGGTTTCCGTCATGAAATTGGTGCAAGGTTTCGAACTGATCGTGCTCCACTTTCACTTACCGCCACCTGGGTGCCGGTAGGTGAAATCGGTGTTCTCGTCAGACTGCGACGATGTTGGCGCCGATCGCTTCGAGCATTTCGGGGGTGACATCGGTGACGCCGTGGTCGCGCTGAGCGTGGATCGACACCTGGTCCAGGATCACGTCGCGGCTGTCGTCCTCGAAGCGTGCTGAGCAGCCGGGCATTGCGTCCCCGCAGGACAGTGTGAATTTCATCAGCTTTCTCCCTTTTCATCGCCCGCTCCGGGCCCTGTTGGCTCCGGGGCGGCCGCTGTCTTCTGTGGCAGCCGTGCGATGAGCACGGTGCGTTGGTCGTCGCCCTCGGCCGCGAGGATGCCCCCGTGAGCGACGACGATGGAGCGGGCCAGGTAGAGGCCCATCGTGACGCCGGTCGAGTCGTTGTTCGAGCCGAACGGGTCGAAGAGCGCCTTGAGGATCATCGGGCCGATCGGTGCGCCTTCGCGCACGACACGGACCTCCTGCCACGCTGGGCCCTCCACGACGTCTATCGCAACATGGTCCGGAGCCGGATCACGGTGCGCCGTTGTCCAGAGGTCTCGCAGCGCCCGGAAGAGAAGCTGCTTGTCGGCGAAGAGCGTCACTTCGGCCCCCTCGCGAACCCCCGTGCATCCGGGAAGCTCGCGGAACAGGTCAGTGAGGTCGATCGGTTCTCGGCTGAGTCTGAGCCGCCCCAACGACACCGATGCCGCAAGCTCAACATCGAAGATGTGACTCGAGAGCCGCGCGATCGCTTCGGTGAGGTGCTCGAGAGAGTCTGCGACCTCATCTGCGGGCACATCCCCGTCTGAGAGAACCATCGCCCAGCCGCTTGCGACCGTCACTGGGGTGCGGAGCTCGTGGGCGAACGCTGCCAGGAAGCGATCTCGTTGACGGGCCTCATCGGGGTCGGGGCGGTTAGTGACCACCGCTGTACCGGCGACGAGAAAGTCGCGCACCCAGCGGTGGAGGAGTGAGGGCTCAATGTCCCAATCTTGGGCGACGTGCTCGATGTGGCGGCCACCGAGCACTTCGAGCACCATGCAGACGCGCGGGTCGGTCGCGGACTGGGCCGCGACGCGAGGATCAACCTCGGCCTGGGCGCGTCCGCCCTGCATCACTTGTGGTCGCTCGAACTTGTGTGCCTCGGTCAATTCGACTCCCCCCCAACCAGCATCGGGCTGTGCGTTTGCGGTCGACGACCGCACGCAGGTTGCTTCGCGGCGTCCAGTGGACGCGGCGCTCGACCGCGCGGCCCTAGTAGGCGTACCCCCAGGCGCCGGCACTGCCGAACGCGTACGGCACGGGCGGAGCGTCCCCGTTGTGGACTGCGCAGTACGCGTCACGCGGCCCGGTCGAGTTCAGCAACGGGATGTAGGACTGGCTGTTGAGGATGACTTGGGCTGCAGTATTCGCCTGCGACTCAATGTTCGCCGCAACGGCTGCGCGCGCCGTGGCGGTCGGGGCAGATACCAGCGCCTCTGCGTTGCGCCATGCATTCTCCCGCCATCCTGAAACCAGCTGAAAGAGAACCGCGTTGCCGATGCCGAACGGGTCAGCGGTGTCGTCCATCGCAGGGTCGAACCGTGCTGCGAACTCCGCGATGAGCGGTGCGGTGGCTTCGTAGAGCCAAGCCTCGACGGCGACGTAGTCAGGTTTGCGCGACGAACCGTCCGGCGCCACCAGGCCGACCGCGGCCATCACGTACGGCAGGTCACGGTTGATGTGCGCATTCATTCCCAGCAGCAGGTCTCCGGTGCCACTGACCCGCTTGTTCTTCGCCGCATCGAGCGCGATGAGCCACGACTGCGGGACCGCAGCCCGGTTGCCGGACTGCCAGTCGAAGTACGAATCGGTGTAGTACCGGGCGAAGACGGCATCGACGTGGTTGAAGTACGCCACGTCGCTGTAGTAGCCGGGGATCTCGCGGGTGTGGCCGTAGAGCTGGGTCATCCGGACGTAGGCCCGGGCGAAGATCGCATGGTGGTCGCAGGTGCTCGCCGTCTGGTCGGCGATCCGGCTCAGCTCCTTCAACGTCGCGTGCAGGCACGGGGAACGACCTGCGACGCAGTCGTTATCACTGGCCGGAACGTAGGCGGTGGTCCACCCCGCGAGGTAGGACGACCACGGCACGTAGGGGACTAGGTTCGGTTGCGCCGAAGCCGGCGCCACCATGGCCAACAACGACGCCACGACGACCGCGCAAAGTCCCAGCACACCGGTTCGGACACACCGAACCGAGAGTTTCGCGTACATCGCACCCCTCCCAAAGAGCGTTGTTTGCGTACTTCGGGACACTACGGGCGCTCTGTCTGGTTTGTCTCTGGTCCGAAGTAACCAGGACTAACGGCCCGGTTGGAGTTGCGACAGATACGCCGCGGCCCGACGAAGGACGTCGTTCTCCTGCTCCAACAGCTTCGCTCGTCGCCGCAACGCACGGAGCGCCTCGGGCTCGCTGCTGGTCACACCGGGCCGCTTTCCGGCCTCGACATCAGCGGCCTTGAGCCAGTCGTTCAACGACGCCTCGCTGATCCCGAAGTCATCGGCGATCTGCTTCAACGTCAACCCCGGACTCACGGCCACGAGCAACCGCGACAACGTCATCGCGGAACTCTTTGGGATAGCGAGCAGGCATGGAGACATCCTCTCCTCCGGAGCCGAAGCACCAGAAGCTCGTTGTCACCTACGACTGCATCACGCCCACATGACAGCGAGGTCCCCGAAGTGTGAAAGCCGCAGGTCAGATTGACTCCCGGGCGCCTAGCTCGCCTCTAGGTTCCAGAAACTGGAGATCGTGGTGTCGGCGCCTCCACCGACGTGAGGTGCGTCGGCTTGTGGGCCTCCCAGAACGACTTGGTGTTGTCCATCTCCAGGTGATGCCGCCGACTTGGGCGCCGGCCCCGACGAGGGGCGACGTGAGGTCCAAGTGCATAAGTTCGGCACTGTCTTGTCCTGACCTGACGGACCAGGCTGGGGATACCGCTCAGGCCCCACAAATTAAGAGGGACATTGTGTCCAGTTACAGCCTGCACACCGCCAACCGCCACTCAACAGATCGTTGCCCTGGGTTCGTCACGGACCTGATCCTTCGCTGCGCCGCCGGCGAGGAAGCTGCTCTCGGTTCCCTGTTCGACCATCTCTATCCGATGGTGGCCTCGAGATTTGAGGGCGCCGCACCAGCTGCCTCCTCCGACGCCCTTGCCCTTGCCACTTTCCGGCGCTTGTGGGACCAGGCGCCGACGTATGACCCGAAGGTGCAGGAGGCTGTCGAGTGGGCGGTGTCCCAGGCCGAGGCGGTGCTCGCCGAGTTCCTTCTGGCTGCCTTGCCGGAGCATCCGGCGGTGCTCAGTTGTTGAGCGCGGCTCGGACTGTTCGGGAGGCTCCGGCGATGGTTTCGCCCAAGTAGCTACCAGGGACGTTCTTGCGCGAGGACTCGAACATGAACGCGTTGCCGGCATAGAAGGTGGGGCAGCCCGTCTCGGAGACCGCGCGGAGTGACTCGATTGCGGCTCGTCGGTGGGTGGAGAGGTGGGAGACGACCACCACGGCGGCCGGGGAGGTAGCGGCAACAGCCGCTGTGAGTATCTGTTGTGGAGTGCGCGAGCCCAGAACCCGACAACCAATCTCCTGATGGACGAGGACAGCCGCGAGACATTCGCTCCCCAAGGTGTGGCGGTCGCGTGGCCCGACCGCAAGCAGGACCCAACGCTCGGACTTTGCGGGTGGTGCCAGGGTGATCATCTTCGCCAGCCAGCCGCGGACGACTTCGGTGGTGAAGTGCTCCTGGCCGACGTCGCAGAGCCCAGCCTCCCACCAGGTGCCGATCTGCCGGACGGCTGGAATCAGCACCTCATCGATGGCACCAGCGAGGCCGAGTTCGCTGCGCGCCAGCTCGAGGGAGCCGAGGATCGCAGCGGAGTCCATCGTCGTCGACGCAGCCATGATCGCGTCGATCCGACCTCGGGCAGGGTTGTCCTCGTCGAGGAGCCCGCGCACCCACCGAGCAGAGTCGGCGGCTGGTCGCCCGTTGGCGATCTCGTCGCGCATCAGTCGTAGCTGGTTCAGCGCTTCGAAGGTGTAGCGACGATGCCCACCGACGCTCCGGGAGGTGGTGGGAAGTCCGTACCGACGCTCCCACGAACGCAGGGTCGGAGCAGGAACCTGGAGGAGCTCGCCGGCTTCCTTGATCGCCATGACAGCGCTCGGTCGAGTCGCATCCCTCTTATTCGACATCGTGGCCTCGTCCCGCCGCCTTGCTGCGGCTCAATGAACATATCGGTCTCACGCCGGGCAAGGCGAACATCTGAAGAGAAGCGGCACAAGTACCGAGCGGCCACGGGAACGTGGGTCCTCAGTCCCAAGGCCCAGGGGTCCGCGGGTGGCCGGCCTGGTCGGCCCCGCGTGCACGGGCGCCATCAGCTCACGGTTTTCCACAGCGCTGCCTCGAGCAGGTCGCCCGGGGTCGGGCCGCTGAGAAGGATCGGCGTTCCGTCACCCCCTGGAAGGAATCCCCATGATTCACCTCCGTGCCCGGCTCGGTCTGCTCTGGATGCTCGCGGCTGTGCTCGTCACCACCATGCTGGTCACCGATCTCGGCAGAGCCCCGGCGGGCGCGGCGCCCGCCCCGGTTCCGAAGTCCGTCTGTGCCCGGTACGACCAGGGCATCCGGGACGGGGTCTGCGTGCAGGACCGCCACGGCGGGGTCTACTGGCTCGGCACCATCAAGGGGTACGACGGCGTCGAGATGTACTGCATCGACTTCTACTTCGCGACGAGCTGGGGAGTAGCCCACCGCCGGGTGCGGCTCTCCGGCCCGTTGCCGACCAGCGTGGGGCGCACCGTGCGCGCCTCGACGACGGCGGCGCTGACCTATGTGGCAACGCGGTACCCGGCCAGTACTGCCGACGACACGACGGCAGCGGCGATCGGACTGATCATCCGGCAGGTGATGGGTGATGTCCGCAGGCCGTACGGCCAGATGATCCCGGGTGGGCTGGCGGTCGGTACCGACGTCCGCGACGTCGCCTTCGTGCCCGACAGGGTGGTAAGTCGTGCGCGCCAGCTGTGGCGCGAGGCGCGCGAACACCGGGGGCCGTGGAAGGTCCAGGTCAAGGTCGCGCCCGGCGCCGAGGGCCGGGTCAGTCCAGGGGAGCGGGTCGTCGCGACCGTGCGCGGAACGAACGGTTCCGCCACGGCGCAGGACATGACCGTCGCCCTCGCGTACGGCGGCTTCACAGGCCCGCGCACAGTCAGGCTCGGCCGTGACGGGGTCGGGGCCATCACCCTGACCGCGCCGCCCTCGCCCACGACGGCGACGGTCACGGCCCGGGTCGCGAACGCGCCCAGCCCGGCTCCGATCCTGGTGCGCCCGACCCGCTGGCAGACCAACCCGCGTCCCGGGTATCCCTCCTTGGTGAGCCAGCGCGGGCTGCTCGGTCAGCAGGCCGCCGTCCTCGCCGCAGACCGGGTAGTGGTCGAGGTGCACTACGGGCCGAGGGTGGTCACCCGGACCTCGGACGTCGAGGTGACCCCCGGTGCGGTGATCACCGACGAGGTGGTCATCACCGGGGCCGACCCGGCCTACACCGGACCGGTCACCGCGACGCTCCACGGGCCTTTCCCGAAGCCGCCCGGGCTCGCGGACTGCGCGAGCGGACCGGTCGCCGGCACGGTCACCTTCCCGGTGCGTGGCGATGGCACGTACCGGACGCCCGGAGTGAAGCTCAGCACCGTCGGTTACTACACCTGGGTCGAGGTGCTCCCGGCCACGCCTTCGCAGGACGCCGTCCGGACGCCGTGCGGTCTGGTCGAAGAGACGACCGTGGCGCGGTCCTCGCCGCGGATCGTGACGCAGACCTCGGCCGCGGTCGTGGAGGTCGGACGGTCGATCACCGACCGGGTGATTGTCTCCGGCGCCACGCCCGGCTACACGGCGACGGCGACCGCCTACCTCTACGGCCCCTATCCCGACCTCACCTCGGCGACCTGCGCCGGCCGGCCCTACGCCACGGTCCAGTTCCCGGTCACCGGCAACGGGACCTACGTGACCCCGCCGGTCCGGCTCCGCGCCGCGGGGGTATTCACCTGGGTCGAAGAGCTCCCGGGTGACGGTTTCACCCGGCCGGCCCGGACGGCGTGCGGGGTGGTCAGCGAGACCACGCTGGCACGCCGTACACCGCCGGTACCGGACCGCCCGTCGGTCCCCGCGGGCGCAACGAGCCGGGGTGCGCGATGAGGTGGCGCACCCTCGCCGGAGCTCTGAGCCTGGTGGTGGCGGGTTCCGGCGCCGTCGCGTGCGGAGCCGGGGAGCGTTCGACGGCTCCGGCTCCCGAAGGGCCGGCAGCGGTGGTCGTCTCGCGGCCCGTTGCGCCCGGAGACAGCGGGCCAGTGCGGTCGGTCCGGCCGGACCTGGGGCAGGTCCCGGGGCAGGTCCTGGAGCAATTCGCGAAGCAGGGCAGGGTCGTGCGCCCGGTGAGCACCACACCGGTGCGCCTCGCTAGACCTGCGCAGCGGCTGGTGGTCGGCTCGGTCGGGATCGTCGCGCGGGTGGTTCCGGTGTGGTTCGTGGGCCGCCGGTTGCAGATCCCGGCCGCTGTCTCCGCCGTCGGTTTCTGGACCGGCGGGGCCCGTCTGGGCGATGCCGTCGGCCGGACGGTGCTGGTTGGTCACGTCTCCGACAACAGCGATCGGCCCGGGGTGATGGGCAGGATCCGCCGGCTTGAGCACGGCGCCGAGGTCCGGGTTCGCGCCGGCGGCCGGGCGCACCGCTTCCGAGTGGTCCGGATCCGGAGCTACGCCAAGGCGGGGCTCCCGCGCAGCGTGTTCTCCCAGACCGGACCTCACCGGCTGGTGCTGATCACCTGCTCGCAGCGGGTGGCGACAGCCGGGGGTGGCTTCCACTACGTGAGGAACCTGGTGGTGGAAGCCGTTCCGGTGGGCGGCTGAGTCACGGTGAGCGGGCTGCGGGTCTCCCCGAGTCAGGAGCGCGGGCCCTCCGACCCGCGCGGGCCAGGCCAAAACGCCCGGGGCCGCTGGGAGTGAAAATGGAGCGGATGACGAGATTCGAACTCGCGACATCGACCTTGGGAATGCGCGTCCACAGCTTCTGGTGCGCCCTCGTGGTGGCTGTCGCGCTTGCGATGGTGTTGGTTGCTGCTGGTCGAGAGGGGGTGTCCTGGTGGCATCGGGGGCATCAGGGGGGCACACCGCCGAGGGCGAGTCGAAGGCGGAAGCCCAGGCGGCTTCACCCGAATAGCGCGGAGCGCGTGGCCTTGTCGCGAGTCCGGCCCATGCAGACTTTGCAACGGCTGGAGTCGTAGGTGCCACGGCCCGTCGCCGGTCTAACCAGCCCTGAAGCTTGGCCCCGGCAAACGGGATGGCCCGGTTGAGCGTCTTGCCCTTCGGGGTTGGGCGCTCTTCGTCGTTCCGAGCCGGGTCGGTGGGGGTGCGCGGAGCGAGCGGAGCGAGTGGAGCGCGGGGGTCCCTGCGGTGCCCGGCCTGGTGCGCGCGCAGCGCGCCTTGAATCAGTAAGGAAAGTCCTCACACCCCACGCATAGCAGGGCCGCTAGATTTCCGCTACCTTTCACCCACGGATACCCGAGGGGCATCCAAAATGGGGGGAAACCTAGATGAAAAGATCTGCAGTTTTTGCTGCGCTGGTCGGTTGTTTGATTACACCTTTGTCCTTCGCGTCGACAGAAGCATCTGCTTCGACACCCAAGCCACCTCCGGGGCAGCCCAACGTGTCCGTGGCGTACACGACTTTCCAGGCTGCACCTGACATCCTTGTGTCCGGTGGGGGCAAGGACACCGGGACCTCTCTTTCCGCGAGTGGATGCAAACAGATCTCCGGAACGGTGCGGGGATACGGCGCAGTCGGGCAAGAGCTCTACTCGTTGACGCAAACGTCAAACTGGTGCTGGTCGGGTGGCATCGTGACCTCCAAGCAGTCGGACTTCACTGTTTCGACGAGTTTCGTTGGTTGGGGGTATCGCAGGCTTGTGTACGACGACGGCTCAGGCAACAACCCCTGGATCAGGTATCGCCAGGCCTATTTCTCTCAGTGCGTACCTTCGCCGTGGGGCGACTCCTGCCCAAACAATGCATACCCTTGGATACGCCAGAGGATGTACGGCAATGGCGGATCTTCTCAAGAGTGGGGGGCATGAGACGTGTCGCCTAAGGACGGCGCCACGCGCGTCGGGGAAAGCGCGGAGATCCAAGAGTCTCAAATCTCTGTTCTTGCGGGCGGGATACTTGCAATCGCCTTCGGACTTCTCGCTCTGACGCTTACCCTGAACACTGGGTGGCTGTTCCCGTCGCTGCTGGCGGTGGCCTTCATGGCTGCGGCTCGGTTCTTCCCCGCGGCGCGTTCTGCTCGCATGATTCGCATAATCCTTGTCGTGTTGGCCGCATTAGCGCTGGCGAGCGCCTTCATCGCCGTGCTCAGATAATGCGGCTGCACTGATTAAGAAGGGACTGCACCTTTATCGGGGTGCGGTCCCTTCCTTGTCGAGGAATCGTAGAAGGTTGACGTTCAATTCCGGCTGAGTATTACGTTGGCTCCTGCACCGCGAAGTTCGTCGCGGCATCGAGCGCTACACGGACCGGGGCCACGTAGACGGCGGCGGGTTCGCCTTGGTCGTCGCTGTGGTTGTGCTCGATCGTGCCGATACGTCGACAGCCGAGGGCCTCGTAGAGGCGGATTGCGTCGCGGTCTTTTAGCATCACGTCGAAGGCGACGGCTTTGTCGTTGCTCTGAGCGTATTCGTATGCGGCGCCCATCAGTTGGTTCGCGATCCCCTGTCCGCGGTGAGGCGGGTCGACGAAGAGTCGGACGGGGATGGTGAGGTCTGCAATGTCACCTTTCGTGTCCTGCTGCCACAGGCGAGCGGCGTCGTCGTCTTCCGTCGCCTTGGTGAGCGAGATGTGGCCTACAGGCTTTTCGTCGAT
>JBKJHX010000059.1:0-9435 GCA_046598855.1 Marmoricola sp. | reverse complement strand
CGCGGTCGTGATGGTCAGCCTGGCCGTGCTCTACCTCGCGCTCGACGCGCCGTTCCTCTTCGCGGTGCAGATCATCGTCTACACCGGCGCGATCCTGATGCTGTTCCTCTTCGTGCTGATGCTGGTCGGCGTCGATGCATCCGACTCGGTAGTCGAGACGATCCGCGGCCACCGCGTGCTCTCGATCATCGTCGGGCTCGCGTTCGGGATCACTCTGGTCTTCGGGATCGCCCAGGTGAGTTTCGGCGCCTCCCTCGGGCTGGACGAGGCGAACAAGCAGGGCAACGTCCCGGCGATCGCCGAGGTCCTCTTCACCCGGTACGTCTTCGCCTTCGAGATCACCTCGGCCCTATTGATCACCGCGGCCGTCGGCGCGATGGTCCTCGCCCACCGCGAGCGGCTGACGCCCAAGGTCACCCAGGCAGGTCTGGCCGCGCAGCGGATGAAGGACTATGCCGCGAAGGGCACCCACCTCGGGCCGCTGCCCCCACCGGGGGTCTTCGCCCGGCACAACTCGGTCGACACCCCCGCCTTGCTGCCTGACGGCACCGCCGCCGAGGCCTCGATCTCACGCGTCCTGGCTGCCCGCGGCACGGTCAAGTCGGTGCCGGAGATCTCCGCCGAGGTCAACGAGCTCGACGTCCCGGAGGAGGAGGGCTGATGGATACGACACCCTTCATCGTGCTTTCGGCGATCCTGTTCACGATCGGCTGCATCGGCGTGCTCACCCGCCGCAACGCCATCGTGGTCTTCATGTGCATCGAGCTGATGCTCAATGCCAGCAACCTGGCTCTGGTGACGTTCTCCCGCGCCAACGGCAACCTCGAGGGTCAGATCGCCGCCTTCTTCGTGATGGTGGTCGCCGCGGCCGAAGTGGTCGTCGGGCTCGCCATCATCATGACCATCTTCCGCACCCGACGCTCGGCCTCGGTCGACGACGCCAGCTTGCTGAAGTACTGAGGGGACGACGACCATGGTGCTCGCCAGCGAACTCACCCAACTCCCACCTGTCGTGGGGGGTGCTCCGACCGACGGCGTCTTCTCCCTGCTCTGGCTGGTGATCGCCCTGCCCGCGCTCGGGGCCGTCATCCTGCTGCTCGGCGGGAAGCGCACCGACCGGTGGGGCCACCTGCTCGGGACCGCAACGGCGGTCGGGTCCTTCCTGATCAGCCTGATCCTGTTCTTCGCGCTGCTCGGTCGTGGCGACGAGGAGCGGCAGGTCACCCAGCACCTCTGGGATTGGTTCACCGCCGGCTCCTACTCGGTAAGCATGGACCTGCTCTACGACCAGCTCTCCGCGGTGTTCCTGCTGCTGATCACCGGCGTCGGCTCGCTGATCCACGTCTACTCGATCGGCTACATGGAGCACGACGAGCGCCGCCGTCGCTTCTTCGGCTACCTGAACCTCTTCGTCGCCTCGATGCTGGTCCTGGTGCTCGCCGCCGACTACGTCGGGGTCTTCCTCGGCTGGGAGGGAGTCGGCCTGGCGTCGTACCTGCTGATCGGTTTCTGGCAGCACAAGCCGACTGCGGCCGCGGCCGCCAAGAAGGCCTTCGTGATCAACCGGGTGGGCGACATCGGTCTCTCGCTCGGTACCGCGCTGATCTTCATCACCTTCGGGTCGACGTCGTTCGCGGTCGTCTCGGCCGCGTCGCGCGACGCGAGCAGCGGCGCGCTGACCGGCATCGGGCTGCTGCTGCTACTGGCCGCCTGCGGCAAGTCCGCACAGTTCCCGCTGCAGTCCTGGTTGCTGGACGCCATGGAGGGCCCGACCCCGGTCTCGGCCCTGATCCACGCCGCGACCATGGTGACCGCCGGTGTCTACCTGATCGTCCGCTCCAACTTCATCTTCAGCCTGACCGAGGACGCCCGTACCGCGGTCATCATCATCGGCTGCATCACCCTGCTGATGGGTGCGGTGATCGGCTGCGCGAAGGACGACATCAAGAAGGCGCTCGCCGGATCGACGATGAGCCAGATCGGCTACATGGTGCTGGCCGCTGGCCTCGGCCCGGCCGGCTACGCGTTCGCGATCTTCCACCTGCTGACTCACGGCTTCTTCAAGGCCAACATGTTCCTCGGGGCCGGCTCGGTGATGCACGGCATGAACGACGACGTGAACATGCGCCACTACGGCGCCCTGCGCAAGGCGATGCCGGTCACCTTCGTGACCTTCGCGATCGGATATCTGGCGATCCTGGGCGTCCCGCCCTTCGCCGGCTTCTGGTCGAAGGACAAGATCATCGAGACTGCCTTCGCCGACAACGTCGTGGTCGGCCTGTGCGCCCTCGTGGGCGCCGGGATCACTGCCTTCTACATGACCCGGCTGATGCTGCTCACCTACTTCGGTGACACCAAGTCCAACGGGAGTGGCGTGCGGTGGGAGAAGGGCGTGCACCCGCATGAGTCGCCGAAGTTGATGACGATCCCGCTGATCGCCCTCGCCACGCTCTCCGCCCTGGGTGGACTGCTGATCGCCGGCGGCTGGATCTCGGACTGGTTGGAGCCGGTCGTCGGTGAGCCCGGCGAGCACCACCTCGGGATCCCGGCCATCGTGATGACCTTGATCATCCTGGCGGTGGTCGCCCTCGGGGTCGCGGTAGCGGTGCAGCTGGTGGGCAAACGCGAGATCCCCCGGGTGGCCCCGGAGCAGGTCTCGGTCTTCACCCGTGCCGCGCGCGCGGACCTGTATGGCGACGCGTTCAACGACGAGGTCATCATCAAGCCCGGTGTCGCCGGCATCCGGGGCCTGTCGACTTTCGACCGCGTGATCATCGACGGTGCTGCGGAGGGGACCGCCACGGTGTTCGGCGTGCTCTCGGCCCGCGGCCGGCTGCTGCAGAACGGCTTCGTGCGCTCCTACGCGCTGGCTCTGCTGGCCGGCGCGACCATCGTGATCCTGGCACTGCTGGCGGTGAACTTCGGATGACCTCGACGCTGCTCGATCCCCGGACCTCTGACGTGCCCGAAACGACTTGGCAGGTGGCCCGATGAGCTTCCCGTGGTTGTCCGTGATGCTGTTCCTCCCGATCGTGGGCGCGATCGTGGTGGCGGCTCTCCCTGCCCGGGTGGCGCCCGCGCTCCCCAAGCAGCTCGCCTTCGGCACCTCGCTGGTGACGCTGGCGGTGGGCGTCGTGATGGCGATCCGCTACGACAGCGGTTCCAGCGAGCAGTACCAGTTCTCCGAGACGACCGAGTGGATCAAGTCGTTCGGTGCCCACTACGCACTCGGCGTTGACGGGGTCGGCCTGACCCTCGTGCTCCTGACCGTGATCCTCACCCCGGTGGTGATCCTGGCGTCCTGGAACGACGGCGACGCGGGTCGTTGGTCCCCGAAGGCGTTCTTCGCCTGGATGCTGGCGCTCGAAGGTCTGGCCGTCGGTGTCTTCGCGGCGACCGATGTCTTCCTCTTCTACGTCTTCTTCGAGGCGACGCTGATCCCGATCTACTTCCTAATCGGCGGGTACGGCGGGGTGAACCGGGCCCGGGCCGCGGTGAAGTTCCTGCTGTTCTCGCTGGCCGGCGGGCTGATCATGCTGGTCTCGGTGATCGGCCTGTACGTCGAGTCCGCCAAGAACCAGGGCGGGCGGGCTGAGGGTGGCCCGACGTACCTGGTCTCCGAGCTCGCCCAGATCGACTTCGGCACCGACCTGGGCCGCTGGCTCTTCCTCGGTTTCTTCGTCGCCTTCGCGATCAAGGCGCCGATGTTCCCGCTGCACACCTGGCTGCCCGACACCACCCAGAACGCGACGCCAGGCACCTCGGTGCTGCTGGTCAGCGTCCTGGACAAGATCGGCACCTTCGGGATGATCCGATTCTGCCTGGAGCTCTTCCCGGAAGCCTCCACCTGGGCCACGCCGGTGGTGGTCGTCCTCGCGGTGATCAGCATCGTCTATGGCGCCTTCATGGCGATCGGCTCGGACAACATCCCGCGCCTGATCGCCTACACCTCGATCTCGCACTTCGGCTTCATCGTGCTGGGCATCTTCGTGATGAACAGCCAAGGCCTGTCCGGCGCGAACCTGTACATGTTCAACCACGGACTCTCGACCGCCGCACTCTTCTTGGTCACCGGGTTCCTGATCTCGCGCCGTGGCACCGCCCTGATCAGCGACTACGGCGGTGTCGAGAAGGTGGCCCCGGTGCTGGCCGGCATCTTCTTGGTCGCGGGCCTCGCCTCGCTGTCGTTGCCGGGTCTCTCACCGTTCATCTCGGAGTTCCTGGTGATCGTCGGCGCGTTCTCCTACAGCCCGGTGCTGGCCGCGTTCGCGGTGCCCGGCATCGTTCTGGCGGCGATCTACATCCTGTTCATGTACCAGCGGACGATGACCGGACCGACCCGGCCCGAGTTCGTCGGCATGAAGGACCTCGGCACCCGGGAGATCGCCTCGCTGGCGCCGGTGCTGGTCCTGATCGTCGCTCTCGGGTTCTTCCCGAAGCCGTTGCTCGACGTGATCAACCCCGCCGTCGACCACAGCATGGACCGGGTCCAGAAGCAGGACCCAGCCCCTGAGGTCGACCCGGCTGGGCAGCTCCAGGAAGGGGCCAGCGAGTGAAGTTCACCGCTCCGAACGTCGAGTACGACCTGCTTTCGCCGGTCCTGATCATCTTGGGTGTCGCGGTGCTCGGGGTCCTCGTCGAGGCCGCCGTCCCGCGCGCACGTCGCTACCTGGTCCAGGTCGGGCTCTCGGTCGTCGGTGTCCTCGCCGCCCTGGTCGCCGCCCTGGTAGTCCTGGGGCGGATCAACCCGCGGGCCGACAAGCCCAAGCTGGGGTTCCTGGCTGCCGAGGGTGCGATCTCGATCGACGGCCCGACGCTGTACTCCTGGGTGCTGATCCTTGGACTCGCTCTGCTCGGGGTGCTGCTATTCGCCGAGCGTCGGCTGGAAGGTGGGGTGACTGCGTTCGCCGGTCAGGCCGCAGCCCTGCCCGGGACTGAGGCCGAGCGCCAAGCCTCCGCCAAGGGTCTGGAGCACACGGAGGTCTTCCCGCTGCTGATGTTCGCCGTCGCGGGCATGCTGATCTTCCCTGCGGCCAACGACCTGCTCACCCTGTTCGTGGCGCTGGAGGTGCTCTCGCTCCCGCTCTACCTGCTCTGCGGCCTGGCGCGTCGCCGCCGCCTGCTCAGCCAGGAAGCAGCGCTGAAGTACTTCATGCTCGGCGCCTTCAGCTCCGGCTTCTTCGTCTACGGCATCGCACTGGTCTACGGGTACGCCGGCTCGATGCAGTTCGAGAAGATCGCGTTCGCGATCCGCAGCGACTCCGGCAGCCAGGCGCTGCTGCTCGGCGGGATGGGCATGCTCGCCGTCGGTCTGCTCTTCAAGGTCGGCGCGGCACCGTTCCACGCCTGGACGCCGGACGTCTACCAGGGCGCCCCGACCCCGGTGACCGCATTCATGTCGGCTGCGACCAAGGTGGCCGCCTTCGGTGCACTGACCCGGTTGTTCTACGTCGCCTTCGGCGGTGCACGGTGGGATTGGCAGCCGATGTTCTGGGCGATCGCCATCCTGACGATGGTCGTCGGCTCCGTGCTTGCGCTGAGTCAGACCGACGTGAAGCGGTTGCTGGCGTACTCGTCGGTGGCGCACGCAGGCTTCCTGCTCACCGGGTTCCTCGGTGCGCGATCGCTCACCGAGATCAATGCCGGCGACATCAACCCGGTCCAAGCGGTGCTCTTCTACGTCACCACCTACGGGCTGACCACGATGGCCGCGTTCGCGATCGTCAGCGTGGTGCGGGACGGCTCGGGCGAGGTCACCCACCTCTCCCGGTGGGCGGGCCTGGGCAAGGAGTCGCCCCTGCTCGCCGGATCGTTCGCCTTCCTGCTGCTGGGGATGGCGGGGATCCCGCTGACCAGTGGCTTCACCGGCAAGTGGGCCGTCTTCGCCGCCGCTCTCTCCGCAGGCGCCTGGCCGGTCGTGATCGTGGCGGTGCTGATGTCCGCGGTCGCCGCGTACTTCTACATCAGGCTCATCGTGATCATGTTCTTCTCCGACCCGGTCGGTGACGGACCGACGGTCACGGTTCCGAGCTTCATGACCAGCGGCGTGATCGCGGTCGGTGTCGCCGGAACGCTCGTGCTGGGCGTCGTGCCGGGTCCGTTGCTGGAGGTTCTCGGCCGTATTGGACAGTTCGTCAGGTGAGCTCCTCCCTGGCACTGCCGATCCTCGACGCCGACCTCGAGGAGCGCCTGCGTGCCCGGATGGTGGAGGTCGAGGAAGCGATGCTCGCCCACGTCGAAAGCGAGGCCCCGTTCGTCACGAAGGCGGCACGCCACCTGATGGAGGCCGGCGGCAAGCGGTTCCGACCGCTGCTCTGCTTCCTGGGGGCCGAGACCGGCTCGCTAGCCACGAACGCGGAGTCGGCGAACGACGTACTCACGGCGGCGTGCGTGGTGGAGCTGACGCACCTGGCCTCGCTGTACCACGACGACGTGATGGACGAGGCGGCGCTGCGCCGGGGCGCCGAATCCGCCAACGCCCGCTGGGACAATCACGTGGCTATCCTCACCGGTGACTTCCTGTTCGCCCGGTCCTCCGAGCTGACCGCCGCGCTCGGCCCCGACGCTGTCCGGATCCAGGCCCAGACGTTCTCCCGGCTGGTCGAGGGCCAGATCCTGGAGACGCTCGGTCCGGGACCCGGGGACGACGCCCTGGAGCACTACCTCCGTGTCGTCGCCGGCAAGACCGGGTCTCTGATCGCCACCTCGGCGCGCTACGGCGCGATGTTCGGAGGGGCGAGCGAGGAGATCGTGATCGCGCTGACTGAGTACGGCGAACGCGTCGGCGTCGCCTTCCAGCTGTCCGACGACATCCTCGACGTGGCCTCCGAGAGCGTCGAGTCCGGCAAGACTCCCGGTACCGACCTGCGTGAGGGCGTCCCGACACTGCCGGTCCTGTTCGCGCTTCGTTCCGCCGAGCCCGCCGATGCCCGGCTGCGCGAGCTGCTCGGCGGCGAGCTGGCCGACGATGCTCTGCACGCCGAGGCCCTGGGCTTGCTGCGGGCGCACCCGGCGATGGCGGAGGCGAAGGCCTACGTTGCTGCGGAAGCAGCTGCAGCCAAGAGCCTGCTGCAGGTGCTCCCCGAGGGCACGGTACGTACCGCCCTGGAAGCGTTCGCCGACGTGGTGGCCGACCGGTCGAGCTGAGTGCGATGAGCGCCGTACGCAGCGAGGGGTCGACGCCGACCCGGACCACCGTGGCAGCCACCGTGCTCGTTGGCGCGTCGGCAGTAGCAGTAGTCGGTCTGCTGGACCCCTACGACGCCGGGCACTATCCGACCTGCCCGTTGCTCGCCCTGACCGGTCTTTACTGCCCGTTCTGTGGGGGCCTGCGCGCGGTCCATGACCTCACGCACCTGGACCTGGTCGGCGCCTTGGGGCGCAATCCCCTGGTCGTTTTGGTCTTGCCGGCCGTGATCGGTGGGTGGATCGGGTGGGCGCAGCAGGCGTTCACCGGGCGGCGGATCCCAGGGGGCTCCCGGCATGGCTGGAACGTCGTGCTGGTGGTGCTGCTGGCGTTCGTGGTCCTGCGCAACCTGCCGGGCTGGACCTGGTTGTCGCCGGCCTGAGCCGTGTGGGGTGTCGGTCGTGCAGCTCGAGGACGGCGTTAGCGTGTAGGTGAGCCAGGACCCCGGGCGCACGCGATACTCGCCGCCAGCCCGACCGCGGCCACGGTCGCGGCGGCCGCCTTGACGCCGAGGAGCGAGGTCGCGCTCCCGGCCCACCCCTTGACCCATGCGGCCAGCCAGCTGAGCGAGTTGACCTTCGTGGATCCGAGAACAGCACCGCCGAGCGTGAACCCGGTCGCCACGAGCGGCACGAACAGGGCACGCAACCGGGCGTTGGTCTCGTTCAGTTCTAGCGCGGCTGCCGTACAGCGGGAGCAGCCAGCCAGGTGCTCGTCGACGCCCTTACGTCGTAGCGGTGTCAGGGTGCCGCGGACGTGGCTCGGGAGCAGCTCGACCACCCGTCGGCACCGAGGGTCGCGCCGCTCCAGGAGGTGGCGGGACAGGTAGGCCTGCCGGAGGCCGGCCCGGGCCCGGAACGCCAGCGAGGCGACCGCATTGGGCTTGATCCCCAGGTGCTCGCCGGCCTCCTCGTTGCTGAGACCTTCGACCGTGGTCAGCCACAGGGCCGCCCGCCAGCGGCGCGGAAGCTGCGCGAAGGCATCGTGGATCGCCGCCTGGTCGAACCGGTTGTCCGGATCGTCGACGACCGGGACCTGTCGGGCGATCGCTTCGTGGTCGGGTACTAGCTCTTCCCGGCTGCGTGCCCGGATCGTGTTGAGGTGACTGGTGCGCACTGTGGTCAGGAGGTAGGCGCGGAACGCGACGTCCGGACCGAGGCCGCGCTGGAGAAGGTCGAAGATCTTGGCGAACGCCTCGGCGCAGAGATCCTCGGCGCGGCCCGGGTCGGCGATGCGGCCCGCGTAGCGGACGGCGATGTCACGGTGCCGGACGAAGAGCTCGTCGTAGGCCCTCGCGTCACCTGCGCGGACGAGGCTGATCAGCTCAGGGTCGGTGGCGGCAGCCAGGTCCGCATTTTCAGTCATGACACTGGTGAGACAGTTCCGTAATTCGCTGATTACGCGATCTCACCCGTGACCCGCATCACAAGCCGGTTGATGCTGCTCCGGTCGGGTACCTGGTCCCGCCGTGATCGCTGAAGCGCCGACGCGCTTCAGCTTAGAGAACGGTCCAAGTGTCCTTGCCGTTGATGAGCGCGCTCAGAGCCGCGGTCTGGTTGCCCTGGTCGGCCGAACCGATGGTGGCTTGTGCGGTGGCGACCTGCTGGCGGGCGCCGTCGTCGTAGGTCGGGCGCTCGACGGAGCGGAAGATCCCGATCGGGGCCTGGTGCAGGATGCCGGCGTCGGTGAGCCGGGAGAGCGCGAAAGCGATCGTCGGATCCGGGTTGTGAGCATCGTGGATAAGCAGGTCCGGGTCGTCGCCGGCCACGACCTTGACGCCGCCGGTCTCGGTGTCGCGGGCGATGCCCTTGGAACCGACACCGTTCTCGTCCTGGATGCCGAAGCGGATCGGCTGGCCGTGCTCGAGCGGGATGATTGCGTCTGCCTTGGTGTCGTTCTCCTTGATGGCGTCGAAGGCGCCGTCGTTGAAGATCGGGCAGTTCTGATAGATCTCGACCAGTGAGGTCCCGCGGTGTGCGGCAGCGGCCGAGAGGACCGCGGTGAGGTGCTTGCGGTCCGAGTCGATCGTGCGAGCCACGAAGGAGGCCTCGGCACCCAGAGCCAGCGAAACCGGGTTGAACGGGTGGTCCACCGAGCCGACGGGGGTCGACTTGGTGATCTTGCCCGGCTCGGAGGTGGGGGAGTACTGGCCCTTGGTGAGGCCGTAGATCCTGTTGTTGAAGAGCAGGATCGTCATGTTGACGTTGCGTCGCAGCGTGTGGATCAGGTGGTTGCCGCCGATCGACAGC
>JBKJHX010000037.1:0-11149 GCA_046598855.1 Marmoricola sp. | reverse complement strand
GCCTGCCACTGGTGCCACGTGATGGCGCACGAGTCGTTCGAGGACCAGGGGACCGCCGACTACCTCAACGAGCACTACGTCAGCGTCAAGGTCGACCGCGAGGAACGTCCCGACGTCGACGCGGTCTACATGCAGGCGACGGTTGCGACTACCGGTCACGGCGGGTGGCCGATGACGTGCGTCCTGGACCACGAGGGGCGGCCCTTCTTCGCCGGTACCTACTTCCCCGACCAACCGCGGCACGGGCAACCGAGCTTCACCCAACTGCTGCAGGCGATCACCGAGGCCTGGAACGAGCGCCGTGACGACATCGGCGCGACCGCGCAGAACATCGCGGCGCACATCGCGGCCAACGCCACGCTGGACGGGGCGGCGCCGATCGACGCACCCCTGCTGGACGTGGCCGTCGAGCAGCTCGGCAGGGAGTTCGACACCCTGCACGGCGGCTTCGGCGGCTCGCCCAAGTTCCCGCCGTCCATGCTCCTGGAGTTCCTGCTCCGCCGAACTTCGTCCCGGCAGGCTCAACGTCCAGCGGTCGCGTCGGTCGAGAGGCAGATCGCCACCAAGACGCTGGAGGCGATGGCACGCGGTGGCATCTATGACCAGCTCGCCGGCGGCTTCGCGCGGTACTCGGTCGATGCCCGCTGGGTGGTCCCGCACTTCGAGAAGATGCTCTACGACAACGCGCTGCTACTCGGTGCCTACACGTCCTGGTATGCCGCGGACGGCAGCGAGCTCGCCCGCCGAGTCGCCCGGGAGACGGCCTCCTTCCTGATCGCCGAGCTCGGCACCGACGAGGGCGGGTTCGCCTCGGCGCTGGACGCTGATTCCGAAGGTGCCGAAGGCACGTTCTACGTCTGGACGCCCGAGCAGCTGACGACGGTCCTGGGAGCCGACGACGGGACCTGGGCGACCGAGTTGCTGACGGTGACCGGCGCCGGCACCTTCGAGCACGGGTCGTCGGTGCTCCAACTGCTCGCCGACCCGGACGACGACGCCCGCTGGGGCGACGTACGGTCGCGGCTGCTGGGTGCGCGGGCCGAACGGGAACGACCGGCCCGCGACGACAAGATCGTCGCTGCCTGGAACGGGTTGGCGATCGGCGCCCTGGCGCGCGCGGCCGGGGTCCTCGACGAGCCGAGGTTCCTCGACGCGGCGACCGCGGCGGCCACCCTGCTCTGGGACCTCCACGTCCACGAAGGAAGGTTGCTGCGGGTCTCCCGCGACGGTGCCGCCGGCAACCATGCCGGCGTCCTGGAGGACTACGGCTGCGTGGCCGACGGCTTCGGCGCGCTGGCGGAGGCGACCGGTGACGGGGTCTGGCTCGATCGTGCCAGGACCCTGATCGACGTCGCCCTGGAGCACTTCGCTGCCGGCGACGGCGGCTTCCACGACACCGCGGACGACGCCGAGAAGCTGATCGCCCGACCGCGCGACCCGTCCGACAATGCCAGTCCGTCGGGGCACTCGGCGCTCACCCACGCCCTGGTCCGGTACGCCGCGCTGACCGGCTCCGGTCGTCACCGCGACGCGGCCGAGGCGGCGCTAGCCGCCGTACACCGGCTCGCCGAGCGGGCGCCCCGGTTCGCCGGCTGGTCACTCGCTGCTGCTCAGAGCGCGCTAGACGGGCCGCTGGAGATCGTTGTGGTGACCAAGCCGGATGACCCGAACGGATCTGCCCTGGCGGCCCTCGCTCGGCGTAGCGTCGGCTCCGTGGTTGTGGTGGTGACTCCCGAGCAGGCAGCTGCCTCGTCGATCCCGTTGCTCGCCGGTCGTGGGCTGGTCGACGGGAAGGCAGCCGCCTACGTCTGTCGGGCAATGGTCTGCGAGCGGCCGGTCACCGATCCTGCCGGGTGGCCGCTGTGATCGTGGAGGTGACCCGGCCCAACCCGACGAACTTCTTCGACGCCGGGGTCGAAGTCGAGCCCGGCATCGACCCCGGTCTGCTCGCCGGACCAGAGCTGCTGCCGCCGCCGCGTGTGGTGCTGCAGAGCATCGACGGCGACCCTGACTCGTTCAGCCTCGGGCGCAGGATCGGCTACCTGGACAGCGAACTGGGCGCGCTGCTCGTCCCGCGGCACTTCGACGCCTTCACCACCGACCTAGTTTCGGTGCCTGCTCTCTTCACCTGGCTGGTCCCGAAGACCGGTACGCACTTGACAGCCGCCCTGGTCCACGACGGCCTGATCAACCCGGGCGGCCCGCCGACCTACTACTCGGCCGACGGCCACCGGGTGCTTCGCTGGGAGGCGGACCGGATTATGCGCGACATGATGCGCGACGCCGGAACCGGGGTGGTCCGGCGCTGGTTGATGTGGTCGGCAGTGACGCTGGGCACCTTCAAGGACGGCCGGGAGACCGGCTGGTCGCAGGTGAAGCTGCTCTCCTACCGGGTCGCCGCGGTCGCCACCTTGGCCCTGATCCTGGTGCTCGGTGGCTGGGCCACCCTGGATCTTTTCGACACCCGGATCCCGGACCGGTTCATCCCGTTCCGTGACAGCGACCTGACGCCGGTGCTCTGGTGGATGGGGGAGCGTGACTGGTGGGTCGAGCTTCTCGGCGGCCTCGCCGGAGCGGTCGCGATCCCGGTCCTGGCCGCACCGTTGTGGGGAAGGTTCTGGCGCGCCGGGCTGATCGCCGGGATCAGTCTCGCCGTACTGATCCACGCCACCGTGGTGCTGGGCCTGCTCAGTGGTAGTTACCTGCTCCTGGAGCGGCTTGCAGCCTGGGCGCCGAGACTGGTCCTCGCCGTGGGGGTGGTCCTCGCCGCCTTGGCGTTCGGCTTCCTCGTCGTCCTGGTGGTCTGAGTCAGCGCAGCTGGTACGTCGCGATCGACGCCGCTACGTAGTGGCAGATGAAGGCCGCGATCGTGAAGACGTGGAAGATTTCGTGGAAGCCGAACCAGGCCGGGAACGGGTCCGGCCTCTTGAACGCGTAGACGAGTCCGCCAACGGTGTAGAGCCCGCCGCCGACCGCGATCAAGGTGATGACCGAGGTGCCGCCGGAGGCGAAGTCATCGGCGTAGAAGATTGCTGCCCAGCCGAGCGCGATGTAGATCGGCGCCGAGAGCCAGCGCGGCGCGTCGATCCAGAGCAGCTTGAAGGCGACCCCAAGTGCCGCGCCGGTCCAGACGACCGCGAGCATCCCGACGCGGGCCCCGCCGTCGAGCAAGGTGATCGCGAAGGGAGTGTAGGAACCGGCGATCAGCAGGAAGATGTTGGCGTGGTCGAACCGGCGCAGGAAGGCCCAGGTGCGCGGCGACCAGTTGCCGCGGTGGTAGATCGCACTGACCGTGAAGAGCAGCAGCGCGGTGCCGGCGAAGAGGCCCGAGCTCACCCGGGTGGCAGCGGTCGGCGAGAGGCAGACCAGCACGATGCCGGCGGCCAGGGCCAGCGGGGACCAACCGGCGTGCAGCCAGCCGCGCAGCTTGGGCTTGACCTCGGCGATCTTGTCCTTCATCGCCTGCTCGGCAGCGTGCGTGAGCTCAGCGGCACGGTCGATGACTGGGCCGTGGGTCGCGTCCGCAGAATCCTTCTCCGTCGGCAGGCGCGCATTCATGACCCCAGGTTACGGCACCGTAGGTAACAGATGTCATGGCCGGGTGACCAGCACGCGAACGTTGTCGGTCGGGATCCCGCGTCTCGCCTCCGGCGGCGGTAGCCTGAGGCAGTGGCAGATTGGAAGCGTGGCCTCCGCCGGGTGCTCTACCCGCTCTACGAGGCACGCATGGTGCGGCAGATGCCCACCGACCGGATTCCCCAGCACATCGGCGTCATGCTCGACGGCAACCGCCGCTGGGCCAAGGCTGTCGGCGCCGAGAGCGAGCACGGCTACCAGGCCGGAGCGGCGAATATCGAGCCGATGTTGGAGTGGTGCGAAGAGGTCGGCGTCAAGGTCGTCACGCTCTGGTTGCTGTCCACCGACAACCTGAACCGCCCGGCCGACCAACTCGAAGGCCTGCTCGGCGTGATCGAGGGCGCGGTCGCCTCGTTAGCCGCTCAGCACCGGTGGCGACTGCACCCGGTCGGCGCTCTCGACCTGCTCCCGGCCGCGACTGCGCAGCGGCTCAAGGCGGCGGAGGAGTCCACCCGCGACGTCGACGGGGTCCTGGTCAACGTCGCTGTCGGGTACGGCGGGCGCCGCGAGATCGCCGACGCCGTCCGGGCGCTTCTGCACGCCGAGGCGGCGAAGGGTCGCACCATCGAGGAGCTTGCCGAAGTCATCGACGTCGAGCACATCGCCGAGCACCTCTACACCAAAGGACAACCCGATCCCGACCTGGTGATCCGCACCTCGGGTGAGCAGCGGCTGGGCGGGTTCCTGCTCTGGCAGAGCGCGCACAGCGAGTTCTACTTCTGCGAGGCCTACTGGCCGGACTTCCGCCGCGTCGACTTCCTCCGCGCCATCCGGGCGTTCGGCCTGCGCGAGCGCCGCTACGGGTCCTGATCCTGCTCGATGTCCGGGTGCAGGGGCGTTCATACTCCCGTCACCACCGGTCGGGCGTGTCGCCGCCCATCGGTGATTTTTCGGACGTACTTTTTGCTTAGTGGATCGCAACCGCTGCGCTCCGCACCAGGAGGCGAGTTCGTGAGCAATCACGGCCTACGGGATCCGCACTCGGATCCCTGCCCGTCCTGGTCCAGGCACTTCAGCTGAGGACCGGGGCGCTGAGTGCGCGTGCCGGTCTGTGAGGGGAACACATCCGTGGCCACTGCCAAGCACGCGAGCAGCAAGACCCCCACCACCTCGCCCCGGAGCAACCAGCCGGACTCGAAACGCCGTACCTACGTCCTGGACACCTCGGTGCTGCTGGCCGACCCGGGTGCGTTGAAGCGGTTCGAGGAGCACGAGGTGGTGCTCCCCGTCGTGGTCATCACAGAGCTGGAGGGCAAGCGCCACCACCCCGAGCTCGGCTTCTTCGCCAGATCGGCGCTGCGGATGCTCGACGAGCTCCGGATCCAAGCCGGACGTCTCGACCAACCGGTCCCGATCGGCGAGCACGGCGGGACGATCCGGGTCGAGCTCAACCACACCGACGCCGAGTCGCTGCCGTCCGGCTTCCGGCTGGGCGACAACGACACCCGGATCCTCGCGGTGGCGCACAACCTGGCCAACGAGGGCTTCCAGGTCACCCTGGTCTCCAAGGACCTGCCGTTGCGGATCAAAGCCTCGGCGATCGGACTCGATGCCGAGGAGTACCTCGGCGAGCAGATCCACGAGTCCGATGCCGGCTGGACCGGGATGGCCGAGATCGACGTCCTGTCCACCGAGCTCGATGAGCTGTACGACGACAGCGTCGTCGACCTTGCCGAGGCGCGTGAGCTGCCGTGCCACACCGGCCTGGTGCTGATGTCCGACCGGGGTAGCGCCCTGGGCCGGGTCGGCGCCGACAAGCGGGTCCACCTGGTCCGCGGGGACCGTGAGGCCTTCGGGCTGCACGGCCGTTCTGCCGAGCAGCGGATCGCGCTCGATCTCCTGCTCGACCCGGAGATCGGGATCGTGTCGCTGGGAGGGCGCGCCGGGACGGGGAAGTCCGCGCTCGCGCTCTGCGCCGGCCTGGAGGCCGTGATGGAACGCCGCCAACACAAGAAGGTCGTGGTCTTCCGCCCGCTCTTCGCAGTCGGCGGCCAGGAGCTCGGCTACCTCCCGGGAAGCGAGTCCGAGAAGATGTCGCCCTGGGGCCAGGCGGTGTTCGACACGTTGGGCGCGATCACCACCCCGGACGTGGTCGACGAGATCCTGGACCGCGGCATGCTCGAGGTGATGCCGCTGACCCACATCCGGGGTCGGTCGCTCCACGATGCGTTCGTCATCGTCGACGAGGCCCAGTCCTTGGAGCGCAACGTCCTGCTGACGGTGCTCTCCCGGATGGGCTCGAATTCGAAGGTGATCCTGACCCACGACGTCGCCCAGCGCGACAACCTCCGGGTCGGGCGCCACGACGGCGTGGTCGCGGTGGTCGACAAGCTCAAGGGTCACCCGCTCTTCGCGCACGTGACCCTGACCCGGTCGGAGCGCTCGCCGATCGCCGCCCTTGTCACCGAGATGCTCGAGCACGTCTCGATGTAGCCCGACGTACGCGCCTCGTCAGCCCCATCCGTCACACCACCTGGGCCAGTCTCACCATCTGGCGGCGGGATTTTGATTCCTCCGGCCGTTCGGGTGAAGGTGTTGGTTCCTCGTCGGCGCAATGACGCGCCCGTGACGGTCCACCAGACGTCGACCCGAGAGATCCACCCCTTGCCTGAGAAGTACGTTCCGAAGCACCGGAACGCACCGCCACAGCGCGTACGCGCGGGCGCCAAGAACGCTGTCATCTTCTCCGGGGTGGCGGTGGCGGCGACCGGTCTCTCGGTCTCGGTTGGCGTCGCGGCCCACCAGGAGTCACCGTCCGGTCAGCTGGTCAGCCTCACCGCCGGCCAGACCCAGCTGACCGCTGCCGACCTTGCCGACCGGCAGCAGGACGCGTCGCGCTCGGTCGAGCGCACCGTCGCGGCCGACGCTCTCAAGGCTGCCGAGCTCGGAAGCGGGGCCGGGGTCGCTGTGACCCGGTCCGAGGACCTCTCGCGCACGGACCCGAAGAGCCTGGCGAGGGCGCTGATGCCGCAGTACGGGCTGGCTTCGGCTGACTTCGACTGCGTCGACAACATCTGGACCCAGGAATCGAACTGGAACGTCCACGCCGACAACCCGACCTCCTCGGCGTACGGGATCCCCCAGGCGCTGCCCGGCTCGAAGATGTCGGCCGCGGGCGCGGACTGGCGCAACAACCCCGAGACGCAGATCCGCTGGGGACTGAACTACATCGAGGAGCGCTACGGCAGCGCCTGTGCCGCCTGGACCTTCAAGCAGCAACGCGGTTGGTACTGACCGCTCAGATACTCACGGATGCGTCATGCTCTCCACGTCGAGGGCGGCGTCGAGCTGTTCCTCGGTCAGGGTGCCGCGCTCGACGTAGCCCATCTCGAGCACCTGCTCCCGGATCGTCCGACCGTGCTTCAAGGACTCCTTGGCGACCTTCGCGGCCTCCTCGTAACCGAGGTACTTGTTCAGCGGGGTCACCACCGAGGGGGACGACTCGGCGTACCGGCGCATCCGCTCGGCATCCGCGGTGATGCCGTCGACGCAGCGCTCGGCGAGCAGCCGGGTAGACGTCGAGAGGATCCGGATCGACTCCAGCAGGTTGCGTGCGATCACCGGCATCATCACGTTGAGCTCGAAGTTGCCGGCGGCCCCGGCCGTGGTGATCGCCGTGTCGTTGCCGATCACCTGGGCGCACACCATCAGCGTCGCCTCGGGAAGGACCGGGTTCACCTTGCCCGGCATGATGCTGGAACCCGGCTGCAGGTCAGGCAGGTGGATCTCGGCAAGGCCGGTGGTCGGTCCCGAGGACATCCAGCGCAGGTCGTTGCAGATCTTCGTCAGGCCGACCGCGATGGTCTTCAGTACCCCGCTGAGCTCGACCAAGGAGTCTCGGGTGCCCTGCGCCTCGAAGTGGTTACGTGCCTCGGTGAACGACTGCCCGGTGACGGCGGCGAGCTCGGCAATCACTGCGGCCGCGAAACCGTCCGGGGTGTTGATCCCGGTGCCGACGGCGGTACCGCCCAGCGGCAGCTCACGGACACGGGGGAGCACGGACTCCAGGCGCTCGGCGCCGAGCCGGATCGTGGCGGCGTACCCGCCGAACTCCTGGCCGAGCATCACCGGGGTCGCATCCATCAGGTGGGTGCGCCCGGACTTCACCAGGCTCGCGAACTCCTGAGCCTTCGCCTCGAGGGAGGTGGCGAGCACGTCCAGGGCGGGCTGGAGGTCTTCGACGACGGCCAGGACGGCGGCCACGTGGATCGAGGTCGGGAACGAGTCGTTGCTGGACTGGCTGGCGTTCACGTGGTCGTTGGGATGGACCTCGGTGCCGGCCGGGAGGTCCGTCCGCGCGGCCAGCGAGGCGATCACCTCGTTGGCGTTCATGTTGGAGCTCGTACCCGAACCGGTCTGGAAGACGTCGAGCGGGAACTGGTCGTCGTACGAGCCGGCCATCACGGCCTCCGCCGCGCCGCGGATCGCCCGGGCCTGGTCGCCGTCGATCACACCGAGCGCGCCGTTCACCGTCGCAGCGGCAGCCTTGATCGCACCGAGTGCTCGGATATGCCGGGGCTCCAACGGCGTTCCGGAGATGGGGAAGTTCTCGATCGCCCGCTGGGTCTGGGCTCGCCAGAGGGCCGCGGCGGGGACTTCTACCTCGCCCATGGAGTCGTGCTCGATCCGGATCCCCTCGTCGGCGCTCATAGGGCGAGGCTACTTGCGTGACCAGTACAGCCAGTGGCGCTCGTCCCGATCGCCGACCCGGAGGTCGGAGGAGGTCGCGGTGACGTTGCCGAAGACGGCCTCCAACGCGGCCGCCAGCCGAGGGGCCTCGTCGGCTGACCAGATCGCCAGGACCTGCTTGGTCGCCCGATGCGCCGAGGCCAGGAACGGCCGCGTGTAGCGGTCTTCGTTGGCGTCGTGCACGAGGTAGCCGGGACCGTGGTCGACGTCGAGGAGCACCAAGTCGTAGGTCGCGTCCGGGGCTTCGGCGAGCGCCATCGCGACTTCGCCGATCACTACGTTCAGCCGCTCCTCGGCGAGCAGGCGAGGTCCGTGCGCGATCGTGCCGTCGCGCATCCAGTCGACGACAGCCTGCTCCAGCTCCACGACCGTGCACGAGGTGACCCGGGGGTCTGCCAGGACCTCGTGCATCCTGAAGCCGAGTCCGAGCCCGCCCACCAGCACGCTCGCCAGCTCAGGCACCAACGACAGTGCCCTGGTGGCCAGCGCACGCTCGGTGGTCGTCTCCAGGGTGTCCATCACGAAGATCCCGTTGACCCGCAGTTCCAGGACCGTCGGCGTGTTCTCGCCGCGGCGCTCGCGGAGCACGACCTCGCCACGAGGTGACTCGGCGCGCGCGATCTCGACGTACTCCATGAAGGAGACGGTAGCGAGCAGGAGCTCAGTCGAGCACCGCTGGGAGGAGCTTCACCAGGTGTTGGTCCCGGGCGCGCCCTTGAAGGGTCCGGAGACCTTGCTGGTGATCCAGCCGCCGTAGAACCCGCCCGGCTGGGATACGACCGGCTCGTCGTCGACGAAGCAGGCATCCATCGCCGCGGGGTAGAGCGCGACGTGGTCGGTGATGACCACGAACCCCGGACTTGGGTCGGAGTAGGACCACGCGGCACGGTCGGCGACCTGGTCACCGGAGACGACGTCGAGGTAGTGAGCGGTGCCCTTCCACTCGCAGTACGACGATCCGGGCGCGGGGCGCAACGTCCCGGCCAGGAACGCGTCGGGTGGCAGGTAGTACGCCGGGGGGTGGCTGGTCTCCAGGACGCACCACGCACGATCGGTCTCGGCGACGGTGATGCCGCCGAGCACGATCCGGACATGCTCGCCCCGCTGCTCGACCCGTGGCGGGCGCGGGTAGTCCCAGACGGACTCTTGGCCGGGGCCGGGTTCGGTCCTGGCGGGTAGGTCCGGCACGTCAGTCGAACAGCTCGGAGAGCCAGGACTCCTTGCGCTTCTGCTTGTAGTGGCCCTGCTGCGGACGCTGCTGGTAGTGCTGCTGTTGCTGCGGCTGCTGTTGGTAGTTCTGCTGCGGAGCGGGCGCGGGCGCCGCCGGCTGGGTCAGGGAGCGCTCGATAATCTTGTCGAGCTCGCCGCGGTCGAGCCAGACACCACGGCAGGTGGGGCAGTAGTCGATTTCAATGCCGCTGCGGTCACTCATGACCAGGACGGCACCGTCGGTAGGGCACTGCATGGGAATTTCCTTCCTCGGGGCGACGCACGGAGCGTCGTCGTACCTGGGCAACGTCCGGGGCGTTCAGGCAGTTCCGCGCCCGGAACACTCGACCGTACTCCGCGGCCGCTGGGTCGACGTCCGAGGGTGGTCTACTCCGCGGAACGCACCCGCAGACCGGGCACGCCGATCGAGCTCAGCGGAACGTTCACCGTCCCGCCCGGGTCGGTGAAGAAGTCATTGCCCTGGTCGTCGACCACGATGAAGGCGGGGAAGTCGACGACATCGATCTTCCAGACCGCCTCCATCCCCAGCTCGGGGTACTCGATGACCTCCTGGCTCTTGATGCAGTCCTGAGCCAGTCGCGCGGCCGGGCCACCGATGGAGCCGAGGTAGAACCCGCCGTGGCTGCTGCAGGCCTCGGTAACGACCTTGGACCGGTTGCCCTTGGCGAGCATCACCATCGAACCTCCGGCGGCCTGGAATTGCTCGACGTAGGAGTCCATCCGGCCGGCGGTCGTCGGACCGAACGAGCCGGATGCCATCCCCACGGGGGTCTTGGCGGGACCGGCGTAGTAGACCGGGTGGTTCTTCAGGTACCCCGGCATCTCGCCGCCAGCGTCGAGGAGCTCCTTGATCTTGGCGTGCGCGATGTCGCGAGCCACCACCAGCGGGCCGGTCAGCGACAACCGAGTTTTCACTGGGTGCTTGCGCAGTTCGGCAAGAATGTCGGCCATCGGCTGGTTGAGGTCGATGGCGACGACCTCGCCGCTCGAGATGTCCTCGGCCACGCCGGCGTCGGGCATGTACTGCGCCGGGTCGGTCTCCAGCTGTTCGAGGAAGACCCCGTCCGCGGTGATCTTGCCGAGCGCCTGACGGTCCGCAGAGCAGGAGACGGCGATCGCGACCGGGCACGACGCGCCGTGCCGGGGGAGCCGGACCACACGGACGTCGTGGCAGAAGTACTTGCCGCCGAACTGAGCACCGATGCCGAACGACTGGGTCAGCTTGAAGACCTCTTCCTCGAGCTCCAGATCCCGGAAACCGTGGGCGCTCATCGAACCTTGGGTGGGCAGGGTGTCGAGATAGTGGGCACTGGCGTACTTGGCCGTCTTCAGCGCGAACTCCGCGCTGGTGCCACCGATGACGATCGCGAGGTGGTACGGAGGGCAGGCCGCAGTACCGAGCGAGCGGATCTTTTCGTCGAGGAACTCCAGCAGCCGCTTCGGGTTCAAGACGGCTTTGGTCTCTTGGAATAGGAACGACTTGTTGGCCGAGCCGCCACCCTTGGCCATGAAGAGGAACTTGTACTCCGGCCCCTTCGGGGATTGCGCCGTGGAGTAGAGCTCGATCTGCGCCGGCAGGTTGGTCCCGGTGTTC
>JBKJHX010000077.1:0-64450 GCA_046598855.1 Marmoricola sp. | reverse complement strand
CGTTGAAAGCGAACGGCATCGACGGTTGCGACAGCACCGGAGCGGCGACGTGTCCGTCAACCATCATCGCCAACGCGAATCCGCCGCTGAAACACATCCCCAGGGCCCCGACCCCAGGCCCGCCCAGCTCCTCGTGAAGGTCGGCGGCGAGCGCCTTGAGCCACCCGGTGATGGGTGAGGTCTGGTTCAGTGCCCAGTTCTTGAACTCGCTGGACACGCAGACTCGCGCGATCGACGTGGTCAGGTTGCCGACGCCGTAGCCCTTGCCCGGCGTCGTGCCCAGCAGAGACGGCATCATCACGGTGAAGCCGGAGTCGACGACGTCCTCGGCGAACGCTTGGACCTTCGGCGTGATGGCGGGGATCTCGTGGATGATGATGACGCCCGGACCGGTGCCTTTGCGGAAGGTCGGCAGCGTCGTGGCGCCGGACGTGAAAGTGCCTTCGTCCCAGCCTGCAAGCGGACTCATCGGATCAGCCACCGTCAAGCCCGGGTGACCGTGCAGTCGGCGAGGACCGCGGCACCGTCGCGCTCGGCGCGCGGGCTGGCGATCGTGGCCGAGACAACGATGTCCTTGCCCTCACCCTCACCCTCGCCCTCGTCCCAGGCCTGGACCCGGATCGTCTCGCCCGGGAAGACCACGCCGGCGAAGCGCGCCTTGAACGAGGCGACGTTGGCTACATCGCCGCCGAGGAGCTCGTCGGTCACGGCGCGGAGCACCACGCCGTACGAGCACAGGCCGTGCAGGATCGGGGCAGGGAAGCCGGCCGCCTGGGCGAACGCGGGATCCGCGTGCAGCGGGTTCCGGTCACCGCAGAGGCGGTAGAGCATCGCCTGCTGCGGCGTGACGTCGTACGTCGTGTCGGTGTCGGGCTTCCGT
Source organism: Marmoricola sp. (assembly GCA_046598855.1). Taxonomy (GTDB): domain Bacteria; phylum Actinomycetota; class Actinomycetes; order Propionibacteriales; family Nocardioidaceae; genus Marmoricola. The sequence goes on along the minus strand of JBKJHX010000077.1, from coordinate 63,570 downwards.
TCGGGAACGGCGACCGAGCTGGCCTCGCCCCGGTTGCCGCCCCAACCACCCTCGCCCTTGACGAAGATCGACGATCGCGCTGTCCAGAGCTCGGAGCCGTCGGCGTCGACCGCAATCGCCTCCTGCCAGATGACTGCAGCCTTGCCCTTGTCCCAGACATCGCTGATCCGGGTGGAGAGGGTGGCGCTGCCCGAGGTCGGCAGGGGGCCGCGGACGGAGATCTCCTGGGCGCCGTGCACCACCTGGGAGAGGTTGATGTCGCAGCCGGGCAGGTCGAGCGGCGGTGGGTCGGTCTCGTGGAAGGAGGGTGCGACCAGCGCGAACGACGGCAGTACCTGGAGGTCGGCGTTGTCGAGGGTGTAGCGCAAGGCCTTCGGGTCGAGGTTGTCGCCCGGCCGGGAGCCCGCACCGATGCCCAGGTGGTAGAGCAGGACGTCGCTCGCGGACCAGCTGAACGTGCGGTCGGGCAGCTGGGCCCCGATGGCGACGGCGGGGTTGATCGGCATCAGGCTGTGCCCTTCCTGGTCGGCTCCTGGGCGATGTCGAGAGCGGCGAGATAGCCGAAGGTCATGGCAGGGCCGATGGTCGCGCCCGGGCCGGCGTAGGTGTTACCCATCACGGCCGAGGAGCAGTTGCCGGCGGCGTACAGGCCGTCGATGACCGAGCCGTCGGCGCGAAGTACCCGGGCACGTTCGTCGGTGACCAGACCGCCCTTGGTGCCGAGGTCGCCGGGAACGATCTTGACTGCGTAGAACGGGCCCTGGTCGATCGTGTGCAGCGACGGGTTCGGCTTGACGGACGGGTCGGAGTAGTACTTGTCGTACGCGCTCTCGCCGCGGTTGAAGTCCTCATCGACGCCCGCGACGGCAAAGCCGTTGAACCGCTCGATGGTGGCGCACAGGGCGTCGGCCGGGACGCCGATCTGATCGGCGAGCGCCTCGATCGAGGAGGCCTTCTTGATCACGCCTTCCTTGAGCCAGCGGCCCGGGAACGGCTGACGCGGGCCGAGTCCCGCGAAGAGGTACCGGTTGCGGTAGCGCTGGTCGATGATCATCCAGGACGGCACGTGGGTGACGCCGGTGGCCTCGCCCTTGTAGATCTCGTGGGTGGCCTCGACGTACGGGAGAGCCTCGTTCATGTACCTCTTGCCGGCCTGGTTCACGATGATCGACCCGGGCAGGTTGCGCTCGGCCAGGCAGAACCACGGACCGTTCGGCAACGGGATGGTCGGGCCCCACCAGGCGTCGTCCATCAGGTCGGTCTGGGCGCCGGCGGTGATGCCGGCCAGGATGCCGCCGCCGTCGTTCGACGGAGCGCCGGTGGTCCAGTCGACCGACGTCGGCTGCGGCTGGTACTTCTCGCGCATCTCGAGGTTCTTCTCGAACCCGCCGCTGCCGAGGATGACTCCCCGGGTGGCCTTGATCTCGGAGACGACGCCGTTGCGGCGGACCTTCACACCGGTGACTCGGCCGCCCTCGATGATCAGGTCGGTGAGCTCGGTCTCGTAGGCGACCGGGACGCCCGCGTCGATCAGGCCCTTGCGCAGGCCGATCGCGATCGCGTTGCCCATGGCATACATCTTCTTGCCGAGCAGCAGGGTGACCAGACGCATCAGGGTCGCGCGGACCAGGGTCAGCGGACCCTTGAGGGAGCGCATGCCCAGGCTGATCTTGCGGTAGTCGGCCTGGGTGATGATCAGGTTCGCCGGGGCCTTGCCGTACGGCGGGTGCAGGCGCTCGAGCTCGTCGCCGAGGAACTTCGCGTTGATCGGGATCGCCTCGACGGTGCGTCCTCGGGCTCGACCACCGGGGGCCTCGGGCAGGTAGTCGGCGTACTCCGGGACCCAGGTGAAGCGGACCGGCGTGTTCGACTTCAGGAAGTCCATCACCTCGGGGCCTCGGTCGAGGTAGGTGTCGCGCCGCACCTTCGGGACGACATCGCCGACGATCGAGTCGAGGTACCTCTTAGACTCCACGTCGTCGCCGGGGTCCACCTCGCCGGCCGCCTTCAGGGCGTAGTTGCCGGGGATCCAGACGCCGCCGCCGGAGCGGGCGGTCGAGCCGCCGAAGTAGGCGGACTTCTCGATCAGGAGCGTGTCGAGCCCTTGGCGGGCTGCTGCGAGAGCGGCCGTCATGCCGGCACCACCGGCACCAACGACGACGACGTCGACCTCGTTCTTGACACTGGCTTCGTCAGGGGCCCTCATGGCAAGAAACTGTAACAGGTTCTAGTATGGCAACCGTGACCACTCAGGATGCAATTTCCGAGGCCGTCGATCGGCTGGCGGCCGCACAAGCGAACCGGCTGCCGTGTGCCGCCGTACGCGACCTCATCGGCACCGATGACCTGCCCGCCGCCTACGCGGTCCAGCAGGGCCTGGTGCAGGCGAGACTCGCCGGCGGGGTGGCGGTCGTCGGCCGCAAGATCGGCGCCACCTCGGAGGCCGTCCAGAACCAGCTCGGCGTGGACCAGCCCGATTTCGGGTACCTGCTCTCCGACATGGACGTCAGTGCCGCTGCGGTTCCGGGAGCCGATCCGATCTCGATGCGCACCTTGGTGCAGCCCCGGGTCGAGGCCGAGGTGGCGTTCCGGCTCGCGAAGGACATCAACCCCGCCGCCGAGGACGCGATCACGCTCGCCCTCGTCCGCGAAGCTGTCGAGGTGGCGCTGCCGGCACTCGAGATCGTCGACTCCCGGATCGAGAACTGGGACATCGGCTTCACCGACACGGTCGCGGACAACGCCTCCAGCGGGTTGTACGTCGTCGGCAGCGAGGGTAGGTCGCTCGACGAGCTCGAGCCGCGCGAGGTCGAGATGACGCTGACCATCAACGGCGAGGTGCGGTCCTCCGGCAACGGAGCAGCGTGCCTCGGTGATCCGCTGGAAGCTCTGCGCTGGCTCGCGGTCCAGGCGTACCGCTTCGGTGACCCGCTCCGTGCCGGCCACCTGATCCTGTCCGGGGCGCTCGGCCCCTTCGTTCCCTTCGCCGCGGGAGATGATGTCGTGGCGACCATCAGCGGGTTCGACCCGCTCAGCGTGAAGTTCGGGGAGTAGAAGATGACGAAACTCAGTGCGGCCATCGTCGGGCCGGGCAACATCGGCACCGATCTGATGTACAAGTTGATGCGCAGCGAGGTGATCGAGCCGCGTTGGATGATCGGGGTCGACCCGACGAGTCCGGGTCTGGAACGCGCCCGCAACGAGGGCCTGGAGGCGACCGCGGAAGGGGTCGACTGGTTGCTGAAGCAGGACCAGCTCCCCGACTTCATCTTCGAGGCGACCAGTGCCTACGTGCACCGCGCCTACGCGCCCCGGTACGCCGAGGCCGGCATCAAGGCGGTCGACCTGACTCCGGCCGCCGTCGGACCGGCCTGCATCCCGGCCGTGAACGGCGACGAGCACGCTGGTGCGGAGAACGTCAACATGATCACCTGCGGGGGACAGGCGACGATCCCGATGGTCGCTGCGGTCTCCCGGGCCACGCCGGTTTCCTACGCCGAGATCGTGGCGTCGGTCGCGTCGCTGAGCGCGGGACCGGGCACCCGTCAGAACATCGACGAGTTCACCCAGACCACGTCCCAGGGCATCGAGACCATCGGCGGCGCCGCGCAGGGCAAGGCGATCATCATCCTGAACCCGGCCGAGCCGCCGATGATCATGCGCGACACGATCTTCTGCGCGGTGGGCGCTGACATCGGACAGTCAGGGCGGGACGCCATCTCGGAGTCGGTGCACGCCATGGTCAAGGCTGTCCAGGACTACGTCCCTGGCTACCGGTTGCTCCAGGAGCCGCAGTTCGACGACCCGAGCGACGCCACCCGGGGGGCGACCAAGGTCAGCATCTTCATCGAGGTCGAGGGCGCCGGCGACTTCCTGCCGCCGTACTCGGGCAACCTCGACATCATGACCGCTGCCGCGACGCGTGCCGGCGAAGGAATGGCGCGCAAGATCCTCGCCCAGAACGGGAGCAACGCATGAGCATCGCCGGATCACCCGAACTCAACGCCTTGGCCCGCACCTGGCGTGACACCGACCCGGACTCCGATCTGGACATCCGGCTTACCGACACCTGCCTGCGTGACGGCTCGCACCACAAGCGCCACCAGTTCACTGTCGAGGAGGTCCGTGCCATCGTCGGCGCGCTCGACGAGTCCGGGGTTCCTGTCATCGAGGTGGCCCATGGTGACGGCCTGGGCGGGTCGAGCTTCAACTACGGCTTCTCCCGGACCCCGGAGCAGGAGCTCATCAAGGCTGCCGCCGAAACGGCGAAGAACGCCAAGATCGCCTTCTTGATGTTGCCCGGCGTGGGGATCAAGGACGACATCCTGGCGGCCCAGGACAACGGCGGCTCGATCTGCCGGATCGCGACCCACTGCACCGAGGCCGACACCACCGAGCAGCACTTCAAGCTCGCGCGTGAGCGCGGGTTGGAGACCGTGGGCTTCTTGATGATGAGCCACACCCAGCCGCCCGAGGTGCTGGCCAAGCAGGCCCGGATCATGGTCGACGCGGGTTGTCAGTGCGTCTACGTCGTGGACTCCGCCGGCGCGCTGATCCTCGAGGGCGTCTCCGACCGGGTCGCAGCCGTCGTGGCCGAGATCGGCCACCAGGCCACGGTCGGTTTTCATGGCCACGAGAACCTCGACCTCGGCGCCGGGAACACCGTGATGGCGGTCCGCGCGGGAGCGACCCAGATCGACGGCTCGGTACGACGCTTCGGCGCCGGCGCCGGCAACACGCCGCTGGACGCCTTCGTCGGGATCTGCGACAAGCTCGGCTGGAAGACCGGCGTCGATTTCCTCAAGATCATCGACGCCTCCGAGGACGTCGTGCGCCCCGCCATGCCGGAGGAGTGCCGCCTGGACCGGATGACGATGATGATGGGCTACGCGGGCGTCTACAGCTCCTTCCTCAAGCACGCGGGCAACGCCGCCGACCGCTACGGCGTCTCCGGCGCCCGGATCCTGGCCGAGGCCGGGAGGCGCAAGCTGATCGGCGGCCAGGAGGACCAGTTGATCGACATCGCGCTGCTGCTCAAGGCCGAGCAGGAGGCCTGAGCCCCGTTCGCCGTCCGATGTGTCCTGGTTCGAACCTCGCTGATGGATCCTCAGGACCGTAAATCCTTCGGGCGAAGCCAGGTCGTGGACGAAGAGGTAGAACGTGTTCTAGTATTAGGCGTAGCAGCACCGACGACGAGGAGAAGTCATGAGCCAGGCAGTTCTGGACGGCGTACGCGATCTGTTGCCCACGCTTCGTGAGCGGGCGGACGAGACCGAGCGTCTTCGCGTGGTCCCCGAGGCCTCCGTCAAGGAGCTTGAGGAGACCGGGTTCTTCCGGCTGCTGCAACCGAAGCGGTTCGACGGCTTCGAGTCCGACCCGGTGGACTTCTACACCGCGGTCCGCGACGTCGCGAGCGCCTGCGGCTCGACGGGCTGGGTGTCCAGCGTGGTCGGCGTGCACCCGTGGCAGGTCGCGCTGTTCGCCGACGAGGCGCAGCAGGCGGTCTGGGGCAGCGACACCAGCGTCCGACTGAGCTCCTCCTACGCCCCGACCGGCAAGGCGACCCTGGCCGAGGGTGGTTTCCAGCTCTCCGGCAAGTGGAGCTTCTCCTCGGGTTGCGACCACTGCCAGTGGGTGCTGCTCGGCGGTCTGGTGTTCAACGAGGACGGCAACGTCGTCGACTTCCGGACTTTCATGATCCCGCGCAGTGACTACCAGATCCTCGACGTCTGGCACATGGTCGGTCTGGCCGGTACCGGCTCCAACGACATCGTGGTCGACGACGTGTTCGTCCCCGAGGCGTTCACCTTGTCGATGGGCGAGACCGGCCAGTGCCGCGGCCCGGGTCAGGAGCAGAACACCTCCGACCTGTACAAGCTCCCGTTCCATTCGATCTTCACCGGCACGATCACCACGCCGATCATCGGAATGGCGCGTGGTGCGTACGCCGAGCACGTTGACATGCAGCAGCAGCGGGTTCGTGCGGCGTACCTCGGCGAGAAGGCATCGCTGGACCCGTTCTCCGCCGTCCGAATCGCGAAGGCCTCCTCCGAGATCGACGCGGCCTGGGCGCTGCTGACCAACAACATCCGCGAGGAGCAGGCGCACGTCGCCAAGGGTGAGAAGATCCCGCTCGAGCTGCGTCTCCGGGTCCGTCGCGACCAAGTCCTCGGCTCGCAGCGCGCGATCGATGCGATCGACGCTCTCTTCGAGGCTTCCGGCGGTCGCGCGCTCGCCAACGGTACCTACCTGCAGCGCGCGTGGCGCGACGCGCACGCCGGTCGGGTGCACGCGGCCAACGACCCGGAGCGGGCCCTGCAGATGTACGGCGCCCAGCAGTTCGGTCACAAGGTCGACCCGGGGATGTACTGAGTCCATGTCCTTCGCGCAGGAAGCCCCGTTCTCCAAGGACGGCACGCGGAAGTCGGCCAAGGCCGGCGACATCACCCTGAACTACTACGAGGCGGGCGAGGCCACCGAGGTCGGCGCAGGCCTGCCGTTCGTGCTGCTTCACGGAGGCGGCCCCGGTGCGTCGGCGTGGAGCAACTTCGGCTCCGCCCTGCCGCGGTTCGCCGCGAACTTCCGCACCCTGCTGGTCGACCAGCCGGGCTTCGGCGGCTCGGACAAGCCCGAGGTCGGGGCGAACTACTTCCGGCACTCCTCGGAGTACCTGATCAAGCTGCTCGACGAGCTGCAGATCGAGAAGATCCATCTGCTCGGCAACAGCCTCGGCGGCGGTACGGCGACGCGGTTCGCGCTGACCTACCCCGAGCGGGTCGGTCGGCTGGTCCTGATGGGCCCCGGCGGGCTCTCGCTCAACCTGTTCCACGCCGACCCCACCGAGGGCGTCAAGCGGCTGATGGACTTCTCCATGGCGCCGAGCCGTGAGGCCCTGCGCGCGTTCATCTCCACGATGGTGGTGAACCAGGCGCTCGTCACCGACGAGCTCGTCGAGGAGCGGTTCGCCGACGCGACCGCCCCGGGCTCGCTGGAGGCGATGCGCTCGATGGGCGCCTCGTTCTGGAACCCCGAGTGGGCTGAGGACGGGATGCTCTGGCGCGAGGTCCATAACCTGCGCAAGCACACCCTGCTGACCTGGGGCCGCGAGGACCGCGTGAACCCGCTCGACGGAGCCATGGTCGCGCTCAAGACGATGCCGAACGCCAGCCTGCACGTCTTCCCGAACTGCGGCCACTGGGCGCAGATCGAGGCGGCCGAGGAGTTCGCCGAGATCACCACCGCCTTCCTGGCGCGTCATCGGGAGCGGCCAGCGAAGGACGGCAGCGCATGACCATCGACATCAAGTCCATGGGCTACATCCGGGTTGCGAGCACCGACCTGGAGGCCTGGAAGCTCTTCGCGGGCAAGGTTCTCGGCGTCGCCGAGGGCCGCGGCCCGAACCCGGAGAACCTCTACTTCCGGATCGACGCCGTCTCCGCCCGGATCGTCGTGTTCCCCGCCGACGTCGACCAGCTCGGGGCCACCGGCTGGGAGCTCGCCGACCACCAAGCCTTGCAGGACGCTCGGGAACACCTCCGCAAAGCCGGGGTGGAGTTCGAGGAAGGGACCACCGCCGAGCTGGCTGAGCGCCGTGTCCAGGAGCTGATTCGCTTCAGCGACCCGTGGGACAACGTCTTCGAGCTCTTCCACGGCATCACCTACGAGTCCCGGCCGGTCGTGACGCCGTACGCCGCCAAGTTCGTCACCGGGGACCAGGGCATGGGACACATCGTGATCCCGGTTCTCGACGACGTCGAGGCGCTGCGGTTCTACACCGAGGTGCTCGGCTTCCGGTTGCGCGACTCGATGAGCATGCCCGGCGAGTTCGTCGGCAAGGAGCCCGGCTCGAAGGTCTGGCTCCGGTTCCTCGGGGTCAACCCGCGTCACCACAGTCTGGCGTTCCTGCCGATGCCGAACGCCTCGAAGTGTGTCCACGTGATGCTCGAGGTCGACGAGCTCGACCACGTCGGCCGTGCCCTGGAGCGGGTCAAGAAGTTCAAGGCGCCGCTCTCGGCCACGCTCGGCCGGCATATGAACGACGAGATGGTCTCGTTCTACGTGAAGTCGCCGGGCGGCTTCGACTTCGAGTTCGGCACCGAGGGCCTGCAGGTCGACGACGTCCGGTGGGTCGCCCGCGAGAGCACCGCTGTCTCGTACTGGGGACACACGTTCGGCGGAGGTCAGTGACCCCATGAACAATGGGCCTGTGACCACTCCCGCGAGCAGCAGCGTCCCCGAGGGGATGAAGGAGAACGCTCGCGAGACGTGGCCCAGCCAGGAGCTCATCTCGTCGTGGCTCGGCAACGAGCTCGACTTCGAGCTCCGGCTCGGCGAGCACACGCTGATCCCGGACGACCCGGAAGCGGCCGCTCGCGCCCGCAGGTTCCGCGACGTCCTCGGGCTCTTCTGCAGCGGTGTCACCGTGGTCACCTCGGTCTCCGACGGCGAGCCGGTCGGGATGACCTGCCAGTCCTTCTCCTCGGTCTCCCTCGAGCCGCCGCTGGTGATGTTCTCGCCGGCGAAGACCTCCCGCGCGTGGCCGCTGATGCAGCGTGCCGGGTTTTTCTGCGTGAACATCCTTGCCGCCGACCAGGCAGAGATCTCCAACGGGATGGCGACCAAGGGCGTCGACAAGTTCACCGACGTCACCTGGTCCAGGGCCGCGACCGGAGCGCCGGTTATCGAGGGTGTCCTCGGTTACATCGACTGCACCGTGCACCAGGTCGTCGAGGCCGGTGATCACTACATCGTGATCGGGCGGGTCAAGGAGCTCGGTTTCGGGGACCGGCACGGCGTCGAGGCCGACGGTGCCGCACCGTTCGACCCCTTGCTGTTCTTCCAGGGGAAGTACACCCAGCCGCAGTGATCCGGGGCTGATCCCGCTCCTCTACCGTTGAGGTGTGTCTCCTCCTGTTTTCCCGGACTCCCCGACGGTCATCGCCGCCACCGAGAGCGCCCTCGCCCGGATCGCGAGCGAGAGTGTGGACGTGGACACTGACTTCAGTGTCCGGCTGCTGCGCAGCTTCCTGGCCCTGTGCGAGAACCCGCGCACCCGGCAAGGGATGCTCCGGATGGTGCGGGCCTCGGTCGGCAGCGCTCGCGCAGGTCAGGCGTTCTACCGGGTGCTGAACCGGACCGTGGTGAATCCGGCTGCCCGGGCGACCGGCATGCACGCCTCCGCGCTCCGGGTCGAGCTGGTCTGCGGCCAGCTCGTGGGGCTGGCGATGATGCGGTACGTCCTTCAGGTCGAGCCGGTCGCTTCGGCCCCCGCCGAGGACATCGTCCGGCAGTTCGCGCCGGCCATCCGGGCCACTCTCAAGGGCGCCTGAGCGCATCCCCTGTGGATGCTTCTGACGCGGCGTTGCCCCGATCGGTGAGAGTGGGCCGATGGACCCCGGCGCACCGCTCTTCGACCACGAGCCGTTCACTCCCGCGATGGCAGCGAGTGCAGGCGTCGGACGGGCCGTCCTGGAGCAGCTTCTCCGCCGGGGCCTGATCGTGCGACTGGTTCGCGGGGTCTACCTCGCGACAGAGGCGCCGTCGACGACCATCGTTCGAGCGCGGGCGTTGGCCCTGGTCGTGGGCCGCCGTCACGTCGTCATCGATCGGACCGCCGCCTGGGTCCACGGTGCCGAACCGGACCGAGGTACCCCCGGGGGGCCGATCCCTCTGGACGTGCACAGCCGGCGGCGCCGGATCGACGGACCGGTGCGGTTCGGTCCGGGCGACCTGGCTGTGCTCGGCGGGGTTCGCTGTACGACGCCGTTGCGCACTGCCGTAGACGTGGCGCGGCACCTGGCGCCCGAGCGCGGTCTGCCGCTGCTCGACGGGATGCTCGGGGCCGGGGCGTTGGCCCATCACGACCTGATCGCCGCGATGGCGGCTCTCGACCACCCGGGTGCGTTCCAGGCTCGCGAGCTCGCCGCCATGGCAGACGGTCGGGCGCTGCACGCGGCCGAGTCCGTACTCCGCCTGCACTGGTACGACGCCCGCCTCCCGACCCCGACGCCTGCGCTCCGGGTGTCCGGCGTGCGTCTCGCCCTCGGTCTGCCGACGCACCGGTTCGGGGTCGCACTGACCGGTCACGCCAGCAACGCAGACATCATCCGCTGCGCGCACGCGGGCTGGCGGGTGCTCCTGCTCGACCGCGCCCGGGTGCTCTCCAGCGACCCGGTCTCCCTGATCGCGCACCTCGAGCGCGAGTTCCACCAGCACCTGCTCAGCCAGGTCGGCTGAGGTCACCAGGACCTTCGCAGGTCAGCTCGTCACCATCGCGAGCAGGCGTCGACCAGTCCTCAGCCGAGGGCGGCGATCGCCTCGGCGATCGCCAGGGTCCGCTGGGCGGACTCGACGTGCAGGTTCTCGACCATCCGCCCGTTGTAGGTCACCACCCCGGTCTCGCGAGCGTCCCAGGCCGCGATCAGCCCGCGGGCGTCCTCGATGGCCTGCTCCGAAGGTGCGAACGCAGCGTTGGCGCCCTCGACCTGACCCGGGTGGATCAGGGTCTTGCCGTCGAACCCGAACTGGCGTCCCTGCTCGCACTCGGCCAGGAAGCCGTCGAGGTTCTTGACGTCGTTGTAGACGCCGTCGAGGATCGCGATACCTGCCGCGCGGGCGCCGAGCAGGGAGAGTGAGAGCGCGGTGAGCAGCGGGGCCCGTCCGGGTACGTGCTCGGAGTAGGTCTCCTTGACCAGGTCGTTGGTCCCCATCACCAGGACGGCGAGGCGCGGCGACGCGGCCGCGAGCTCACGCACGTTGAAGATCGCCTCCGGCGTCTCGACCATGGCCCAGAGCTTCGTGTGCTCCGGTGCCCCGGCGGCCTCGATCGCCGCGACCAGGTCGAGCACTTCGGCAGCGCTGTTTACCTTGGGGACGACGATTCCGGCCGGGCCCGCCTGAGCGGCGACCTCGATGTCCTCGCCGTGCCACTCGGTCCCGATGCCGTTGACCCGGATGGTCAGCTCGCGGCCGCCGTACTCACCGGACTGCACCGCGGCAGCCGCAGAGAGCCGGGCAGCAGGCTTGGCTTCGGGCGCAACGGCGTCCTCGAGGTCGAGGATCAGTGCGTCGCAGGCGATCGACTTGGCTTTCTCCAGTGCCCGCTCGTTCGACGAGGGCATGTAGAGAACCGAACGACGGGGGCGGAACGCGGTCATCAGTTCTCCACCTCGATCGCGGCGTACGCAGCCTGCAGGGTCGGGTCGATCGCCGCCAGCTCCTCGGCGAGGGCGACCATCACTTTGCACTGCTTGACCGACGCGTCATCCTCCATCTTGCCGTCGAGCATGACTGCGCCGGTGCCGTCGCCCATGGCGGCGATCACCCGGCGAGCGTGCTTGACGTCCTCGACCGAGGGGGAGAAGACCTTGTTGGCGATCGCGATCTGCTTCGGGTGCAGCGACCAGGCGCCAACGCAGCCGAGCAGGAAGGCGTTGCGGAACTGGTCCTCACAGGCGACGACGTCGGTGATGTCACCGAACGGGCCGTAGTACGGGTAGATGCCGTGCATCGCGCAGGCGTCGACCATCCGGGCGATCGTGTAGTGCCAGAGGTCCTGCTGGTACGTCGTCCGGTCCGGGGACTCGATGTCGGCGAGGTCGGTGGAGGCCGGGTCCTGACGGACCAGGTAGCCCGGGTGCCCGCCGCCGACGCGGGTGGTCTTCATCCGGCGGTCGGCGGCCAGGTCGGCGGGGCCGAGGGAGAGGCCCTGCATCCGTGGTGAGGCCGCACAGATCTCCTCGATGTTCGCGACGCCGCGGGCGGTCTCCAGGATCGCGTGCACCTGGAGCGGTTTGGTGATGCCGGCCTTCGCCTCGAGTTGGGCGAGCAACCGGTCGATGTAGTGGATGTCCTCGGCGCCCTGGACCTTCGGGACCATGATCACGTCGAGCTTGTCTCCGATCGCCGGGACCAGGGTGGTCAGGTCGTCGAGCACCCACGGGGAGTCGAGGGAGTTGATCCGGGTCCAGAACTGGGTCGGCCCGAAGTTCACCGTGCGCCCGATCTCGACCAGCCCGGCGCGGGCGATCTCCTTGTTCTCGGCTTTGACCGCGTCCTCGAGGTTGCCCAGGAGGACGTCGGTGACGCCGACCATGTCAGGCACCTTCGCGGCCATCTTCGGGTTGCCGGGGTCGAAGAAATGGATGGCGCGGCTGGGCCGGGCCGGGATCTCCCGGAGCGGGGCGGGGGCGCCGACGGCGAGGGGCGTGAAGAAATCCTTGGCGGAACGCATGAGCCGGAAGTTATCACCGCCTCCTCCCGGCAGGTATGACGCATCCGACAGACGGCTAATGTTCCGACGTGGAAGAGATCACACCTGCCGACCGCCCCAACGGACCGCTCCGGGTCGGCTTCGTCCCGGGCGTGATGCCGGGGAAGTGGGAGAAGGCCTGGATCGAGTGGCACCGGACGACGCGCACCCGGCGCTTGGAGCTGCAGATGGTCGAGGTCGTCGACCAGGAACGGCTGATCCGTGAGGGCCAGCTGGACATGTGCCTGGTCCGCGGGGAGATCGACCGTGCCGGCCTGCACGTGATCCCGCTCTACCGGGAGGTCCCGGTGGCCGTCGTCGCCCACGATCACCCCGCGACGGCGTACGACGAGCTCACCCGGGGCGACCTGGCGGATGAGCTGGATGTGCTGGCCGAGTTCCCCGACCTGGACCTTCCGATGGCGATCGAGACCGTGGCAGCGGGCTCGGGCTACGCGATCATGCCGATGTCCCTGGCCCGGTTGCACAGCCGGAAGGATGTCGCCTTCCGACCCGTGACCGACGCGGAGGACTCGCCGGTGGGGCTGGCCTGGTTGACCTCGAACGAGGACCCCGGGACACAGGTCTTCGTGGGGATCGTGCGGGGACGGACGTCGCGGAGCAGCCGGAACTAAGGCAATCGCCTGATGGACCGGGCTACCTCAGAGGCCCAGGTTGGGACCATGAGCGCCCTGGCCTGTCAGCGACACCCAGACCTGTACTTCGCGCAGGACCCGAGGGCCCTCGAAGAGGCCCGGGAGCACTGCGCCGGCTGCCCCGTCCTGGACCTCTGCCTGGCCGGGGCACAGGAGCGCCGGGAGCCGCACGGAGTCTGGGGCGCCCAGATCTTCGTCGCGGGAGCAGTCGTTGCGCGGAAGCGGCCGCGGGGCCGCCCACGCAAACAGGTCGCCTGAGCTCAGATCAGGGACCCACGCAGCGCGTGAGCCGAGCCGTTCAGGTGCGAGAGGGCGTGGGCGCGCTTGAAGACCAGGTGGGCATCGTGCTCCCAGGTGATCGCGATCCCGCCGTGCAGCTGCACGGTCTCGCTCGCGACGTGGTCGAAGGAGTCCGCACAGTAGGAGCCGGCCACAGCGGCCAGCCTCAGCAGTCTTGCTGCGGTCTCTGCACCCGGCTCGCTCAGGTACGCCGCGGCCGCCGCGGTGGCACCCCAGCTCGCTGAGCGGGAGGCCTCGACCTTGACCAGCATGTCCGCCATCCGGTGCTTGAGGGCCTGAAACGAGCCGATCTGACGGCCGAACTGAACCCGCTCCTGGGAGTACCCGACGGTCATGTCGAGTGCACGCTGCATCGTCCCTACCTGGAGAGCGGTGGCCAGCGCGGTGCTGAGAGCGGGCAGGATGCGTGCCTCGGTGACGGTTCCGACGACCGAGCCCGCCCGCGAGGTGAGTCGGCCGAAGCGGAGGGTCTGGTCCATCGAGTCGACCTGGGTGGGTGCAGGGTCGTCGACCAGGACCAGGTCGGCGCCGTCGACCGCGAGCACGATGGACGCCGCCGGTGCGTCGAGGACGAGGTCATCGACGGAGCTGGTCAGCGCCACGGTGCCGATCTCGCCAGCGGCCAGGCGTGGCAGCAGGTCTGCGCGGGCGGAGTCGGTTCCGAACAGCAGCACGGCGCAGGTCGCCAGCGTGGTCGCGAGCAGCGGGGCCGGCGTGAGGTTCTCGCCCATCTCCTCGAGCACGACGGCGGTCTCGACGAGGCTGACGCCGATGCCGTCGTACTGCTCGGGGACCGGGAGGGCGGCCACCCCGATCTGTTCGCACAGCGCCTGCCACAAGGCAGTGTCGAAACGTTCCTCGGTCGCGACGGCGGCCCGGACGGCGTCGCTGTCGGCACGTTTGGCAAGGAGCCCCTTGATGGTGCTGGCCAGCTCGTCCTGCTCCTCGGTGCGTGCGAAGTACATCAGGCACCTCCTGCCGAGGTGATCGAGTCCAGGACGCGACCCCGGTGGAAGGCGGGCGTGCCCCAGGCGGTGACCAGTGCCCGGATCCGGTTGAGCCAGAGGCTCAGGTCGAACTCTGCGGTGTAGCCGATGGCGCCGTGGACCTGGAGGCCGGTCCGGGACGCCAGGTACGCCGCGTCGCCCGCCGCAACCTTCGCGGCCGAGGCCGGGACCTCCCCGAGGGCGGCACCGAAGACCAGCGGGCGGGCGAAGTCCAGGGCGATCCGGACGTCGGCGAGCTGGTGCTTGATCGCCTGGTAGGAGCCGATCTCGCGACCGAACTGCTTGCGTTGCTTCACATAGGCGACCGAGTCCGCGAGCACCCGTTCGCCCGATCCGAGCAGCTGCGCAGCGCAGGCGAGGACGGCGGCGTCGAACGCGGCCGCGGAGGTCGGGCCGACCTCTGCCCCTGCGACGACCTCAGCGAGATGGCGAGTGGTGTCGACCGAGGCGTGCACCGTGCCGGCGGTCGCGGTGGCCAGGGCGCCGTCCGAAGCGACGTACAGCTGATCGGCGATGGCACCGTCCAACGCGTAGGGAACGTGCTGATCGACCGCGACGGACCCGAGCGCACCCCCGGCGAGTGCTTCCAGGGCGTCGCCGGCCGGAAGTGCGGTGGCCAGGTAGGCGCTGGTCTCGATCCAGGGACCGACGGCCAGGTGGTAGCCGAGGGCCTCGTGGGCGACACACAGGTCGACCAGCGAGCCACCGAGGCCGCCGTTCTCCTCGCTGATCACCAGCGCGGCGAGCCCCTGGTCAGCGAGCCGCTGCCACTGGGCGCGACCCGGAGCGGGGTCGCCCTCGGCCCAGGCGCGGGCCGCACCGACGGTGTCGGCCTTGGTCAGCAGATCGGACAGCGACTGGGCGAACCCGGCCTGCTCCTCGGTGAGCTCGAACTTCACTTGGCGCTCTCCTTGACAGTGCTGGCCTTCGGCTCCCGGGGGAGGCCGAGGATGCGCTCGGCGATGATGTTGCGCTGGATCTCGTTGGTGCCGGCGTAGATCGGCCCCGAAAGTGCGAAGACGTGCCCGTCCATCCAGGGCGACTCGAGGAGCTCGGCCTCGGGCCCGAGCAGCTCGAGCCCGGTCTCGTGGATCGCGATGTCCAGCTCGCTCCAGAAAACCTTGTTCACCGAGCCGGCCGCGCCCATCTCGCCGCCGTCGGCAAGCCGGGTGACGGTGCCCCAGGTGAAGAGCCGGTAGGCCTGCGCACCGATCCAGGCATCGACGACGGCGTCCCGGGACTGCGGAGCATCGGCTCCGTGCTCGGTCCACAGCGCCAGCAACCGGTCGGCCGCGGCACAGAACCGGCCGGGGGAGCGCAGCGAAAGGCCCCGCTCGTTGCCTGCCGTGCTCATCGCCACCCGCCAGCCGTCTCCCGGAGCGCCGAGGACGTCGGCGTCGGGGACGAAGACGTCGTCGAAGAAGATCTCCGCGAAGCCGGCCTCGCCGTCCAGCTGGGCGATCGGCCGGACGGTGATGCCCTCGGCATCGAGCGGGAACAGGTAGTACGTCAGACCGGCGTGCTTCGCGCTCTCCGGGTCGCTGCGGAAGAGGCCGAAGCCCCAGTGCGCGTATGTCGCCCGCGAAGACCAGGTCTTCTGACCGTTGAGGATCCAGCCGCCGCGCTCGTCGTCCCGGGTCGCGGTCGAGCGCAGTGAGGCGAGGTCGGACCCGGCTTCGGGCTCGGACCAGGCCTGCGCCCAGATCTTCTCGCCGGTCGCCATCGAGGGCAGGAACCGGGCCTGCTGCTCGGGGGTGCCGTGGTCGAAGATGATCGGCGCCAGCAGGAAGATGCCGTTCTGCGAGACGCGGCCGGGAGCGCCGGCGCGGTAGTACTCCTCTTCGAAGATGATCCACTCGATCAGAGATGCCTCGCGGCCGCCGACCTCCTGGGGCCAAGAGACCACCGAGAGACGCTCGGCGGCCAGCTTGGCCTCCCACTCCTGGTGCAGCGCCCAGCCCTCGGCGGTGTCCATCGAGGGCAACGGCTCGGCCGGTACGTTCGCGGCCAGCCAGGCGCGCACCTCGGCCTGGAACGCGAGCTCTGCGTCGGTCAGATCGAGATTCACTGCGGCTCCGATGTCGAGGGGTTGCGGAGATTGTTCTTGAGAACCTTGCCGGAGGCGTTGCGCGGAAGGGCCTGCGCGAGCTCCACCAGCCGGGGGACCTTGTAATTGGCGAGCCGTTCCCGGGCAAATGCGACCAGGTCGGCGGGCTCGGCCGAGGAGCCGGGGCGCAGCACGACGAAGGCGCGTCCGACCTCGCCCATCCGCTCGTCCGGGACTCCGATCACTGCGACGTCGGCGACGGCGTCGTGGCGGGCCAGCACCTGCTCGATTTCGGCAGGGTAAACGTTGAAGCCGCCGGAGATGTACATGTCCTTGAGGCGGTCGGTGATCTGCAGGTTGCCGTCCGCGTCGACCCTGCCGATGTCACCGGTGTGCAACCAGCCGTCGCCGTCGATCGCCTCTGCCGTGGCGGCGGGATCGTCGAGGTAGCCGAGCATCACGATGTCGCCGCGGACCAGCAGCTCGCCCTCCTCGCCGGGAGGCAGCGGATCGCTGGTGCCGACAGCCGCGATCCGGACCTCGACGCCCGGCACCGCGCGCCCGCAGGTCGTGGCAACGGTGAGGTCGGAATCCCCCTCGCGACCCATGGTCACGACCACTGCCTCGGTCATCCCGAAGGCGGTGTAGACGTTGTCGATGCCCAGGCCCTCGGGGGCGGCGGCGCGCATCCGCTCGATCAGGACGACCGGGACGACGGCTGCACCGGTGATCGACAGCCGCAGGGACGACAGGTCGCGAGACGCGCGTCCGGGGGCGTCGAGTAACGAGGTGAAGATGGTCGGTGCGCCGGGGAGCAGAGTGATCCGCTCGCGCTCGATCAGGTCCATGGTGGCGTCCAGGTCGAAGGTCGCCACCGGGTACAGGGTCGCACCGGTGAGCAGCCCGACCACGATGCCGATCTTGTAGCCGAAGGAGTGGAAGAACGGATTGACCACCAGGTAGCGGTCCTCGGCGCTGACACCGCCGATCTCGGCCCAGGCCGCCGAGACCGCGACGGTCTGCCGGTGGGCGCTCATCGCGCCCTTGGAGCGTCCGGTCGTGCCGGAGGTGAACAGGATGTCGGCGACGTCGTCGGCACTGACGGCCTCTGCGCGGGCGTCTGCCTCGACGAGCAGCTCCGAGCCGAGCCCGGTGAGGGAGTCGAAGCCGACGACGTTCTCGGCGTCGGTCGACCCAGGCAGCGTGACCAGGGCGCCGATCTCGGGCAGGTCGCCAGCGGCGTAGAGCTCGCTGACCTGGTCCCGGGCCAGGAAGCCGTTGGCGACCACGACGATGCGGGCATGCGTCCGCACGGCGATGTCGTGCGCCTCGTGCCCCGTGTAGCGACTGTTGATCGGGACCAGCGTTGCGCCGGCGTACGAGGCGGCGAGGCCGGCCACGATCCAGTCGGTGCTGTTGGGAGCCCAGATGCAGACCCGGTCGCCGGGCTCGAGGCCGAGGGCGATGTAACCCGAGGCTGCCGCGCGGACCTTCTCCAGCAAACCGGCGTACGAGACCGTGCGGCCGTCTTCAACGACCGCGGCGCGGTCCCCGTGGGTCGCCGCCGCCTCCCGCAGCGCACCGGGGATCGTCCCGGGAGCAGTCACGGTCACGGGGCCTCCTGATCGGTGGGTTCTGCTGCCCAAGCAAGTGCTTGGTAGGCTACCGTACAACGAACAGCTGCACGAGGAGAGGCACGACGTGGATCTGACCGACTCCGCCGAGGACCGGGCCTTCCGGACCGAGGTGCGCACCTGGCTCGAGGAGAACCTCACCGGCGAGTTCGCCGCGCTCAAGGGCAAGGGCGGCTCCGGTCGGGACCTCGAGGCGCACGATGAACGGCTCGAGTGGGACCGACACCTCGCCGCGCACGGTTGGACCTGCATTGGCTGGCCGGTCGAGCACGGCGGCCGTGGTCTCTCCCTGATGCAGCAGGTGATCTTCCACGAGGAGTACGCGCGCGCCGACGCCCCGCACCGGGTCAACCACCTCGGCGAGGAGCTGCTCGGCCCGACGCTGATCGCCTTCGGTACCCCCGAGCAGCAGCAGCGCTTCCTGCCCAAGATCCGGGCGGTCGAGGAGCTTTGGTGCCAGGGGTACTCCGAACCCGGCGCCGGCTCCGACCTGGCCAACGTCGCCACCAAGGCGCGCCTCGACTCCGGGGCCGATTCCGGGGCCGACACCGAATGGGTCATCGACGGCCAGAAGGTCTGGACCTCGCTGGCCCAGTTCGCCGACTGGATCTTCGTGATCGCCCGCACCGAGGTCGGTTCGCAGCGGCACCAGGGTCTGAGCTTCCTGCTCGTCCCCCTAGAGCAGGACGGCATCGAGATCCGGGGCATCGAGCAGCTGACTACCGGAGCCGAGTTCAACGAGGTCTTCTTCACCGGCGCCCGTACCGCCGCCGACCTGGTCGTCGGTGAGGCCGGCAAGGGTTGGGGCGTGGCGATGGCGCTGTTGGGCTTCGAGCGCGGCGTCTCCACCCTCGGGCAGCAGGTCGGCTTCCGGCGTGAGCTGGACTCCTTGACCGCCCTCGCACGGGAGAACGGTGCGATCGAAGACCCGGTCCTCCGGGACCGTCTGGCCCGGGCCGACGTCGAGCTCGAGGTGATCCGGCTCAACGCCTTGCGCACGCTGTCGCAGGACAACGGCTCGGAGCAGGCCGCAGGGTCTGCCAGCATCGCCAAGCTGCTCTGGGCCACCTGGCACCGCACCCTCGGCGAGATCGCCATGGACGTGCTCGGCACCGCCTCGCTCGCAACCGGACCGGGCTACGACCTGGACGAGTGGCAGCGGCTGTTCCTATTCACTCGCTCCGACACCATCTACGGCGGGTCCGACGAGATTCAGCGCAACATCCTCGCCGAACGCGTGCTCGGCCTCCCCCGAGAAGCCCGAAACTGAGAAGAGGAACCCCTGACATGACCGCTGTAACGTCCGGCCGCCCCGAACAGCCCGCGCCCGCGTACGTCGAAGGCCACGGCCTACTCCGGGGCAAGGTGGTCGTCGTGACCGCGGCGGCCGGCGCCGGCATCGGTGCTGCCGTCACCCGCCGGGCGCTCGAGGAAGGCGCGAAAGCCGTCGTACTGAGCGACACCCATGAGCGACGCGTCGCCGAGGCGCACGAGACGCTGGCGGCCGAGTTCGGAGCCGACCGGGTACTCAGCACCGTCACCGATGTCACCGACGAAGCCCAGGTCCAGGCGTTGCTCGACCTCGCCGACACCGTGGGCGGGGTCGAGGTGATGATCAACAACGCCGGGCTCGGCGGCACCGCGAGCGTGCTGGAGATGACCGACGACCAGTGGAGCAAGGTCCTCGACATCACCCTGACCGGCACCTTCCGGGCAGTCCGGGCGGCCTCGAACCGGATGATCACCAACGGCACCAAGGGCGTGATCGTGAACAACGCCAGCGTCATTGGCTGGCGGGCCCAGGAGGGCCAGGCGCATTACGCGGCGGCCAAGGCCGGCGTGATGGCCCTGACCCGGTGCGCCGCCCTGGACGTCGCTCCGCACGGAATTCGGGTCAACGCGGTCTCGCCCAGCCTGGCGATGCACCCGTTCCTCGCGAAGGTGACCTCCGACGAGCTGCTGCACGAGCTCAAGCAACGCGAGGCGTTCGGACGGGCAGCCGAGCCCTGGGAGGTCGCCAACGTGATGGTCTTCTTGGCCAGCGACTACTCGTCGTACCTGACCGGCGAGGTGATCAGTGTCAGCAGCCAGCACGCCTGACTCGACTCTCGGGCCCAGCCGTCGCGACGAGCTGCTGGCCATCGCCGCGCGGCTCTTCGCCGAGCGCGGGTTCAAGAACACAACGGTCCGCGACATCGCGGACGCTGCCGGCATCCTCTCCGGCAGCCTCTACCATCACTTCGATTCCAAGGAGTCGATGGTCGACGAGCTGCTCGACACTTTCCAGACCGAGCTCTGGAAGAAGTACGACGCGATCGTCGCTAGCGATAGCACCCCGAGGGCGAAGCTCGACGCCGTGGTCCGGGCCTCCTTCGACGCGATCGACCACCACCACAGCGAGGTGGCGATCTTCCAGAGCGATGCGGCGTACCTGACCACGTTCGAGCGGTTCGCCTACCTCGACGAGCGGAACCTGCGCTTCCGTGCACTGTGGATCGGTCTGCTCGAAGCTGGCGTGCAGAGCGGTGAGCTGCGCGCGGATCTGGACATTGAGCTCGTCTACCGCTTCTTGCGGGACACCGTCTGGGTCGCCGTCCGCTGGTACCGCCCCGGCGGGACCCTGACTCCGGGCGACGTGGCCGACCAGTACCTCACCATCCTCCTCCAAGGCATCGAGAAGTAGGGATCACATGAACCAGGCATACATCGTCGACGCCGTCCGGACCCCGGTCGGCAAACGTCGTGGGTCGTTGGCGAGTACGCACTCGGCCGACCTGGGTGCGCACGTCCTGAAAGCGCTGGTCGAGCGCACCGGGGTCGACGCCGGGGCCGTGGACGACGTGATCATGGGCTGCTGCGACACGATCGGGTCCCAGGCCGGGGATGTCGCCCGCACCGCCTGGCTGGTGGCGGGTCTGCCCGACCACGTGCCCGGTGTCACGATCGACCGGCAGTGCGGCTCGTCCCAGCAGGCGGTGCACTTCGCCGCCCAGGGGGTGATGTCCGGGACCCAGGACCTGGTCGTCGCCGGCGGCCTGCAGAACATGTCCGCGATCCCGATCTCGGCCGCGATGCTGGTCGCCGACCAGTACGGCTTCACCACCCCGTTCGCGGAGTCCCCAGGCTGGAACGCCCGCTACGGCGACGTCGAGGTCTCGCAGTTCAACTCGGCCGAGATGATCGCTGCGAAGTGGGACATCAGCCGGGAGCAGATGGAGGAGTTCGCGCTGGCCTCCCACACCCGGGCGCGGACCGCGATCGCCGAGGGCCGCTTCGACAACGAGATCGCCCCGGTCACGCTGGCTGATGGGACCGTCTTCAGCACCGACGAGTGCCCGCGGGACACCTCGCTGGAGAAGATGGCCGGCCTCGAGCCGCTGGCCCCCGGTGGCCGGATCACCGCAGCCGTCGCGAGTCAGATCTGCGACGGCGCGTCCGCGTTGTTGATCGCCGGCGAGCAGGCGGTCCAGGACCACGGACTGACCCCGCGAGCTCGGATCCACCACCTCTCCGTCAAGGGCGACGACCCGATCTGGATGTTGACCGGCCCCATCCGGGCGACCCGGCACGCCCTGGAGAAGACCGGCTTGAGCATCGACGACATCGATCTGTTCGAGTGCAACGAGGCGTTCGCCTCGGTGGTCCTTGCGTGGGCCAAGGAGCTGTCGGTCCCGCTCGACAAGGTCAACGTCAACGGTGGCGGCATCGCGCTGGGGCACCCGATCGGCGCCACCGGCACCCGGATCATGGCAACGATGCTCAACGAACTCGAGCGCACCGGTGGTCGTTACGCCCTGCAGACGATGTGCGAGGGCGGCGGTCAGGCCAACGTCACCATCATCGAACGGGTCTAAACCCTTCGCGCCAACCAGGCCGGCTCAGGCAGACTCCGTACGTGAGGCTCGTCGAGTTCGGCCCCGAGGACCGCACCCAGGTCGACGCATACGTCGCGATCGCGCGGTCCTGCGTCGAGCAGGACTGCCCGTGGGAGCTGCTGCCCACCCGGTTCCGCCAGGACCGAGAGATGCGGTTCGGCTGGGACGGGGAGCTTGCCCGGTACCTGCTGGTGCGCGTCGGCGACCTGGACCTCGGCACGCTCTGCCTCTTCCTTCCCGAGCACGACAACACCGAACTCGCGTGGATCGAGCTGAGGATTGCCCCCGAGCACCGGCGTCGGGGCCACGGCACGGCTGCCTTGGAGGCTGTCAGCGAGCTCCTGGTCGCCGATGGCCGTCCGCTGGTCACCCTCGAGGGAGCCTGGGACTCTCCGGCCGCCCGAGGGTTTGCCGCAGCGGGTGACTTCCGGCTCAGCCAGGTGCTGGTGCGCCGGATCCAGGACCTGGCCGGGACCGCCGAGGAACTGGCTCGGTTCGAGACGCTCCGCACCGGAGCCGAGGAGCACTCGACCGGCTACGACCTGGTCCGGGTCGAAGGCCGCACCCCGCCCGCACTCCTGGACGGACTGGTTGCGGCGACCGCTGCGATCAACGACGCCCCGAACGGGGACCTCGAGTACGAGGACGAGAGGTACGACGTCGACCGGATCCGCACCTTCGAGCAGGCCCAACTCGACGCAGGCTTCCGCCTGCGCCGGGTGCTCGCGGTGGAACGGTCCACTGGCGCGGTCGTCGGCCACACCGCGGTCAGCGTCTTCAGCGAGCAGCCGACGCACGCCGAGCAGGACGACACCACGGTCCTCGCCGACCACCGTGGCCACCGGCTGGGGCTCCGGCTGAAGGCGGACATGGTGTGCTGGCTCGCCGAGACCGAGCCCCAGCTGCGCACCCTCGCCACCGAGAACGCCGAAGAGAACGGCCCGATGATCGCAGTCAACGAGGTGCTCGGCTACCGGGTGGCGGGGCGACAGTTGCTCTTTCAGCGTCGGCTACCGTGACTGCTGACCGGCGGCCGCTGGTGCCGATAGGGGGACGGATGCGCGGGTTCGGAGCAGCACTTGTCCTGGGCGTGGTGCTCGTCGCGGCCGGCTGCGGGGATTCTGAGGATCCCGGGAGCACCCCGACCGTCGCCACCACCCCGACCACCGCCGCGTCTGAGGCCGCCCAGCGGGGTCCCGACAGTCCAACGGTCGCCGACGTCTCGAACACGCTGCGGAGCAAGGACTCGAAGGTCGCGCTGGGCGAGGCCGGCGGCACCTACGACAAGAAGACCGCCGACTGCCTGGCGACAGCGCTCGTCGAGTCCCAGATGAGCGACGAAGGCATCGAGGACTTCCTCCGCGGCGGCCAAGAATTCTCCGATGCCGACGTCGAGGCGTTCCGGGGAGTGCTACCGGCTCTGCTCGGGTGCGGGCAGGCCCGGATCCCCGGTGGTGGCTGAGGAGTTCAGTCGCCGATCGGCTGCAGTGCGTCCAGATCAACCAGGCTGTGCAGATAGCGACGGGTGTTGGCCCGCATCGGCCGGCCTGAGAACCGCCCGTTGAGGAATGCGAACGCGGTCCCGTACGACGTCAGGGCCGCCGCGGCGTGTGTGGGGGCCAGGTTCACCGAGAGCCGTACCCGGCCGCCCTGGCCGGCCCAGCGCTCGGCCAGCGCCCGACCGCACTCGAACGGCACGACGTCGTCGAACCGGCTGTGCGAGACCAGCGCCTCGGTGCGTGGGTAGCGCCGGTTGCCGAGCTGCTGCTCGGCCACGATCGTCGCGAACGGCTCTTCGCGCAGCAGCGACCGGATGGAACGTCCGTCGGCGGTCAGGCTGGCTGACCGGGTGAATGCGTAGCGGCGTAGCGACTCGAACATGCACTGCGTGCTCAGCGCCTTGGCGACCTCGAGCCCGCGCTCGTTCAGCAGCGGCGCCAAGTCGATGTCGTAGTCGCTGGAGAGGCCGACCAGGGCGTAGCCGAGGAACGCGAAGTACGGGCTCCCGTCGAGCATCCGAGCGACCAGGGTGAAGTCGGCCGGGACCGCTCCGCACACGGCCCCCTTGAGGTCGAGTGCGGGCGCGTACTCGTGCCAGAGTTCGGCGGCTGAGGCCGCGGCCCCGCCGCCCTGGGAGTACCCGGCGATGGCGGTGGGCCCGTTGGCCGGGATGTCCGGGCTGTCCAGCTGCTGCGCGGCGCGGAGTGCGTCGAGCACGACGCGGCCCTGCGCCTCGCGGGACATATAAGTGTGGGGCCCGTCGATACCGAGGCCTTGGTAGTCGGGGACGACCACGTTGTAGCCACGGGCCAACAGGCCGGTGATGAAGATCGACTCGTACTCCCGACCGGCGGCCATCTGACGCGAGGGCGCGCACTGGCTGCCCATGCCCTGGGTGCCGACGGCGAACGCGACCAGACCGCGGTCGTCGCGCTTGCTGCGCAGCCTGGTCGGGGTCAGCACGGTGCCGGTGACCGGGATGGTGCGTCCCAGCCGATCGGTGGTGGTGAACATGATCCGCTCCACCCGGGCGGGGGCCGGGACCAGCTTGAACGGGTCGATGTAGAACCGGCCCGGCTCAGCCTTCAGCACGGTTCCGGGTTCGGCCGGGACCGCTCCGGGAGGCTCGTAGAAGGAGTCCGTGGGGTTCGGTGCGAGCTGACGGGCGCCGACGGCCGTCAGCGCGAACCGGACGGCGCGGTCGAGCACGGACGCGGGGGCTTCGGTCACGCCCCGATCCTGGCAGAGCCCGACAGGTTCGACCTAGGACTCGCTCTAGTCGAGGTAACCCTGGGTGCGCTTCAGCTCGGCGACCGCCTGGGTGACGACCCGATCGATGAGTACCTCGCAGGTCGGCAGGTCGTCGATCACGCCGACGACCTGACCCGAGGCGAGGATGCCGGCGTCCGGGTTGCCCTCGACCAACCCGGCCTTGAGCATCATCGGGGTGTTCGCGGCCAGCACCATCTGCGCCCAGGACCGGTCCGAGCCGTGCTTCATCGAGCGGCCGTCCTTCATCAGGTCGGTCCAGGTCATCCCGCTCATCTTCTTGAAGCTGAGCGTCCGTCGTGCAGTCGGGCCGAGGCGTTTGAGCGGGCTGGACTCCTCCACGGAGTCGACGAGGTCGGTCCGGAGCATCCGGTGCGGCATCCCGTCGACCTTGGCAGTCACCACGGTGCCATCGAGACCCGCTGCCAGGTACCGCTCCTTGACGGCCTGGGGGACCGTCGAGTCGGCGGTGAGCAGGAAGCGGGTGCCCATGCCGACACCGGCAGCGCCGTAGGAGAGCGCTGCGGCCAGACCTCGGCCGTCGAAGAAACCACCGGCAGCGATCACCGGGATGTCAACGGCGTCCAGGACGGTCGGCAGCAGCAACGTGGTCGGAACGTTGCCGGTGTGACCGCCGCCCTCGCCGCCCTGGATCATCACCGCGTCCGCACCCCAGGCGGCTACCTTCTTGGCGTGCTTGGCGGCGCCGATGCTCGGAATCACGACGATGTCGTGCTCCTTGAGCTTGGCGATCAGCTCGGGCTTCGGGGCCAGGGCGAACGACGCGACCTTGACGCCGAACTCGATCAGCAGGTCGCAGCGAGCCGGTGCGTCGGCTGCGTCGGCGCGCAGGTTCACCCCGAACGGCGCCTCGGTCCGGCCCTTGACCTCGATGATCGCCCGCTCGAGCTCGGCGTGCGTCATCGTGGCCGAGGCGAGGATGCCGAGGCCGCCGGCGTTGGCGGTCCCGGAGACCAGGCGCGGACCGGCGACCCAGCCCATCCCGGTCTGGACGACTGGGTGCTTGACCCCGGTGAGCTCGGTGAGCGGGGTGGTGAGCAGCTGCTCGATCACTTCGCACCTGCCTCGACGGGGGGAACTTCGCGGTCGCGCAGGTTCTTCGGGTCCAGGACGTTGCGGATGATCATCAGCTCAGACTCAACCGGCTCCCGGGTCTCGGGCACATCGTTGTCGATGGCTAGAGCGAAGCCGGTGGCCGCGACCACCTCGTCGAGGTTCACCCCCGGGTGCACCGAGACCAACCGGACGGTGTCGCCAGGGCCGCGAACGTCGAAGACGCCGAGGTTCGAGATGATCCGGTGGATGTCGTTGTACTTCGACGCACCCGGTCCGGCGGCCTTGGCGCGGGCTGGCCCGACGCCGGAGACGATGTCGACCTGCTCCACGAAGACCTTCGGGCTGTGCCGGGGCACCCAGTACGACGTCCGGTTGTTGACGGTGTTGCCCGGGGCTCCGCGCGAGCCGAGGAGCTGCCGCTTCGGCCGGTCGAAGGCGCCGATCGCGGAGATGTTCTGGTTGCCGTGCTTGTCGACCTGGGTCGCGCCCATCATCACGTGGCGCTTGCCGTAGGCGACCACGTCGAAGACTCGGCGGAACGGGATCCAGCCCTCGACGACGTCGGCCTTGGCGAACAGCGGGGGAGTCCCACCCAGGAAGAGCGACTCGCCGTCGGAGATGACCAGGTCCGGGTTGGAGGTCAGCTTCGCGAGCCGGACCCCCAGCATCGGCAGCATCCCCATCGGTGAGGCGAAGATCTCGCCGTCGTCCTTGAACGCGTCAGCGATCGCGGCTGCGCACACCTCGGCCCGTGTGAACTCCGTCATGCCTGCTCCTCCTTGAACGCTGCTACGGCCGCCTGGTAGCTCTGTTCGTCTCCGGCGAGGAAACGTGCTTCGAAAGCGACCCAGTCCTCGTCGGTCCCGCCGGCTGCAGCGGCGTAGGCCTTCTGGAACTTCTCGTCGCGCTCGTAGTCGGGGGTGCACACCGTGAAGTGCGCGCCGTTCGGGGTCTCGACGACGCCGTCGACCATCATCCGGCTGATCAGCAGCCGCTGGACAGGGGTGTCGACGGTCAGTCCTGCGGTGTCGACGATCTGCTCGACCGAGACGTAAGCCTTGTCGGCGGCCAGGACGAACAAGTCGTCGAAGTAGGGGTCCGGGCCGAGATAGGTCGCGTTGCCGTGGGCGTCCGCTCGGTTCAGGTGCACCAAAGCCACGTCCAGCCGCAGCGCCGGGACGGCGGTGAGCTCCTCGAAGTCACCGTCCTCGTCGGCGTACGGGCTGGCCACGGTTTTGATCTGGTCGTTGTTGACCAGCACGTCGGAGCCGAGGCCGGCTCGCATCGGCAGGAACGGGAGACGCTGCGACGCGGCGTACAGGCCGGTCTGGAACATGCCCTCGTCGAGCTCGACGATCTCCGGGATCGTGCCCTCCTGGCGGGCCCTCTGGAAGTTCGGCTCCAGCGGGATCGAGTCCAGCGAGACGAAGGCGTAGACCAGTTTCTTGATCTTGCCGGCGCGAGCAAGCAGGCCGACGTCGGCGCCGCCCCAGCTCACGATGGTCAGGTCCTTCAGGTCCGAACGAAGGATCGCGCGGACTAGGGCCATCGGCTTGCGCCGTGGCCCCCAGCCGCCGATCCCGATGGTCATGCCATCGGAGAGCTGGGCGACGACCTCGTCGATCGTCATGACCTTGTCGCGGGGCTTGCTCACGCGTTCTTACCTGCCTTGTCGGTACCCGCGAAGTCATCGCGGAGCTCATCGGAAACTCCGGCGAGGTTGAGCTCGTAGGTGAACCCCTGCTCGAACCGGTAGCTCTTGTTCACGTCGACCGGCTCGATGCCGTTCAGTGCTTCCTTGGCGGCGCGGATTACCCGGGTGTCCTTGTCGGCGATGTTCGCGGCGACCTCGAGCGCGGTCGCGTCCAGCTCGTCGCGGGGGACCAGCTTGTAGACCGAGCCGAACTTGTACAGCTCGGTGGCGGGAATGGTGGCGGCGGTGAAGTACAGCGCGCGCATCATCTGCTGGGGGACGAGGCGGGCCATGTGGGTCGCTGCGCCGAGCGCGCCCTGCTTGACCTCGGGAACGCCGAAGTAAGCGTCGTCACTGGCGACCACGATGTCCGCATTGCCGACCAGCCCGACGCCGCCTCCGACACAGAAGCCGTTGACGACCGCGATCACCGGGACGCTGCACTCGTAGACGGCCTTGAAGGCGGCATAGCAGCCCTTGTTGGCGCCGATCAGGGCGTCGAACCCGGTCGTGTTCTGCATCTCTTTGATGTCGACGCCGGCATTGAAGCCCTTGCCCTCAGCGCGCAGGATCACGACCTTCGTGTTCAGGTCGGCGGACGCCTCGTCCAGCGCCGCAGCGACGTCGAACCACCCCTGGACGGTGAGGGCGTTGACGGGGGGATGGGACATCGTGATGACGCGGATGCCATCGCCGCGCAGCACGCTGGTCACTGCTGACATGAAGAGCCTCTCGATAGCAAGGTGAGCCGTGCGGCGCACAACCAAGCACTTGCTTGGTACTCTAACAGCATGGCTCTCTCGATCGATCTGACCGGCTCGGTGGTTCTCGTCACCGGCGGCTCCCGCGGCATCGGCCGCGGCATCACCGAGGCGTTCTCGTTCGCCGGCGCAACCGTGGTCACCTGTGCCCGCTCGGAGGCCGAACCGCTCCCCGGCACGACCCATGTCCAGTGCGACGTCCGTGACCCGGAGTCGGTGCAGGTGATGATCGACGGAATCGTCGCCACCCACGGACGCCTCGACGTGCTGGTCAACAACGCCGGCGGGGCGCCAGCGGCAGACGCTGCCGATGCGTCGCCGCGGTTCCACGACAAGATCATCAGCCTCAACCTGAGCTCCCCGCTGCTGGTCTCGCAGGTCGCCAACAAGGTGATGCAGACCCAGGGGAGCGGCGGGTCGATCGTCAACATCACCTCGATCAGCGCACATCGCCCGGCCCCGACGATCGCGGCGTACGCAGCGGCCAAGGCAGGCGTGGAGTCGCTGACCAAGAGCCTGGCAATGGAGTGGGGGCCGAAGGTTCGGGTCAACGCGATCGAGGTCGGACTGTGCCGCACCGAGCAGACCGACGACCACTACGGCTCCGACGAGCGGGTCGCGACGATCGAGTCGACCATCCCGCTGGGCCGGATGGCCCGCCCCGACGAGGTCGGTAACGTCGCCGTCTTCCTCGCCAGCGGCCTCGCCTCCTACGTCAGCGGCGCCAGCGTCGGCTGCCACGGCGGCGGCGAGCCGCCCGCCTTCCTCGTCATCTAACAGAGTCTGCACATCAACCAAGGAGCATCAGTGTCACGTCTTCTCGAAGGTCGCGTCGCCATCGTCACCGGAGCGGGTCGCGGCATCGGTCGCGCCCACGCCCTCGAGCTCGCCCGCCAGGGCGCCAAGGTCGTCGTCAACGACTTCGGCGTCTCCAACAACGGCGAAAAGACCGACTCGCCCGCCCACGACGTGGTCGCCGAGATCGAGTCGATGGGCGGTGAGGCCGTCGTGAACGGCGCTGACGTGGCCGACTTCGAGCAAGCCGGCGAGATGGTCCAGCAGGCGATCGAGCAGTTCGGCGGCCTCGACATCTTGGTGAACAACGCCGGGTTCGTGCGCGACCGGATGCTCGTCAACGCCACCGAGGACGAGTGGGACGCCGTCATCCGGGTGCACCTCAAGGGTCACTTCGCGCCGCTCCGGCACGCGGCGGCGTACTGGCGCGCGGAGTCAAAGGAGGGGCGCCAACGGGTGGCCCGGGTCATCAACACCACCTCAGGCGCCGGTCTCCAGGGCTCCATCGGCCAGGTCGCCTACTCCGCGGCCAAGGGCGGCATCGCGACGATGACGCTGGTCGCAGCAGGCGAGCTCGGTCGGGTCGGGGTCACCGTCAACGCCATCGCCCCGGTCGCCAAGACCCGGATGACCGAGGGCGCCTTCGACACCTCGGAGATGGCGCTGCCCGAAGACAACTCACCGATCGTCGCCTGGCTCGCCTCGGCGGCCGCCGGCCACGTCACCGGCCGGGTCTTCGAGATCGAAGGCGGCAAGCTCACCCTCGAGGACGCCTGGCGCCACGGCGCGTCGCGCGACAAGGGCGCGCGCTGGGAGGCCACCGAGCTCGGCGACGTCGTGGACGCACTGGTCGCCGAGGGGGCGGCCCCGGAGCCCGTGTACGGCGCCAAATGAGGCGAAATTCACAACCCCGGATGTGAAACCGCCGGTCCTCGTAGAGGATCACGTACTGACAGCGGCTGTTTCATACGGAGAGCTGGCGATCAGGCGAGCAACCGGCTCCCACGGCGGATCTGGTCGCGGATCCGGGTGCCGGTTTCGTCAGGTGTGAACAAGTCACTCCAGACGATTCGAACCATGAGGAAGCCCGTCATCTCGCGTAAACGGTCCTCCCGGACCTTCTCCCGCGCGAGCGCCTCGCCGGGTGATTCGTGGGCGCGACGCAGCCGACCGTACTTCTGCATGCCGTCGAATTCGCCCAAAAGGCCATACTCCGGCCAACCAAAGTCGGAACGCCCGATGAGTTGACCCGAGGGCGCGTGAACTTCGAACTGCAGGGTCGGCTCAGGAATGTGTTGGGTCCACATCAGGAACCTGGCAAGGGTCTCGCCCACCGAATTTGCGCCAGGGCGTGCCAGACGTACGGCGACCTGCAGGCGGCGAGCCCCGGGCCAGCGTGCGACTCGCTGGTACTCCCGCCACAACGCGTTGATGTCAGTCAGATCGAGGTCGACCGCGGAGTCCAGGATCACGAGGCCTTGGTTTAGGTCGGCGATCGAAGCGGCCTCGAGAGCTGCCCGGCTTGCCCGGGTCACTGGGCAGCCGTTGACCTCGACGACGTCGTCGGCATTGATAGCTCCCTGGTGATAAACGATGTCCCGGGTCGTGCGCGCCAGTACCCCCTCGAGCGGGGTCACGTGGATCCGCCTTAGGTCCGGTTGATAGAGGCGCAGTCCGTGCTCGACTGCGGCAGAGGTGTGGCTGAGCACAAGTGGGCTTGAGTGCGAGCGCAGGACGGCGTGCGCGCGCAGACCGTGGCGGCCGACGTCGTCCGCGGCGCTCCAGACCGAAGACAGGATGTAGGCGCCCGGGCGGATTCTGCTGAGCAGACCCGATCTCAGGCCTGCCACTAGATCTTTGTCGAGATAGCCGTGCGCGAGCGCCTCACGTCGCAGGAAGACGCCGTCGGCGTGAAGGTGCGTCAGATCGAACATGCACGGGACGTTGCCGCCGGGAGTTCGGGATTGCTACAGCTGTGTCACAGGCGGTGGAAACGTTGCGCTCATGCTGGACCTGTGAGTGGCGTTCGCCAGTGCCACTGGCCACACAGTTCACCCGCTTCCCGTACGGGATTCGGTACGGGCAGCGGCTGTTTCACAACCGAAGTTGTGAATTCGCAGCGTCAGATGCGCTCGATGATCGTCCCCGAAGCCTGGGCCCCACCCGCACACATCGAGATCAGCGCGGTGGTCTTGTCCTGGCGCTCGAGCTCGTGCAGGGCAGTAATCAGGAGGCGGGTGCCGGTTGAGCCGACGGGGTGGCCCAGCGCGATCGCGCCGCCGTTTACGTTGTACTTGTCCTCGGGGACGTTGTGCACCTTCGCCCAGCTCATCACGACGCCGGCGAAGGCCTCGTTGACCTCGCACAGGTCGATGTCGGCCATCGTCATGCCCGAGTCCTTGAGCACCTTCTCGGTCGCCTGGACCGGTCCGTCGAGGTGGTAGTACGGGTCGGCTCCGACCAGGGTCGAGGTGATGATCCGGGCGCGCGGCGTCAGGCCGAGGGAGGTTGCCAGGTCGGAGTCCATCAGCAGCAGGGCTGAGGAGCCGTCGGAGATCTGTGAGGACGTCCCGGCTGTGTGGGTGCCGCCCTCGAGCACGGGTTTCAGGGTCGCGAGGCCTTCCAGGGTGGTCTCGCGCAGGCCCTGGTCGGTGTCGACGACCCGGGTCTCGCCAGTGGGGTTGCCCTCATCGTCGAGCACCGGTGCCTCGAGCGCGAAGATCTCCCGCTTGA
Organism: Marmoricola sp.; assembly: GCA_046598855.1. Taxonomy (GTDB): domain Bacteria; phylum Actinomycetota; class Actinomycetes; order Propionibacteriales; family Nocardioidaceae; genus Marmoricola. The sequence goes on along the minus strand of JBKJHX010000077.1, from coordinate 31,973 downwards.
ACCGGCCCTCGGCGACGGCGGTGGCCGCTTTACGTTGGGAGTCGAAACCGAATTGGTCGACCTCGGCGCGTGAGAAACCGCGGTCGGCCACGATCCGGTCGGCGCCGGTGAACTGGTCGGGGAGGTCGATGTCCCAGCCGTCGGGGCGGGGGTCGCCGAGTCCCTTGGGCACGTTGCCGCCCAGCGGGATCCGGGACATCGACTCGACACCGCAAGCGATGCCGGCCTTGATCGCGCCACCGGCGATCATCGAGTTGATCAGGTGGGTGGCCTGTTGGGCCGAGGAGCACTGCGCGTCGATCACGGTCGAGGCTGTGTGGTTGGGCAGACCCGCGTGCATCCAGGCACGACGGACCATGTTGTTGGACTGTTCGCCGGCCTGGGTGACGCACCCGCCGATGACCTGGTCGACCAGTTCGGGATCGATACCTGCGCGCTTGAGCACCTCGGCCTGGGAGGCACCGAGCAGGACAGCGGGGTGCAGACCGGCAAGCCAGCCGCGACGCTTCCCGAGCGGCGTACGGACCGCTTCGACGATGACCGGGTTACCCATGGATCCTCCTGTTGCTCCTGCACCGCGTCGTGCGGGGCACTCTCAAAAGTAGAACACGTTCTTGTCGATGAACAGAGCCAAGAATGTCTGAAGAATCGCTCCACAGCCTTTGCTCACGTGGACAAACTATGTCACCATCGATACTAGAACGTGTTTCAGAATCTGTGGAGGACAACCCGTGACCGTAGCGCCCGCACTGCCCGTCGCCTTTGACCCGACCGACCCCGGTCTGAACGAGACGGCGATCCCGCTCCAGGAGTTCCTCGAGCTCCGCAAGACCGCTCCGGTCCACTGGGTCGAGCAGGCGCCCGAGGCTCGCGCCGGCTTCCTCGATACCGGATTCTGGGCGATCACCAAGCACGCGGACATCGCGTCGATCTCCAAGAACAGCAAGGAATTTTCGGCCAACGAGAACGGCGTCATCATCCGATTCGCGGCCGACATGACCCGTGATCAGGTCGAGCTGCAGAGCGTCATGCTGGTCAACCAGGACCCGCCGGACCACACCAAGCTCCGCCAGATCATCAGCCGCGGCTTCACTCCGCGCTCGATCAACGCGCTGCACGAGGTCCTGATCGAGCGCGCCAATACGATCGTCGACGGCGCGCTGGCCAAGGGCGAAGGTGACTTCGTCTATGAGGTCGCCGCCGAGCTCCCGCTGCAGGCGATCGCCGAGCTGCTGGGCGTCCCGCAGGAGGACCGCCGCAAGCTCTTCGACTGGTCGAACCAGATGCTCGCGTACGACGATCCGGAGTACGACGCCGACCCCGCGACCGCCGCCGCCGAGATCCTCGGCTACGCGATGGTGCTGGCGGATGCCCGCCGGGCGAACCCGACCGACGACATTATCTCCAAGCTGGTCAACGTTGGCGAGGACGGTGAGGGTCTGACCGACGACGAGTTCGGGTTCTTCGTGATCCTGCTCGCCGTGGCCGGCAACGAGACCACCCGCAACGCGATTACCCACGGTATGCAGGCGTTCTTCGAGAACCCCGAGCAGTGGGAGCTGTGGAAGAACGAGCGCCCGAGCACGATGATCGACGAGGTCATTCGCTGGGCGACCCCGGTGACCGTCTTCCAGCGCACCGCGTTGAACGACGTCGAGATCAACGGCCAGCTGATCAAGAAGGGCGAGCGCGTCGCGCTGTTCTACGCCTCCGGCAACCACGACGAGGATGTTTTCACCAACCCGGGCTCGTTCGATATCACCCGCGACCCGAACCCGCACCTCGCCTTCGGTGGACACGGAGCGCACTACTGCATCGGCGCCAACCTGGCCCGCCTCGAAGTGGACGTGATGTTCAACGTCATCGCCGACCGGATGCCGGACATCAAGCCGACCGGCGCGCCACGCCGTCTGCGCCATTCGTGGATCAACGGCATCAAGGAACTCCCGGTCAGGTACTTCTGACGACCCTCCGGAGCCGCCGTCGCCTTCAGCGCGCCGTCAGCACCAGGGGACCGTCTTCGGTGATCGCGATGGTGTGCTCGCTGTGTGCGCCGCGCGACCCGTCGACGCTGCGCAGCGTCCAGCCGTCGGGGTCGGTGTAGATCTCGTCGGTGCCGTGCATGAACCATGGCTCGATCGCGATCACCAGGCCGGGCTTTAGGGGTAGACCCCGGCCGGGTCGCCCGTCGTTCGGCACGTGCGGGTCACCGTGCATGGTCCGGCCGACCCCGTGGCCGCCGAACTGCAGGTTGACTGTGTACCCGGCAGCCCGGGCCACCTCTCCGATCGCGAAGGAGAGGTCACCCATCTTGTTCCCGGCGACGGCCGCAGCGATCCCGGCCTCCAGGGCGGCCTCCGTCGCGGCGATCAGCGCCAGATCTGCAGGGTCCGGAACCCCGACGACGACCGAGGTCGCGGAGTCCGCGACCCAGCCGTCGACCGAGCACGCGAAGTCCACGCTAAGCAGATCGCCGTCGGCCAGGACGTAGTCGTACGGGAGACCGTGCAGGGCGGCGTCGTTGACCGAGGTGCACAGCACCTTGCCGAACGGCATCGCCCCGAACGACGGGTGGTAGTCGACGTAGCAGGACGTCGCTCCGCGCTCGGCGATCATCTGCGCTGCGAGCGCGTCGAGGTCCAGCAGGTTGACGCCCACGTCGGCCTTCTCGCGTAACGCGGTCAGGACGGCGGCGACGAACCTACCGGCCGGGCGCATCTGCTCGATCTCGGTACGGTTGAAGAGCTCGATCACCCGGACAGCCTAGGTGAGGCCCGGGCGGGTCAGCTCCCGGGCTTGTCCGCGCCGACCAACCACATCGCGAAGAACTGTGAGCCGCCGCCGTACGCGTGTCCGAGCGCCTTCCGGGCGCCGTCGACCTGGTGCTCTCCGGCCTCACCCATGACCTGCAGCGAGGCCTCGGCGAAGCGGAGCATCCCGCTGGCGCCGATCGGGTTGGAGGACAGCACGCCGCCGCTCATGTTGATCGGCAGCTTCCCGCCGATCGCGGTCTCGCCGGCCTCGGTCAGCTTCCAGCCCTCGCCCTCGGGGGTGAAGCCGAGGTTCTCGATCCACATCGGCTCGAACCAGGAGAACGGCACGTAGATCTCCGCGCAGTCGATCTCCTCGAGCGGGTTGGTGATCCCGGCCTGCCTGTACAGCGCAGCCGAGGCGTCCCGGCCGGCCTGCGGGTTGACCTGGTCACGCTCGGACGCGGTGGTCGGCTCCGAGCGCATTTGGGTGCCGTGGATCCAGGCAGGGTTCTTGACGTCCGACTTCGCAACCGCCGACTCCGACGCAATCACCAGCGCGCAGGCGCCGTCGGAGGACGGGCAGGTCTCGTCGTACCGGATCGGGTCCCACAGCATCGTGGATGCCAGCACCGACTCGACCGTGGTCCCTTCGTTGTGCAGGTGCGCGTACGGGTTCTTCAGCGCGTTCTGTCGGTCCTTGGCCGCGACCATCGCGCCGATGTGCGTTGGCGCGCCGGAACGTCGGATGTAGGAGCGCACGTGTGGGGCGAAGTAGCCCCCTGCGCCAGCGTGCACCGGCATGATGAACGGCACCGGGATCGAGAGGGCCCACATCGCGTTGGACTCGGACTGCTTCTCGAAGGCGACCGTGAGCACCCGTTCGTGGACGCCGGACTGGACCAGGGAAGCTGCCACGATGGCGGTTGACCCGCCGACAGATCCGGCGGTGTGCACGCGCAGGAGTGGCTTGCCGGCCGCGCCGAGGGCATCGGCCAGATACAGCTCGGGCATCATGACGCCCTCGAACAGGTCCGGTGCCTTGCCGACGACGACGGCGTCGATGTCGTCGAAGGTCAGCCCGGCATCGAGCAGCGCGCGGTCGACGGCCTCACGGAGGAGCCCGGCTATCGACACGTCCTCGCGCTTGGCGCGGTGGTGGGTCTGTCCGACCCCGATGACTGCTGCGGGAATCTTCGCCATCTCAGCGACCCTCCATCGTGCACACGAGATTCTGTTGGAGCACGGGACCTGAGGTCGTATGCGCCAGTGCCTTGTCGGACTCTCCGGCCCAGATCCGGGAAGCGGCTTCGCCGATCCGGTTCAGTCCGGCGGAGAACATCGGGTTGGCGGTGAGCGCGCCACCCGACGGGTTGATGGAGACGTCGTCACCGAGTTCGAGCGCGGAGCGAAGGATCAGCTCCTGGTGCGAGAACGGCGCATGCAGCTCGGCTGTGTCGACACCGGTGACGCCCGCGGCAGCGCCGGCCGACGCGGTGCTCGACGACGTGGTCAGGGACCGGGCGTTCAACGCGATCGGTTCGATCCGGTGCTCGAACCCACTGATCCAGGCGGGTCGGTTGCGCGCCGAACGGGCCTTGTCGCCGGCTGCGATGACGATGCCGGAGGCGCCGTCGGAGACCGGCGCACAGTCCCACCGACGCAGCGGATCGGCGTACAGCGGCTGGGCCAGTACCTCGTCGACGGAGGTGGCACCCTTGCGGATCGCCCATTCGTTGGAGTCGGCCGAGGTCATCGACCGGGCCACCACCGACGCCATCGCCGCCTCATCCCACAGGCCCAGCTCGAGGCCCTCACGGGCCTGGATGCCGGCCAGCGACACGGAGTCGGGCCACAGCGGCTGGGTGGTGTAGGGGTCGAGCTGGAGAGCCAGGATCCGGCGCAGGATGCCGGCCGAGGACTTGCCGAAGCCGTAGACCAGGGCGGTGTCGACCTCGCCGGTCTGGATCTTGACCCAGGCCTCGTACATCGCCCACGCGGCGTCCATCTCGACGTGCGACTCCATCACCGGCGGCAGGGTGCCGATGGCGTCGACCGCGGAGACGAACGAGAACGAGCGTCCGGCCAGGTAGTCGCTGGACCCGGAGCACCAGAAGTCGATGTCGGACTTGGTCCAGCCGGTCTGCTCGTACAAGTCCGCGAGGATCGGGACCAGCAACTCTAGACAGGTCGGCGACCCGTCGAGCTCCTTCATCTGTCGCTGGGCAAAGCCCACGACCGCTACGTCACGCATGCGTGTTCTCCAGCCCTCTCAGAGGTGTCGCTTGTAGGTGTCGTACTCCGCGTCCGGCTCACCGGTCGGGCGGAAGTACCTGATGTTGTTGAGGTCGGTGGTCCACTCCTCGCGGGGTTTCCACACGGCCTCGACGCGCATGCCCATCCGGACGTCGGCGGCGTCGACGTCGAGGATCAGGTGCAGGAACGCAATGTCCGCGCCGTCGAGCAGCACGTACGCCGAGACGTAGGGGATCGGGATGGTCTGCCCCTGGAACGGCACATTCACCACGCAGTAGGTCGTGATGGTGCCGCGGTCGGGAAGCTCGATCTCCCCGGCGGTCGGCACGCCGTCGACCGGGCAGGCGCCGCGCGGCGGGATGTAGACCTTCTCGCAGACCGGGCAGCGCTGGCCGAGCAGCTTGCCCTCGGCGAGGCCCTGGAAGAACTTCGTCTCTTCCGGCGAGGCGGCGTAGTCGTAGGCGAGGTGAACCGGGCTGACGATGCCGGTCACTTCGGGAGACCCGAACTCCATCGAGGCTGATCCGTCGGTCTCGGCGTCACCGGCAGGCTCGAACCACGCAATATCCCGGATCGTCCCGGTCGGCTGGTCGGCCCATCGGACCCGAACGCGCAGCCCGGTCGAGATGTCGGCGGGGGAGTCGACCGCCACCGCGTGCAGCAGCGGAGCGTCAGATCCGTCGAGGAGCACCTGGGCGAAGGCGAAAGGGCGGTCCAGCGGCTGTTGGGCAACCGGCTCGGAGACCCAGGACCAGCTCTGCACGGTGCCCATGTCGGAGACCGGGACAAGCTCGGTGATCGCCGCGTGGGTCACCGGGTCGTACTCCGGCGGCGGCACCACGACCCGGCCGTCGGCGAGCACGCCACCGAGGACCGAATGCTGCTTGAGGGCCGACATGAACTGGGAGAGCACGGATCCGAGCGATCGGGTGTAATCGAACTCGACCTTCATCGGAGCGTGCAGAACACGCGATTCTGTGGAGGGGGCCATGGCACAGAAGTGAAACACGTTCTAGTATTCGGAGCAAGGACATCCAGCGACACGAGGAGTGAGATGAAGCTCGGACTGCAGCTCGGCTATTGGGGCGCCGGACCGCCCGCGAACCACGCGGAACTCGTCGCAGCGGCCGAGGAGTCCGGCTACGACGCGATCTTCACCGCGGAGGCTTGGGGTTCGGACGCCTTCACGCCGCTGGCCTGGTGGGGTCGGGAGACCAGCAGAGTCCGGCTCGGCACCTCGATCGTGCAGATGTCCGGACGGACGCCGACCAGCATCGCGATGCACGCGCTCACCCTCGACCACCTCTCCGGTGGCCGGGTAGTGCTCGGCATGGGCGTCTCGGGACCCCAGGTCGTCGAGGGCTGGTACGGCCAGCCATTCTCCAAGCCGTTGGCCCGCACCCGCGAGGTTGTCGACATCATCCGTCAGGTGCTCGCCCGGGAAGGCCCGGTCACCAACGACGGCCCGCACTACCCGCTGCCCTTTAACGGCCCCGGCGCGATGGGTCTCGGCAAGCCGCTGAAGCCGATCGTGCACCCGCTGCGCGCCGACATTCCAATCTGGCTCGGCGCCGAGGGTCCCAAGAACGTCGCCCAGACAGCAGAGATCGCCGACGGCTGGATCCCGATCTTCTACACGCCCAAGTCGGCCGCGATGTACCAGCCGTGGCTCGACGAGGGCTTCGCCCGCGAGGGAGCCCGGCGGACGCGGGAAACGTTCGAGATCGCGGCCACCTGCCACCTCGAGATCACTGCCGACAACGGCCCGGCCCGCCAGGCCGTGATCGACACGATGAAGCCGATCGTCGCGCTCTACATGGGCGGCATGGGCGCCAAGGAGATGAACTTCCACCACCAGGTCTTCACCCGGATGGGGTACGGCGAGCTGGCCGACGAGGTGCAGAGCTTGTTCCTGTCGGGCAAGAAGGACGAGGCCACCGCGCTGATCCCGGACGAGCTGGTGAACGACATGCACATCATCGGAGACGAGGGCTACGTGAAGGATCGCGTTGCCGAATGGGAGGAAACCGGAGTGACCACCTTGCTGCTCAGCGCCCGGAACGCCGACGAGATCCGGAAGATCGCAAAGGTGCTCGGATGAGTGCCGACGTCACCGCGATCACCGGGATCGCGAACGCCGGCGACCTGCGCACCGGGACCCACAACGGCCACCTGATGGTGGCTGCCCTCCGGCGCCACCACAACCGGCCGATCATCCACCTCGGCGAGGTGACCCTGACTGGACAGCAGGTCGCGGACCGGATCAGCACCTACATCCAGGCGTTCGAGTCCCTGAACGCCGGCTTCGGGACCGCGGGCGCGCTGCTTGCGCTCAACCGCCCCGAAGTGCTCTTCATCCTCGGCGCCGGACAGACCCAGGGCTACCGCCGTACGTCGCTGCATCCGCTCGGCTCCGCCGATGACCACGCATACGTCATCAACGACGCCGAGATCACCACCTTGATCATCGACCCGTACTTCAGCGAGCGGGCCTTGGCGCTACTCGACAAGTGCCCCGGACTGACCCAGGTCCTCACCATCGGCGCGGTCCCGGAGGAGGTCGCCAAGGCCGCCGCCGACAGCGGCCGGACCACGGCCGACCTCACCGAGGTCGCGGCCGGCTTCCAGGCTCAGTCCCTCCAGGCGCGTCTGCTCCCCGGTGACCACGTCGTGTCGATCACCTACACCGGCGGCACGACGGGCAAGCCCAAGGGCGTCATCGGGATGAGCCAGACCATGAACACGATGACGGGCATCCAGCTCGCCGAGTGGGAGTGGCCCCAGGAGCCCCGGTTCTTGATGTGCACGCCGCTGTCGCACGCGGGCGCAGCCTTCTTCGTCCCGGTCGTCATCAAGGGCGGCACGCTGTTCGTCACCTCGACGTTCAACCCGGCCGAGGTACTGGCCACCATCGAGGAGAAGAAGATCAACTCCTTGATGCTGGTGCCGACGATGCTTTACGCCCTGATGGACCACCCGGACTCGCACACCCGGGACCTGTCGTCACTGGAGACGGTCTACTACGGCGCCTCGGCGATGAACCCGGTCCGGCTCAAGGAGGCGATCGAGCGGTTCGGCCCGATCTTCGCCCAGTACTACGGCCAGTCCGAGGCGCCGATGGTGATCACGTACTTCGGCAAGGGCGACCACGTGGACGCCGACGGGAAGCCCGCCGAGCACCGGCTGGCCTCGTGCGGCCGCCCCACTGCCCTAGCCCGTACGGCGCTCCTGGGCGAGGACGGCCGACCCGTCGAGCGGGGCGAGCCGGGCGAGATCTGCGTCGCCGGACCGCTGCTCTCCGGTGGCTACTGGAAGTTGCCCGAGCAGACCGCAGAGACGTGGAAGGACGGGTGGATGCGCACTGGCGACATCGCCCGCGAGGACGAGGACGGTTTCTGGTACATCGTCGACCGGACCAAGGACATGATCGTCACCGGCGGCTTCAACGTCTTCCCCCGTGAGGTGGAGGACGTCGTCGCGGAGCACCCGGCGATTGCCCAGGTCGGGGTGATCGGGGTCCCGCACGAGAAGTTCGGCGAGTCGGTCACCGCGATCGTCGTGCTCCGGGAGGGGCACGAGCTCACCGACGCGGTGATCGCGGAGATCCAGGACATGGTCAAGGAGAAGAAGGGCTCGGTGCAGGCGCCGAAGCAGGTGATCGCGATCGACGCCCTTCCGCTGACCGGTCTCGGCAAGCCGGACAAGAAGGCTCTCCGGGCGAAGTACTGGACCGGGGACCGCTCGGTCGGCTGACCGACCGCCTCGGCTTCACCCGGCCAGGAAGCTGAACCGGACTTCGCGGACCTCGTTGTCGACGTTGAGGTCGACCAGGCAGATCGACTGCCAGGTCCCGAGCAGCAACCGGCCGGTGGAGACCGGCACTGTGGCGTACGGCGGGACCAGCGCCGGCATCACGTGCGAGCGACCGTGTCCGGGGCTCCCGTGCTGGTGCCGCCAACGGTCGTCGGCGGGGAGCAGGTCGGCGAGGGCGGCGAGCAGGTCGTCGTCGCTGCCGGCCCCGGTCTCCAGGATGGCGATCCCCGCGGTGGCGTGCGGGACGAAGACGTGGAGGAGTCCGTCCCCCCGACCGTCGACGTACGCCGCAGCGTCGGTAGTGAGGTCGAGGACCGCCTCGCGGTCCCCGGTGCGGTAGGTGCGGGTCTCCGAGTCCATGACGTCAGGGTGGCAGGTTTCGAGACAGGCGCAGAGCGCCTTCCTCAACCACCGTCAGTCTGGGCGCAGAGCGCCGTCCTCAACCACCGTCAGCCTGGGCGCAGCGCGCCTTCCTCAACCACCGCAGAACGCCCGCCTCAACCGCGGTGGAGATTGACGGTGGTTGAGGAGGTCGCGCAGCGACCGTCTCGAAACCTCACTTACCGGTGAACTGCGCCGGACGCTTCTCCAGGAAGGCTCGCGGGCCCTCCTTGGCGTCCTCGGAGGTGAAGACCGCGGCGCCGACCTTGGCATCGTCGGCCCAGCAGTCGTCCTCGTGCTTGCCCTCGGAGTCGCGCATCGTCTTGAGGATTGCTTGGACCGCCAGCGGCCCATTCGCAGCGATCAGGTCGGCGATCTCGTGCGCCTTGGCCAGCGCCTCGCCGTCCGGCACCACGTGCCCGATCAGCCCGAGCTCGCGAGCCTCGGGGGCCAGCAGGAGACGGCCGGTCAGCAGCAGTTCGGCGGCGACGGTGTAAGGAATCTGCCGGGGGAGCCGGACCGCGGAGCCGCCCATCGGGTACAGGCTCCACTTCGCCTCGGCCACGCCGAACTTGGCGGACTCGCCGGCCACCCGGATGTCGGTGCCCTGCAGGATCTCGGTGCCGCCGGCGATCGCGGGGCCCTCGACGGCCGCGATCAGCGGCTTGGTCAACCTGAAACCCTTGAGCAGGCCTTTGAGGATGGTGGGGTCGAACTCGCCCGATTCGAAGCTGTCGCCCGGAGGCTTCTCGTTCGCCGTCTTGAGGTCCATGCCGGCGCAGAAGTAGCCACCGGCCCCGGTCAGGATGCAGACCCGGATCTCCGGGTTGGAGTTCACCCGGTCCCAGGCGTCTTCCATGATCCGCAGCATGTCGCTGGAGAGCGCGTTGCGGCGCTCGGGGCGGTTCATGGTCACGATCAGCTTGTGGCCGTCTTGCTCCACGAGGCAGTCTGCAGTGTCCGTCATGGGGTGAATGCTAGCCCTAAACGAGAACGTGTTCTAGTATCGCGGCATGGCCATCAACATCGCTGATCTCTTCGAGCATGCCGTCGACGCAGCCCCTCAGAACCCTGCCGTGAAGGTCGGGGACCGGACCGTCAACTTCGCGGACCTGGAGACTGAGTCCAACAAACTCGCCCACTACCTGCAGGCGCAGGGCGTCCAGCCCGGCGACCATGTGGCCGTCTACGCGAAGAACAGCATCGAGCATGTCGTCGCGGTCCTGGCGATCGTCAAGATCCGTGCCGTCAACATCAACGTGAACTACCGCTACGTCGAGGGCGAGCTCAACTACCTCTTCGAGAACGCCGACGTGGTGGCGCTCATCGTCGAGCGCACCTACGCCCCGCTGGTCGCCAAGACCGCGCCTAACCACCCCAAGCTAAAGACCTTCGTGGTCATCCCCGACGTGATCGAGCCGGACGATCAGTCCGACATCTCCGCGTTCGACGGGGTCCTGTACGCCGACGCGATTGCTGACCAGAGCGCCGAGCGGGACTTCGCCGACCGCAGCGCCGACGACCTGCACATCATCTATACCGGCGGCACCACCGGCTTCCCGAAGGGCGTCATGTGGCGTCACGAGGACTTCTGGCGGACCCTCGGAGGCGGCATCGACTTCTACACCGGCGAGAAGCTGGAAGAATTCGACCAGTCGAAGCAGGCCTCCCAGGAAGGCCGGATGGTCACCTTCCCGCTCAGCCCGCTGATGCACGGCGGCGCCCAGGCCGGCCTGCTGATGCACCTGTTCGCCGGTCACCTGACCATCCTGGAGCCGAAGTTCGATGCCCAGCGCACCTGGGAGCTCATCGACGAGAACGGCATCATGCTGATCTTCATGACCGGAGATGCGATGGCCCGGCCGCTGATCGAGGAGTTCGAGCGCAAGGCGGCGACCGGCGAGCCGTACAGCGGAGCCAGCCTGTTCGCAGTCTCCAGCAGCGCAGCGATCTTCAGCCCCGAGGTCAAGGAGCGCTGGATCGCGGCACTGCCGAACCCGGTGTACACCGACTCTGTCGGTGCGAGCGAGACCGGCTTCCAGGGCATGGGCATGCAGGACAAGGCGCACATCTCCAGTGACGGCCCGGTGGTGGGCCTCGGCCCCAGCAGCGTCGTCATCGACGAACAGAACAACGTTCTCGACCTCGCCACCAACGTCGGCAAGATCGGTCGCCTCGGCCGCGGCGGATCGGTCCCGGTCGGCTACTACAAGGACGAGAAGAAGTCCGCGGAGACGTTCCTGGTCATCGACGGCGAGCGCTTCTCGGTCCCCGGCGACTTCGCCCGGATCGAGGAGGACAACCGGGTCACCCTGCTCGGCCGCGGGTCGAACTGCGTCAACACCGGCGGCGAGAAGGTGTATCCCGAAGAGGTCGAGATGGCGATCAAGCGTCACCCGGCCGTCTACGACGTGCTGGTGGTCGGCATCCCGGACGAGAAGTTCGGCCAGGCCGTGGCCGCGGTGATCCAGGCTCGGGAAGGCCACACCGTCGAGCTGGACGAACTCCGCGACTTCCTGCGCGAGCACCTGTCGGGTTACAAGTTGCCCCGGGCGATCACCTTCGTCCCCGAGATTCCGCGCAATGCCACCGGCAAGGCGCAGTACCCCAAGGCTAAGGAACTCCTCCTCGAAGCCAAGGCCCAGGAAGGTGCAACCGCGTGATGCGAACTGAACTGTGTGAACGACTCGGCATCGAGTACCCGATCGTTGCCTTCACCCCCTCGGAGAAGGTCGCTGCCGCGGTCTCCCGCGCCGGCGGGCTGGGTGTTCTCGGGGCGGTCCGGTTCAACGACGCCAGCGAGCTTGACGAGGCGCTCACCTGGATGGACGAGAACACCGACGGCAAGCCGTACGGCGTCGACATCGTGATGCCGATGAAGGTCCCCACCGAGGGCACCTCGGTCGACCTCAAGACGCTGATCCCGGGCGAGCACATCACCTTCGTCGAGGAGACGCTGCGCAAGCTCGGTGTCCCGCCGCTGCCCGAGGGCGAAGGCCGAGAAGGTGTCCTGGGCTGGCTGCACAGTACGGCGCGGAGCCACGTCGACGTGGCCCTGAACCACCGTCCGGTGCTGATCGCGAACGCGCTCGGCACCCCCCCGAAAGACGTCATCGAGCAGGCGCACGCCAAGGGTGTCCTGGTGGCGGCCCTGGCCGGTGCCGCGAAACACGCCGCCTCCCATGTCGCCAACGGCGTGGACATCATCGTGAGCCAGGGCTACGAGGCCGGCGGACACACCGGTGAGATCGCCAGCATGGTGCTCACCCCGGAGATCGTCGATGCCGTCGACGTGCCGGTGCTCGCTGCCGGCGGGATCGGCTGCGGCCGTCAGGTGGCGGCCTCGCTGGCGCTGGGTGCGCAGGGCGTCTGGACGGGTTCGCTGTGGCTGACGGTCGCGGAGTACGACCTGGGCAGCAGCGACGCGGTCCAGCGCGCGCTGTTGAAGGCCGGCTCGGGCGACACCGTGCGCAGCCGCGTGTACACCGGCAAGCCGGCCCGACTGCTGAAGAACAAGTGGACCGCTGCGTGGGAGGAGGAGGGCGCCCCGGCGCCGCTCCCGATGCCGCTGCAGAACCTGCTGGTCTCCGATGCGCACAGCAGGATGAACCTGGCCGACGACGCGGAGGTGGTCGCGATGCCGGCCGGCCAGATCATCGGCCGCACCAACGAGGTGAAGCCCGTCGCCCAGGTGATGGCCGAACTCATCGCCGAGTACGAGGAGACCGTCAACCGCCTCGAGAAGATCCGGGGCTGACGGATGACTTGGACGCCCATTTTGGGCGCCTTGTCCTAGAGTCGCCCCCATGGTCGTTCCGAACTCACCCCGGCAGCGCGCTGCTGCCACCCGCCGTCTCCTTGCCCTAGGAGCCGTCCTCCTCGCGATGGTCGGCGGATTGGCGCTCACCGGAAGCGCAGCGCCGGGCCTGTCCACCGCAGCGGTGCCGACGGCGACGTGCGGGCCCGGATCACTGCCGGAGGGGTCCACCCAGGGGCGGGTCCCCTCGGCCGACTACCGCAACGGCCGGGTCCAGAAGGGCTATCGGTGCAACACCGTGCAGGTCGCCCACCAGGGCGGCTCCGGCGGGTTCAAGACGCTGCGCTACACCGATGCCCAGGGACGCACCTGCGCCTACTACGACTCGACGCTGGCGTTTCCGCGCGACGTCGTCTCTAACACCCTGTCCGGAGCTGGGCTCGGCGTGGTGGTCCTGGACATGACGAACCCGGCCAAGCCGCGGAAGACCGCGAACCTGATCTCGGCCGCCATGCTCAGCCCGCACGAGTCGTTGCTGGTCAACGCCAAGCGTGGCCTGCTGGTCGGTGTGATGGGGACGGCGGCCACGGCGCCGGGCGTGCTGGACGTCTACGACGTCAAGACCGACTGTCGCAGGCCGCGGCTGCTCTCCAGCACGTTGTCCGGCATCCTCGGCCACGAGAGCGGGTTCTCGCCCGACGGGAAGACCTACTACGTCGCCGGGATCCTCGGCACCCTGACAGCAGTCGACCTCGCCAACCCGAGGAAGCCGAAGATCCTCTTCCGGCAGAACGGCGTTGTCTACCACGGCCTGCGCCTGTCCAACGACGGCCGGACGATGTACGTCGCGAACGTCGGCAAACCCGGTCCGGGCGGGATCACCGGTACCGGTCTCCGGATCCTCGACGTGAGCCAGATCCAGGCCCGTGCCCATAACCCGAAGGTTCCGGTGCTCTCCACGATCACTTGGAAGGGCGTCTCGATCCCGCAGGTCGCCGAGCCGTTCGTCAGCAAGGGTCACAAGTACGTCCTCGAGGTCGACGAGTTCATCGACCTGATCACCTTCAAGGGAATCGTAGACCCGGTGCACTCGCCGGTCGGCGCGGCACGGATCATCAACGTCGACGACCCGCGACGTCCTCGGGTGGTCAGCAACATCAGGTTGAAGGTGCACGAGCCCGACCAACGAGACGGTCCACAGAAGAACGACCCGGTCGCTGCCTTCCCCGCCCAGGGCTACGCCGCGCACTACTGCGGCATGCCGACGCGGAACAACCCGAAGATCGCCGGCTGCTCGATGATCATGTCGGGTCTGCGGCTCTTCGACATCCGTGACGTCAGGCGTCCCAAGGAGGTCGCGTACTTCAACAAGCCGGTCCCGAGACTCACGGCCACCCTGGCCGTCGGCGCGTACGCCATGTCGCAGCCCGCCTGGGACGTCGCCCGGAACTCGGTCTGGTACACCGACGCGAACTCGGGTTTCTACGTCGTCAAGCTGACCAACGGTGTCCAGCGGCTCCTGCACTAGACCCACAAGGCCGTTGGTGCCCAGGGCGTAGCGCGACCGGCCGCAGGTCGTTGAGGTGGACATGGTCGTGCCCCGCTCGCCGCAGCCTCGCGCTGCCATTCGTCGTCTGATCGCCCTTCTCGCGCTGTGCACCGTGATCGCAGGCTCCTGGTCGCTGACCAGCGTTTCCGCCGAGGCTCCGGACCGGCAGGCTGTCCCGAGGGCCGACTGTGGCCCCGGCGCTAGGCCGGAGACCGACATCCAGGGCCGGGTCCCGAAGGCAGACTTCGACTCCGGACGTGCAGCCGAGGGCTACCTGTGCAATACCGCCGAACTGTCCCGGGAGGGCGTCAGCGGCGGGTTCAAGACCTTGCGCTACACCGACGCCCAGGGCAACACCTGCGCCTTCTACGACTCCACCTCGCTGGTCCCACCGGACTCGACGCTGACCAACCTGGTCAGCGGTGGGGGGATCGGTGTGGTCGTCCTGGACATGAACGACCCCGCCCACCCGAAGCGCACTGCGACCCTGAAGTCGCTGGCGATGCTCACCCCCCACGAGTCGCTGCTGGTCAACGAGACCCGAGGGTTGCTGGTCGCTACCGTCGGCAACGTCATGACCGCCCCGGGCATTCTGGACGTCTACGACGTCAAGACAGACTGTCGCAAGCCCCGGCTGCTCTCCAGCACCCCCTCGGGCGTGCTGGGCCACGAGAGCGGGTTCTCCCCGGACGGCAAAACCCTGTACACCGCCAGCACGATCTACACGCTGGCCGCGGTAGACATCAGCAACCCCCGGCTGCCGACAACGATCTTTGCCCAGACCGGCTTGCAGTACCACGGGCTCCGGCTCTCCGACGACGGCCGGACCCTGTACGCCGCGCACATCGGCGTACCCGGACCGAACCTGATCTCCGGTGGTGGGCTGCGGATCCATGACGTCAGCCAGATCCAGGACCGGATCCGGAACCCGAAGGCCCCGATCCTGTCCACGATGACCTGGCACGGCTCGGCCATCCCGCAGGTCGCACAGCCGTTCACCCGCGATGGTCACCAGTACCTGCTGGAGGTGGACGAGTTCGTCGACCTGTTCTCCTTCTCGGGTCTCTCCGACATCAAGAACGCGCCGGTCGGCGCAGCCCGGATCATCAACGTCGACGACCCCCGGCACCCGTTCCAGGTCTCCGACATCCGGCTCGAGGTGCACCAGCCCGAGGTGCGCGCAGGAGAGCAGAGTGCGGACCCGGGCGGTAACAGTCCCCTGGGCGGCTATGCGGCCCACTACTGCAGCGTGCCGACCCGCGACAACCCCGACCTGGCCGGCTGCTCGATGATCCTCTCCGGTCTGCGTCTCTTCGACATCCGCGACGTGGAGAACCCGAAGGAGATCGGCTACTTCAACACGCCGGGGCCGGCCGGTAGCGCGGCGTACTCCCAGCCGGCGTGGGACCCCGGGAACGGCAGCGTCTGGTACACCGACCGGGAGTCCGGCTTCGTCAACGTCAAGCTCACCAACGGCGTCGAGGACCTGCTGCGCTGAACTCGTGGTCTAGGCGTACGACCGCCCGCGCTCCTCGCGCGTCCAGGTCGCGTCCAGTACCTCGCTCTGCAGCTGCCGTTTGAGCACCTTGTTCGTGGCCGTCCGGGGCAGTTCCTCGACGATCCGGACGAACCGCGGCCACGCCTTCGCCCCGAGATCGGCCTGCTCGGCGAGGAACGCTCCGAACGCGTCGGCGGTGAGCGGCGCGGTGAGCACCAGGGCAGCCACCAGCTGGTCCCCGGACCGAGGGTCGGGCACGCCGTACGCGGCTGCCTCGGAGACGGCCGGGTGCCGCAGCAGGATCCGCTCGATCGGGGCGGCTGCGAGGTTCTCGCCGTCCACCCGGAGCCAGTCGGCCGTACGACCGGCGAAGTAGACCCAGCCGCCAGCGTCGCGGTAGGCCAGGTCGCCGCTCCAGTACATCCCGCCGCGCATCCGCTCGGCCGTGGCGGCGTCGTCGTTGTAGTACCCGGCGAACTGTCCCGTGCCTGTTGTGTTGACCAGCTCCCCGACGCACTCGCCGAGATTGACGACCGTCCCGGAGGAGTCGAAGACGGCCGGCGGACACTCGGTCCCGGACTCCGGGGAGAACACCGCTACTCCGGGCCCGGGCTGTCCCAGCGAGCCCGGGGGAGTTCCCTCGATCCGGCTGATCACCACGGCGTTCTCGGTGGAGCCGAACCCGTCCACCACCCGGCAGCCGAAGCGCTCGCCGAAGGCGGCGATGTCTCGCTCGTTGCCCTCGTTCCCGAAGACCAGCCGCAACGGGTTCTCGGCGTCGTCCGGCGCGGCGGGGGTTGCCATGATGTAGGCGAGCGGCTTGCCGACGTAGTTCGCGTAGGTAGCCCCGTACTCCCGGACGTCGGAGAGGAAGCCGGTCGCGGAGAACCGTCGCGCCAGCGCGATCGCAGCACCGTTGGACAATGCCGGCGCCCAGCCCGCGATCACGGCGTTGGAGTGGAACAGCGGCATCGAGACGTAGTGCACGTCGTCGCCGGACAATCCGAGCCGCTCGGTCAGGTACGCCGCCGGTCCGGAGATCTTTTCGTGGGTAATCCGGACAGCCTTGGGATCAGCGCTGGTTCCGCTAGTGAAAATCAGCATGAACAGCGAGTCCGGCGCCGGGGGCGGCAGCTCGGCGAGCTCGGTGCCGAGACGTCGGCACGCATCGAGGTCGGCCGGGCTCACTACGGTGAACCCGCCGAGGTCGAGCCCATCGAGCAGCTCGGCCGTCCCGGGCTCGACGACGATGACCTGGCAATCGGCCTTCCGCGCATCCGCCACGAGCGCGTCGCCGCGCCGGGTGGTGTTCAACCCGACCAGGACGTGTCCTCCCCAGCCCGCTGCCGCGAGCTGGAGTGCCATCTCCGGGGTGTTCTCCAGCAGTACCCCCACGTGCGGCGGCCGGGCCGGGTCGAGAAGGCTGCGCAGCGCCGCGGCCCGTTCCCACGAGGCAGCGACGTACTCCCGCCAGGTGAGCGCGAACGTACCTGCCAGCAGCCCGGGGGAGTCGTCGTCGGCCCGAGCTTCCAGAAGCCTGCGGACCGTCAAGTCAGACCGGCTCGTCGGCGAGCAGCACGCCGATCTTGCGGGCCTGGTCGGTCGACCCGCCCAGCAGGAACTCGCCGAGCTTGCCGGTGGTGAAGTAGCGGTGCGCCTCGCCGTCCATGTCGATGCCGACACCACCGTGCACGTGCACGGTCGTGTGCGCGACCTTGTGTCCGGTGTCTGCTGCCCAGAGCTTCGCGCCGGCGATCTCCTTGGTGGCGTCCAAACCCTCCTCCAGGCGCCAGGCCGCCTGCCAGAGCATCAAGTCGGAGCCGAGGATGTCGATGTAGCCGTCGGCCAGGCGCTGCGAGACGGCCTGGAAGGTGCCGATCGGGCGGCCGAACTGCTCCCGGGTCCTGGCGTAGGCCGCGGTGAGGTCCAAGGCGCCGCGGACGACACCGAGCTCGTAGGCCGAAGCAGCCAGGGTCAATCGCTGTCCGAGCCACTCGACGACGTCGTCGCCGAGATCGCCGAGCAGGACGCCGGAGGCACGTTCGAGCTCCAGGCGGGCGACCTCGCCGCCGTCGCTGATTCGCTGGGCGACGACGTTCACGCCGGCGTCCTCGGGCTTCACCAGGAACACGGCAGTCCCGTCGGAGGTAGACGCGGGCACCAGGAACAGCGAGGCGACCGAACCCGCCGGGACGACGCACTTCACACCGGTCAGGAGCCAGGTGTCGCCGTCACGTTCCGCCGTGGTCGACGGGGACACCGGCACGTGCTCGCGCTCCTCGGCGATTGCCGCGGTGATCACGAGCTCGCCGCTGACGGCTCCGGGCAGCCAGGTCGACTGAACCTCGGAGGACCCGAACTCAGCCAAGGCGAGGGCCGAGGGCAAGTGGGCGGCCAGCGGAGTGGGCGCTACCACCCGACCTGCTTCGATCAGGACCGAGCACAGCTCGAGCAGCCCGAGTCCTGACCCGCCGACGGGCTCGGGGAGCGACAACCCGAGGAGTCCGGCGTCACCCAGCTTGGCCCACAGAGCGCGGTCGAAGCGTCCGGAGTCGGCGGCCTTGAGCCGGTCGGGGGTGCATTCGTTGGTGAAGATCGTCGCGGCCAGCTCGGCGGCGTCGTTCTGAGTCTCGGTGAATGAAAAGTCCATGTCCTCGTCCTGTCTTCTCAGCGCTTCGCGGCCGGAAGGCCGAGCCCGACGTAGCCGATGATGTCGCGCTGGATCTCGTTGGTCCCGCCACCGAAGGTCATCACCAGAGCGGACCGGTAGTAGCGCTCCAGCCGTCCACGCAAGACAGCTCCCGGGGAATCGCCGCTGACGATGGCGTCCGGCCCGACGATCTCCATCAGGGATCGGTAGATCTCCGTCGCCAGCTCGGAGCCGTAGATCTTGGTTGCCGACGCGTGTGCCGGGGAGAGGTCGTCGGCGGAGGATGCGAGCTTCCAGTTGAGCAGCTTGAGCATGTCGACGCGCGCGTGCGCACGTCCCAGGAGCACCTGGACCCACTCGGCGTCGATGACGCGGGTGCCGTCGGGGTTCTTGGTCTGCTGCGCCCATTCGCGGACCTGGGCGACCGACTGCGTCAGCGGGGCGGCCGAGGTGAGCGCAACCCGCTCGTGGTTGAGCTGATTGGTCATCAGGGCCCAGCCGTTGTTGAGGCCGCCGACGAGGTTCTCCTCCGGTACCCGGACGTCTTCGTAGTAGGTGGCGGACGTGCCCACCCCGGCGACGGTGTGCACCGGCGTGTAGGAGAACCCGGCGGCGTCGGCCGGGACCAAGAGCATCGAGAGTCCCTTGTGCCGGGGGAGGTCCGGGTCCGTCCGGGCAGCGAGCCAGATGTAGTCGGCGTACTGGATCAACGAGGTCCACATCTTCTGACCGTTGATGACCCACTCGCCGTCCTCCAGGCGGGCCTTGGTCTGCAGGCTGGCGAGGTCGGTGCCCGAGCCGGGCTCGGAGTACCCGATGGAGAAGTGCATCTCACCCTTGAGGATCTTGGGGAGGATCTCGTCCTTCTGGGCGTCGTTGCCGAACCTCATGATCGTCGGTCCGACGGTGTTCAGCGTCAGGTAGGGGATCGGGACGCCGGCATAGGCGGCCTCGTCGGTGAAGATCAGCTGCTCGATCATCGAGCGGTTCTGGCCGCCGAACTCCTCGGGCCAGCCGATCCCGAGCCAGCCGTCGTGGCCGATCTGCTTGATGACGTTCTTGTAGACCGTCGAGTCGCCGAACTCGCCCCCGTCAGCAAGGGTCCGAACCGCGCCTTCCTCCCGGAACTCACTGGTCGCGACGGACAGACCTGCCCGGACCTCGGGAGTGACAAGCTGGGCGAAGTAGTCGCGCAGCTCGGCGCGCAGCGCCTCATGCTCTTCGTTCAGTGCGATCTTCATGAAGGGATCCTCATACTGGGGGAAGAACTGGATTAGATGCGTGTAAAACTATAACCTGTTCTTGTTTTAAGGAAGAGTTCGTCGCCCCCAACGGGAGGTCCACCATGAGCACAGCCACCACTAGATCGGCTTCTGAGGCACGCTCGCTCGACCGCGGGGTCGCACCGAGCCGCTACGCCCGTGGATGGCACTGCCTGGGACTTGCGGAGTCCTTCCGGGATGGCAAGCCGCACTCCGTCCAGGCCTTCGAGGGCAAAATCGTCGTTTGGCAGGACTCCCAGGGCAACCTGAACGCCCTCGACGGCTACTGCCGACACATGGGCGGCGACCTGACTCAGGGTGAGGTCAAGGGTGACGAGATCGCCTGCCCGTTCCACGACTGGCGCTGGGGCGGCGACGGCAAGTGCAAGGCCATCCCGTACGCCCGCCGGATCCCGCTGCGCGCGAAGACCGTCCGCTACGAGACCGCGATCCGCAACGACGCCCTGTTCATCTGGTACGACCCGGAGGGCTCGCCTGCCGACCACGCGGTCCTGCCGTACGAGCTCCCCGGCCTGGCCGAGGGCGAGTACAGCGACTGGAGCTGGAACGTCACCGAGATCGAAGGCTCGAACTGCCGCGAGCTGATCGACAACGTCGTGGACATGGCGCACTTCTACTACGTGCACTTCTCGTTCCCGACGAGCTTCCGCAACGTCTTCGAGGGGCACATCGCGACCCAGTACATGGAGTCGACCGGCCGTCCGGACAAGGCCGAGGGCTACGGCACCGGCGACAACGACCTGTTCCTCAAGTCCGAGGCCACCTATTACGGGCCGTCATACATGATCAACTGGCTGTGGGTCGACTACAAGGGCTTCAAGACCGAGGTCATCCTGATCAATACCCACATCGCGACCGGGCCGGACTCGTTCACGCTGTCCTACGGGCTGACCGTCAAGAAACCAGAAGGCCTGGACGACAAGACCGTTGCGTTCATCGCCGAGAAGTACACCAAGATGTTCGGCGAGGGGTTCCTCCAGGACGTACACATCTGGAAGAACAAGGTTCCCGTGCAGAACCCGCTGCTCTGCGAGGACGACGGCCCGGTCTACCAGCTGCGCCGGTGGTACGAGCAGTTCTACGTCGACCAGGCGGACATCGTCCCGGAGATGGTGGAGCGCTTCGAGTTCGAGGTCGACACCACTAAGGCCAACGAGTACTGGCACGAAGAGGTCGCCGAGAACCTGGCCAAGAAGGCCGAGGCGGACGCGGCCGCAGGTCATCCGGTACACCACTGATGGTCTCGTTCGCCTCGACCTCTCCGGACACCGCTGAGGACCAGCGGCTCTATACCCAAGCCCGACTGACCGAGGTCGCGTGCCTGGACTGCCTGGCCAAGGTCAGGGTCAAGAAGAACAGTGACCACCACACCTCGATCCAGTGGGACGCCGAGTCGCTGGAGCAGTGCGCGGAGTTCAGTCGCGCTGCGTCCCAGCCCGAGGGACGGCCCATTCGGGAGGGCTGCTCCCGGCTACGGTCCTCGATCGACCAGGCCGTCAAGGACGGCGCGATCGAGGTCGGAGCAGAGGATGGCTACTGAGCATGGCAACTGAGTCCTACGTCCTGGTGGTCGCCGACGTCATCGAGGAGACGAACGACGCCAAGTCGGTCGCTTTCGAGGTGCCCGACGAGCTGCAGGAGCGGTTCGCCTACACCCCGGGCCAATTTCTGACCGTGGCCGTCCCCAGTGACCAGACCGGCCTCGCGGCCCGCTGCTACTCGTTGTCGAGCAGCCCGCACAGCGGGCGCCACCAGATCACCGTCAAACGCACCGTCGACGGGTACGCGTCGAACTGGATCTGCGACAACCTCAAGGTCGGCGACACCCTGCGGCTGCTGCCGCCGAGCGGCATCTTCACGCCCAAGGACATCAACGCTGACCTGCTGCTCTGGGGCGGTGGGTCCGGCATCACGCCGGTGATGTCGATCGCAAGGACGGCGCTGGAGAAGGGCTCTGGCAAGGTCGTGCTGTTCTACGCCAACCGTGACGAGTCCTCGGTGATCTTCGCGGCCGAACTCGCCGAGCTAGCGCGCGAGCACCCCGACCGCCTCACCGTGGTGCACTGGCTCGAGAGCGTCCAGGGTCTGCCGACCCAGAACGGCATCAAGCTCTTCGCCTCGTACTTCTCCAGCTACACCTCGTTCTGCTGCGGCCCGGCTCCCTTCATGAAGGCCGTCGCCACGGCGTTGAAGGAACTGGAGATCCCCCGCGAACGCCGGCACCAGGAGAAGTTCGTCTCCCTGGGCGGCAACCCGTTCGGGGACGTCGACGAGGTGCTGGCAGCTCAGCAGACCCTCGCCGACGCCGACGACGGACCCGAGGCTGACGACGGACCCGATGCGGCCGCGCGTTTCGCCGGCCCCGTCGCCCTCGAGGTCGAGCTCGACGGCAACCACTACGCCTTCGACGACTGGGACGGGAAGCAGGTTCTGCTGGAGTTTCTGGAGAGCAAAGGCATTGACGCCCCGTTCAGCTGCCGTGAGGGCAACTGCAGCTCGTGTGCCTGCATCGTGCTCGAGGGAGACCTGGAGATGGGGCACAACGACGTGTTGGACGCAGAGGACATCGCGGACGGGATCCGGCTGGCCTGTCAGGCCCGACCGCTGACCGAGGTGCTGAAGATCAGCTACAACGGTTAGTCCTCGTCGCTGTCGCTGTCGCTGTCGCCGTCCTCATCGTGCAGCGGCAGGAAGACCGACTGCTGCTTGACTCGCGGCGGTGCGACTGACTCAGCTCCGAAGAACCGTGCCCGGAGCGGGGCGGTGACCACGCCGAGCGGCGCGGTGAGCACGTAGGCGTAGGCGACGACGAGCATGGTGGCGGCCGGGGTGAACACGAGACCGGCAGCGAACGCGACGCCGGTCAGCCCGGTCAGGACTCGCGCCTGGTGGGTGCGCGGGTTGATCAGATTCCGGAACGAGCGGAACCGCACGGTGCTCACCATCAGCAGAGCGGGGACCACGCTGATCAGCGCGGGCAGCAGGATCGAGGGGCCGACGCCCGCTTCGGGCTGGTCAAGGGCGAAGACGGTCGAGATCACCACGGCCGCAGCGCCAGGACTCGGCATCCCGATGAAGTACCGCTTGTCCGCGTGCGGATCGATGGTGAAGTTGAAACGGGCCAGCCGGAACGCTGCGCACGCCAGCCAGAAGTACGCCGCCAGCCAGGCGATCACCGGCCACTCCGGCAGCACCCAGGTGTAGACCAGGACGGCGGGAGCGAGACCGAAGGAGATCAGGTCCGCGAGGGAGTCCAGCTGGACGCCGAACGGTGAGGTCGCGCCGACCAGCCTGGCCACCGCGCCGTCAGCCACGTCCATGAAGATGGCAACGGTCATCAGGATCGCGGCCCAATGGCTGTGTCCGTCGAACGCCAGCGGTACGGCCGAGAACCCGCAGGCCATGTTGGCCGCGGTGAACATGCTCGGCGCCGTGACGCGCAGCCGCTCCCTGCCCGGGAGCTGGCGCAGCGAGACGACCTCGGCGCCGGAGGGCGAGGCGATCCGGAAGCGGCGCCGGCGCAACAGCCGTCTACGCGGTCGTCCGTCGCTCATCGCCAGTGGCCCAGCACGGTTTCGCCAGCGACGGTCCGGTCGCCCTGGCTAACCGTGAGCTCGACCTCGGAGGGGACGAAGACGTCCATCCGGGACCCGAACTTCATCAGCCCGATGCGGTCGCCGGTGCGCACAGTGTCCCCGGGGGCGACCCGGGTCACCACCCGGCGAGCGACCAGCCCCACGATCTGGCGGAACACGACGGTACGGGGCACCCCGTCGACGACGTGCGAGAGCGTGATGTCACTGCGCTCGTTCTCGGTGGCGCTCTCGAACTTGTAGGCCGCGTGCCACTTGCCGGGGCGGTACTGGACGTCGGTAACCGTCCCGCTGTACGGCGTCCGGTTGATGTGCACGTCGAAGACGGAGAGAAAGATGCTGACCTGTTGCCAGTCGCCCGGGGGCGCCACGCCGGGCTGGCCGGGGCCGGCATGCATCACCTTGCCGTCGGCCGGGGCGAGCACGAGATCATCAGCCGCGGCCGTCGAATCGATCGTCCGCACCGGGTCGCGGAAGAACGCCACGATCCCGACCGGCAGTGCCGCCAGCGCCAGCGCGGTCCTCCACCGGCCGGTCACAACGGCGAGAAGAGCGGGGAGTGCCCCGACAGCAGCTGCCGGCCAGGCCTCGCGGTCGATGGCAGGTGTACTCGTTGCGCCGGTAGCTCGCTCTATTGCGCCGCTGAGCTTCACGTGTCTCCCGTTCATCGCGCGAAATGGTCGACCTTGAACCTATCGGAGTACGGGGTTGATCAGCGCACGGCCGGTAGTGACACTGATAAGCCGTAAAATAGGACAAACAGGTGAATTTCCACTAGAGTTCCCCCATTGATTCGGGTAATGGACCACCCACTAGGCTCGCGCCGCGCGACTCGGGGCCTGTGCGGCGGCACCGCCCCGAGGGGGAGGTCAACATGAGGTACTTCACTGCGCTGACGCTGGTCCTGGCCGGCACCGTTGCGCTCGCAACTCCGTCCGAGGCCCGCGGCAAGCCCACCGGGCCGCCGACCGCGACGACCGACGCCTGCGGGGCGGTCCTCGCCAAGGCCGACGGCGGCGCCTGGGCCTGCACCTTCGCCGACAACTTCGACGGCACCACGTTGAACCGGAAAAAATGGATTCCGCAGACCTATTTCGCGATGGGGACCCCAGAGGTGCACGCTTGCTACGCCGACGACCCGGCGAACGTCTCGGTCGCGAACGGGATGCTGAACCTGACCCTGCGCAAGGTCGCCATCCCGGTCTCGTGCACCTTCGGCGCGATGAGCGGGCCGACGAACTACGTCTCCGGCGGGGTGATGACCCACCGACTGTTCAGCCAGCAGTACGGGCGGTTCGAGGCCAGGATCAAGAACACGGCGACCAGCTTCCCGGGGCTGCAGGAGGCGTTCTGGCTCTGGCCCGACGACCGGGTCGCCTCGACCGAGACCTGGCCGACATCCGGCGAGATCGACATCAGCGAGACCTATTCCTCCTACCCGGAGCTGTCGATCCCGTTCCTGCACTACAGCGCTGACGCCTACGGTTCGCAACCTGGCATCAACACCGCGTACACCTGCACCGCGTCCCGCGGGGTGTGGAACGTCTACACGCTGGAGTGGACGGCGTCGCGGATCCAGATCCTGGTGAACGGCACTGTCTGCCTGACCAACACCTCAGGAGATCCGGCTTTCATGAAGCCGTACATCATGGCGCTGACCCAAGGCATGGGAGCGGCGGGCAACGTCTACGACGGTCGCGCGCCCATGCCGGCAACGATGAGCGTGGACTACGTCAAGGTCTGGAAGTAGCGGAGGTCCTCTCCAGGGTCACACGACCTCGTGGTGGAGCCCGAAAACAGGTTCCGCGGCGCATCACCATGATGCCGAGCGCGCGCCGTTCAGCTCTGAGCCAGAACGGCGCGCGCTCGAGCGACCTGCCAGGGCGAGTAGCCGGGGTCAAAGGAGATCCCGCGGCGCAGATGGGCGGCGGCCTCGGGCCGTTTCAGTTCGGCCTCGATCAGACCTCGATGGATCCAGAATCGCGCACTTTTGGTGCCCAGCGACGTCGCGAAGCGCGAGTAGCGCAGCGCCCCGGTGCTGTCTCCGGACTGGTGCATCGCCCACGCCAAGGCATCCGCGACATGCAGACTCTTGCGGCGGTTCCACTCGGCTCGCGCTGCTGCGAGAGCCTCGGTCCGGGACCCGTGTTCTGCTCCGTGAGCAGCCGATTCGAGGGCCATGTTGACGCCGTGCTTGGCTTCTGCATCGATCGAGTCCTGCACCTTGGCGAACTGCTCAGCTGCATCTGCTTCTCGGCCGCGAAGCAGATAGAGCTCGCCGAGTTCAGTCAGGGTGTCCAGGGTTTTCGACCGGGCGACAATCGCCTCCCAGGTCTTGAGCGCGGTGTCGAGGTCGCCACGAGCGACCGCCAGGCGAGCACTGCTGACCTTCGCTGGCAAGTAGCCCGGCACTTCGGCCAGGACGCGATCGAGATGCGCCTCTGACCCGTCGAAATTGCCTTGCAGGCGTTCCACGTCGGCCAGGAGGGTCAGGAGGTACGCCTTGTCGAGCCGGGCGCTTCCCTCCGCCGCGGACAACAGCACCCTTGCGGCTCGGGGGAGATCCCCTCGAAGTTCGTAGGCGTATCCGTACCTGGCAGCGACAGCGACGCTGGGCTGCTGGCGATCGGCTTCCTCGAGGGCCTTCAGCTGCTCGGGGAACCGACCGAGCTCCGTCAGGGCGTCGATCCGAATCGACAGGGCCGGGAGGTCACGGGGGTTGATCGCCAAGGCTGCGTTAGCGTCGCGGAGTGCGGGGGTGAAGGCGTGACGCGCGCCGAAGACCGTGGCCCGGGCAGAGAGTGCCGAGAAGTTGTCCTCGGGTCCGAGCTCGAAAGCTTTGGCTACTGCTTCGTCCGCCCGGTCGTACAGGGACGGGGCACCGCCTGTCCGGACCTCGTCGACGTAGGCAACTGCCAGGGCTGCCCAGCTCCGGTGGTCCCGCGGCAGGCGGCTGACGGTTTCTTGAAGCACGATCACCGCGGTGGTCAGTCCGTCCTCGGGACTGCGGTTGCTCGGGCTCGCCGTCGAGTTGGCTGAGTCGGGAGCTGCGTCGTTCTGGCTGGCGAATCCGAAGATGCCAGCGAGGGTGAGGACGATAGCCAGCCCGAGAGCGGCGAGGTACTTAAGCATGGAGCGGTTCTCCGTTCAGGTTCCGGGTCTGGCGGTGCGCCGAAAGACGCACCGCCAGACTCAGACTCACGAGGTGATCAGCTGGCGTTTACCGGAAGCTCGCGGCGCCTGGAGCGCAGGAGCATGACTGACCCGAGCACTAGACCCCCGATACCGACTCCGGCCAGAGCCCCGGCTGCAGCATTGCTCTGCAACTGGTCAACGGCTCCTCCCAGCAGTGACTGCTGGTTGGACGCTGCAGGTCCCGGCGGATTCCCGGGGTGCGGCGAACTGTCGCTGCCGCTGAACGGCAGGGCCAGGTACGGGAACGTGGTCCTGAAGGGCCTGTCGTTCGCGTTCACGCCGTCGCCGAGGTCGTTATTGGCACCTCGGAGCTCACCCTCGACAACCTGGAGGGCAATATCGACCACATCGTCGGCGAGTCGCCGGCCGTTGGGGAAGCCTTGCGTGTCCCCACCGATGACGCCCAGCCGGTCCGGAGAACTCGAGACAGGCGTGGTCATGTTCAACCGCAACTGCTCGCTAGGAACTACGTTCCTGGGCTGGTTGAGCCCCTTGACCCCGGTCAGGAAGACCGACACCAGATCGTCACGGGGTTCGGCCGGAGCCGGCACCTTGTAGATCTTCTGGATCAACTTCGGCAACTCGGGATTCGTCACGTACTTCAGGAACTGTGCGTCGTTGACCGGGTTCGAGGCGTTGAACCGGTCCTTGTCAGCCAACGGGATCACGACTTCGTTGACCAGGGGCATTCCCAGACGTGAAACCTGGCCATAACTACCGTTGACCCTGCGGCGGTCGGTCGTCGACCACACACCGATCACCGGGTTCCTGGTGTAGCTCCTGTTCTGGGCGAGCAGGTACCGCGGAAGCTGCAGGGCGACCGAGTTGACGTTGAACCCTGCGAGAGTGTCGTCACCGACCTCGGAGAAGTCTCCGCCGTACAGGAGGTCGAAGACCCGGAGGTCGAGGAAGAACGGGTCCTCGGCCTGGCCGACGAACGAACGGTAGGCCCCGTTGGGGCCGACCCTGTCGATGCCCTCGGCGCGCAGCGCCGGGTAGTTCGGCATCGACGCCTTGCCCACGTTCGAGGGCACCACGCGACGGTTATAGACCAGGACCTTCGTACGACCGTTCTGGATCCTGACCAGGCGATAGGTCTGGTACAGGTTCAGGTTCCGGTCGGTGAGAGACGTGACCTCCCCGGTGGCGTAGAGGAAGCTGTTCCTGTTGACGTAGTTCGTCTTGAAGGTCCACCGGAAGACGATGTCCGCTTTCGCGTCCCCGTTGTTGTCGATCTTGATGTTGTAACGAGCGTCCGGCGCGAAGGTGTAGAAGTTCGGACCGCCAGCGGGCTCGGAGAACGGCAGCCAGTTTGCGATCAGGGTGACCGAGTTTGTGC
Organism: Marmoricola sp.; assembly: GCA_046598855.1. Classification (GTDB taxonomy): domain Bacteria; phylum Actinomycetota; class Actinomycetes; order Propionibacteriales; family Nocardioidaceae; genus Marmoricola. The sequence goes on along the minus strand of JBKJHX010000077.1, from coordinate 3,909 downwards.
GCTCGGGGCTCCGGAACGCGTAGACGTCGGTCGTGTCGTACTGCGGGAGTCCGGCGACCAGTGGAGCTTCGCGGTGGCTTGACGCCGAGGAGACGTTCGGCCCGACCCCTGCCAGCACGGTCGCTGCGGTCAGCCCGACAGCACTGGCAACCAGCACCGATCTCGCGGGCCCAGCTCGTTTGCTTCGTGTGAACATTCGAATCCCTTCGGTCAGGGCGAGGCCCGTTATGAGCCGCGCCACAGTGTGTGTTCGCGCTCACACTCCGAAAAGATTTAATGTTGGTGCACTTTTACGCCGACACGCCGATTTGAGCGCTTTGTCCGCGTGGCGAACTGACGTGGAGGTCGAACGGCGAAGCGGTCAGTCGGCGATCTGGAGCGCTTTGACCTCGTCGCGCGCAGCTACGACCGAGGCGTGCTGGCGGCTGACGACTTCCCGGAAGCCGGGGGAGAGGTCCTGCTGGAGGGCGCTCTCGTACTCCGACACCGCGTGGTTCTCGCCGGTCACGGCGGCTCCGAGAACGCTGCCCGCGTCGTCACCGGTCAGAGCGTCCTTGAGCGAGATCCAGCCACGATGCAGAGCCGCTGCGACGGACCCGCTTTCGTCGACGTCGTCGTGGTACTCGTGACCGAGGGCGACGATCTCGCGGCAGAAGTCCGCGCGCTGTTCCGACAGGCGCTCCAACGTCGTCGCCCATTCGGCGCGGTCACTGGCTCGCAACTTGTCGGCGGCGCTGGCGAAACCGCGCTCGCCGTCCTTCAGCGTCTCGACCAGTTCTTTGGCAGCGTTCTTGTCGTCCGACACGTGCACTCCTCTTGTCAGGGGGGTCCTATCCGTCGCGTTACCCGCGGTGGTCACCGACCAAACGTCGCCCCCACTCGCGTTGATCGCTGAGTCGTGGAGGGTTACTTGCACTAGGTCGCGGGCATGGGAGGTCATGGCCTCGAATCACGCGAGGCTCGACCCCAGAGAGGCGCGACATGGCTGACAAAGAGCAAGGACCGGTGGACGCCAGCGAGCAGACAGGCTCCGACGACGAGGGCGGGAGCATCCTCGACAACGGGGGCATCGACGTCGATGCGCGCGCTGGCCGCAGCCTTGGCATCGACTTCACGGAGGAGCCTGACGAGGAGACCAAGCAGCAGCTGTTGCGGGAGCGCGAGGAACGCCTTGACCCCGACAACCGACCCGAGACCGCCGAGGTCGACAACACCGAACGTACCTTCGACCCGGCGACCGGCGAGTTCAGCGACTCCGAGACGCACGACAGGAGCGAGCCCCGCTTCAGTGACCTGGAGAACCCGAACAACCCTGAGCACGACAAAGACTGATCGTCGAGGACGAGGCCCCGACTTCGGCCGCCTCGGAGTCGCAGGCAGCTCGCTCCGGTGTCGAGTTGATCGTTCCGGTCTGAGGGATCGCCAGGCGGACCGCTCGTACTGCTAACTGTGGCGCTCGACCAATAGGCTATTGGTGTGCGGTAGTTCCGCCAGCATCTGACCGAGGAGCCGATTAAGTGCGTGTTCCCTGGAAGCGCCGCAAGGGGTCCGTGCCGGACGCGCCGGCTGCGAATCCCCATGAGGCGTTCAAGAAGGACCAGATCAAGAAGGCGATTTACCAACCGTTCGGTCCCGGCTTCGGGCACGACATCGAGGTCCGCTTCCTGCACGGCTACCTGAACCAGGGCGACGTCGTGCTCGACATCGGCGCGAACGTCGGCCAGTACGCCGCGGTCATCGAGGACGCCGTCGGCCCCACCACGATGACGCTGTTCGAACCGCTACCCGACCTCGCGGCCGTCCTGCGCAAGCGCTTCCCGGGATCTCGCATCGAGAACCTCGCCACCTCCGACGCCTCGGGCACCGCGACGATCCGCATTCCCAGCATCGAGGGCAGGGAGTACAACACCCGCGCCACGCTCAACGACCACACCGAGCCCGGGCAGGGCGGCAGCCGGGAGGTCGAGATTGTCACCGACACACTCGACGCTGTCGTGCAGCGGCTCGGTGTCGATCACGTCGCCCTGGTCAAGGTCGATGTCGAGGGTCATGAGCCCGCGGTCATCCGCGGCGGGCAACAGACGCTGTCGGCGCCCGCGGTGCTCCTGTTGATGGAGATCGAGGCGCGGCACCACGAATTCCCGATCACTGAGGTGTTCGACCAGATCACTGCTCTGGGGCTCAACGGCTACGTCTTCGACACGGCGTCGCTCACCGTCCTGTCGACCGACGACTTCTCGGTCGACCGGCACCAGCGCCTCGACGACCTCATCAACCGCGAATTCGTGAAGTACCTCAACAACTTCTGGTTCGTCCCGCCGGCGCGCGAGGCCGAGTTCCTGGCGGCGGCAAACGCCTTCCTTGCGGACCTACGTGGCCACTAGACCTGAGCTCAGCGCCAGCGTAGGACGGTCCGGCGCGGCCGCACGACCCCGAGTTGAGAATCGCCTCCGCGGGAGAAAGGTGGGGCTGGCCACGTCAAGCTTGCACCTGGTCCCGAGCGCGTTCGACCGCTTCAGCGATCAGGTCGAGGTGGGTAGCGCCCGTCCCGCAGCAGCCGCCCAGATGTCGATGTGGGGATAACGCCCAGCAAGGCTGGCCATCATGGACGCGAGCTCGGCCGAGTCACCTACCTCCAGGTGTCCTGCTTCGCCACTCAGCCAGATGAGGCCTCCAGGTCCCCAAGGTCAGGGCCAGCACTGCCGTGGGGAAAGATCGGTCGGGCACTGAGTTCGTAGGTCCGATGTCCGATGTGCCGATGAGCTGGTGGATGGAGGCCCAGTCTGCCGAAACACGGTAGCCGGGTCCCTTCGGATGACTAGCCTTCATCCATGGCTACCTTCGACGTGGACGGAGCCGTGCTCTGGTTCGACACCTTGGGCGAGGGAGACCTGGTGATCGCTCTGCACGGCGGACTGGGGTTGGATCACACCTCACTGCGACCCTGGTTCGACCCACTCGCCCACGACGTCCAGCTGGCCTACCTGGACTTCCGCGCCAACGGTCGCTCGACCGGCTCGGGCGACGACATCACACTGGCGCGGCTGGCCGAAGACGTGGACGCGCTGCGCGAACATTTGGGCGCAGAGCGGACCTGGCTCCTCGGTCATTCCTACGGCGGGTTCGTGGCGCTTGAGTATGCATTGCGTTTTGCCGACCGTTTGCACGGGTTGATCCTGCTCGACACCGGTAGCACCGGCCCGACTGAGCAGTCGGTAGTCGGCGGCCTGCAACGCCTCGGTGTTCCGGCCGAGCAGATGACCGCCTTCGCTCTGCCGACCGAGACCCGTGAGGACATGGTGCGGTTCTTCGAGGCGACCGGCCCCTGGTACCTGCCTCACTCCCCGCCCGAGGCGATGGTGCCGCTTCTCGCGGATCTGATCTTCAGCAGAGCCGGGAGCGAGGGCGGCAGCCGTGCCCTTGCCGACTGGGACGTGAGCGACCGCCTTGCCGAGATCACATCGCCGACTCTGGTGCTGTCGGGTGCCGACGACTTTCTCTTCTCTCCCGAGGTCACCCGCCGCCTGGCAGGTGGCCTAGGCAACGGAACCCCGGTCGTCGTGGAGGGTGCCGGCCACCTGCCGTTCGTTGAGCAGCAGGCAGTCGTTCTGGACGCGATCCGACAGCACCTCGGCGGTCCTTGAACTCGCTGGGCTACTGACGTCTACCGGCCAGCTCGTGTTTCTCGACCAGTCATCGCACGGCGAGGTCATTGCAATCACCGCGCAGGGGAGCCAGCGTGTTCAAGACTCTCGCCTACGGGAAGAGCGCCGCCGCAGAGGCTCATTGCTTGTCTCGATTTACCCATCTGGCAGGGACGCCGAACAACAGCGTCGGACGTCCTCGTCTGCCGAGATCCGCGCGCGACCGCGTTCAGTCGCTACCAGCCCCGTTCGCGCCACTCCGCCA
>JBKJHX010000071.1:0-18211 GCA_046598855.1 Marmoricola sp. | reverse complement strand
GTTCAAGAACTTCTGGCAGAGCGTCGTGCTCATGCCCTTCGTCAAGCTCTTCATCAAGTGGGGCGTCAGCCCCGACACCGTGACGTTCGTCGGCACGGTGGGGGTCAGCGCAGGTGCGCTGATCTTCTACCCGATCGGTGAGCTGTTCATCGGCACGCTGGTGATCACCGCCTTCGTCTTCAGTGACCTCATCGACGGCAAGATGGCGCGTGAGATGGGCCGCAGCTCGACCTTCGGCTCCTTCTGGGACTCCACCCTCGACCGCATCGGCGACGGCGCGATCTTCGGCGCCCTGGCGCTGTACTTCGCCAACACCAACCAGGGTGACTCCTACCTCTACCTGTGCCTGACCCTCTACTGCCTGGTCATGGGCTCGGTCACCTCCTACGCCCGCGCCAAGGCCGAGTCGCTCGGTCTCGACGCCCGGGGAGGCATCGCCGAGCGCGCCGACCGACTCGTCTCGATCCTCGTGATGACGGGTCTGGCGGGTCTCTTCGGCCTGCCGATCCTCATCTACGTCACGCTGTGGGTCCTGGCTTTCGCCAGCACCTACACCGTGGCCTTCCGCGTGCTCAAGGTGCGGCGCCAGGCCCTGGCCGTCGACGCCGCGCGCGACGCGGGCGCGGGCGGCATGCTCGCCTGAAGCCGCACCCGCCCCCGAGGGTGCGAGGAGGCGGTCCCCGGTTTCGTTTCCACCCCTGCGGGCGCCGTACGATCTAGGCATGGCCGAGACGAGCAGCGAGACCCAGCAGGGCACCACCCGCGTCAAGCGCGGCATGGCCGAGATGCTCAAAGGTGGCGTCATCATGGACGTCGTCACCGCCGAGCAGGCCAAGATCGCCGAGGACGCCGGCGCGGTGGCCGTGATGGCCCTGGAGCGGGTCCCGGCCGACATCCGTGCCCAAGGCGGCGTATCGCGGATGAGCGACCCGGACATGATCGACGGCATCATCGACGCCGTCTCGATCCCGGTGATGGCCAAGGCTCGGATCGGGCACTTCGCCGAGGCGCAGGTGCTGCAGTCCCTGGGCGTGGACTACATCGACGAGTCCGAGGTGCTGACCCCGGCCGACTATGCCAACCACATCGACAAGTGGGCCTTCACGGTGCCTTTCGTCTGTGGAGCGACCAACCTGGGTGAGGCGCTGCGCCGGATTACCGAGGGCGCGGCGATGATCCGGTCCAAGGGCGAGGCCGGCACCGGGGACGTGTCCAACGCGGTCACCCACATGCGCACGATCCGTGGCGAGATCCGCCGACTCGGTGTCCTGCACGACGACGAGCTGTACGTTGCGGCCAAGGAGCTGCAGGCGCCGTACGAGCTGGTCAAGGAGGTCGCCCAGAACGGCAAGCTCCCGGTGGTGTTGTTCGTCGCAGGTGGGATTGCCACCCCGGCCGACGCAGCGTTGATGATGCAGCTCGGTGCCGAGGGCGTCTTCGTGGGTTCGGGCATCTTCAAGGCCGGTAACCCCGCCGAGCGGGCTGCGGCGATCGTCAAGGCCACCACCTTCCACGACGACCCCGATGTGGTCGCCAAGGTCTCCCGCGGACTGGGCGAGGCCATGGTCGGCATCAACGTCGAGGACATCCCGGCTCCGCACCGGCTGGCCGAACGCGGCTGGTGATGGGGCGGTCCCGCGACCGCACCATCGATACCCGGGCCTGGGTCACGGGCGTCGTCCGGTCCGGTCTAGGTTCTGCGCAGGAGCGACGTCGCGGTGTGGCGGAGGCGATCCGGGCCGACCACCCGGGGCTCGACGCCCAGACGACCGCGACCACCTGGATAGCCGAGGCGGAGGCCGCGTGGGACGAGGCTTCCCGGTCCTGGCCAGCAGAGACCGACCACGACCGGCTCATTGCTGCCTTCGCGGCGCTGGAAGCGCGGGGAGTCGTCGTCCTGGTGGGCTGCGCCGATCACTGGGCTGCCCGAGACGAACTCGCGCGACGGGATCCTCGGCCGCGCGGGATCGCCTGGTTCACCCCTTCTGACGTCTGGCACGCCATCGACGAGGGCATGCTCGAGGTCAACCTCTGGCACCCGACGAACGCGAACGCCGCGCCCGGCGACGACCTCCTCGACGAGGTGCTCGCTGCCTTTGCGGAAGCGGGACTCCCGTCCCGCTTCGACGAGGGGCGAATCGAAGTCACCGCCGGCTGGCAGCGTCGCCCTGCCTCGCCGTGATCTCGCCCACAGCTTAGGCGTGCGCGGAGATACATGTGACACGAAGTCACGTGTAACGCTTTACATGTGACGTGGTGTCTCACTAACGTTGTTCCTGCGTAAGAGATGCAGACAACGACGTCCGTGAGAGGTGCTCCATGACCGCGATCCAGACCTACGAAGAGAAGCTGCAGACCCTGTCCGAGGGATCTGTGCACCAGCACTTCGACCCGTGGACGGACATCGACTGGGACAACCCGGACTACGTGGTCAGCTACGACGACCCGCGCTGGGTGCTCCCGAAGGCGGACGCCCTCGGGCGCAGCGACTGGTACCAGGCGCTGCCGCTGGACCGACAGATCGAGGTCGGGATCTGGCGCCAGGCGAACGTCGCCAAGGTGGGGCTCCAGTTTGAGAACATTCTGATCCGCGGCCTGATGGAGTACGTGATCGGGCTCCCGAACGGGTCGCCGGAGTACCGCTACCTCACGCACGAGGCGACCGAGGAGACCCACCACACCCAGATGTTCCAGGAGTTCGTGAACCGGACCGGGGTCGACGTCCCCGGTGGTCCGTGGCACTTCCGGGCCCTCGCCCCGTTCCTGCCGCTCGCGGCGCGCCCGCTCTCGATCGTCTTCTTTATGGGTGTGCTCGCCGGCGAGGAGCCGATCGACCACCTGCAGAAGGCGATCCTGCGCGAGGGCGACGCGATGCACCCGATGCTGCAGCGGATCATGCAGATCCACATCGCCGAGGAGGCCCGGCACATCTCCTTCGCGCACGAGTACCTCAAGCGCAACGTGCCCAAGGTCGGCCCGGTCCGCAAGGCCGTCCTGTCGGTCGTGCTGCCGGTCATTATGCGGGTTCTTGGCGACGCGATCATGGTCCCGGGCAAGGACATCACCCAGGCAGTCGGCGTTCCGAGGAAGGTCCTCAAGGAGGTCTTCTGGGACAGCCCCGAGGCCCGAGCCATGCTCAGCGACGTCTTCTACGACGTCCGCGCGCTCGCTGCCGAGCTCGACCTGATGAACCCTGTCTCGCGCCGGGTCTGGAAGGCGTTGAAGATCGACGGAGCGGGCGCGCGCTACCGCAGCGAACCGGTCAAGCCGAGCGCCCGGAGGGCCGCAGAGAAGACCGGGAAGGCTGCCTGAGCCATGCCGTACGTCGTCACGCAGTCCTGCTGCAGCGATGCGTCCTGCGTCATCGCCTGCCCGGTCAACTGCATCCACCCGGCGCCCGGCGAACCCGGCTTCGCCGAGGCCGAGATGCTCTACGTCGATCCGTTGTCCTGCGTGGACTGCGGCGCTTGCGTCACCGCGTGTCCGGTGGACGCGCTCAAGCCGCACACCAAGCTGACTGAAGCCGAGCTGCCGTTTGTCGAACTGAACCGGCTCTACTTCGCCCAGAATCCGCACGCCGACCGCACTCCGCTGGCGCTGGTCCCCGCGCCGCGGGTGCTGCCCACCGAGGGCGTCCGGGTCGCCGTGGTCGGGTCCGGGCCCGCCGGTCTCTACGCTGCCGACGAGCTGCTCAAGCACCCCGGCGTCACGGTGGACGTCTTCGACCGGCTGCCCACGCCGTACGGACTGGCGCGCGCGGGGGTGGCCCCCGATCACCAGCACACCAAGCAGGTCTCCCGGCTGTTCGCCGCGGTCGAGGGCCAGCCCGGTTTTCGCTACCGGCTCAACGTAGAGGTCGGTACCGACCTGACGCACGAGGACCTGACCGAGCGCTACGACGGCGTGATCTACGCGGTCGGCGCCTCGACCGACAAGCGGCTCGGGATCCCCGGGGAGGACCTGCTCGGGAGCATCTCCGCTACCGACGTGGTCGGTTGGTACAACGGGCACCCGGATCACCAGGACGTCTCCGTCGACCTCGGCGGCGACCGGGTCGTGATCGTCGGCAACGGCAACGTCGCCCTCGACGTGGCCCGGGTGTTGACTGCCGACGTCGAGGCGCTCGCCGGTACCGACATCGCCGACCTGCCGCTGGCCACCCTGCGCGGCAGCAGGGTGGAGGAGGTCGTCGTGCTCGGGCGGCGCGGGCCGGCCGAGGCGGCGTTCACAATGCCGGAGCTCGTCGGGCTGGCCGGACTGGACGGCATCGACGTGGTCGTTGAGACCCAGGGCGCCGACCTCGACCTCAGTACGGCTCGCGGCCGGCTGCTGGCGGAGCTGGCGAACCGCCCGCGCCGTCCAGGGCGTCGGCGGGTCGTGCTTAGCTTCTGCACCACTCCGGTGCGCATCCTCGGGAGCGGAGCGGTGAACGGCATCCAGGTGGAGCGCACCCGCCTGGAGGTCGTCGAGGGCCGCACTGTGGCCATCGGCACCGGCGAAACCGAGATCCTCGCGACCCAGATGGTGCTGCGTTCGGTGGGTTACCGGGGTACCGCGATCCCGGGCCTTCCGTTCGACGACGAATCCGGCGCCGTGCCGCACACTGCGGGCCGGGTCGAGCCGGGCGTCTACGTCGCCGGCTGGATCAAGCGTGGCCCCAGCGGCTTCATCGGCACCAACAAGAGTTGCTCGGAGGAGACCGTCACCTCGTTCCTCGACGACCTCGCCGCCGGCGTCCTGGTTCGTGCGGCCGGGACCCGTCGCGAGGTCGACGACTGGCTGGACCTGGTGGCCCCCGAGCAGGTCGACCTGAGCGGCTGGCGCGCGATCGACGCGGCCGAGCGCGAGCACGGGGCCCGGAGCGAGCGACCGCGTGTCAAGATCCTTGAGACCGAGACGATGCTGCGGATCGCCCACGACACGCCCGAGGCCCGTCGGCGTGCTGCCCGTGCCGGTGGACTGCGACAGCGCCTACGCTTGGGGTCGTGACCCCCGAGCCCGCCTCCGCGCCCGACGGACGTGACGAGCGGTGGGCGGCACACCGGGAGGAACGGCGCGCCCAGATCCTGGACGCGGCGATAGCCGTCATCGAGCGCGAACCGGTCGGCGCCGAGATCCACGTCCGCCAGATCGCCCAGGAGGCAGGTCTCGGCCGCCCGGTGATCTACCGGCACTTCGCCGACCGGGCAGATCTCGACCGGGCGGTGCAGAAGCGCATCCTGGAACTCCTGATGGGTCGACTGGTCCCGGAGTTCGAGCTCTCGGGCACCATCGCGCAGATCATCGAGCGGATCGTGTACGCGTATGTCGAGTGGGCCGCCGAGCACCCGGCTCTGCACCGCATCGGGGCCGCCGAGAGCCAGGACGCTGCTCGCCTCGGCGACGTCGTCCAGGTCACCCAGCAGATCGGTGGCCTGATCGCGATGCTGGTGACCTCCGGTGCCACGCTGCTCGAGGTCGAGCTCACCGCCGAGGACCACCAGGTGCTCGACCCGCTCGTCTTCGGCATCGTCGGCCAAGCGGTCGGCACCGTGCGGTTCTGGTTGGCGCGAGCGGACCGGGTGCCCTCGCGCGAGGTGCTCGCCGTTCACCTGACCCGGTCGGTCTGGTTCCAGATCGACGGCCACGCCCGCGACCGGGGCATCGTGCTGGATCCCCAGACCTCGCTCGACGAGCTCCTCCTGGGCGGGCTCCGCGGCGACTGAGAGCTGCAAAGGTTCGCGTTTTCGTTCAGGCGGTTCCCGAACCTGCCGATGAGGTACCTGAAGGGGTCCGCGTCGGGCGCCGAAGGGAGCATGGCCATGAGGCAACACCGGACCAGCAGGGCAACCAAGGGTGCTATCGCCGCCACAGTCGCCGGAGCGCTCCTGCTCGGCGGTGCCGGATCGCTGGCGTACTGGAGCGACAGTAAGACGGTGACCGGAGGCTCGATCACCTCGGGCACGCTGTCGCTCACCCAGGAAACGGGCCAGGTGTGCAGCTCCTGGACCCTGGACGCTGCCGGCGGCGCTACCACGTACACCCCGGGCGTCACCCTGGTTGTCCCCGGTGACGTGATCACCAAGACCTGCGTCTACACCGTGAACGCTTCGGGTCAGCACCTGGCCGCGGACCTGACCATGGACGCTACCTCGGTCACGGGCAGCAACGCCCTTGCTTCGGCCCTCACCCCCAGCGCGACGTTCACCCTAGGCGGCAACGCGGTCGCCACCGGCCAGGACATCACCGCGGCTGACAACGGTGCCGTACTGACCGCTCAGATCAGCGTGACGTTTGCTAGCGCCACCTCGGGACTTACCGCCCAGGGGATGACGGCAGGTCTCGACAACATCGTCGTGAGCCTGGTCCAGACCCACCCCTGACCTGGATTCCGTCGTCGGCGGGTCCTCCGGGTACTCGCCGACGACGGCCCCCGGGCACGGCCGAGGAGAAAGGGCTCGCAGTGTCCATCGCAGAGCTCCACCTCCGTCGCCGGGTCGGCGGCGCCGTCGCCTGGCTGGTGATCGGTGTCGTCGGTGTCGTTCTGGTCCTTGCCGTGCTGCTGCCGCGTGCGGTCGGTGGGACGCCGTACGTCATCCTCACCGGCTCGATGCGACCGAGCCTGCCGCCGGGGACCCTGGTCGTCACCCGGCCGGTCGACCTCGTCAGTCTTCGGGTCGGGGCGGTGGTGACCTATCAGCTGACCTCCGGGCAGGCCGCCGTAGTCACCCACAGGATCGTCGGGCAAGGGATCAACGCGCTCGGCGAGCAGGTCTTCCGTACCCAGGGCGATGCCAACCGCACGGCCGATCCCGGGTGGATCCGACCCGTCCAGCTGCGCGGGGAGCAGTGGTACGCCGTGCCCTACCTCGGCCATCTCACCAACCGGTTCGGCCCCGGCACCCGCGAGGTCGTCCAGCTGGTCGCGGCTGGCGCGCTGATCGCCTACGCGGCCGCGATGTTCACCGCCGGCCTCCGGGACCGGGTACGACGACCGGCGCTGCTGCGATGATCCGGCGGCACGCCTTCGGTGCAGCAGTCCTGCTGCTCGCATTCGCGGCCTGGATCACCACGGTGGTGGCTCCCGCAGCCATCGCCGACCCGACACCGTCCCTGCTGCTGAGCGCGGACGGGGCCCGCTGGTCGGAAACCCTTCCGGAGCCGCTCTTCAACCCTGCTGTGCTCTGGGTCCCGGGTGACACCAGGACCTCCTCGTTCTATGTCCGCAACCAGGGCGTCACCGCCGCCGAGCTGCGGATGCAGGTCTTGGCCGGAGCCGAGGACGACCTCCTCAGCACCGGGGACATCGTGCTCGAGGCCAGGGTCGAGGACAGCCCGTGGCAGCCGGTCGGCCGTGCCGGCAGGTCGGCAGCATTGAACCTGGTGACGGTCGGTTGGTCTGGGTCACGGCGGGTCGACGTCCGCGCAGCCTTCCTGCCCTCCGCCCGCAGCGACTCGCAGGCCGCGGGGGTGGCCCTGCGCTTCGTCGTCCAGCTGAGCGAAGCTGTGGCCGCTCGACCGGTTCCGGGCTCACCCACGCTCCCCGCCACCGGGGCTCCCGCGCTCGGTCTGCCCCTGGTCCTCGCGGCAGTCTGCTTCGGTGCCGCAGCCGCGCTCCTCCGCCGACGGAGGGAGGCGTGATGGGCACCCACCGCGACCCCCGACAACCGAGCACGAGGTCGGTCCGGCTGCGGGCAGCCCTCTGTCTCGGCCTGGTCGGCGGAGCGTTCGCCGTCGGGAGCTTCGCGTTCTGGACCGATGACGTCACCATTACCGGCACTACCTTTACCGCGGGCGTCCTGGACCTGCAGGTCAACACCGTGGACTCCTACGTCACCAGCACCCTCGGCATGTCGGGCACCCCGATGCTGCCCGGGAACACCTCTGCCGAGGTCCTGACGGTGAAGAACAACGGCACCGTCCCACTGAAATACACCCTGACCGGAGGGCTGACCGGGACCGACGCTGCCGCGTACAGCACCGGGGCCGTGGTCAAGCTGACCATCGTCTCCGGGGGGTCCCGCTCCGGCAGCGGGAACGCCGCCACCTGCACCGGCGGGTCGACGATCTACGGGCCGACCGCCTTGACGAACACCACCTCGACAGCACTGATCGGAACCCGCCGTGGCCCGATCGCGGTGGCCGGCACCGAGGCGCTGTGCTTCCAGATCACCTTCGACGCCGGCGCCGCGAGCAGCTTCCAGGGCAAGACCGCCGCGGCGATCTTCACCGCGACCGGCACCTCGGACGTGAGCTGATGCGCCGGGTCGGGGACCGGCTGCTGACCGTCGGCGCCCTTCTCGGTGCGGCAATGTTGCTGCTCGGGATCCTCGCCGTTGCCCTGAACATCCGGCCAGTGTTCCTGCGCTCGGGGTCGATGGCACCGGACCTGCCGACCGGGACCTTGGCGTTCGCGCGCCAGGTCGACGCGTCGGCTCTGGAGGTGGGTGACGTCGTCACCGTGCGCACCGACGGCGGGAGCCGGGTCACGCACAGGATCACCGACCTGCGTCGCGACGGCGCGACTGCGGTCCTGACCCTGCGGGGCGACGCCAACGCGAGCGCTGACGCGCAGAGCTACCGGGTCACTGAGGCCCATCGGGTTCTTGGGCAGGTGCCCTGGCTCGGCCGGGTGGCAGCGGCCCTGCGGACACCGCCCGGGCTGGTGGCGATCGGGGCCTTCGTTACTTGGATGCTGATGCTCGTCCTGCGTCGGTCCGGGCCGCCGAAGCCGCCGACCCGTCGGGGTAGCCGGAACCGGGGTCGACATCTTTCTCGACGGCGGGTCGTCGCTGTGGCGGCGGTCGCCTTCGTCCTGCTCGGCCCCGGCCAGGTCCAGGGAGCGTGGGCGGCGCCGTGGACCGACAACGTGGGGATCTCCGGCAGCACGCTGACCGCCGGGACGATCGCCGTTCCGGCAACCTTCACCTGCGGGGCGCTCGGCGTGCTCTCGGTGACGTTCAACTGGGCCGCGGTCTCCGGTGCCACCAGCTACACGCTGTACTACGGGAGCGGTGGGGCTTCGTCGGTCACGGTCACGGGCACGTCGCGGACGTTGACCAGCGCGATCAGCAGCGGGACTGCGTGGGTCGTCGCCAACCGTGATTTCGGCTCGACGACCTGGACCTCGGCTCCCTCGGTGAGCAGGACCTACACCGTCGCGGTGGTCAGCCTCTGCTCCTGAGACAATCCCCGGGTGCCCTCCTCGACCAACCGCCCGACGATCGGGGTGTTCGCGCTGCAAGGCGACGTCCGTGAGCACCTGGCAGCGCTGGAGGACCTGGGTGTCTCGACCTGCGCCGTCCGACGGCCCGAGGAGTTGGAGCGCTGCGACGCCCTGATCATCCCGGGTGGCGAGAGCACGACGATGTTCAAGCTCGCCCGTACCTTCGACCTGTTCGAGCCGCTACGCCGCCGGATCGCCGAGGGCATGCCGACCTTCGGGACCTGCGCCGGGATGATCATGCTCGCCGACCGGCTCGAGGGTGGCACCACCGACCAGGAAACCCTCGGTGGCCTCGACATCACGGTGCGTCGCAACGCCTTCGGTCGGCAGGTGGACTCCTTCGAGGGTGATCTCGACTTCGACGGCCTCGACGGCCAGGTGCACGCGGTCTTCATCCGCGCGCCCTGGGTTGAGGAGGTCGGTGCGTCGGTCCAGGTGCTCGCGCGGGTCGCTTCCGGGCCGGCCGCGGGTAGGATCGTCGCCGTTCGTCAGGGACCGTTGATGGCGACGTCTTTCCACCCCGAGGTGGGCGGGGACAGGCGCATCCACCGCGTGTTCGTCGACCTGGTCCTGCAGTCGTCGGCTCTGCCGCATCCAGAAGGGAACCGCTGAATGTCCGGCCACTCGAAATGGGCGACCACGAAGCACAAGAAGGCGATCGTCGACGCCAAGCGCAGCAAGATGAACACCAAGCTCATCAAGAACATCGAGGTCGCTGCTCGGATGGGTGGCGGGGACCCGACTGGCAACCCCACCCTCTTCGACGCGATCCAGAAGGCCAAGAAGTCCTCGGTCACCAAGGACAACATCGACCGGGCGGTCAAGCGCGGCTCGGGTGCCGAGGCCGGCGGTGCCGACTACACCACGATCATGTACGAGGGCTACGGGCCGAACGGCGTCGCGGTGCTCATCGAGTGCTTGACCGACAACAAGAACCGGGCCGCGATGGAGGTCCGCACCGCGATGACCCGCAATGGCGGCTCGCTGGCCGACCCGGGTTCGGTGGCCTATCTGTTCCACCGGATGGGGATCGTGATCGTGCCGTGCGAGCAAGACGGCAAGACGGTCTCCGAGGACGACGTGCTGGAAGCGACGATGGACGCTGGTGCTGAGGACGTCAACGACCTCGACGGTGCCTTCGAGGTGGTCAGCCAGGCGACTGACCTGGTCGAGGTGCGGACGGCGCTGCAGGCGGCCGGGATCGACTACGACTCCGCGGACGCGAACTTCATCCCGTCGATGCAGGTCGAGCTGGACGCCGACGGAGCCGCCAAGGTGCTGCGCCTGGTGGATGCGCTGGAGGATCTCGACGACGTGCAGAGCGTTTTCGCGAACTTCGACATCGCCGACGAGATCATGGCGGCGCTCGAGGACTGACCCCGGTGTGTCGGGTACGACGGCTGTGACGACATGTGGTTGTCTTTGTCCGAACAGGTGTTCGTACGACAGTGAGGCAGACATGCGCGTTCTCGGCATCGACCCGGGGCTGACCCGCTGCGGCGTCGGGGTGGTCGACGGTGGCATCGGTCGTCCGCTCTCGCTGGTCGAGGTGGGCGTCGTGCGATCCACCCCAGACCTCCCGATCGAGGAGCGCTTGCTGCTGATCGCCCGCGGCATCGACGCCTGGATCGACGCCACCGCTCCTGACGCCATCGCGATCGAGCGGGTCTTCGCCCAGGCCAACCTGAAGACGGTGATGGGCACCGCGCAGGTCAGCGGCCTGGCCCTGGTGGCCGCTGCTCACCGCGGGATCCCGGTGGCGATGCACACGCCGAGCGAGGTCAAGGCCGCCGTGACCGGCAGTGGCCGGGCCGACAAGGCCCAGGTCGGCGCGATGGTGACGCGGCTGCTGCGCCTGGACGCGATGCCCAAGCCCGCAGACGCTGCCGACGCACTCGCGTTGGCGATCTGCCATATCTGGCGTGGTCCGGCGACCAACCGGATCCAGGCCGCGGTCGCCGCCCAGGCCGCTGCCGTCGCCAGTACAGGAACCGGCCGATGATCGCCTTCGTACGCGGCCAGGTCGCCGCCATCGGCCTGACCTCTGCCGTCCTGGAGGTCGGTGGCGTCGGTCTCGAGCTGCACTGCACGCCGAACACGCTCGCCGAGCTGCGCCGGGGGACTGAGGCGACCCTGCCCACCAGCATGGTGGTCCGCGAGGACTCGCTGACCTTGTTCGGCTTCGCTGACGAGGACGAGAAGCAGATGTTCGAGCTCGTCCAGACCGCCAGTGGCGTCGGTCCCAAGCTTGCCCAAGCGATGGTCGCTGTGCTCGACCCGGACGCGATCCGTCGCGCGGTCGCCGGCGATGACGTCAAGACGCTGACATCGGTCCCGGGTATCGGCCAGAAGGGTGCCCAACGGATCATCCTGGAGCTGCGTGACCGGATCGGCGCCCCCGGTTCCGCCCCGGCCACCAGTCACGGGCAGCTTCCCGGCACCGGGTGGCAGAGCCAGGTGCACGGCGGTCTGGTCGGACTCGGTTGGTCCGGCAAGGAGGCTGACCGAGCGGTCGCCGCTGTCACCGGGGAGGCAGAGACGATGGACAGTCCCGAGATTGCCCAGCTGCTCCGGCTGGCACTGCAGACGTTGAGCAGGGCCTGATGGTCGACGAGCACGCGGAGTCCTCGTTCGAGTCCTCGTTGGAGACCGCCGAGCTCGAGTTCCTCGAGCAGCGGACCTCGTTGACCGATCTCGGCGCCGATCCTGACGAGCGCGCGGTCGAGGCAGCCCTGCGGCCCCGGTCCATGGAGCAGGTCATTGGCCAGGAGCGGGTGCGTGAACAGCTCTCGCTGGTGCTCGAGGCGGCGATGTCGCGCGGCGGGACTGCCGACCACGTGCTGCTCTCGGGCCCGCCGGGGCTCGGCAAAACCACCCTGGCGATGATCATCGCCGCGGAGATGTCGGCACCGCTCCGGCTCACCAGCGGCCCGGCGATCACTCATGCCGGCGACCTGGCGGCGATCCTCTCCGGCCTGAACGAGGGCGACGTGCTCTTCGTCGACGAGATCCACCGGATGTCACGGCCGGCAGAGGAGATGCTCTACCTGGCGATGGAGGACTTCCGTGTCGACGTCGTGATCGGCAAGGGTCCGGGCGCCACCGCGATCCCGCTGGAGATCCCTCCCTTCACCCTGGTCGGCGCCACCACCCGCGCAGGGTTGCTGCCCGGCCCGCTGCGCGACCGGTTCGGCTTCACCGGACACCTGGAGTTTTACTCCGCTGCCGAGCTCGACCAGATCGTGCAGCGTTCGGCCGGTCTGCTCGAGGTCGAGACCGTGCCGGAGGGCACCGCCGAGATCGCGTTGCGGTCCCGGGGCACCCCGCGGATCGCCAACCGGCTGCTGCGGCGGGTTCGGGACTACGCCCAGGTGCGTGCGGACGGTGTGGTCAACCGCGACATCGCCCGCCGCGCCCTGGAGCTCTTCGAGGTCGACGAGTCCGGGTTGGACCGCCTGGACCGGGCCGTGCTCGACGCTCTCTGCCGCCGGTTCGGCGGCGGGCCCGTCGGCCTGAGCACCCTCGCGGTCGCCGTCGGGGAAGAGCGGGAGACCGTGGAGGAGGTCGCCGAGCCGTTCCTGGTGCGCAGCGGCATGCTCGCGCGGACCCCGCGCGGTCGGGTCGCGACGCCCACCGCGTGGACGCACCTGGGGCTCCCGGTCCCAGCCGCATCACCGTTCTCCGACGACAGGACGATCTTCGACCACTGACCGCTCTAATGCCGCCCGTCGGAGGGTGGTCGGTCACGACCAGTGCTGTGTTGCCCGTTACACTTCCCGGCGGTGGTGTGCGTGACCGATCTGCATGCCCCTCCCGAGATCTGAACCGTCGTCGAGCCGAGAGCACTCACCCGTGGACCCAGCAATCCAGTTCGTGGTGTTCCTGGTCCTCCTGACCGGGTTGTGGTTCGTGATGACCCGCTCCACCCGGGCGCAGCAACGTCGCGTGGTCGAGCTGCAGTCGGAGGTCGCGATCGGCGACGAAGTGATCATCTCCGCCGGTATCTTCGGCATCGTACGTTCGCTCGACGGTGATCGTGTCCGGCTGGAGATCGCCGACGGCACCGTGATCACGGTGGCCCGCCAGGTCGTCGTACGGCGGGCGCCGGACGAAGACCGGGCGCCGGCATCCGACCAGCCGGCACCTGACAAGACTGAGGAGTAGCGAGAGCGTGGCAACCAAGAAGTATCGGCCCGGTCGGAAGCTCGTCGTTTTCTTCGCGGGCGTGGCGGTTCTCTTCGGGCTCGTGGCCCTCACCGGCACCTGGAAGCCCGAGCTCGGACTCGACCTCCAGGGCGGCACCCGGATCACCTTGATCGCGACCGGCAACCCGAAGTCTGCGAGCTTGGACCAGGCGCGCTCGATCATCGACCAGCGCGTGAACGGGTCCGGTGTCGCCGAGGCCGACGTCACCACCCAGGGCAACCGGTTCATCATCGTCGAGATCCCGGGTGAGAGCCGGCGCGACCTGATCGACACCGTCAAGCGCACTGCTCAGCTGCGGTTCCGACTGGTTGCGACCAACGGCGTCGCAGCGGGCGTCCCGGTGCCCCAGGCTCCCGAGCCGACTCCGTCGGCGACACCGACCGGCAAGCCGACGGACACACCGACCACCGGTACTCCGAAGCCGACCGGCACCGCGACTCCGAACCCGCGGCCAGCACCGCAGTTCGCCGGCGCGGCTGACCCGACGCCGACCGCGACGCCGACGAAGGCACCGACGAAGGCCCCGACGAAGGCCCCGACCGGCCCCCCGACCGGCACCCCGACCGGCACCGCCGGCGGCAGCTCTGTCACCGACATCCTGGCCTGGGCCGCCGAACCCGATGCCGAGTGGCTCGCCAAGTTCGCCGCGTTCTCCTGCCCGACCGCCGAGGACGCGGCGCTACCGATCGCCGACGACCCGTCGCAGCCGCTGATCACCTGCAACGACGAGGGCAACAAGTTCCTGCTATCCCGGGCCGTCATCGAGGGCACCTCGCTCGACAGCGCCTCGGCCGGCATCCCGCAGGGCCAGTCGGTCTGGGCTGTCAACTTGGACCTCAAGGGTCAAGCCGTCAACACCTTCGCCGACGTCAGCCGTGAGCTGTTCAGCAACGGTGGCCAGTTTGCGATCGTCCTGGACGGCAAGGTGATCTCGTTCGCCGGTTTCGAGGGCGTCATCACCGACGGCAACGCCCAGATCACCGGCGGTTTCGAGGAAGACACCGCGACCAGCCTCGCCACCAGCCTCAAGTTCGGTGCGCTGCCGATCGCCTTCGAGAAGGACCCGACGACCGAGACCATCGGGCCGTCGCTGGCAGGCAACCAGCTCAGTGCGGGCCTGTGGGCGGGAGCCTTCGGCCTCGCGCTCGTGATGCTCTACTGCCTGATCTACTACCGCGGTCTAGGCGCGGTGGTGCTTGCCTCGCTCGCCGTCGCCGCTGCGGTCACCTACGGGATGGTGCTGCTGCTGAGCGAGGCGGCCGGCTTCACGCTGACCCTCCCGGGTATCGCGGGACTGATCATCGGCGTGGGTGTCACCGCGGACTCGTTCATCATCTTCTTCGAGCGCATCCGGGACGAGATGCGTGACGGCAGGTCGATGAGGGTGGCCGTCGAGACCGGGTGGGTGCGTGCGCGCAAGACCCGGATGGCAGCCAACGTAGTTTCGTTGCTGTCGGCCGGTGTCCTCTACTTCTTCGCGACCGGCGTGGTGAAGGGCTTCGGCTTCGCGCTCGGCCTGTCCACGGCGATCGACCTCGCGGTGCTGTTCTGGTTCACCAAGCACGCGGTCTCGTGGCTGGCACAGTTCAAGGCGTTCAACGGCGGTGGAGCGCTGTCCGGGCTCAGCAAGTCGACGCTCGGCATGGACGCCGAGCCCCAGGCAGGGAGGGTCTGATGGGACGCTACTCACAGGCCGGAAATGACCTCTACACCGGTCAACGGTCGATCGACTTCGCCGGCCGGCGAGGGATCTGGTACTCCGTTTCGGCGGCGATCGTCGGGGTCTTCCTCGCGGTCATCCTGATCAACGGCTTCAAGTTCGGCATCGAGTTCACCGGCGGCACCGAGTTCCGTGTCGACCGGCTCTCGTCGGAGAACGCGGGCCAGGCCGGCGCCGACAAGGCCCGCAACGCGGTCGCCGAATCCGGCATCAAGGATGTCGGCACCCCGGTCGTGACCACCTCGGGCGACAACTCGATCATCATCCAGGTCGAGCCGATCTCCAGCGACGAGGGCACCGAGCTCCAGGACTCGATCCAGCAGGCCCTCGGCGCCGAGGCGGGCCAGATCTCGCAGTCGGAGATCGGTGCCAGCTGGGGCCGGGAGGTGGCTCAGCGCGCAGCACTCGGCGTCGGCTTCTTCCTGATCCTCGTCGTGCTGTTCATCTGGATCTACTTCCGCGAGTGGAAGATGTCGGTGGCCGCCATCGCGGCCCTGCTGCACGACATCACCATCACGATGGGGGTCTACTCGCTCTCCGGCTTCACGGTGACGCCGTCCGCGGTGACCGGCCTGCTCGCGATCCTGGGCTTCTCGATGTACGACACGGTGGTCGTCTTCGACAAGATCCGGGAGAACACCCACGAGCTGCGCCGCAAGAACCAGTCCTACCGCGACGCCGCCAACCTCGCCGTCAACCAGACCCTGGTCCGGTCGATCAACACCTCGATCGTGGCGCTGATCCCGATCGGCGCGATCCTCTACGTCAGTGCGGTTCAGCTCGGCGCCAGCTCGCTGCAGGACCTCGCGCTCGCGCAGTTCGTCGGGATGGCCGTCGGCGTCTACTCCTCGGTCTTCGTGGCGCCGCGTCTGCTGGTGCACATGAAGGAGCGTGAGACCGAGATCATCGCCTCCGACCGGCGGGCCAAGGCGCGCACCAAGCGCGACGTGGTCGACCCGTACGCCGACGTTCCGGTCTTCAGCGACGACCTGCCCCTCTCCGCAGAGCCCGGCGCGGTCGCCGTCCTCGAGGCGGAGGACGAGGACGAGCGTGACCAGCGCCCAGGGTTCAGCGCGCCACCGGCTCGTCCCGGCGCTACCGGCAGCGGCCGTGTCGTCCCTGACCCGAAGGCACCGGTCCAGCAGTCCGGGTCCGCCCACCGTCCGCAGCCGACCAAGCAGCCGCGGTCCAAGCGCGGCAAGTGACCTGGGATTGATCACGCTGCGATGAGCTCCTCGGCCGATCTGGACGGGATCCTCGACGGGTTGATCCGCGACGTCCCCGACTTCCCCCAGCCCGGGGTGATGTTCAAAGACATCACTCCGTTGCTCGCCGACCACGCCGGCTTCGCCGCGGTAGTGGCGGCCCTCGCAGCGGCGGGACGCGACGCCTCCGGGGCGACGGTGGTCGACAAGGTGATCGGCATGGAGGCCCGCGGCTTCATCCTGGCCGCACCGGTGGCGCTGGCCCTCGGCGTCGGGTTCGTCCCGGTGCGCAAGCCCGGCAAGCTGCCGTCCGCGACGTACGACGTCAGCTACGTGCTGGAGTACGGCGAGGCCACCCTGGAGATGCACACCGATGCCCTGGCATCGGGCGAGCGGGTTCTGCTGGTCGATGACGTGCTCGCCACCGGCGGCACCGCTGCCGCCACCGCGGAGCTGGTCGCGCGAGGCGGTGGTCTGGTGCACGGCCTCGCCGTGCTGATGGAGCTCTCGTTCCTGCACGGCCGGGACGTCCTGGGGGAGACCCCGCTGCTCGCCCTGCGCACCCTGTGATCCGCCGCCCACCAGACTTTGCGGCCCTAGACTGGACCCATGGCGGAAGAGCGGGTGATCTCGGGATCGGGCACGGGCGCGCCCGAATCCCCGGCACCGGCTGCCCCGGCCGTTCCGGTGGGACCGGTTCTCAGCGGTGGCCGCGGCGTCCGGGCACGGCTGGCCCGGATCGGTACCAGCAAGCAGGTCGGTAACCCTGAGCTCGAGCCGCTGTTCCGCGCTGTACGGGCCAACCACCCGAAGGCGGACCTGGCGCTGCTCGAGCGCGCGTACGCGACCGCCGAGCTCCACCACCGTGGTCAGATGCGCAAGAGCGGGGACCCGTACATCACGCACCCGCTCGCGGTGACCACGATCCTGGCCGACATCGGCATGACCGAACCGACGCTGGTCGCCTCGTTGCTGCACGACACCGTCGAGGACACTCCGTACACGCTGGACCAGCTGCGCAAGGACTTCGGGGACGAGGTTGCCCTCCTGGTCGACGGTGTGACCAAGCTCGACAAGGTCAAGTACGGCGACTCGGCGCAGTCCGAGACGATCCGCAAGATGATCGTCGCGATGAGCCGCGACATCAGGGTCCTGGTCATCAAGCTAGCCGACCGGCTGCACAACATGCGCACGTTGCGCTACGTGAAGGCCGAGACCCAGGACCGGAAGTCTCGCGAGACGCTGGAGATCTTCGCCCCGCTCGCGCACCGGCTCGGTATGAACACGATCAAGTGGGAGCTCGAGGACCTCGCGTTCGCCACCCTGCACCCGAAGATCTACGACGAGATCGTCCGGATGGTCGCCGAGCGCTCACCGTCCCGGGACCAGTTCATGCACCAGGTCATCGACGCCGTCGAGTCCGACCTGAAGGCCTCGAAGATCAAGGCCCGGGTCACCGGACGACCGAAGCACTACTACTCGATCTACCAGAAGATGATCCACGGCGGCCGCGAGTTCACCGACATCTACGATCTGGTCGGAATCCGGATCCTGGTCGAGTCCGACCCGGACTGCTACGGGGTCCTCGGGGTCTTGCACAACCGGTGGAACCCGATCCCCGGACGTTTCAAGGACTTCGTGGCGATGCCGAAGTTCAACATGTACCAGTCGCTGCACACCACCGTGATCGGCCCGTCGGGCAAGGCCGTCGAGATGCAGATCCGGACCTTCGCGATGCACCGTCGCGCCGAGTACGGAGTCGCGGCCCACTGGAAGTACAAGGAGGACGTCACTACCGGCGTCGACACCGACAAGACCCTGGCGCAGACCGGGCAGAGCGACATGCCGTGGGTCCGGCAGCTCCTGGACTGGCAG
>JBKJHX010000074.1:0-26036 GCA_046598855.1 Marmoricola sp. | reverse complement strand
GAGGGGACGGACGACGCCACCGCGACCGAGGACGAGCTCGAGCGAGCGGCACGCAGCGCGGAGGAGGGGACGACGCCGGGCGCCGGCTCCACGCCGACGACGGCAGCGACGACGGCCCTGTCGCCGGCGGCGTTGCCCCTCGTCGCCGCCGTCGTCGGCGTGGAGCCGTCGCCCGGCGTCGTCGCCTCCTCCGCACTGCGTGCCGCTCGCTCGAGCTCGTCCTCGGTCGCGGTGGCGTCGTCCGTCCCCTCGGAGGTCGCGGGGCCGTCAGGCACCCGGAGCCCGAGGGCGTCCAACGGCGAGCGGACCAGCGGCGCCTCGGCGACCGATTGTCCCGCGCTCGGCACCGGGGTGCTCAGCGGACCCGCACCGCGGGCGGTGGTGACCACCATCACGACGCCGCAGAGGATCGCCACCATGCAGAACACCACGAGGGGTGCTCGTTGGCTCTTGCTCATCTCGGCTGACGCCCCTGCCCGCTCACGAGGCCGTTCGACCCGGTCACCATCATCGGGCCTCCCAGCGTGCCGCAGACCGGAACCCCGGAAGATGGCTCGAAATGACTAGGGCGTCGACCGACCGGAGTCGACTCAGGCCGACTTCTTCTTCTTCGTCTCGCTCGCGCGCAGCACCAGCGTCGGCGCCGCATCGTCGTCGACCACCTCACGGGTGATCACCACCTTGACGACGTCGGCGCGCGACGGCACGTCGTACATCACGTAGAGGAGGACCTCCTCGATGATGGCGCGCAGCCCCCGGGCACCGGTGCCCCGCTCCATCGCCTTGTCGGCGATGGCGAGGATGGCCTCCTCGGTGAACTCCAGCTCGACGCCGTCGAGCTCGAACAGCTTCTTGTACTGCTTGACCAGGGCGTTGCGCGGCTCGGTGAGGATCTGGACCAGCGCCTCCTGGTCGAGCTTGTTGACGCTGGCGATCAACGGGAGCCGACCGATGAACTCCGGGATCAGGCCGAACTTCGTCAGGTCCTCGGGGCGCACCTGCGACAGCAGGTCGGTGGCGTCGCGCTCGGCCTGGCCGCGGACCTCCGCGGTGAAGCCCAGGGACTTGCGGCCGACCCGCTGCTCGACGATGTGCTCGAGACCGGCGAACGCGCCCCCCACCACGAAGAGGATGTTCGTGGTGTCGATCTGGATGAACTCCTGGTGCGGGTGCTTGCGCCCGCCCTGGGGCGGCACCGAGGCGCTGGTGCCCTCGATGATCTTCAGCAGGGCCTGCTGCACGCCCTCGCCGGAGACGTCACGGGTGATCGAGGGGTTCTCGGCCTTGCGAGCCACCTTGTCGATCTCGTCGATGTAGATGATGCCCGTCTCGGCCTTCTTGACGTCGTAGTCCGCAGCCTGGATGAGCTTGAGCAGGATGTTCTCGACGTCCTCGCCGACGTAGCCGGCCTCGGTCAGCGCCGTGGCGTCCGCGATCGCGAACGGCACGTTCAGCATCCGCGCGAGGGTCTGGGCGAGGTACGTCTTGCCGCACCCGGTCGGACCGATGACCAGGATGTTGGACTTGGCGACCTCGACGACCTCGTCCTTGCTGTGCCTGCCGCCGGCGGGGGCGATGCCGGCCTGCACCCGCTTGTAGTGGTTGTAGACCGCCACGGCCAGGGACTTCTTGGCCTGCTCCTGCCCGATCACGTAGGAGTTGAGGAAGTCGAAGATCTCCTTCGGCTTCGGCAGGTCCTCGAGCCCGACCTCGGAGCCCTCGTTCAGCTCCTCCTCGATGATCTCGTTGCACAGGTCGATGCACTCGTCGCAGATGTACACGCCGGGGCCGGCGATCAGCTTCTTGACCTGCTTCTGGCTCTTCCCGCAGAACGAGCACTTGAGCAGGTCCCCACCGTCACCGATGCGTGCCACTGGCGGCCACTCCCCTCATCCTTGCCGACGATGCGCCGACGTAACCCACCGAAGCGCGCACGCACGTGCGCGCCCGGCAGAGCTGTCCTGACCGTACTCCGTCACTGCGACGATTTCGGCTGGACACGACACAAACTCCGTCCTGCGCTCAGGCGAGCGCAGGCACCTTCCGCGACTCCAGGATCGAGTCGATCAGCCCGTAGTCCACAGCACCGTCGGCCGTAAGGATCTTGTCGCGCTCGATGTCGCGGCTGACCTCCTCGGGGGTCTTGCCGGTGTGGTCGGCGATCAGCTTCTCCAGCAGCTCACGCATCCGGAGGATCTCGTTCGCCTGGATCTCGATGTCCGAAGACTGCCCGTAGGTGCCCTCGGTGTACGGCTGGTGGATCAGGATCCGGCTGTTCGGCAGGGCCATCCGCTTGCCCGGTGTACCGGCGGCGAGCAGAATCGCGGCGGCCGAAGCAGCCTGACCGAGGCAGACCGTCTGAACGTCGGGCTGGATGAATTTCATCGTGTCGTAGATGGCCGTCATCGCGGTGAACGAGCCACCCGGCGAGTTGATGTAGATCGAGATGTCCCGACCTGGGTCCATCGACTCAAGGCAGAGCAGCTGGGCCATCACGGCGTTCGCGATGTCGTCGCTGATCGGGGTGCCGAGGAAGATGATCCGGTCCTCGAAGAGCTTGGCGTAGGGGTCGATCCGGCGGATGCCGTAGGAGGTGCGCTCTTCCCACTGCGGGATGTAGTAATTCATGCCAGAGACCTCTCAGTCCTTGTTCCGGGCCGGGCGGCCCTCGTCGGCAGCTTCACGAGCGCTGGAGATCACGTTGTCGATGAAGCCGTACTCCTTGGCCTGCTGCGCGGTGAACCAGCGGTCGCGGTCCGCGTCGCTCTCGACCTGCTCCAGCGCCTGACCAGTGTGCTCGGCGATCAGCTCGAAGAGCACCTTCTTGATGTGCAGCGACTGCTGGGCCTGGATCTTGATGTCGGAGGCCGAGCCACCCATCCCGCCGGAGGGCTGGTGCATCATGATCCGGGCGTGCGGCAGGGCGTAGCGCTTGCCCTTCGAGCCGGCGCAGAGCAGGAACTGACCCATTGAGGCCGCCAGGCCCATGCCGACGGTCGCCACGTCGTTCGGGATGTAGTTCATGGTGTCGTAGATCGCCATCCCGGCGTCCACCGAGCCGCCGGGGCTGTTGATGTAGAGGAAGATGTCCGCCTCGGGGTCCTCCGCGGACAGCAGGAGCAGCTGGGCGCAGATCGCGTTGGCGTTCTGGTCGCGCACCTCCGACCCGAGGAAGATGGTGCGCTCCTTGAGCAGGCGCTGGTAGATGTGGTCGTCAAGCCCGTACGACGCGGAGCCGCCGTTCATCTGGGGAGAGAAGGTCTCGTTCACGTTCACGACCCTAGACGGACCCCTCGTCAATTCCACGGGCAATTGGCCCTTGTTCGCCCAGAGCCGAACCCGGGTAGACCGGTATGACGACTCGTGGTCAGGCTTCGACGGCCGTCTTGAGCCTCGCGATCGTCTGCGCCATACCGGCCTCGAGCTCGTCGGCGTGGACCGCTCCGCCGCCCAGCATGGTGCCCGCGAAGGCCTTGCCGAGCGCGGTCAGTCTGGTCGGCACCGGACGGCGGTGGACCACCCGGGTCCCGGCGCCGTCGGGGCTGAGCTCGAAGATCCAGCGGGCGCCGCTGGACCGGGTATCCCAGGCCAGGGCCCGCTCGGGCTCGAGCGTGGCCACCACGTTGCGACTTGGCCAGACCACCGCTTTACGACGGTTCAGACCGAGGTACTGCTGACCGACCTGGAGACCACCCGGCTTGAGCGCGATCATCCGGAGCGTCTCGGGACTCCACTCGGGCAGCCGGCGAAGGTCGGTGAGGACCGACCAGACCTCAGCGGGTGACGCGGCAATGGTGGTCTCGGCGCGGAGCTCGCGGGCAGCGTCATTCATGGGTCTGTCCTCCTGGTTCATCCGAGACTGGTGTTCGCCAGCCAACCCCGCAACGCGGCGTAGACGTCGTCGTGGTTGAGCAGGTCGAAGTGGTCCGCGCCGGGCACGTGCAGCACGTCCGCGCCGGGGAACATCTCCACTCCGCCGGGGAGCAGCCCGACAGCGGAACGGTACTGCACCAGGTAGTCGCCCACCGTCTCGGCGATCGGGTGCTTCGGCGACTTGCTCAGGGTGGCGGCCACCAGGTGGTACTTCGCGTTCGGGACGGCAGCGGCGTCGTCCGGCATCCCGTCGTGCAGGTCGAGCACGCCCACTGAGCGCTGCTCGAAGACCCGCGCCAGGGGCATCAGCTCCGGCGCGTGCGCGGCGAGACGGATCCCCCGCGCGATCGACCGCTCGACCGGCGAGCCAGTGTGCGGGGCGCCGAGCGTGACGATATCGGTGACCCGCTCGGTCCAGGGCTCGTCCTGGGTCAGCGAGACCGCGCACGCCGCCCGTGCGATCAGGGCGCCCATGGAGTGACCGACCAGGGCGATCCGGCGTACGTCGGTCGGCCAGTCCTCGACCAGGCGGGTCAGCAGGCTGCTCACCGCCACCCCAGTCTCGTTGATCGAGAGCCCGGTGTTGGCCCGGACGAAGACCGGGCTCCAGCCCTCGTCGTGCTCCAATCGAGCGCCGTAGGACCGGGCGCTGGTGCCGTCGTCGCGCTTGGGCCGGCTGCGCCGCGTCCAGTAGTCCTCGGTCTCGCAGAGTCCGTGCAGGAAGACCACGAGCGAGTCCGAAGGCTGCGGGTACGCCTGCGCCAGACCGTCCGGGGACAGCGGCACGTCGCGGCCGTTGCGCCGTACACCGATCTCGATCGCCAACGGGGAACCGTCGGCCACCAGCTTGTCGCCGATCAGGCCGTTGACCGCGGAGACAACGAAGCGGCCCCGAGGAGTGTCCTCGATGCTCGGTCCGACCCCGAGGCGGTCGGCGCTGCGCAGCGCCTTCGCAGCTCCCTTGAGCCCGAGACTGAGACCGGCGTACACGCCGGTCGCGATGCCGTCGTGGATCCGGTGCGCCAGGAACGGGTGCTGCGTGGATCCGCCGGCGACCTTGTCCAGCACGGTGTGCACCCGTCCACTCACGGAGTGGTGGACGTCGCGGACCCCGCCCAGGACCAACAGCTCGAGGTGCTCGGTGGCCAGCGCAGCCGCTTCCAGCACGCCGGCTTCGGACGATTCCGCGGCTTTTCTCATGACCGGCCAGTTCTCATGGAGCAGAGTCAACGCAGCCCCGAATCGCAAGTCAACGATTCGGGGCTGCGGCGTCGGTCACATTCAGTGAACGTTTGTCCACTCAGTCGTCGGTAGGTTCCTCTGCCGCAGCAGCCGCCTCGACCTCGGCAGCAGCGGCCTCGGCAGCTGCGATCTCCTCGGCAGTGGCAATGGTCCCGTCGGGACGCAGGTTCTTCAGCTCGACATGGTTGCCGTCGGTGTCGGTGACCTTGGCACCTTCGACGATCAGAGCCAGCGCCTTCCCGCGGACGACCTCGGCGACCATCTCCGGGATGTGGTTGTGCTCGACCATGTGCTTGACGAACTCGTCCGGGTTCTGGCCAGACTGCTGCGCACGACGGAACAGGTGCTGCGAGAGCTCCTGCTGGTCGACACCGATCTCCTCGGCCTTGGCGACCTCGTCGAGCAGGAACTGCGCGGCCATCGCGTCGCGGACCCGCTTCTCCAGGTCGCCCTCGAACTCGTCGACAGTCTTCTTCTCGTTGTCGAGGTACTGCTCCATGGTCATGCCGGCCATCGCGAGCTGCTGCTCTACCTCGCCCCGGCGCTCGGCGAGCTCGCTGTTCACCGCACCCTCGGGCAGCGGGATCTCGGCGCTGTCGAGCAACTTCTCCAGGACGGCGTCGCGGGCGCCAGCGGCTTGCTCGAGGCGCTTGCCACGCTCCAGGCGGGTGGTGACGTCCTCGCGCAGCTCTGCGGCGGTGTCGAACTCCGAGGCGGTCTGCGCGAACTCGTCGTCAAACGCAGGCAGCTCCTGCTCCTTCACGGAGTTGACCTTGATCTGGACGTCGACGTCCTCGCCGGCCAGGTCGCCACCGAGCAGCTGGCTGACGAAAGTGTTCTCCTCGCCGGCGGAGAGACCACGCAGGGCCTCGTCCACGCCGTCAAGCATGTCGCCGGAACCTACCTTGTAGGAGAAGCCGGTGACTTCGCCGCCCTCAACGGTCTCGCCGTCCTTGGAGGCGATCAGGTCGAGCGAGACGATGTCACCGTCAGCAGCGGCACGGTCGACGTCATTGAGGGTGGCGAAGCGCTCGCGGAGCGCCTCGACCTGCTCGTCGATGTCCTCGTCGGCCAGCGCGATGGCGTCGACCTCGACCGTCAGGTCGTCGTACTTCGGCAGGTCGATGGTGGGCCGGACGTCGACCTCGGCGGTGAACTCGAGGGTCTCGTTGTCATCGAGCTTGGTGATGTCGATCTCCGGCTGGGCCATCGGCTGCAGGTCGTTGTCCTGCAGCGCCTGGACGTACAGCTTCGGCAGCGCCTCGTTGATGGCCTCGTCCAGCACAGCGCCGCGGCCGACCTGGCGATCGATCACGGCGGGCGGGACCTTGCCTTTGCGGAATCCGGGGACGTTCACCTGCTTCGCGATCCGCTGGTAGGCCGCGTCCAGGCTCGGCTTGAGCTCTTCGAACGGGACCTCGATGGTGAGCTTCGCCCGGGTGGGGTTCAGCGTCTCGACGGCGCTCTTCACAGGTGTTCTCCTTGTAGCTTCAATCAGGTGCAGTCGGGGCGACAGGACTCGAACCTGCGGTCTCCTGCTCCCAAAGCAGGCGCGCTAGCCACTACGCTACGCCCCGGGGTATCGACCCACGTCGGGCCGACAGCAGAGTCTAGATGACAGGCGACATGCGACCCCAATCGAGCCTGTGGCACCATGGGCGCGCGGACTTTTCTGACGCCGATCCGGCGGCTCAGGAAGCCTCGGGGATGTAGCTCAATGGTAGAGCTCCAGTCTTCCAAACTGATTACGCGGGTTCGATTCCCGTCATCCCCTCTCAGTAAGAAACCGCAGGTCAGGCCGGGTTCGGCACCCCGGGTCGAGGGGTCTAGCGGCGTCGCTGTTCGGCACCTCGTGCTCAACCGTGCCCGACGCGCACCCGGAGACCCCCGTGACCAGCAGCACTGCACGACCGGTCAAGCGCGTCCGCGAAACCCCGGGGGCGCCGCCCCGGCACGGCGAAGCGCAACGGTACCGGCGCCTTCCGCTTGCCGACTGCCTGCGCGGCTACCTCGCGGATCGCTCTGGTGACCGCGTGACGCGGTGGACACATGCCGTCAGGCAGGTTGTCCAGCTAGCCCATCGTGGTAGCCATTCGACTCAGAAAAGCGATCGCGCTTGGATCCGCATCCAACACTCCGTCAAGCGTCCTGCCGGTGGCGAAGTCGACCAGGTCCCCAGCCATGGCGTAGGCATTGGCCGGTTCGTCGGGCGAGGCGAAGGTGACGGCGCTCCGACCATCATCCACCGCGATGAGTAGGTCTCGATCGAGGTCGATCAGGTGGATTCGCAGCACCTGTGCTGGCAGCGGGACGTCGTCTACCGCCCCCGCGATGCCCGCAAGCGCGACGACATAGGAGGCGACCATCGCCGCTTCACTCGGCTCGGTGAAGGGAACCTCGTTCGCGGGCAGCAACAGGTCGCGCTCATGGACCCAGGAGTCGAACAGGAAGTGGTTCACAGCGACATAGGCCGGCACCTGACCCGGTGGCGCCTCGGCCGGAGCTGCGGCGGCGTCGCCCGTGAGGATGCCAAGTTGACGTTGGACTCGTCCGTCCATCGCAGTCATCTGCTCGAGCAGATCCTGTGCTGACAGACCGTCGAAGTCGGCCGCCGCATCCACGGCTGTCCGCTGGGCGTCAAACCCCTCCAAGAGCCGAGTGGCCTATCCCTTGCGTGACTGATGCAGCGTGTATCCCAGGAACTGGGCGCCCGAAACCAGGTGCTGGGCCAAGTCCAGCACGCGCCAGTCGGTGCACCGTGTTGCACCGGACCATCGGTCCTGGTCGATCGACTCGAACCAACTCCGCAAGCGCTGCCGATGAGAGGTCCACGCTGCAGCGATCTCATCAGGACGCCCTGGTACCGCGAACGGCGCGCCGCTCCCGCCGTAGAACTGCCGAACCTTGGTCAACTCAACCTCTCACCGCACGTCCAGGGCTGACGCCGCCTGCAGCCCACTCGCAATGCTTGCGCACGCGGTTCAGAACCGCCATGTGGTCGAGGCAATTTTTGCCGTCTCTGCAGCCATCGCTACGCGTCGGGACCTGCCGCAAAACGCACGCTGATGCTGATGGAAGTACGTCCGCTCGCATCTCACTATCCGTAGCAGATGGTAGGCGTTGCCCATCGATGTGCTCGCCGTACTGTGAGCCGGCTCCGCGGGACTTGAGCCCGTCCTGACGGGCGGTGGCACGCCCTTTACACCGACGATTCGTCCTAGCCTTCGTCTGTGAAAGCTCCGGGGAGGGTGAGTGCGAAGCATGCACCGGTCTCCTCGGGTTCGTAGACCAAGGTCCCGTGGTTCAAGCCAGCCATCCGAGACGCACTGTAGAGGCCAAAACCGGTGCCCGGTGCGATAGACGTCCCCACGTTGGAGGTCCCGGACTTGCCAAACCGCTTGAACAGCCCAGCGAGCACCTCCGTCGCCACGCCCGGCCCGTGGTCACGGACCCGCAGGGTGATCGCCCCGTCCCGGTCGGGGTCTGCGGTGACCTCGACCGGTGGCGCACCGTAGCGAAACGCGTTAGTAATGAGGTTGGACACGATCTGACGCAGGTGGAACGGGTCTACGACGACGTGCAGCTCGGCACTGACCGAGCTTTGAACAACGCCGTCGGCTGAGATCGAACCGAGGGCCTCCCGAACGGCGTCTGCGAGGTTGACCTCGGCTAGGTTGGGGCTGAGCTGTCCTGCGTCGGCGGCCGCCATCGCGAGGATGTCTTCGACAAGGACCTCCATCCGTTGGGTCGCGGCTTGGATCCGCTCTACACGTTCGAGCCGTTCGTCTTCGGTCTTGCTCGACCAGTCCTCGATCAACAGCTCAAGGTTGCCTGAGATCACAATGAGTGGTGTCCGGACATCGTGGCCGAGCATCGCCAGGACGTCGGCATTGACCTCGTTGATTCGGCTCAGTTCTGAGTTCAATCGGGCCAGCTCGCGGGCTGCGGCGTTGATGTCGGTCAGGTCTTGAACGGTCCCGACGAGTCGGTCGGATTTCTCCCCGTTGTGTTTCACAGGTGCTGTGCGACCGCGTACTTCGCGGATGCTGCCGTCGGGCAGCACGATTCGGTAGGTGCAGTCGTACTCCCGACCGTTCGATCGAGAGTTTTCCTGTGCCGAGCGAAGTCGCTCGACGTCGTCCGGGTGAACTCGACTCGCGAGCGTTTCCTCGGTCGGGTTGAACAGCTCCGGATCCTCGCCGAAGATGCGGTACAACTCATCAGTCCAGACGACGACATCGTTGCTCGGGTCGTGAATCGAGCTCCCGAGCTGCGCCAGCTTCTGAGCCTCGTCCAGGGTGCGCGTCGCCTCGACCCAGAGAGTGATGTCGGCATCGATAGCGAAGAGACCCGGAATCTCACCCTCGATCATATCGGGAAGGTAGGTCGTCTGCGTGTGCCGCTCCCGACCAGCCGAATCAACTAGATCACGCTCGAAAACTTGCTCCACGCCGCCCAGCGCTCGGGTGATGAACGGCAGGTCCTGCTCGTAACGCTCGACGCCGAAGACGTCCCGAAGGTGCATCCCACGGATCTGCCCCGGGGTCATCCCATACCAGGAATCGAAGGCAGCGTTCGCCATGACATTGCGACCCTCGCCGTCCCAGAACGAGATCAGCGCAGGCAGGGCGTCGAAAAGTGCACGCAGCCTGTGCGCGTACAAAACAGGATCGCCGACCTGTAACCGCGTCTCGCTCGGTGGCACGCCTCTATTCTCCACAAAAGGGTCATATGCGCTCAAGAAATGGCAAATTCGCGAACCCGAAAGTAGGCCACTTGGGCCCGCGCCCGACAATCCCGAGTCCCGGCACGACACGCCTTGGGGCGATTCGTGAGCAAAGAACCCTCACCAGGGCGACTCGGAGACATACCTGCTCGGCTGGCGTCAGGGCGTCCGCACCCCACCGTTTTCGAACTAGACCACTTTGGTCGTTTTGTCACTTGAGATTCGGGGTGGACCTAAAGTGAACTGGTGGTCCCTGGGGAGGGTGAGCACGGAGCCGAAACGGACTCCGCGGCGTTGACGGGGCTCAGCAAGGCAGGAGCCTGGCTGGTCCTGGCGGTTGCGTGCGCTGTCGTGGCTGGGTGGATGCTGGATATCCGCCTGCTCACCTCGATCGCTCCCGGCTACAACACCATGAAGTTCAACACGGCGGTGTGCCTCGTGCTCCTCGCCGCTGCAGTCCTCCTCTGGTCTCGGCCTCTCAGCCTGGTCCTTGCCGTCGCGGTGGCGCTGCTCGCCACCGCGACGTTGGTAGAGATCACCTTCTCGCGCTCTTTCGGTATCGACGAGCTCATCTTCCGAGACATTTATGTGACGGGGGCAGCACCGCCGGGCAGAATGGCGCTTGCGACCGCTCTCAGTCTCCTTGCCTTGTCGTTGGCGATTTGGTGCGTCCGTGCTGGGCGTCGACGCCTGGCAGAGACACTGATCTTCCTGCCCCTACTGGCGTCCTCGACGGCCGTGCTCGGCTACCTGTATGACGCGGAGCAGTTCTACTCGGTCGCGAGTCTTGCGAGCGTCGCGGTGCATACCGCGGCAACGCTCTTGATTCTTTCCTTCGCGCTCCTTGCCGCAATGCCGGACGGACTTTTGTCGTGGGCCGTCACCAGTCGCGGCCCCGGGGCCACGATGGTTCGGCAGACGGCGCCCGTGATTGTTGCCGCGTTGACGCTCGTGGGTTTCGTGCAGGTGCGGACGGGAGTCGCTAGAGCCTTCGGCGAGCACTTCGGGGTAGGCCTCATGGTGTTAGTCGGGATCGCGATCGCGATCGGAGTCAGCATTCGCGCGGCCGTGCGCCTGGACAATGCTGATGGTGCGCGCGGTGAGGCCGAACGCTCGTTGAGCGACCTCGTCAACTCCCTCACAGAAGGTCGGAACGAGGCGTGGGACAGGGCCGAACTGCTGGCTGACGAGCTGGCGAGAGAGCGGCGGCGCTTCGATCGGGCCGTCGCCAGCACGGATTCAGTGGTCTGGACGGTGGAGACCACGGCGGGACAGCACGTTCCGGTGTATGTGAGCCCGAACGCAGTGCGCGTCCTGGGTGACGAGCTGCAACCCGGTGAAACCGCGACGGCCGCCCTAGCGCGCCTGGTGGACGAGGATCAGCGGCCCGCGGCGCTTGAGTTCCGCAGGAAGGTGCGAGAGGGCGAGACTGCGGAGGTAGAGCTTCGCCTGTCAGTGTCCGGCCGCGCCAAATGGGTGCGAGTACACGGCGTGCCGCGACCCGAGCCCGACCGGACGTTCTACGACGGAATCATGACTGACAGCACAGCCGAGCACGCGATTGGCGAGCAGCGCGAGCTCCTGCTCATCAGGGAACGGGAGCAGATTGAGCGTCTTTCAGAGATGAACCGCGTGCGGGACGAGTTCATGGCAGTCGCAGGTCACGAGTTGCGCACGCCGGTGGCCGTGATCCTGGGATACACAGAACTGATCTCCGAACCGAACGCGACCGCGGAGACCGTGGCCGCGAGCGTCGAGGTGATTGCTCGACGAGCCCATCAGCTCAACGAACTCGTGGAACGCGTCTTCGACCTCGCGAAGATCGACTCAGGTGCGATGGAACTCGATCCGGAGGAGGTGTCTGCACTCGACTTCGTTGCCGACTTGCTGGCCTCGTACCGTCCCCACGCAGACGCCGCGGGTATTTCACTGACCGCTGAGGTTGCGCCCGCAAGCGTGATTGCCGATTGGCCACGGCTACAACAGGTGTTCGACAACCTCCTGTCCAATGCGTTGAAGTACACCCCTACCGGCGGCCACGTCACGTTGACCGTCAGCGAGCGCGACGATCAGGTTGTCTTCGACCTCGCTGACGACGGGATCGGGGTGAAGGCCGACGAGTTGCCCCAACTCTTCGACCGACTCTTTCGCGCGTCAAATGCACGCGAGGCACGCATCCCCGGCACTGGACTCGGGCTCGCCGTCACCAAGGCCCTGGTGGAGGCCCATCACGGCACCATAACCGCTACCTCGAACCTTCCCCAGGGCATGGTGTTCTCGATAACGCTGCCGGGCAGTCACCGCACCCAAGGGGTCCGGTTGTGATCAACGCTCATCGCGCCCTCGTCATCGAGGACGACCCCGACCTCCAGAACCTCGTGCGGTCTGCCCTGGGCAAAGCGGGATTTGAAGTCCTTGTTGCTGCCGACGGAGCGGAAGCCCTCGCCCTGGCCCGACACTTTGATCCCGACGTGATCACCCTCGACCTGAACCTTCCCGACACCGACGGTCTGATCCTGTGTCGTGGCATCCGGAGGGTCACGGACGCCTACGTCATCATGGTGACGGCGCGCAACGACCCGAACGCGGTCCTTGTCGGGCTCGAAAGCGGAGCGGACGACTACATGACGAAACCGTTCTCGATGTTGGAGCTGAGCGCCAGGGTCGACGCTGTCATGCGGCGTCCCCGAGTGCTGGCACCCGTCGGTGCTGCTGGCGCGAGAGAGACTCTTGAGCTTGGGGAGCTCGTGATGAGCCCGAGCGAACGGACGACAGAACTGGGCGGCGTTAGTCTCGCCCTGACCCGCATCGAGTTCGACCTCCTTGCCGAGCTGACGCGACGTGCCGAAGAACTGGTGACCCGCCAGCAGCTGATCGAGTCTGTTTGGGGCCATACCTGGAGCGATCGGCACCTCGTCGACGTTCACATCGCAAACGTGCGCCGCAAACTCCACCCGGTGGGGTGTGACCTAGTGATCCTGACTGTACGGGGCCTGGGCTACCGCTTGCACTGCAAGAGCGGGTGAACGAGGTTCGCCTCCCCACGTGCATTTGACGATTTCTTGACCATTCCTTGCCGCAGGACCCCGCGAACTCTTGTGCGCGCGCGCCTAGCGTTTCGGCTAGTACCGATCTGAACTGCCGAGCTCCGAGGTGAGCATCATGAGCGTCCTAGCCGTAGTCGACGACGACGACGATATTCGGAAGCTGATGGTGCTGCGCCTCTCCGCGGCCGGCTACGACGTGCTCGAGGCCAGCGACGGTGCCGCCGGCCTCGAACTCGTCCGCCGCTGTCAGCCAGATCTGCTCGTACTCGACTGGATGATGCCGGGCATGAGCGGCATCGAGGTCTGCCGGGAGGTGCGGGCAGACTCGACGCTCGCTCACACACCGATTCTCATGGTCACGTCGAGAGCAACCGACGCTGACCGCTTGGTCGGGCTTGCAGCAGGAGCAACCTCCATCCTGACGAAACCGTTCGCAACAAGCGCCTTGCTCGACGCTGTGCGCTCGTCGGCGCAACCGGAATCCTCGTCTGCAGCTGAGAGTTTTTAGATATCTCCTCCATGTCCGGACCCGTGGTCCGGTCGCCCCACCCGGCGGTGCGCGGCCGGACCACCCCGGATACGAGACCTGCGCAGAACCACGTGCAGAAATCTGGAGCGTCACCATGGCTTCACGGAACCGCAGCAACCCGTCGGCGGACGGTCTGACCTCCTGGTGTGCCTCTCCTACGAAGCTGCGGCGCAGGCATGTCGACGCCCTCTGATCAATCGCGTACCGAGTCACGTCCGACCACGGATCGTCCGACGCGCCCCAGTTCAGATCACAGCCGATTCCGCAGCGTTGTGAGGGCGAGCATCGTCGGATTGCTCCTCGGGCTCCCTTGGGTCGTGCCAGAGATCCCTCAAGCGTTGGGGTCGTTCGCAGGGGCTGTTGCATCAGCTCTGTCGCCGGACGACAGTCCTGTCGCTGTCGCCTACCGGGACTCGCAGCCTCAACCTCTCGCACCGATCGAGGCACCAAGGCAACGCCTCGACGCGGCCGGCGCGCCCCGCGAGATCGTCGTGCAGCGTCTGGGCATTCGGTCCCTGGTCGAGCCCGTCAGCGGACGGACCGGCGTCCTGTCGCCTCCGCGCGATCCCCGCGTCCTGGGCTGGTGGCAGGAAGGTCGCGACGCGGGCTCTGCAGCCGGATCCGCGGTGGTCATCGGCCACACAGTCAGTTCCGGTGGCGGGGCCTTCGATGACCTCGGGCAGCTGTTGCCAGGCGACACCATGCGTCTGCGCACCAACGCGGGCTGGATCACCTATGGAGTCACGGACTCACGCACCTACACAGTCGCTGGGCTCGCGAAAGGCTCGGAGGAGATCTTCCGCCGAACCGGGACAGGACGACTGGTGCTGGTCACCTGCACCGACTTCGACGGAGAGTCCTACCTGGGCCGGACCGTGGTGTACGCGACTCCTATCCTCGACGAACCCAACCCTGCAAACCAGTAGACGCAGGCAAGATCATCCGCTCATGCCCGAACGTGCCCACTAACGCTGGTTCGATTCCCGTCATCCCCGCCACCAGTGCCGAACGTCCCGGCGCGGGCCGGTCAGCCCCCCGCAGCACGTACTGCAGGCATGACCTTCTCGCAGACCAACCGGAGGCTCTCCCAGGACGGGTCGGCCACGCCTGCTGTCCCGTCGTCGTGGTGAGGCCTGGTGGCGGCTGACGGAACCGCAAGCTCACTCCCCAGCCTCGACTTCGCATTCCGCCAAGCCTCCCAGCTGCACCTCCCTCTGACAGGGGTGCACCCCGCGGCCGAGGCCGCGCGGCCTCCGTGCTCGCTCAGAACCTCGGCGCCGGCGACGCCCGATACGAAGACCCAGCACTCACCCACAGCTCGACCGTCGTCGCCATCGTCTCGCAGTTGTGACCCCCGTACAGGATTCCTGGTCACCCTGGCTGCGACCGCGCTGACCTCACCAGGGCCGCTGCTCGCTGCTCTGGTCGCCGCGGACGAGCCGGCGTGGGAGCACTCGAGCCTTCAGGTTTGAAGACTTCACCAAACGGGCACCCCTCCAACAAGATCTGGTCTGCGCGACCGGGTCTTGCGTTGTTACCTACACCCTCCCGTGCGGTAACAGCGTCGGGTTTCATCCCCGGCACGGATCGCCCCGTTATCCCTCTCGGGGGCGGGGCGCTCGGTCGTCGGGATCTGCCAGAACCGGGCGGTGATCGGGCATTCGCTTCATCTGGTCCACCGGCGCCGACCCGTCCCGTCGCGGGCTGGTTAACCCCCCGCGGCACGCACTGCGGGCATGACCTTCTCGCAGACCAACCGGAGGCTCTCCCAGGACGGGTCGGCCGGCAGCCCGCCGCAGAGCGGATGGCTGCTCACCACCCGGATCTCCCGATCGGAACACTTGGCGATCAGGTCGTCGGGAGTCTCCACGACGTAGACGCCGGCGGCGCGCATCTCCTCGACCGACTCCGAGGAATCCCGGACCAACGACTTCGTGGTGTTGTGCCAGGCGTTGTATCCGCGAGCCTCGGCCAGCAGGTACTGGCCGTTCTCGGCCCAGAAGCGGTCGGGGTCTTCGGAGCAGAAGACGGTCGCCGGACCGCCCGGGGGCAGCAGCACGAAGCCGGGCTCGCGCCCCTGGGCCCGGCACTCGGCCTGGTAGAGCTCCTTGAGTGTCGGGTCGGCGGCCTGGGGTTGGAAGTGCAGGCCCAGCCGGGCGGCACGACGGGCGGCCGCCTTCGAGCCACCGCCGTAGAAGAGCACCGGCGGGCGGTGCGGGGTCGGCAGGACGCGGACGGTACGACCCGCGTACTCGAAGGGTTCCCCCGTCCAGGCCTGCTGCAGGACCGAGATCGTCTCCTCGATGTCAGCGCCCCGCGACTCCCAGGCGGCGTCGAACATCGCGTACTCCTCGGGCCGGTAGCCCAACCCGATCGTGTAGGTGACCCGGCCGTTCGACAGGTGGTCGAGCACAGCGATGTCCTCGGCGAGCCGGACCGGATCGTAGAGGTTGGCCAACAGGGCGGCGACCGAGATCGAGACCGTCCGGGTCCGGGCGGCCACCGCGGACGCCACCACCAGCGGACTGGGCAGGTAGCCGTCGGTGGTGGCGTGGTGCTCCGAGAGCACGATCGCGTCCTGACCGTGCTCCTCCAGGTACGCCGCCTGCTCGAGGCAGCGCTCGAACATCTCGTGCTGCCGCGCCAACGCATCTCCCGGTGCCCGGAAGTCGTAGCGAGTCACGAACGCTGTCATGGCTGCCTCTCGAGCTGACGATCCGGTGCTGGCGAATCCTCGCGAGCCGCGAGCTGGCGGCGTACGACGGGCGCAAGGATCACGGCGGAAAGCACGAAGCAGAGCACGACGTAGGTCAGCGAGCCGACCGGGCGCCCGGCGTCGGTCAGACCGTCCTCGGCGCCCAGGGTCTCGGGCAGCGCAGTCGCCCACAGCACCACGAACAGCAGCAGGTAGGCGCCGGCGTACAGGATCGGGTACCAGCCGAGAAAGCCCTGCTCGACCGGCTCGTCCGGCGCTCGCCAGGCCGCCCACACCTCACGTAGCGTGATCAGTCCCGCGACAGTGAGCATCGCGATCAGCAGTACCCGGACGACGTCGGTGTTGGGGTTGTCGACCAGGTCGAGGTAGGTCACCGGGAGCTGCCCGGGCATCGAGACCAGCGGGGTCAGGGCGCCGACGGCGACCGCGGCGCCCAGCACCGAGCGCACCGACCGTCGCGGCTTGCGGGCCAAGATCAGTAGGCAGAGGAAGGCGAACGCCGTCGGCATCACCAGGGCAAAGTTCACGATGCTCGACATCGGCACCGACCCCAGCCGCTGCTGCGCCATCGAGGCCTCGTAGTCCCAGGCCCACCAAAGCTTCTGCGGTCCGAAGTGGTCGAAGATCTCATAGATCGACTGATGCACGAAGCCGAGGCAGACCGCAGTCAGCAGCGCACCCCTGGCCCCGGGGTGCCGGTCCCGGATGCCCAGCCGGTCGACGATCACCCAGGCCAGGTACACCAGCGCCGGGTACAGCGACAGGATGTACAGCGGCATCCGTTGGTAGACGAACCCGACGGTGAACTCGTTGTGCACGAAGAGCGCGGAGACGTAGTCCTCGATCCCGAACGCCGCCGGGAAGTACAGCGGCGGCTCGAGGACTGCAACGTAGACGACCGCGGCCAGCCAGACTCCCAGGTTCACCGCCGACCCGGTACGACGCAGCGTCCGGATCGCGTGCACCAGGGCGAGGATCGCCCCAGCGACCATCAGCAGCTCGATGAACGGCATCGTCGGATCGGCCAGGCTCCGGGGGTCGTTCACGTAGGCGATGGGGTTCGCGCCCTCGCACGGGATTCCGCCGAGCGAGTCGGCGAGCTCCCGGAACCGCCTCGTGCACAGTTCGGACATGGTGTGCACCAGGCCTCCGGGAGGTCAGTCGTCAGCATGACGAAAACGAGAACGTGTTCTCATTCTGACCGGTCGACACCGCTCCGGTCCAGAGCTTGACGAGACCTACGGGCCGAGCCGGCGATGCACCAGCACCAAGGCGCCGTCGTCATTGCTGCTGGCCAAGTCGTCGATCAGTGCCTGGGCCGCCCCGCGGTACCCGGACCGGAAGAGCAGCTGACCGCGCCCGGCCAGCTTGTCGATCCCGCTGCCGATGTCGCGGTCGACCGTCTCGACCAGACCGTCGGTGTACATCAGGAGAGCGTCATCGCGAAGCAACCGGCCGCGAACGACCTCGAAGGAGGCGTCCGGCATCAAACCGACCAGCGGCCCGTCGGAGTCCAGCACCGACCAGCGCCCGGAGCCGGCGTGCAACCAGACCGCCGGGGGGTGGCCCGCCTTACGCAACTCGAAGTCACCGGTACGCAGGCACAGGTGCAGGTGGATCGCGGTTGCGAAGCCCTCGGTCCACTCCTGACGGAGCAGGTACTCGTTGGCGGCGACCAGGAACCGGTCGGGGGCCACTGCCGACGCCAGACCGCCGAACGCGCCGGAGAGCAGCAGCGACCGGGTACCGGCCTCGACGCCTTTGCCGGAGACGTCGACGACGATCAACTCCAACGTCGATCCGTCGGTGGCCCGGCTGGCCACCACGAAGTCGCCGCCGAAGGAGGCGCCGCCGGCCGAACGCGAGGCCGACTCGACGTGCCACTCCGGCGGGAGCCCGGGGATCGCGCCCTGGTTGGCGATCCGGTCACGCAGGTCGACGAACATCGACTCACCGCGCGGGCCCGCCACTCCGAGCTTCATCCGCCGGAACGACGTCACCATGATCAGCATCCCGATCGCAAAGGTGAGCGCCACCCGCATGACGGCGATGGTCGAGAGCTCGCCCAGGTGGACCGAGACGATCACCGCTCCGATGAGGCAGAGCACCACGAACCACGGCAGGGTGCGCGGGCTCAGCCACAGGCTGGCCAGCACGATCGGGAACAGCATCGAGACCTGCGGGACCAGGTCCGGGTTCGCGATCCCGCCCGCGGTCAGTGCCGCTGCCAGGATCATCAGGAAGGCGAGCGCTGTCCGGTCCGAGTCGACCATCTGTCGCCGCAACCGGATCCAACGGTTCCGGACTTGCTCGCGCGGACGCGCCACCAGTCCGTTCACGCCACTCACCGTCGTACCCTCCCGCTGCTTGTCGGCATCACCCTACGGCTCGGGAGCGGAACACGGGCTGGCATCGCGGACACCAGAACAGGTTCCTGCCCACCAGCACCTGCGTCCGGATGCGAGCTCCGCAGACCAGGCAGTCCTGGCCGTGCCGTCGGTAGACGTAGACCTCGCCTCCATGGTCGTCGGCTCGCGGCGGGCGACCCATGGCCTCGGGCGTGTGCTCGGGGCGCACCGTGTCGATCCGGCCGGTGCGCACGCCGTACTCCATCAGGTCGATCAGGTCGGCCCACAAGGATAGGAACTGGTTGCGGCGCAGGGTGGCGCCCGGACGCAACGGGTGGATCCGGTGGCGGTAGAGGATCTCGGCGCGGTAGACGTTCCCGATGCCGGCGACCACAGCCTGGTCCATCAGGAGGTCGCCGATCGGACGATTGCTGCGCGAGATCCGCTGCCAGGCCCGCTCCGGGTCGGCGCCGGCCTTGAGGGGGTCGGCCCCGAGGCCGCCCAGGATCGCTGAGCGCTTCTCCGCACCGATCAGGTCACACTGGGTGGCGCCGCGCAGGTCGGCGTATGTCGACTCGTTCAGCAGCCGCATCCGGACCTGCCCGACTGGCAGGGCCGGCGGCGGGGCCGGGTACAGGTCGAACTTGCCGATCAGGCCGAGGTGGACGTGGACGTAGCGCTCGCCGGGGAACTCCAGGAACAGGTGCTTGCCCGCCGACTCCGCGCGGATCAGCTCGGTACCGTCCACCACCGCGGCGTCCGCGGCGAACCGACCCTGCGGACTGCTGACGCCGACAGGACTCCCCGCAAAGGCTGCATCGAGCTCAAGGGCAAGCCGGAGGAGGGTGTGACCCTCAGGCATCCGGGCCGAGGCCCTGGGCCGAGGCCGGCAACGGCGGCAAGACCCGGGTGGTCTCGTAGTCGGCCATCATCGCTATCCGGCGGACGTGCCGCTCCTCGTCAGTGAACGGCGTCCCCAGGAACACTCCGACGAAGCTGGTCATCTCCTGCAGGGTGTGCATCCGGCCGCCGACCGAGATCACGTTCGCATTGTTGTGCTCACGAGCCAGGACCGCGGTCTCCTCGCTCCACACCAAGGCCGAGCGGACGCCGATGACCTTGTTCGCCGCGATCTGCTCGCCGTTTCCGGAGCCGCCGATCACCACGCCCAGACTGCCCGGATCGTCCACCACGCCCTGCGCTGCCCGGATGCAGAACACCGGGTAGTCGTCGAGGGCGTCGTAGACGAATGGACCATGGTCGACGGGTTCGTGCCCGTTCTCGCGGAGCCAGCTGAGCAGGTGGTCCTTCAGCTCCAGTCCGGCATGATCGGATCCCAGGTGCACGCGCATGGGCGTCACCCTAACCTCGCACGGAGTGTCGGCGAGCAGTCAGGACCACTGACCGAAGAAGCCAGCGAGCTGCCGGGTCAGGGGTTCGGCGGCATCGAAGGCCTCGACGTGCCGCCAGAACCCGTGTACCTGGCCGAGGTAGCGGGTTGCGGTAACGATCACACCGAGCTCGGCGAGCCGGCGGGCGAGCTCCTCCCCCTCGTCGCGCAGCGGGTCGTGTTCGGCGGTCACCACCAGGGTCGGCGGCAGCGAGCCGAGCCGGTCGCTGAGCAACGGGGCCAGGTCGGGGTCGACCAGGTCGGCCTCGGTCGCGGCGTACTGGCGCCAGTACCAGGCGGCCTCGGCGGGATCGAAGCCGTCGGTAGCCGTGGCGTAGGAGTCGAAACCTGCCTGCGGGTCCAGGAACGGGTAGGTGAGAGCGAGGCCGGCGAAGGTCCCCGGGTTGCGCAGTGCCGCGACCAGCGCGAGGTTCCCGCCGGCGCTGTCACCGTGCACGAACCGAGCACCGGTCAGACCATGCCCGGCCCCTTCGCGACCGAGCCACCGCAACGTGGTGTCGACATCGTCCGGAGCGGCCGGGAAGCGGTGTTCGGGGGGACGCCGGTAGTCGACGCTGAGGACAGCAAGGCCCGACCTGTTAGCCAGCCGACGTGCGGCGGCGTCGTGTACGTCGATGTCATGAAAGACGAAGCCGCCGCCGTGCAGGTGCACGATCACCGCGCTCGACCCCGCCGGGCGGTACAGCCGGCAGGGGACCCCGTCGGCGTCGATCTCCTCGATCTCCTCGACGTTCTCGCGTGGTTCAGCGGCCGCCTCCGCCCGGGCACGGTCCCGGGAGGCAGCGATCGTCGCCCCGCGATCATCGGCGGGCAGATCGACGACGTACTCGCTGACCGCGGCCCTGGCCTGGGGGTACAGCG
Organism: Marmoricola sp.; assembly: GCA_046598855.1. Taxonomy (GTDB): domain Bacteria; phylum Actinomycetota; class Actinomycetes; order Propionibacteriales; family Nocardioidaceae; genus Marmoricola. The sequence continues at coordinate 5,283 of JBKJHX010000074.1, read as the reverse complement.
TCATCGCTCAGCGGCCCGTCAAGGTATCCAGCGCCACCGTCATCGCGGCCGCGAGCCGGAAGTCGACCCGCTGGTCGGGCACCTGCACCGAGTACCGGTCGCGCAGGGAGAACTGCCGGTCGACGTGCATCACCGGACGACCACCGTCGTCGACGAAGTCGAAGTGGAACGTGAACGGAAAGTCGACGAAGCGCCGGATGATCGCGACCGCCTGGTTGCGCTCCTGCCCCACCGCGTTCAGGTTCGGGCCGTTCAGGTGGAAGGTCGACCGAAGCAGACTCTTACCGAAGTCCTTGCGGAAGAAGCCGATCGACTCGCCGCGCTCGTCGAACACGTCGTACCCCGACGAGAGGTCGATCACCTGCCGGGCCTTGAACGAGAACACCGGGCGGGTGCGCTCTTCGTCGGCGTAGAACGTGACCTGCTCCTTCAGCGCCATCCGCTTCTGCTGGGCGACTGCGATCAGGTCACCCGGTCCACCGTCGGGCCCGAGGCCGCGAAGCTCGTAACGGTTCACCATCAGGGTGATCTTCTGGGTCATGAAGAACGCCGGCAGGTGCATCGGGGGCTCGTGCTTGGGCTCGGACATGGCCCAAAGAATAGGTGGTACCCGCGAGCTCAGCCCTGCAGGCGCTCGAGCTCCTCCTCGACCACGGACGGGTCGAGCTTGGTGAAGACCGGTGTCGGCTTGCCGACAGCCGCACCGACGGAGACCGGTCTGCGTCGCCACGGCGGCGCCGAGCCGTAGTCACCGCGGATCACCGGGTACGGCGCACCGCCGTCGAGGTCCTCGACCTCGTGGAGTTGCGGCATCGGCGCGATGTCGCCGTTGCCGCCCATGGTCGCGTCGACCAGGTTCGCCGAGAACGGCAGGAACGGGGACAGGATCAGGTTGAGGTCGACGACGCACTGGGCCAGGACGTGCAGCACGGTGCCCAGGCGCTCGCGCTGGTCCTCGCCCTTGAGCTTCCAGGGCTCGGTGTCGGTCACGTACTTGTTCACCTCACCGACCAGGCGCATCGCCTCACCGATCGCGGCCTTCTGCCGGTGCTGCCCGATCAGGTCGCCGACCGAGGCGAAGCCCGCGTCGACCTCTGCCAGCAGCTGGGCGTCCTGCGCCGTCAGCTCCGCTGCTGCCGGGATCTCTGCGAAGTTCTTATTAATCAGGGTCGCGGTGCGGTTGACCAGGTTGCCCCAGCCTGCGACCAGTTCGTCGTTCGTCCGCCGGACGAACTCGGCCCAGGTGAAGTCCGAGTCCTGGTTCTCCGGGCCTGCGGCTGCCACGAAGTAGCGGAAAGCATCGGGCTGGTAGCGGCTGAGCAGGTCGCGCACGTAGATGACGACCTTCTTGGAGGAGGAAAACTTCTTCCCCTCCATGGTGAGGAACTCCGAGGAGACCACCTCGGTGGGCAGGTTCAGCTCGCCGTACTCGCGCGCGGTGCCGCCCTTGTCGCCCTTGCCTGCGTAAGCCAGCAGTTCCGCCGGCCAAATCTGGCTGTGAAAGGTGATGTTGTCCTTGCCCATGAAGTAGTAGGACAACGCCTCCGGGTCGGTCCACCACAAGCGCCATGCGTCGTCGTCGGGCCCGTTGCGTCGTGCCCATTCGATCGAGGCCGACAGGTAGCCGATCACGGCGTCGAACCAGACGTAGAGCTTCTTCGTCGGGTTCTCGCGCCACCCGTCGAGCGGGATCGCGATCCCCCAGTCGATGTCCCGAGTCATCGCCCGGGGCCGGATCTCCTTGAGGATGTTCTGGCTGAACTTGATCACGTTCGGCCGCCAGGTCCCGCTGGCCTCACGCTCGTCGAGCCACTCCCGCAGGGCGTCGGCCAGCGCAGGCAGGTCCAGGAAGAAGTGCTGGGTCTCGATGAACTCGGGGGTCTCACCGTTGATCTTCGACCGCGGGTTCTTCAGGTCGGCCGGGTCGAGCTGGTTGCCGCAGTTGTCGCACTGGTCACCTCGGGCGCCGTCGTACCCGCAGATCGGGCAGGTGCCCTCGATGTAGCGGTCCGGCAGCGTGCGCCCGGTCGACGGAGAGATCGCGCCCTTCGTCGTCTGCTCGACGAAGTAGCCGTTCTCGTAGACCCCGAGGAACAGCTCTTGGACGACAGCGTGGTGATTGCGGGTCGACGTCCGGGTGTAGAGGTCGTAGCTGATCCCGAGTGCGACCAGGTCCTCGGCGATGAGGCGGTGGTTGGCGTCGGCCAGCTCTTGGGGCGTCACCCCGGACTCGTCGGCGGCGATCAGGATCGGGGTGCCGTGCTCGTCGGTGCCGGAGACCATCAGGACGTCGTGACCCGCCATCCGCATGTACCGGCTGAACACGTCGGAGGGAACGCCGAAGCCGGCCACGTGGCCGATGTGACGCGGGCCGTTCGCGTACGGCCAGGCGACGGCAGAGAGAACTCGGGTCATGTGCCTGATCCTAGTGAGGCAGTCACCGAGGGTTTTCCGTGCCCAGTTGCCTTCGGCCGCAGGAGCAACCTGATCGCCGGGACCGCGCGCCTCACTGAGCTCCTGGTCGATGTCTTGCTGACCGAGTTCGTCGCCCAGCAGCTCGGCTGAGGAGCTACCTGACCTCGACGGTCTTGGTCTGGGTCCGTGCCGCGACCCGGAACGACCCCAGGTAGCTGATCGTCAGCGGCCGGGTGCCGGCGTAGAGCCAGTCAGCGGTGAAGGTCGCCCGGCCGTACCTCAACGTCAGCGTCTTTCTCATGCCGGTGCGACCGATCAGGGTGACCTCGCCGCGGACCGGCTCGACCCCGTCGGCCCGCACCGTGACCGTCACGCTCCGGCGCTCCGTCGACCTTGCGTAGATCCGCGCCAGGGAACGGGTCGCCGCCTTCGGCCGAAGGTCGCGGACGATTGTGGTGTAGCCGGGCTTGGTGTAGGAGATCCGCACGCTCAACCGGGTGCCCGGGTCCGCGGTGGTCGGGGTGTAGGACGACCCGGTCTCGCCGGGGAGGGCGATGCCGTCGCGGGACCACTGGTACGCCGCGGTCACTCCGTCCGGGCTGACCACCGCTGGCGTCACGCTGAACTGGCGACCGACGTACGGGTTGTCGGCGATCGCCGGCTCACGGTCGATACTGAGTTTCTCGGGGCCCACCTCGGCCGTCGGGGCCGACCGGGCCCGCGCCTGGGTGTAGCCGTCGCGGCTCGCGACCGCGACCACCTTGATCACTCTGTCGAGGTGCGCGGGCTCCAGGGTGAGGGAGTCGAGGGTCTCGCCGGAGAGGTACCTGCCGTCGGCGAACCAGGCCCAGCGCACCGAGGCCGGGTCCGGTGACAACCTCGGAGCCGAGGCCGTCAACGTCGCGCCCACCTTCGGGGTGCCGCTGATCACCGGCACCTCTTCGACGTCCATGGTCCCGGGCAGAGTCGCGGCAGTCGCCTTGGAAAGACTGGCGCCGGTCCGGTAGCCGCTCTTGCGTGCGGTCACCTTGACGGTGAAGGCGTCGCCGACCTGGTCCGGCCTCGGCACATAGGTCGAGGCGGTCGCACCGGAGATCGCCAGACCCTCGGCAAGCCACTGGTAGCTGAACGTGGTCCCGGCCTGGTTCCAGCTACCCGACCTGGCAGTGAGCGTCTCGTCGACCTGCGGAGTGCCGACGACGGTCGGCGGTGCGGTCGCGGTGAGGGCCTCGTCGACCAGGTGGATGAATCCCGTCGGCCACCCGCCTCCGGAGCGGGTGATCCTGCGCCAGTCGAAGTCCCCGCCGTAGTGGTCCTCGGAGACGATGATCGTGTTTGCGTCGACGACCCGCTGCACGTAGGCGACATGGTTGCTGCTCCACCAGGCGACCGAGCCGACCGTCGGGGTCTGGTTGGTCCTGGACCCGAAGACGACGCCCCAGTTGCGAGCGTCACCGCTGCCCGACCACGGTCGGGTCGCGGACATGCCGGCCCTGACCATCCGGTAGGCGACGTAGTTGGTGCAGTTGTGGCCGGCGTACATCCGCCACCACATCTTCTTGTAGTTGGTCGGGGCGTAGCCGAAGTTGCTGTACCCGGCGTTGGCGCACGCGGTGAAGCCCTTGCACAGGATCGTCGAGGAGGCCGTTGCCGGCGCAGCGGTCACCAGGAGCCCGAGCAGCATCCCCAGCAGGGTCAGCACGAGGGCAGGAAGGGACACACGACGTGACGGCACAGACGTACGCTAGGGCAACTTTCGTCACTCTGGCTACCACCTTCACCAAACTACAACGGTGCGACACGCCGTTACAACGTTGTCATTCTTTCCCGACTTCCGCCCCTTTTCTGGTACTTCGGGACGGGTGGCATGATGCCCGCATGCCTGGAACCAACCTCACTCGCGACGAGGCGCAGACCCGCGCCCAGTTGATCGACGTCGACTCCTACACCATCGAGCTCGACCTCACCACCAGCGAGCAGACCTTCGCGTCCACGACCACCATCGAGTTCTCCTCGCGAGTGCCCGGAGACAGCACCTTCGCCGATCTCGTCGGGGCGACGATCCACGAGATCACCCTCAACGGCGAAGCTCTCGATCCCGCCGAGGTGTACGCCGACAGCAGGATCCGGCTGGACAACCTGCACGTCGAGAACCTGCTCGTCGTACGTGCGGACTGCACCTACAGCAACAGCGGCGAGGGCCTGCACCGCTTCGTGGACCCGGTCGACGACCGGGTCTACCTCTACAGTCAGTTCGAGGTCCCCGATGCGCGCCGGGTGTACACCACCTTCGAGCAGCCCGACCTCAAGAGCGTCTACACCTTCCACGTCACGGCACCGGCGCACTGGAAGGTCATCTCCAACGCACCGACGCCCGAACCGGAGGCGATCAGCGACGGGAACGCCGTGTGGCACTTCCCCACTACCAAGAAGATGTCGACCTACATCACCGCTCTCGTGGCCGGCGAGTACTACGAGGTCCAGGACGTCTACGAAGGCAAGTTCGGCACCATCCCGCTCGGCCACTACTGCCGGCAGTCCCTGGTCGAGTTCCTCGACCGCGACCGCGAGGAACTCGTCAAGCTGACCCGGCAGGGCTTCGGCTTCTTCGAGGAGGCCTTCGACTTCCCGTACCCGTTCGAGAAGTACGACCAGCTCTACGTGCCGGAGTACAACATGGGCGCGATGGAGAACGCCGGCGCCGTGACGTTGCGCGACGAGTACCTCCCCCGCAGCCGCCAGCCGCGCTCGTTCTACGAGTTCCGCTGCAGCGTGATCCTGCACGAGATGGCGCACATGTGGTTCGGCGACCTGGTCACCATGAAGTGGTGGGACGACCTCTGGCTCAACGAGTCGTTTGCCGAGTGG
>JBKJHX010000069.1:0-5203 GCA_046598855.1 Marmoricola sp. | reverse complement strand
CCGGTCTTGAGGAAGTTCACGTCGTAGACCGACGGGTCGAAGAGCCGAACCTGCGGCTTGAAGTTGTTCGACTGCATGGCCTGGGCCAGCCGGACCGACTGCTGGTACGCGCCGATGAACTGGACGAACTCGACTCCCTTGCTCTTCATCTGCTGGACGTACGGTCCGTAGTTGAAGTCGGCGACGTCGATCGCAGCGGTGTAGAGGAACTTCATCCCGCGCTTCTCCTCCACCTTCTGCTGTGCCTTGCCGTTCTCTGCGGCCGCACCGGCGTTGAGGTAGAGGAAGGCTGCCTTCTGGCTTGCCTCCCGGTAGTTCTTGACGATGAAGTCCGGGACCGCGTTGGAGAACTCGAACGGACCGGTCGGCTGGGCGCCGAAGCAGGTGCTGCAGCCGTTACGGGTGGCGGTCACGACCGCGGTCCGCATGTCGGGCAGGCCACAGGACTGAGCGGTCTGGGCCCCGCCGGAGTCGAAGGCCGACATCGAGCCCACCGCGGCGAAGGTCGACTCGCAGAGCTTCTGGTACGCCTGCTGGTCCGCGCCGGCGTCGGTGCGCGAGTCCAGGTTGGTCAGCTCGAGCTTGCGACCACAGATGTTGGAGGTCGCGTTGAAGTAGGCAACGTAAGCCTTGGTGGCCTGCTGCGAGGCCTCGAACAGTCCGGGAACCGGGCCGGACACGTCAGAGGAGTTGCCGATCTTGATCGTGGACGCCGAGATGCCCTGCCCGTTCTTGAAGCCGGCGCACGAGCCCGCCTTCGTGCCGGAACCGGCTGGGGGCTGGGCTCCGCCACCGCCGGTGCTTCCTCCGGTCGCGGTGCCACCGCCAGTGCCTCCGGTTGCGGTCCCGCCTGCGACCGGATTACCGGCGGAGTCCACCGGGGCTTCGCCAGGAACGATCGGCTCACCGGTGCCCGGGTCGACCGCTCCAGGTGCCGTGCCGCCACCGCCGGTCGACCCGTTCAGCGCGTCGTTGGCGCGCTTAGCGTCTTCTGGCTTGATCGTCGAGCCACCGCACGCCGCCGGAATGGCCAGAGCGAGCACAACCGCTCCGATGCTGAGTACTCGACGGGCCCGTACGGACCTCGTGACAGATTGCACAGCCATGCTCCTGACGCCAGTTCTTCCCGGTGAGGACGAAAACAGAAAGTAGATGTGCATCACATAACTACGCAAGGGGTGAGAAGTTACTTTCTGCAACGTGTTCTATTTTGAGTATGGGCTCTCGGCGGCAAATCCGGGCACTTCTGGGGCAATTGGGCGCGGCCGTCGGACCCCCCGCTGCGTTGCCCGCGGCTGATATCGTCCGGAGCGAACCGACGTCTGTGGAGAGCAAGGAATTGACTGAGAACCCTTCGGCTCGGCGCCTGAAGCGGTCCGTCATCGCAGGTCTGGTCGTCGTCGCTGCCGTGCTGACCGCCCTGAGCCCGCAATTCGGCCGAGCGACCCCGAGCGGGGAGTACCGCCCCCCGCTCCCGCCGGACGCGCTGAGCAACGGCTGCTACCCGCTTCCTGCCGGCGTGGAGCTCGACTTCCCCTATCAGGTCCGCACCGACGGGGACGTGGGCGGACGACGGATCCTGGTGATCCAATACGACCTGATCGACCTCGAGGATGCGGTGCGTGGCCTGGTGAGCTCCTTCCTCGTCGCCGGGTTCGACCGCACCGGTGACCAGCCCACCGACCTGGGTTTCACCAAGTCCGGTGTCGGCGAGGTGAACGCAGCGGTCGTCTCGCTGGACCCGCTGACCGACGACCAGATCGTCCGCGGCACCATCACCCTCGACCTCCCCGTGGTCGAGCGGCAGTCCGACGACCCGGTCTGCTTCGACGTCACCTCGACCAAGCGGTTCCCGCCGCCGACCGAGGACGCCGCGCCGTGAACCTCGCCGACCGCTTCCGGGCCGCTCCGCTCGGCACCCGGATCATCCTGGTGCTGATCGCGCTGCACGTCCTACTCAAGGTCTTCCTCTTCACCCAGGTCTCCCAGGTCGCTCTGTGCTGCGACCAGGTCTCCTACGACGACGGCGCCAAGGCGCTGTCGAACCTGGTCCGCGACCTGGTCGGGTTCGGACCGGTCAACGTCGAGGAGCTCCAGCGCAACCTGGTCGGTGGCGGCTGGTTCACCCCGGGCAGCAGCCTGATGCTGGCCCCCCTCTACGTCGTCGACCCGGACGCTTCGACCGCGATGGTCCGCGCCTACCTCGGACTGGTCAGCACGCTGCTGCTGTTCGCGACCGCCCTCTCGGTACGCCGGGTGCTCGGCGACCTGTACGCGATCGTGCTGCTGATCGTCCCCGGGCTGGTCCCGATGTGGCTGATGTTCTCGTTCTCCGCCTGGGGTGACCTGGTCGCCGGTCTGCTCGCGACCATCCTGCTGATGGAGCTGATCACCTTGATGCGGACGCTGATCTCCGGCGCCGCACCGACCGGCTGGCAAGGGCTGCGCTTCGGGCTGGCCGCGATCGCGGTGGTCTACGCCCGGTCCAGCACCTCTCTGCTGATCATCGGCATGGGCATCGTGCTCGGTCTGACGGCGCTACTGCTGCTGCGTGGCCGGGTCCGGCTGCGCGCGATCACGTCCTTCGCCGTGGCCGCGGCGACCTTCGGGGCGATCCTGGCGCCGTGGTCGGTCTTCGCCTCGCAGACGATGGACTCCCGGGTCATCACCACCACCACGGTGCCGATCGTGCTCGCGAACACCTTCGGCGACCGGGACCGGGTGTGCTTCTCGCCCTGCGACCCGGTCCAGAACCCGGGCACCACGCTGGGCAACATCTGGTTCCCGCCGATGCAGTACAGCCGGGAGGTCCAACGGGCCACCGGCCGCAGCGAGGTCGAGGTCGAGAAGCAGATGTGGACCTACACCCGTCCATCGGTCACCCCGCAGGGTTATGCGGCCGACGTCATGGACAACGTCTGGCGCTATGCCGGCATCCCGGCCTCCTTCGCCCGGCTGCTGGTGCCGCCAGGCTCGCAGGACGGGTTCGTGGTGCGCACGATCGAGGTCACCGCGTACCTCGGCTGGGGAGCGTTGCTGCTCGCCGCCTTCGTCCTGCTGCTCACGGTGGTCCGAAGATCCGTCGACCTGCAGGTGATCAGCCTGCTCACCACGCTCAGCCTGGGCACCCTGTTCACCCAGCCTTTCGTGCACGTCGGCACCGGCCGCTACTGGACGACGGCGGCCCCGCTGGCAGCGATCGCGATCGCTCTGCTCGTCGTCCTGCTCGACTCCCGGAGGGCCACTCCCCGATTCGGCGGCGGAACCTGGACAATGGGACCGCAGGACATCGCCGACCCCCAGACCCGGGCAACGGCCCTGGCCCTGGAACCATCGGTACGACGCTGGCTCACCGTCTCCCAGGCTGTGCTGGCGGCCGCCACCGCTCTGGTCGTGGTCCTGGTCCTGGCCCTGGGTCTGACCTGACGCATCCCCGAACCCGGGGACAGACCGACCGGCACGAGGAAGGAGCACCATGACGACGCCGACGGACCCATCGGCACGCCGGAGCGTGGCCTACGTCCTCCCGGTCTACGAGGAGGCCGACAACATTGCGGTCTTCCATGCAGCGATGGAGGCGGCGACCGCTTCTCGCACCGACCTCGACTTCGAGTTCATCTACGTCAACGACGGCAGCAAGGACGCCTCGCTGGACTGCCTGCTCGACCTCCGCTCGGCCGACCAACGGGTGACGGTGCTCAGCCTTTCGCGCAACTGCGGCCACCAGGTCGCGGTCACCGCCGGCCTGGACGCAGCGATCGACGCGGATGCGGTGATCGTGATGGACACCGACCTGCAGGACCCGCCGTCGGTGAGCATGGAGATGATCGAGCTCTGGGAGTCCGGCGTCGACGTCGTCTACGCCCAGCGACGCAGCCGCAAGGACGGCGCCTTCAAGCGGGCGACAGCGTACGGGTTCTACTGGGTGCTCGATCGGCTGGCCGAGATCGACATCCCCCGCAACGTGGGTGACTTCCGGCTGATGGACCGCCGGGTGGTGGCCGAGGTCAACAAGTACCGCGAGCAGGACAGGTTCCTGCGCGGCATCGTCGCGCACGTCGGTTTCCGTCAGGAGGCACTGCTCTTCGACCGCGACGAGCGGCACGCCGGCGAGACCGGCTACCCGCTGAAGAAGATGCTGTCCTTCGCCGCCAGCGGCATCATCGGGTTCTCCACCACCCCGCTGAAGATGATCTCCCGTCTCGGCTTCGTGATCTCCGCGCTCTCAGTAGTGCTGGCGGCGTACGTGTTCGGCGTCCGGGTCTTCCGCCCCGAGGACTCCGTACCCGGCTGGGCCTTCCTCGGGGTCGGCATGTTCCTGCTCAGCGGGATCCAGCTGATCATGATGGGCGTGATCGGCAGCTACCTCGGCCGGGTCTACCAGGAGACGCAGGACCGGCCGCTGTACTCGCTCGCCCTGGTCGCTCGAGGTGTGTCCTGATCGGCGACCTGATCGGCAAGGCGTTCTCTTCGACGGCGTTGCGTTTCGGCGGCGTCGGCGTCATCAACACCGCGATCGACACGGTGCTGTTCCTGCTCCTTCACGACCGTCTCGGGATCACTGTGGCCAACCTGGCTTCGACCAGCGCTGGGATGGCCTTCAGCTTCGTCGTCAACGGTCTGTTCACCTTCCGCGCGGAGCGGCTGACGGTGCGGCACGCAGCCACCTTCCTCACCACCACCGGGCTGACGATGTGGGCCGTCCAACCGGTGGCGATCCACCTGATGCTCGGGATAGTCGACGATTTGCTGGTCGCCAAGCTCAGCTCGATCGCGATCTGCTTCGTCCTGAACTTCGCGGCCTACCGGCTGGTGGTTTGGCCCTCGGACTCCTCCCCGGCGGACGAGCCGCAGGACGCCGAGCTGCCCTGACCCGGGGCCGGGTCAGCCCCGCTTCTGACTCAACTTCCGCTGCTTGGCGATGAAGGTGACCGAGGCCTTCTGGGTCAGCGCCGGCGCGAACCGTTGCAGCCGGTACGCCATCCGTGCCTGGACCGGTTCGATCACCAGCGCCTCACCCCTGGCCACTGCGGCGAGTACTCGGGAGGCGAGCGCGTCCGGGTGGACCGGCTTGCGGATCCCCTGACCCTTGAGGAAGTAGTCGCGGCCCTTGACGGCCCCGAAGGCGCCCTTGTCGAGGATCGGGGTGTTCACCGCGGCCGGACAGATAGCGGTGACCCCGACCCCGTAGGCCGCGGCCTCG
>JBKJHX010000048.1:0-27217 GCA_046598855.1 Marmoricola sp. | reverse complement strand
CATGTTGAGCCGCGGGAACGCCACGTCCGGGGAGCCGATCTGCAGCGGCATGATCACGTTGGCGAAGCCGAAGAACAGCGGCGTCGCGAACAGCAGCAGCATGATCGTGCCGTGCATCGTGAACAGCTGGTTGTAGACCTCGTCGTTGACGAGCTGCTGACCGGGGAAAGCGAGCTCCGAACGGATCATCAGCGCCATCACGCCGCCGATCATGAACCAGGCGAAGGACGTGCCCAGGTACAGCTTGCCAATCAGCTTGTGATCGGTGGTCGTCAGGACGCGGACGACCTCCTGCCCCAGGGTGCGGGTGGGGGCGCCCACGACAGGCGCGTCAGAGACCGCGGTCACTCTTCTCCTCCATTGCTGTGGTCACCGAGACCGGGGACCTCCCGAACGCTGCTGCCACCTAGGTTCTCCCCGATGTTGCCGCGGTCCTTGAGCTCTTGCATGTGCAGGTCGAACTCCGCCTGGTCGACGACCTTGACGTTAAAGAGCATCCGGGAGTGGTAGGCCCCGCAGAGCTCGGCGCAGCGACCATCGAAGGTGCCGGCCCGGTTAGGCGTGAAAGTGAAGTGGTTCTGCGTGTTGCGGCCCGGAACGATGTCCATCTTGAACAGGAAGTTCGGCACCCAGAACGAGTGGATGACGTCCGGTGAATACAGGTTGATCGAGACGCTCTTATTCTCCACCAAGTACAGCGTCTCGACCTGGTTGGGAGTTCCTGACTCCCAGACCGTCTCTCCGCCCAGGGCATTGCTGCCCTTGGCGTAGTTAAAGGTCCAGTTCCACTGCTGCCCCACGACCGTGATGTTGATGTCGGCTTCCGCGTTGGCAGCGACCAGGTCCGTCGGCGCGTGCAGCACCTTGTCCTGGGTCTCGACGGTCCAGAAGAAGAAGACGACGACCATCATCACCGGGGCGACCGTGTAGAAGATCTCGATCGGCAAGTTGTAGCGGGTCTGCACCGGGATCTCGGACTCGCTCCGACGGCGGTACCTAACGAACACGTAAAACATCAGGCCCCAGGTGAGGACACCGGTGACCATCGCGGCCAGCCACGACCACGCCCACAGGTCGTAGATGTACTGCGCTTCCTCCGTCGAAGGAATCGGCATCGCGAGACGCATGACGTCGGAGTCCTCATCGACCGAGCAGCCGCTGAGCAGCAGCACCGCCGAACCAGCAACGACTCCGAGTGCCAACCTGCGTGCACGCTTGGGGAGTTCCAGACCCACGAGCGAGCCCTCTCTCTTGACCGAACAACTTGCTGAGACGGACAGGCGAAACCCTACTACTGCACCGCACCGAACGGAGCGACAGGTAGGACCTTGGACGCGCGCGCCGTCCAAGGCCAGACGGGTTGCCCCGGAGACCGCTAGTTTTCTGGGGTGACGACCTACCTCGACGCGGCCTCGGGCGAGCCGATGCACCCTGCCGCCCAGGCAGTCCTGGAGCAGGCACTCGAGCACGGGTACGCCGACCCACGACGGCTGCACGGGCCTGCCCGTAATGCCCGGATCCTCCTGGACAACGCCCGCGAGGCCACCGCAGGCGCGCTCGGTGTGCGTCCCGACGAGGTCACCTTCACCCCGAGCGGCACCCATGCGGTGCACCTCGGCGTCCTGGGCCTGCTGGCCGGGCACGCCCGGTCAGGCGACCTGCTGGCTGCCAGCGCCGTCGAGCACGCCAGCGTGTTGCACGCCGGCCGGTGGCACGCTGAGCGCGGCGGGCGGTTCAGCACTCTCGCTGTCGACGAACTGGGTCGGGTCACCGAGCCGCCGCCGGCCGAAGTGACCGTGCTTGCCGTCCAGGCGGCGAACCACGAGGTCGGCACCGTGCAGCCGGTCACGGAATACGCCGAGCACGCCCCGCTCTTCCTCGATGCCTGCGCCTCCGCGGGACGGCTCGACCTCCCCCAGGGCTGGTCCGCGGCCGCAGCGTCGGCGCACAAGTGGGGTGGGCCCGCCGGGGTCGGGCTGCTGCTGGTCCGCAAGGGCGCCCGCTGGCGCAACCCCTTCCCCGGCGACGACCGCGCCGACGAGCGCAGTACCGGGTGGGAGGACGTCGCCGGCGCGCTCGCCGCTGCTGCCGCGCTGCAGGCGGTCGTCGAGGAGCGCTCCGAGGTTGCGACCCGCCAACGTGCCCTGGTCGACCGACTGCGTGCCGGCGTCCGCTCGATCGCCGACACTGACGTCGTGGGCGATCCGGTCGAGCGCCTCCCCCATCTGGTGACCTTTTCGTTCCTCTACGTCGACGGCGAGGCGATCGTCACCGAACTTGACCGTCAGGGCTTCGCAGTCGCCAGCGGGTCCGCCTGCACCGCGAGCGCCCTCGAACCGAGCCACGTGCTCGCCGCGATGGGTGCGCTGACCCACGGCAACGTCCGGGTTTCGGTGGGCCGGACCACCACCGAGAGCGACATCGACCGGCTGCTGGCCGTGCTGCCCGGCGTGGTGGCGCGGATCCGCTCGGACGTCGGCCTGTGAACCCCGATTTCGAACTCGACTGCCGCGGGATGCTCTGCCCGCTGCCGATTATCGAGCTCGCCCGGCGCATCGGCGACGTGCCTGTCGGCGGCCTGCTCGCCGTGGCCAGCGACGACGTCGCCGCTGCCGCCGACGTACCGGCCTGGTGCCGGATGCGGGAACAGGAGTACCTGGGGGTCGAGAACGCCGAAGACGGCGTACCGGTCTTCCTGGTACGCCGCCTCCGCTGAGGACCTCAGTTCAGGTGCTTGCCGACCTCGGCGGCAGCCTCGTCGCCGTAGGAGGCGCCCAGACGGCTGACGAACTCCTCGCGAGTGAACGTGTACTCCTGGGTGCCCACTGTCTCGACGACGTAGGCCGCGAGGGTGCAGCCGACTTGGGCGGAGCGCTCGTGCGAGAGGCCCCACTCGGTGGCGGCCAGGAAGCCGGCCCGGAAGCCGTCACCGACGCCGGTCGGCTCGATAGCGTTCACGTTGTCCAGGGCGGGGACTCGGACCGGGTCCTGACCCTGGGCGACGATCTTCACCCCGTCCTTGCCCAGCGTGATCACCTGGGTGCCGACGAGGCCGAGGATCTCCTCGGAACTCCAGCCGGTCTTGGACTCGATCAGGTGCGATTCGTACTCGTTGCTGAACAACAACGTCGCACCTTCGATCAGCTTGCGGATCAGGTCGCCCTCACCGAACGCCAACTGCTGGCTGGGGTCGGCGATGAACGAGTAACCGCGCTGACGGCACTCCTCGGTGTGGCGCAGCATCCCGTCCGGGTCGTCCGCGCCGATCAGGACGAAGTCGGGGGCGCCGACACGTTCCACGATGGGGCCGAGCTCGATCAGCCGGGCCTCGCTCATGGCGCCGGGGTAGAACGACGCGAACTGCGCCATCGTGGTGTCGGTGGTGCAGACGAACCGCGCCGTGTGCTTGGAGTCGGAGATGTGCACCGACGTGCAGTCGACGCCGTGGCGCTCCAGCCAGGAGCGATAGTCGGTGAAGTCCTCGCCGGCCGCGCCCACCAGGACTGGCGAGAGACCGAGCTGGCCGAGACCGAAGCAGATGTTCGGTGCTACTCCGCCGCGGCGGATCTCGAGGTCGTTGACCAGGAAGCTCACGGAGAGCTTGTCGAGTTGCTCGACGACCAGGGAGTCCTCGAACCTGCCTTCGAAGGTCATCAGGTGGTCAGTGGCGATGGAACCGGCGATCAGGAGCGGCATGAGTCCTCAACTTGGAGAGCCAATAACGGGCGGTCAGTGTTGCGTGCGCGTGTGCACTTCGTGAACTCTGGAGCCTACCGGCCGGTACAGGTAGGAGTACTCGGAAGTAGCCAATAGCGTCGTCGACATGAGCTACGAGCGCCTCGCCTACGACGACCCGGACACCACCGTGAAGATGCACACCGACTGCACGGCCTGCGCGTCCGAGATGGGCATCCCCGAGCGGCGGATCGATGCGGACGTGCTCGGCCCCGTCCCGTCCATCGAGTACGCCGATTTCCCCCGCGAGATTCGCAAGCCGGTGATCGCAGTCAGCGACGCCGCAGCCCACCTGGCTTCGCGGATCCACCTTCACCTCGACTGAGGTCACTCCAGACCCCAGGACGCACGAAAGACGCCTGCCCCACCAGGGACGGGCGTCTTTCGTCGTTCAGATCAGTGGAAGCTGTCGCCGCAGGCGCAGGAGCCGGTGGCGTTCGGGTTGTCGATGGTGAAGCCCTGCTTCTCGATCGAGTCGACGAAGTCGATCGTCGCGCCGTTCAGGTAGGGAACGCTCATCCGGTCGACGACGACGCTGACGCCGTTGAAGTCGGTGAGGACGTCGCCGTCCAAGGTGCGCTCGTCGAAGAACAGCTGGTAGCGCAGGCCGGAGCAGCCGCCGGGCTGAACGGCGATGCGGAGCGCGAGGTCGTCGCGGCCCTCCTGCTCGAGGAGGCTCTTCACCTTGGCGGCCGCGGTGTCGCTGACGTTGATGCTGTCGGCGCGGTGGTCGCTGGCGGTTTCGACCTGTTCGGTCATGATGCTCTCCCGGGTGTGATCGTGGTGGTCCCGGTTTTCAGGTGTGGGGACCGTTCAACAGACTCAATGGTCGCACATCGGTGGATATTCCCTCGCAGGCTCCGACCGGCCGGACACGCCTCAGCGGCCCCAGGTGCGCGCAACCCGCTCGGCGAGCTCGGCGAGCGACTCGGCAGGGGCCGCGAAGGCGCGCTCCTCGCCGACGCGGTCGACCATCGAGTACGCCGCCTCGATACCGAGTGCACGCATCTCACGAGAGCCGACCAGGACCTGTCCGGCCAGCGCGATGCACGGGACCAGGGCCGCGGTCGCCGCCTGGGCGACGCCGTAGGGAACCTTGCCAGCCCGGGAGGAGAAGTCGAACGCGCCCTCCCCGGTCACGACCAGGTCAGCGCCCGCCAGCCTGCCGGCGAGGCCCACGGCCTCGGCGACCACCTCTACCCCGGGAGTCCTGGTCGCGCCGAGCAGCATCAGGGCGAACCCGATCCCGCCGGCAGCACCAGCCCCCTTAGCATCGGCCAGCTTGCGGTCGGTCGCCTCGGCCAGCTCCTTGAGTCGTCCGTCGACGAGAAGCAACTCAGCATCGCTGAGGCCCTTCTGCGGTCCGAAGGTCTTGGTCGCCCCGAGCAGGCCCAGCAGCGGGACATCCACGTCGGAGGCGAGCACCAGCTCCACGTCACCGAGCCGCTGCCGGGCCGGGCCCAGATCAACCGCACCGAGCCCCCCGAGGGCTACCGGACCGGCCTCCAGGGTGACCTCAGCGGTGGCCCCGAGTGCGCCGAGCAGCCCGGCTCCGCCGTCGTTTGTCGCCGTACCGCCGGCGCCGATGACGATCCGACGCGCTCCCGCGTCGACTGCGGCGAGCAGGAGGTCACCGACACCACGGCTCGATCCCCTTAATGGGCGGCGCTGCTCGGCTGCGGTGAGATGCAGACCGACCGCCTGGGCGGTCTCCAGGTACGCAACGGTTCCGGTCAGCAGCACCGTGGCCGGGACCGGGACGCCGTACGGGTCGGGGACGGTGACGGCGAGCAGGTCACCCCCCATCGCCGCGTGCAGTACCCCGACGAACCCGGGACCGCCGTCGGACATCGGCAC
Source organism: Marmoricola sp. (assembly GCA_046598855.1). Lineage (GTDB taxonomy): Bacteria > Actinomycetota > Actinomycetes > Propionibacteriales > Nocardioidaceae > Marmoricola. The sequence goes on along the minus strand of JBKJHX010000048.1, from coordinate 21,625 downwards.
CTCGACGAGCTCGGTGCCGGGAACCCGACGTCGCCACCCGGTCGCGATCGCGGTGGCCGCCTCCACGGCAGTCAAGGTGCCGGCGAACTTGTCCGGCGCGACCACGATGCGCATGCCGGGGACGATAGTCCCTAGGGATCGGCACCCTTTCCGCTGGCTACCGGGTTCTTTTCGCGGGGACTATCCGGAGGGGCTGACGATCACCGTGGGAGGATTGCCGTATGACCACGACCGACCTGCCGCTGCTGCCCCTGGGCCGGGGCAAGGACCTCTCCGCCGAACGCGGGGTCGAGTGTCCCGGAGACCTGCCGGCCGCCTCGGACCCCGACCTGGTTGCCCGCGCCGTAGCCGCCAAGGCCGCCCTGGGAAACCGGGTATTCATCCTCGGCCACCACTACCAACGCGACGAGGTCGTCCAGTTCGCAGACGTGATGGGCGACTCGTTCAAACTCGCCAAGGACGCTGCTGCGCGACCGGAGGCCGAGTACATCGTCTTCTGTGGCGTGCACTTCATGGCCGAGTCCGCCGACATCCTGACCGGCGACGACCAGACGGTGATCCTTCCCGACCTGGCCGCCGGCTGCTCAATGGCCGACATGGCGCGGCTCGCGCAGGTCGAGGACGCCTGGGACGCGCTGACCGATGTCGGCATCGCCGACCTGGTCGTGCCGATCACTTACATGAACTCCTCGGCCGACATCAAGGCGTTCTGCGGCAAGCACGGCGGGGCCGTCTGCACATCGTCCAACGCCGACGTCGCCCTCGAGTGGGCCTTCGCCCAGCACGGCCCCGACACCAAACTGCTGTTCTTCCCCGACCAGCACCTCGGCCGGAACACCGCTGTTCTCAAACTCGGGTACTCCTTGGAGGACTGCATCGTGTGGAACCCGTTGCTTCCCAACGGGGGCAACACCCCGGAGGAGCTGCGTGCCGCCAAGGTGATCCTGTGGAAAGGCCATTGCTCGGTCCACGGCCGATTCACCCCAGAGGTCGTCGACCAGCTGCGTGCGACCGTGCCCGACGTCCAGATCCTGGTGCACCCGGAGTGCGCTCACGAGGTGGTCCTGAAGGCCGACCTAGTCGGCTCGACGGAGTTCATCATCAACACCATCGAGGCGGCGCCCGCCGGCTCGACGTGGGCGATCGGCACCGAGCTCAACCTAGTCAAGCGGCTGGCCAACGCCCATCCTGACAAGAACATCGTCTTTCTCGACAAGACAGTCTGCTACTGCTCGACGATGAACCGGATCGACCTCCCGCATCTGGTCTGGGCGCTGGAGTCTCTGGTCGGCGGCAACGTCGTCAACCAGATCAAAGTCGACGGCGAGACCGAGAAGTGGGCGCTGGTGGCCCTGCAGCGGATGCTCGAACTGCCTGGCAGGTCCCATCAGGACTAAGCCCCTGTCGTGGGGTACGGGAGGGTCTCCCCCCCCGACGACGAGGGGCTCTGGTGCTACTTCCAGTGCAATCGAACCAAGGTTGCCGAGATGCCGGTACTGGGCGTCTACGCGCGGGACCTGTACGGGTTCCCCGCCTCGGCGAGAACACCGACTTCGAGCAGATCACGCGGCACTACTCCGTGGTCCACGGGACCTGAGTCCCTTCGGGATCGTCCCCCAGGGTCCGGACGTGCGGTGGTGGACCCTGCCGCACGGGTGCGACCGGCTCTGAGGACGGCCGGTGGGGCCTGGGTGCGGACCGGTTGGGTACTCTGCACCCGTTAGTCCCCCCGCCCGATGAGGTCACTTTGCTAGGTCGTTCCGAGAAGTCCGCAGCCGATGCTCCCGCCGAGACCAAGCCCGATGGCAAGGGTCGTCCGACGCCGAGCCGCAAGGAAGCCGAGGCGGCCGCCAAGCTGCGGGCGCGTGCCGGGGTCGACAAGAAGGCCGCCCAGAAGGTGCTGCGCGAAAAGCGGGCGGATTCCAACCGCAAGATGCGCGAGGGGATGAAGGCCGGCGACGAGAAGTACCTGCCGGCCCGCGACCAGGGCCCGGTCAAGAGCTTCGTCCGCGACTGGGTCGACTCACGGCTCACCTTCGCCGAGTTCCTGCTACCGGTTCTGGTGCTGATCATGGTCGGCAACTCCCTCCCGAACGACACCATCCGGTCGGTGACGAACGGCCTCTGGACCGCGAGCATCCTGCTTCTGCTGGTCGATACCGTGATCCTCCGGTTCCGCCTGAAGAAGGCGCTGCAGGAGAAGTTCCCGGACGAGAGCCACAAGGGGACCACGTTCTACGCCTACATTCGGATGCTGCAGATCCGCTTCATGCGGCTGCCGAAGCCGAAGGTGCGCCTCGGCGGCGCTCCCCGCTAGCCAGCACCCGCCAGCCAGCTGTAACGCGGGGTTATGGTCGCTGAACCCGGTGCGCAAGACGTACTCAGCGCCCATAACACCGCGTTACAGCGTGCGGCTGTGGCCGATCAGGTGCCGAGGGACATCGGGCCGTACACCTCGCGCTCGCCCTCGAACAGGGTGACCGCGTCGATGCCCTGCTCGGCCAGCTCGGCCCAGAACTCGCCGACCCAGGACTCCGCGTCGCTGCGGGTGGGGAAGTCCTGACGACCCTCGGTGGGTTCGACGACGCGACCGTCCGCGTCCAGGCACTGCCACCACCAGGGAACGCCCTGCGACGTAGCGGGGATCGCGTTAGGTTCGGGGGTATTGGTCATCTCAGGACTCCCTGACGTCGGGCTGAACGAACGGCGGTCGGGTGACCACGAAGATCTCGGAGCGACCGCGGACATCGACGGTCACCTCGGCGCCTTCGCTGACCTCGGAGCTGATCAGGGCCAGTGCAACGCTCTTCCTCAGCGTCGGGGAGAAGGTTCCCGAGGTCACCTCTCCGATCGGTAGGTCCGGGGTCAACCGAACGCTCATGTGCGGCCGGGCGATGCCCCGGCCCGCTGCCACGAGTCCCCGCAACGTCACGACCGGACCGCGCTCACGCTCGGCCTCCAGCGCGGCCTTGCCCCAGAACGCATCCTTCTTCCAGCCGATCGCCCAGCCGAGGCGAGCCTGCACCGGAGTGATCTCCAGGCTGATGTCCTGGCCGTGCAGCGGGTAGCCCATCTCGGTCCGCAACGTGTCCCGGGCACCGAGGCCGCAGGGCTGCAGCCCGTGCGCGGCACCGGCCTCGACGAGCGCGTCCCAGAGCGTGCCGGCCACCTCGTTCGGCGCGATCAGCTCGTAGCCGCGCTCCCCGGTGTAGCCGGTCCGACAGACGACGACGTCGGCGCCCTCGTACGGCGCCTCGGCGAAGGCCATGTAGTCGAGTGGTTCAGCGCCGGGTCCGACCGGGAACCCGAGCACGGCCAGGACCTCGTCAGACTTCGTGCCCTGGACCGCGAGCACGGCATGCGTCTCGTGCTGGTCGGTGATGGTGATCGAGGCGGGTGCCCCAGCCCGGAGCCGGCGAGCGACCTCGGCGGTGTTGGACGCGTTCGGGACCAACAGGAGGTCATCGTCGCCACGAAGGTAGACGATCAGGTCGTCGACCACTCCGCCCGTCTCCTGGTCGCAGCACAGCGTGTACTGCGCCTTGCCCGGGTCGATCCGACTCAGGTCATTGGTGAAGCAGGAGTTGATGAACTCGCGGGCGCCCTGCCCGCGCACGTGCAGCTTGCCCAGGTGACTGACATCGAAGATTCCGACGGCCTCGCGCACAGCAGTGTGCTCGGGTACAACCCCGGCGTACTGCAGCGGCATCTCCCACCCGCCGAACTCCGAGAACTTCGCCCCCAGGGCGACGTGACGATCGTGCAGAGCTGACTGCTTCAGGGGCATGCGCAGAAGTTACCGCAGCCGTTGTCCGCTCCTGTGACGTGGCCGCGACCGCGACCGCCTAGGCTTTCGCAGCGTGACGACCTACACACTGCGCAAGGCCTCGGCCGCCAAGGTCCGGACCGACCTCGTCGTCATCGGCGTGGCGACCGGCAAGGGCAAGGCACTCGTGCCCGCTCCTGGCGGCGAGCCAGTCGGTGACGCCTACGGGCGCGGTTTCGGTCCCTTGCTGGCCTCGCTGGGCTTCTCCGGCGGCTTCGGTGAGACCGCCCGGGTCCCGACCAACGGCCAGCTCAACGCCGGTCAGCTCCTGGTCGTCGGAATGGGCCCCCAGGACGCCCTGACCGCCGAGAAGGTACGTCGCGCCGCAGGCATCGCCGCCCGCAACATCGGCAATGCCGCGAGCGTGACGGTCGCCCTCCCCGCCGCGGACGGCGCCCACGTCCGGGCCGTCGTCGACGGACTGGCGGCAGGCCTCTACCGATTCGACGCCTTCAAGTCCTCGCCTCGCCCCAGCCGCCTGGCCGAGGTCGTGATCCTCAGCGACGTCGCGCGCCGCAACGACGCCGCCACGGCCCTGCATGAGGCGACGGTGCTCGCTCCGCTGACCGACCAGGTCCGCGACTGGGTTAACACGCCGCCGAACGCGCTGGTCCCGATGCAGTTCGCCGACGAGATTCGGAAGGCGACCGCCAAGTCCGCGGTGACCTTCGAGCTCGTCACCGCCGCCCAGCTCAAGAAGCTCGGTTGCGGCGGCATCATCGGCGTCGGTCAGGGCTCCGAGAACCCGCCGTGCCTGGTCAAGCTCACCTGGGCCCCCAAGGAGTCCCGCGGCTCGGTGGCTCTGGTCGGCAAGGGCATCACCTACGACTCCGGCGGCCTGACGATCAAGCCCGGCGGGTCGATGCCGGCGATGAAGTCCGACATGGCTGGTGCCGCTGCCGTCGTCGGCGCCGTACAGGCTGTCGCCGCGCTGGAGATCCCGGTCACGGTGACCGGTTACCTGCCGCTGGCGGAGAACATGATCAGCGGCGCTTCCATGCGCCCAGGTGACGTCCTTACGATGCTCTCGGGCAAGACCGTAGAGGTCCTCAACACCGACGCCGAGGGCCGGCTGGTGCTCGCGGACGCGCTGACGATGGCCGTGCGCGACAAGCCGGACGTGATCGTGAACATCGCCACCCTCACCGGCGCCTGCGTGGTCGCTCTGGGCGACCGGATCGCCGGGCTGTTCGGGGACGACGCGGGCGTGGCGGAGGTCAAGGCCGCAGCGAGCAGCACCGGCGAGCTCTTCTGGCACCTGCCGATCGCCGACGAGCAACGCCGCAGCGTCCGGACTGAGAGCAAGGTCGCCGACCTGCTCCAGCACAACTGGGTCCGCTGGGGAGGCTCGATCTACGCTGCGGCCTTCCTCGAGCAGTTCGTCGACGATGTGCCGTGGGCGCACCTGGACATCGCCGGTCCGTCGTTCAACACCGGCACGCCGTGGGGTCACGTCCCCAGCGGTGGCACCGGGTTCGGGGTACGCACCATGGTCGAGCTGGTCGCGGCCCGCGGTCGCGACTAGAACCGGTCAGTCCCCGACCGGCGGCGGCTGGGAGAACGGGTTCGGCGCCTTCGTGTTCTTCTGCCTGCTGTTGAAGTCACGCATCCGCTGCGGGACGCCGACCACGGCGGCGTCGTACGACGGGACGCCTAGCTTGTTGGCGAAGTCGTGGGCCCACTGAACCGACGGCACCCGGCGCCTTGTCCACTCCCCGTCGTGCGCCACGAGCAGCAGCGTCACCTCGCTGACCGTGGTGCGCGGCTCGACGAATCCTTCGACGCCTCGGCGTGCCGTCACGAACTCCCGCAGGTGCTTCGCGTCGGCGGAATCGGACGACCGCACGGTCGAGCCCGTCGGGCCACCACGGCTGAGGCCGTCACGGCGGCGAAATCGATCCATCAAACCCATGGGGCCAATTGTGCGGCATGGCCGGTCATCGCGCCCACTCGATCCACAAAACCCCGCGTGTCGGCCTGCCGGTGGACATGCCGGAGAGAAGTGCAAGGATGGTCCGAGTCAATCGTGAGCGAGCGGAGGGACCGTGGCGGACGCCCACCACTTCGATGTGGTGATCCTGGGCGCAGGATCAGGTGGATATGCGTGTGCGCTGCGTGCGGCGCAGCTCGGTCTGAGCGTTGCACTGGTCGAGAAGGGCAACCTCGGCGGCACCTGTCTCCACCTCGGCTGCATCCCCACCAAGGCTCTGCTGCACGCGGCCGAGGTCGCCGATGCGACCCGGCACGCCGGCGAGTTCGGGGTCCGTGCGACCTTCGACGGCATCGATATCGGAGCGGTCAATGCCTACAAGGACGGCGTCGTCCAACGGCTGTTCAAGGGCCTGACCGGTTTGATCAACGGCCGCGGCATCACCGTGGTGGCCGGCGCCGGACGACTGACCGCGCCGGACACGGTCGAGGTCGACAGCGGCGAGGGTCCTGCGTCCTACGTCGGCAAGCACGTGGTCCTCGCCAGCGGTTCCTACTCCCGCTCGCTCCCCGGTCTCGAGGTCGACGGTGAGCGGGTCCTGACCTCCGAGCACGCCCTGCGCCTGGACCGGGTTCCGTCCTCGGTAATTGTGCTCGGCGGTGGCGTCATCGGCTGTGAGTTCGCCAGCGTGTGGAGGTCGTTCGGTGCCGAGGTAACGATCGTCGAGGCGCTTCCCCGACTGATGGCAGCCGAGGACGAGTCCTCGTCGGCGCAACTCGAACGGGCCTTCCGCAAGCGCAAGATCAAGGCGCTGACCGGCACGTCCTTCGAGTCCTACGAGAAGACCGAAACCGGGGTGAAGGTGGTCGCCGGCGGCCAGGAGCTCGAGGCCGAGTTGCTGCTGGTCGCAGTCGGTCGCGGAGCATCCACCGACGGCCTCGGCTACGAGGAGCAGGGCATCGCGATGGAGCGGGGATTCGTGCTGACCGACGAGCGCTGCCGGACCAACGTCGCAGGAGTCTTCGCCGTGGGCGACATCGTTCCGGGTCTCCAGCTCGCGCACCGTGGTTTCGCCCAGGGCATCCTGGTGGCCGAGGAGATCGCCGGACTCTCGCCGGTGCCGATCGATGAGGCCGGGATCCCCCGAGTCACCTACTGCGACCCCGAGCTCGCCTCTGTCGGTCTCACCGAGGCCCAGGCCCGCGAGCAGCACGGCGACGAGGGAATCGAGACCCTTACCTACGACCTCGGCGGCAACGGCAAGAGCCAGATCCTCAAGACACAGGGCAGCGTGAAGCTGGTTCGGCGCAAGAACGGCCCGGTCCTCGGGATCCACCTCGTCGGCGCCCGCGTCGGTGAGCTGATCGGCGAGGCTCAGCTGATCTTCAACTGGGAAGCGTTCCCCGAGGACGTTGCTCCCCTCGTGCACGCCCACCCGACTCAGAACGAAGCCCTCGGCGAGGCCCATCTGGCCCTTGCCGGCAAGCCACTGCACGCACACTCCTGACACGAAGGACGCACATGTCGACTCCCGTCACCCTTCCCGCCCTGGGCGAATCCGTCACCGAGGGCACCGTCACCCGCTGGCTCAAGCAGGTCGGCGACACCGTCGCGGTCGACGAGCCACTGCTGGAGGTCTCCACCGACAAGGTCGACACCGAGATCCCCTCCCCGGTCGCTGGCACCCTGCTGGAGATCAACGTCGCCGAGGACGAGACCGTCGAGGTCGGCGCCCAGATGTGCGTGATCGGCGACGAGGGTGAGGGCGGCGGCAGCGCCGCAAAGGCCGAGGAAGCACCGGCTGAGGAAGCACCGGCTGAGGAAGCACCCGCTGAGGAAGCACCCGCTGAGGAAGCACCTGAGCCCGATGCCCCGGCTGCCGAAGAGGCACCTGCCGCCAGCGGCTCGGGCACGCCGATCACCCTGCCCGCACTCGGAGAGTCGGTTACCGAGGGCACCGTCACCCGCTGGCTCAAGCAGGTCGGCGACGAGGTCGCGGTCGACGAGCCACTGCTGGAGGTCTCCACCGACAAGGTCGACACCGAGATCCCCTCCCCGGTCGCCGGCACCTTGTTGGAGATCAAGGTCAGCGAGGACGAGACCGTCGAGGTCGGAGCCGAGCTCGCCGTGATCGGTAATGCCGGGTCCGCTCCTGAGGCGGCTCCCGAGCCCAAGGCCGAGGAGCCCAAGGCCGAGGAGCCCAAGGCCGAGGAGCCCAAGGCCGAGGAGCCCAAGGCCGAGGAGCCCAAGGCCGAGCAGCCGAAGGCCGAGCAGCCGAAGGCCGAAGAACCCAAGGCTGAGCAGCCGAAGGCCGAAGAACCCGCCGCCGAAGAATCCGCGGCTGAGGCGCCCGCTCCGAATGCCTCGAATGATTCAGGCGGCTACGTGACTCCCCTAGTTCGCAAGATGGCTGCCGAGCACGGCGTCGACTTGGGCTCGATCGCCGGCACCGGGGTCGGCGGCCGGATCCGCAAGCAGGACGTCCTCGCGGCCGCCGAGTCCCAGAAGGTCGCCGCACCGGCCGCCACCGAGGCAGCATCGGCCGCGGCCAAGCCGTCGGCGCCGAGTCCGCTACGCGGGAAGACCGAGCCGTTGAGCCGGCTGCGCAAGGTTATCGCGACCCGGATGGTCGAGTCGCTGCACATCTCCGCCCAACTCACCCAGGTCATGGAGGTCGACATGACCAACGTGGCCCGGCTGCGCGAGGCCTCCAAGGCGGACTTCCTGGAGCGGGAGGGCGTCAAGCTCACCTACCTGCCGTTCTTCGCGAAGGCTGCGATCGACGCGCTCAAACAGCACCCCAAGTTGAACGCCAACATCGACACCGAGAAGGGCGAGGTCACCTACTTCGACCGCGAGAACATCGCGTTCGCGGTCGACACCGAACGCGGCCTGCTGACGCCGGTCGTCAAGGACGCCGGGGACCTTTCGATCGCGGGGCTGGCGAAGAAGATCGCCGACGTGGCCGAGCGCACCCGGACCAACAAAATCACCCCGGACGACCTGACCGGAGGCACCTTCACGATCACCAACCTGGGCACCTTCGGAGCCCTGTTCGATACCCCGATCATCAACCAGCCGCAGGTGGCCATCCTCGGGCCAGGCGCCGTGGTGAAGCGGCCCGTGGTGATGGACGACCCGAACCTGGGCGAGACCATCGCGATCCGGCAGATGGTGAACCTGGCGCTGACCTACGACCATCGGTTGGTCGACGGTGCGGACGCGGGGCGCTTCCTGCAGGACGTCAAGCAACGCCTGGAGGCGGCTCAGTTCGAGGTGTGATGGTTTCGAGACGGTCGCAGCGCGACCTCCTCAACCACCGACGATGCGGGCCTACGCAACCCCTTCAACCACCGACGACACGGGCCTACGCAACCCCTTCAGCCACCGACGACACGACGCCCGCGCAACCCGTGATGGTTTCGAGACGGTCGCAGCGCGACCTCCTCAACCACCGACGACGCGGGCCTACGCAACCCCTTCAACCACCGACGACGCGGGCCTACGCAACCCCTTCAACCACCGACGACACGGGCCTACGCAACCCTTCAGCCACCGACGACGTGGGTGCGGGCGATCCTCAGAGGTTGATCATGTGGCCAGCGATGCCCTCGACGGCTTCCTTGACGGCCTCCGACAGGGTCGGGTGGGCGAAGACGTTACGGGCGACCTCGTCGGCGGTGAGATCCCATTTCTGCGCCAGGGTTAGCACCGGAAGCAGCTCGGTGACGTCGGGGCCGATCAGGTGGGCGCCGAGGATCTCGTTGTACTTGGCGTCGGCGACGACCTTCACGAAGCCGACCGGCTCGCCGAGACCCATCGCCTTGCCGTTGGCGGAGAACGGGAACTTGGCGACCTTGACGTCGTACCCCTTCTCCTTGGCCTGTGCCTCGGTGTAGCCGAAGGACGCGATCTGCGGCTGGCAGTACGTCGCCCGCGGGATCATGTCGAAGTCGATCTCGATCGTCTCGGCGTCGACCATCGTCTCCGCGGCGAGGACCCCCATCGCCTCGGCAGTGTGCGCGAGCATCAGCTTGCCGGTGACGTCACCGATCGCGTAGACGTCGTCCACATTGGTCCGGCCGCGCTCGTCGACGACGATCGCACCTCTATCCGAGCTGGCCACGCCCGTTGCTTCGAGTCCGTAGCCCTCCAAGCGCGGGGCAAAGCCGAAGGCCGCCAGGAATTTATCCGCCTCGAGCACCTTCTCCTCGCCACCGTCCGCCGACGCGACGGTGACCTTGACCTTGTCGCCCTCGTCCTTGACGCCCTTGACCGCGGTCGAGGTGAGGATGGTGATGCCGAGCTTCTTGTAGTGCTTGAGTAGCTCCTTGGAGACATCGACGTCCTCGGTCGGGACGATCCGGTCCAGGAACTCTACGATGGTGACGTCGACCCCGAAGTTCTTCATGACGTAGGCGAACTCGACGCCGATCGCGCCGGAGCCGCCGATCACGATCGACTTCGGGAGCTCCGCGTCGAGGATCTGCTCCTCGTAGGTGACGACGTTCTCTGACAGCTCCACACCGGGGACCAGTCGCACGGTCGCGCCGGTGGCGATGACGATCTTGTCGCCCGTCACCGCGCGGACAGAGCCGTCCTCGCCCTTCACGTCCAGGCTCTTGGGCCCGGTGAAGGTCGCCCAGCCGTGGATCTCCTCGACCTTGTTCTTCTTCATCAGGAAGTGGACGCCCTTGACGATGCCGTCCGAGACCTGGCGGCTTCGGGCGTGCGTGGGACCGAAGTCCATGGACACGTCGCCGACGATCCCGAACTTGTCCTTCTCGTGCGTCAGAGTGTGCGCCAGTTCGGCGTTCTTGAGCAGCGCCTTGGAGGGGATGCAGCCGACGTTGAGGCAGACACCTCCCCAATACTTCGACTCCACGACCGCGACCTTCAGGCCCAGCTGGGAAGCGCGAATGGCGGCTACGTACCCACCAGGACCGGCACCGACGACGACGACATCGAAATCACTCACGGGATGAGGCTATCCCTGGTCGGTCCGAGGCCAGTTTTCGGGCAGCGTGCCAGGGTGGGGCCATGCGATTCCTCATTGCCGGGGCGTCCGGCTTCCTCGGGACCCGGCTGCGCGAGAGCCTGGCCCTCGCCGGTCACGACGTCACCACGCTGGTCCGCCGCACGCCGCAGGCCGGTGAGGTCCGCTGGGACCCGTACGCCGGTGACGTCGATCTCGCCGCTGTCGAGCAGGCAGACGTCGTGGTCAACCTGGCCGGATCCCCCACCCTGGGCAACCCGCACTCGGCAAAATGGGCCGAGGACCTGCTCACCAGCCGGGTCACCACCACCCGGGTACTCGCCGAGGCGATCGCAGCCAGCACCCGTCGTCCGGCCTTCCTGGCCGGCAACGGCATCTCGTACTACGGCGACCACGGGTCCGATCCGGTCACCGAGACTTCGGGCACCCGCGGTGACGCCTTCCTGACCGGAGTCACCGTTGCCTGGCAGTCGGCGACCTCGGCTGCGGTGGCCGCCGGTGCCCGGGTCTGCATCTTGCGCACCGCTCCGGTGCTGGACCGGCGCAGTGCTCCGCTCAAACAGCTGATGCTCCTGTTCAAGACAGGTCTCGGTGGACGGCTCGGCTCGGGCGACCAGTTCTTCCCCGTCATCTCCACCCCGGACTGGGTGGCCGCGGTGACCTTCCTGGGCGAGCACTCCGAGGTCGAGGGACCGGTCAACCTTTGCTGCCCGGTGACACCGACGAACGGCGAGTTCACCCGTGAGCTGGCGAACCTGGTGCATCGGCCGGCCTTCCTGCCGGTCCCGCGGTTCGTACTCAAGCCGGCAGCCGGGCGAATGGCACCGGAGCTGCTCGGATCGGTCCGCGCGGTCCCGGAGGTGCTCATCCAGAGCGGCTTCCGCTTCGCCGACCAGAACATCACCGACCTGCTCCGCTCCGCGACGGCCTAGGCTGGTCGTCGTGAGCAGGCTCCAGCACCGTCACCTCGGACTCGTGGACTACCGCGAGGCCTGGGAACTCCAACGGCACGTGCACGCCGACGTCCAGGCCGGCAGCGACGACGTCACCCTGCTCCTGGAGCACCCGCCGGTCTTCACCTGCGGCAAGCGCACCACCCTGGAAGAACGCCCGAGCGACCCCGGCGCCGCGGAGGTGATCGACGTGGACCGCGGCGGCAAGATCACCTTCCACGGGCCCGGTCAGCTGGTCGGATACCCGATCGTCCGCCTGCCCGACCACGTCCTGGTCGTCGACTATGTACGACGAGTCGAGGAGGCCCTGATCGGAGTCTGCGCCGAACTCGGCATCGCCACCGCCCGGGTCCCGGGCAGGAGCGGGGTCTGGCTCGCCGCAGACCCCGTCCGCGGGCTGGCCGAGCGCAAGGTCGCTGCCCTCGGAATCCGCGTCAGCCGCGGCGTGACGATGCACGGTTTTGCCCTCAACTGCAACGTCGACCTGGGCTGGTACGACCGGTTCGTCCCGTGCGGGATCGCGGACGCCGGGGTGACCTCGTTGTCGGCCGAGCTGGGGCGTGATGTCACCACGGACGAGGTTGTCCCGCTGGTGGAGAAGCACCTGAACTTGCTGCTGTCCTGGGCGCCGTACGAGCCGACCGCGGACTACGAACCCCGACCCGAGACGGACCACCCGGCGCCCCTGCGTGTCCCGGTGCTCAATCCGCTGGGCTGACTCCCGGCTGCGAGATGCTGATTCCCCCGACACGGAATGGGGTAGGCACAGCCGGTGAGCGCTCCTACTGAGGAAAGCGGCCTGCGTTCGTCTCGAAGTGATTTGGTCATCGAGACGCGCGGGCTACGCAAGGTCTACCGCGACCGCGGACGGAAGGTGATTGCGGTCGACGGGCTCGACCTCGAGGTCGAACGCGGCGGCGTCCACGGCTTCCTGGGTCCCAACGGCTCGGGTAAGACCACGACGATCCGGATGCTGTTGGGACTCGCTCGCCCCGACGCCGGTCAGATCACCGTCCTCGGCGAGAAGTACCCGGCGCAGATCCCGGCAGCGCTCTCCCGGGTGGGCGCCCTCCTGGAGCGCGGCCAGTTCGCCCCCGACCTATCGGGGCGTCGCAACCTCGACCTGTTAGCCCGGGCCGCCGAACTCCCGGCCACCCGCGTCGACGAGGTCCTCGAAAGGCTCGAGCTGACCGCCGTTGCGAAGCGGCGCTACCGCGGGTACTCGCTCGGCATGCGGCGTCGGCTGGCGCTGGCCGCGGCCCTGCTCAAGCAGCCGGAGCTGGTGATCCTCGACGAGCCGTCCAACGGCCTTGACCCGGCCGGGATCCGCGACATGCGCGAAACGATCCCGCGCCTGACCGAGTCCGGGGTCAGCGTCGTGCTGAGCTCGCACATCCTCGCCGAGGTCCAGCAGGTCTGTACCTCCGTAACGATCATCAGCGAGGGCACCCTGCTCAAGTCCGGCCAGGTACGCGAGCTGATCGGCGAGAGCACTGCGCGGACCAGGGTCGGGGTCACCGACCCCGACCTGGCCGCCCAGCACCTGGTCACGGCCGGGTATGACGTGACCCGCGACGGCTCCTTCCTGATCGTCGAGGGGCACGATCATCCCGAGGCGATCACGCAACGCCTCGCCGATCACGGCCTGTACGTCACCGAGCTCTCGGCGATCAGGCCGACTCTGGAGACGTTTTTCCTGAAGCTCACCGGCCACCGGCCGCCGGTCACCGAGGACCCGGCCGAGCGTGCCGCCGACGAAACCGCCGAGCACGTCACCGAGCACGGCCTGACAGACCTCCTTCCCCCGTCCGGAGAGCAGGCATGAAGAACCTCGTCCGGGTCGAGCTGACCCGTTTCCGCACCCGCCGGGCGATCGTCCTGCTGGTCCTGCTTGCCGCCGTGCTCGCTGCTTTCGTGGCCTTCGAATCTGCCTGGGACACCCGGCCGGCCAGCAGGGCCGAGATCGCAACAGCCCAGGCCAACGCCGATATCGAGGCTGAGAAGGCCGGCCTCGCCCGGGACCTCGCGCAGTGTCTCGGTGACGCCGAGAGCGGCGTCGTCGGCGTCCCCGGCGCCGACCAGTGCCGGGAGATGTTCGCACCGAACGAGGCCGACTACCTGCCCCGCGAGCCGCTGAGCCTGACGGGGACCCTGAAGGGCAACGGCATCGGGCTCACGATCCTGCTGATCGGGCTGCTGATCATCGCCGGCAGCACCTTCGCCGGTGCCGACTGGAGCTCGGGATCGATTCGCAACCAGGTCCTCTTCGAACCGCGTCGGACCCGAGTTTGGTCGGCCAAAGCGATCGCCGTGACCATCTCCAGCGGGGTGGTCGCAACTGTGGTCCTCGGCGGGTTCTGGTTGAGCCTCTACCTGGTCGCGGTCGACCGCGGCGTCCCGCACGGCTCCGAGGTCCTCGAGGACATCGGCTGGCACCTGGTCCGGGCGATCGCCCTGGCGATGGCAGCCGGTCTCGGAGCCTTCGTCCTGACGACCATCTTCAAGGCCTCGTTCCCCACACTCTCCCTGCTCTTCGCCTACAGCGTCGGCGGCGAGATCGTGGTGGCTCTGCTGCCGATCGACGGGGTCGCACGCTGGTCGCTGGGCAACAACCTCTTCGGCTGGCTGGAGACCCGCTCGGTGTTCGTCGACAGCACCGCGGACTGCTTCGAGCGCGGCACCTGCACCGGGCCCGTGCACATCAGCCACCTCGATGCCGGGCTGTACCTGCTGGCCCTTCTCCTCGTCGCCGTGGTGGCGTCGGTCTACACCTTCCGGCGCCGGGACATCTGATCGACACCTGGTGAGGTGCACGGCCGGCCCACCACCGACAGCGGCGTAGGCTGGTGCCGTGACCGATCTCCACCCGAACCCCTCCGCGACCGCTCCTGAGGGCCGCAAGCTCCTGCGCTTGGAAGTCCGGAATGCCGAGACGCCCATCGAGCGCAAGCCGGAGTGGATCAAGACCCGCGCGAAGATGGGCCCGCAGTACCGCGAGCTGAAAAACCTGGTGAAGTCCGAGGGCCTACACACCGTGTGCCAGTCCGCTGGCTGTCCGAACATCTTCGAGTGCTGGGAGGACCGCGAGGCCACCTTCCTGATCGGCGGCGACCAGTGCACCCGGCGCTGCGACTTCTGCCAGATCGACACCGGCAAGCCTGAGGACCTCGACCGCGACGAGCCCCGCCGGGTCGCCGAGTCGGTGCAGACCATGAAGCTGCGCTACGCCACCATCACCGGCGTCGCCCGCGACGACCTGCCCGATGGCGGTGCCTGGCTATATGCCGAGACGGTCCGGATGATCCACGAGCTGAACCCCGGGACCGGCGTGGAGAACCTGATCCCCGACTTCAACGGCGAACCCGACCTGCTGGCAGAGGTCTTCGAGTCCCGCCCTGAGGTGCTGGCGCACAACGTGGAGACGGTGCCGCGGATCTTCAAGCGGATCCGCCCGGCGTTCCGCTACGAGCGCTCGCTGGACGTCCTGGCCCAGGCTCGGGCGTTCGGCCTGGTGACCAAGTCCAATCTGATCTTGGGCATGGGCGAGACCCGCGAAGAGGTCAGCCAGGCGCTGGTCGACCTGCACGCCGCCGGCTGTGAGCTGATCACCATCACCCAGTACCTGCGGCCCTCGCTGCGGCACCACCCCGTCGAGCGTTGGGTGAAGCCCGAGGAGTTCGTCGAGCTGGCGGCCGAGGCCGAGGGGGTCGGCTTCGCCGGCGTCCTGTCCGGACCGCTGGTCCGGTCGTCGTACCGGGCGGGGCGGCTGTACCAGCAGGCGATCGCCCGTCGGCAGACCCAAGAATCCGCAGACCTTAAGGCCGGCAGCGCGAGCTGAGGGTCTCGACTACCCTCGACCAACCGACACGACGTACCCACCTCAGAGCAGACAGGCACCACCGCATGGCGAAGAAAGTCAAGGACCCGAGCAAGCCCGGGCGGATCAGTCAGATCCGTCAGAGCTACCAGATGACGAAGAAGGGCGATCCCCGGATCGGCCTGATCCTCTTCGGCGTGTTCCTACTCGGCGCTGCTGGCGGTTTCGCACTGGTGTTCCTCATCCTGGGACGCAGCAACTTCATTTTCCCGGGGCTCTCGGGCTTCATGACCGGCCTGCTCGCCGTTTTGATCGTCTTCGGCCGGCGAGCCCAGACCGCGGCCCTGGCCTCGATCGAGGGCCAGCCCGGAGCGGCTGCCGCTGCGCTCGGGATGCTGCGTCGGGGCTGGAAGACCGACCCGGCTATCGGCTTCACCAAGCAACAGGACGTCGTGCACCGCCTGGTCGGCCCTCCGGGCATCATCCTGATCGGCGAGGGCAACCTGAACCGGCTCAAGCCGCTGATGGCCGCGGAGCGCCGCAAGCACGAGCGGGTGGTCTCCGAGGCCCCACTGCACGAGGTGTATGTCGGCGACGGTCCGGGCGAGGTGCCGCTGCGCAAGCTGGTGCGTCACGTCAGCAAGTTGGGCCGCAACATCAAGGGCAACCAGATGACCGATGTGCTCAACCGGCTCAAGGCGCTGGACGCCAACCGCTCCAACGTGCCGCTGCCCAAGGGCCCCGTGCCGACCTCGATGAAGGGCGCGCGCACGAACATGCGCGGTCGCTGACCCAGGAGGTCAGAGCAGGTCGCGGCCGATGGCGGCGGCCTCTCCCCTGTTGCCGACCCCGAGCTTGGCCAGGATGTTCGAGACATGCACGCTGGCGGTCTTCTCGGAGATGAAGAGCTCGGCACCGATTTCGCGGTTGGTGCGACCCAGGGTGAGCAGACCGAGCACCTCGCGCTCGCGACCAGTCAGGCCGGCAGCGCCTTGGGTCGGCGCGACCCCCGGCAGGCGCAGCCGGTAGCGGCGCGCCACCGTGTCGGCGTCCGACGTGAGCGGGACCGCGCCAAGCCGGTGAGCCTCTCGACGTGCCTGGGCCAGCACCTGCTGAGCGGTGTCGCCCTGGCCGTCCTCGGCGAGCGCCTCGGCGTACCGGACAGAGCAGTAGAGCCCGTGCTCGACGTATCGGTGGGCGGCCATCGCGTCGCGCGCGGCACGCCAGAGCTCCGGGGCGGCGACGCCGTCGACCCGGGCCAGCTCGGCGGCCAGCACGGCCTGCCAGCTCCCCACCTCGGCGCGGATCACCGGGTTGGCGTCCTCGGCGCGCTTGTCCAGTAGCCCCGCGATGGTCCGAAGTCGGTCGGCGCCGTCGGGGTCGCCGGCGAGCGCGGCTGCGGCGGCCCCCCGGGCGACCAGCACCAGCCCGGGGTAGGTGGCCGGGTCGGCCGCGTGCGGGGCGATCAGGTCCAGCGGCGGCCCGACGTCGTGGACGCCGCGGGCTAGGTCGATCAGGGTTTGGACGCCGGCCTGAGGCCCGAGCGCCTGCGGATCCCGGATCCCGGGAGCGAGCTCGCGGGCCCGGCGCAGGTGCTCGACCGCCTCGTCCACCTGCCCGCGCGCGACCGCCAGGTGGGCCAGGATGTTCTCAAAGTACTGACCGTTGACCCCCGGCGACCAGCCGGTGCGGACCTGGTCGAGGACAGCGTCAGCCTCGGACCACTTACCGATCCGCCAGTACAGATCGGCCACGCACATCCGCAGCCAGTCGACCATCGCCCCGTTGACTCCGGCCCGCGCGCAGAAGGCGAGGCCTCGAAGCGCTACCTCCTCTGACTCCTCGACGCGGTTCAGCGGGATCATCAGGATCGAGACCAGATTGATGTAGCCGCGCACGGTGTCTCCACCCAACCCTTCGCGCTCGCCGATTGCGATCGAGCGACGCAGCCGCGGCAGGCCCTCGTCGATCTCACCGAGCGCGGAAAGCGAGGTGCCCAGCGAGTTCTCGGCCCGGCAGAGCTCGAGGCGGGCGTCGAGCTCCTCGGCCAGCTCGACCCCGATTCGTCCGGGTTCCACACCCTCGGCGAAGCGACCCGAGAGCATCAGCAGCCGGCTGTACCAGCCGAACGCCTCGGCGGCCTCCCGGGTCCGCTCACCGGCGAGCAGGCTGATCGCGCGCTCGGAGCAGGCGACCGCATCGTCGCCGGTCCCGTTGATCCAGTAGCCCTCGCTGAGTTCGGCGTACAGGCCGCCGAGGGCAACCCGGTCACGCTCCTCGTCGAGCAACTCGATCGCGCGGCGCAGGTGGCTGATCCCCATCGCCGGGTCGCCGGCCTGGCGAGAGCAGTGCGCGGCGGCGCGGAGCAGCTCCCAGGTCGGCCACGTCTGCGGGGTCTCCTCCGAAATCCGGTGGCGCAACTCGATGGCCCCCTCGAAGTGTTGCTGCGCCTCGTTGAAGGCGAAGAGCGAGCGGGCGCGCTCGCCGGCCCGGACCAGGGAGGTGAACGCCAGGTCCAGGTCGTGGGTCGCGACAGCGTGGTGCGCGAGCTCGGCGTCCACCGAGTCCGCACCGGCACCGGCCAGCGACGGGTCGGAGAGGAGCGCGCCGGCGAACGCCCGGTGTAAGCGGCTGCGCTCACCGGGCAGCAGCTGGTCGTGGACGGCCTCCTGCAGCAGTGCGTGCCGGAACCGGAACCCGTCGTGCTCGGCCACCAGCGCCTGCTCCTCGACGGCTGCCCGCAAGCCCGCGTCCAAGTCGTCGGGAGCCAGTTCGGCGACGTGCTCCAACAACCGGTGGTCGACCCGGCGTCCGGCTGCGGCGGCGATGCGGAGCACCTCCTTGGCCGACTCGGGAAGCACGTCCAGCCGCGCCGAGAGAATGTCGCGCAACGTCAGCGGCAGCCCACCCCCCACCGACGCGGCGAGGAGCTCCTCAGCGAAGAAGGGGTTGCCCTCGGACCGGTCGACGACCATCCGGGCCAGGTCGTGCGGCACCGGGGCTCCGTGGATGTCGGTCAGCAGCACGACGACGTCGGAGTCGGTGAGCGGTCCGAGCTCGATCCGCTCGACCTGCGGCAGTCGGCCGAGCTCGGCGAGCACGGCGCGTAGGGGGTGCGAGCGACGCATCTCGTCCGAGCGGTACGTCGCGATCAGCAGGACCGGCGCCCGCGGCAGGTTGCGGACGATCCAGACGAGCAGGTCGAGGGTGGAGCGGTCGGACCAGTGCAGGTCCTCCAGGACGACGACCAACGGGCGCTCGGCGGCGAGCCGGTCGACCAGGGTCCGGAACGCGTCGAACATCGCCGCCTGGCCGTTCCACTGCGAGTCGAGCGGGCCGCCGGCTCTGCCGGGCAAGAAGCCCGTCAGCTCGGGTCCGAGCACCTCTGCGGCGTCGTCCTCGAACTCATCGCCGAGCTGGCGCAGGATCCCCGCCAACGGCGCCAGCGGCATCAGGGCCTCGCCGAGCTCCAGGCACCCGCCCTGCAGGACCCGGGCGCCCTCGACACCCTTGACGAACTCGGTGACCAGCCGCGTCTTGCCGGCGCCGGCCTCGCCCCCGACGACCAGGACGCGGCCGGCCGACGGGCCCAGGTTGTCGTACGCCTCCCGCAACGTCGCGAGCGGTTCGTCGCGCCCGACCATGACAGTGGCGGTGACGAGTTGCGGCATGGCACCGAGTATTCCATCGGTGTCCTGTCGCAACGCGTCACCGCCGTGGGCCGGGCCTACGGTGGTCCGCACCGCGCTCAGTGCGCGAGGGCGGCACGGAACCGGCGTACCCGGGCGAACCGCGGGCGACGGGGGGACACCGGGAACTGGTCGTCGATCCGGAAGGCGTTCGCCCGGCGGTCGTTCTCGGCGGTGCGCAGCCGGTCGGTGATGAGCTCGTGGGCCACGTCGGCGGTGATCAAGATATGCATGATGGGCTCCTCAGTTGTGCGGATCGGTGATGACACCAATCTGCTGCTGAGGCGGCCCCGCCCACATCGGGAGAACTACCCGGTTGCCCCGGTGCAGGGCCTCAGATTTCGGCGTACCGGGTCTGAGGGTGGCCTGTGAAGCCTCAGATCGACGGCCGATGCCCGATTCGAGGCCTTTGACTACCTCAGGCGGTCGCGGCCGGGCGCAGAAACGCCGCCGACCGGGTCCAGATGTCGTGCAGGCCGCGGCCGTCCTCCCGGAACACCAACGGTGGGATCACCAGGCAGACCAGCAGCTGACGCTGGAAGGCCCGGAACAGGCTGAGCGGTCGATTGTCGAGCTGGTGTACCGAGATCTTCACCAACGCCTGGCCGAACGACGCCCCGGCCAGAGCCACGCCGACCGAGGTTTCCAGCCAGAAGACCAGGAGCGGCAGCCACTGCGACGCCTCATGGTCGAACCCACCCAGGATGAAGGCGGCCACCAGGGAAGATGCCGCCCAGTCGAGCATGAGCGCGCCGACCCGACGTAGCCAGGAGGCGGTGTCGGGGATGAGAGGGCGGCCCGAAGGCGTGTGTGTCGACATCGGGGCGACCCTATCCAGGCCCGGGGAAGGTTCCGGAACTTGGGACGTGTAACACGCCTGAAACAAACCCGATACGGTCGATTAATCGGCCTGGCATACCGTTTCCACGCGTCTGCGCGTAGTGACTCACTGTCGCGTCGCTCACCTCACCACTCTTGATCTCAGGTCGCGGCTGCGACCAAGGAGGACGAATGTTCAAGAACAGCGAAGAGCTTCTGAAGTTCATCAAGGACGAGAACGTCGAGATGGTCGACGTTCGCTTCTGCGACCTGCCGGGCATCATGCAGCACTTCACCGTGCCGGTCTCTTCCTTCGACCAGTCCGTCTTCGACGACGGTCTGGGCTTCGACGGCTCCTCCATCCGCGGCTTCCAGGCCATCAACGAGTCCGACATGCAGCTGTACCCGGACCCGACGACGGCCTACATCGACCCGTTCCGGAAGTCGAAGACGCTGAACGTGAACTTCTTCATCCACGACCCGATCACCGGCGAGGCCTACTCGCGCGACCCGCGCAACATCGCCAAGAAGGCCCTCGCGTACCTGGCCAGCACCGGCATCGCGGACACCGCGTTCTTCGCCCCCGAGGCCGAGTTCTACATCTTCGACAGCGTCCGCTACTCCACCGGCGTGAACGAGGGGTACTACCACATCGACTCCGTCGAGGGCTGGTGGAACTCCGGCCAGGAGGGCGACAACCTCGGCTACAAGACCCGCCTCAAGGGTGGCTACTTCCCGGTCGAGCCGTACGACCACTACAGCGACTTGCGCGCCGACATGGTCAAGAACCTCGAGGCTGTCGGTCTCCACGTCGAGCGTGCCCACCACGAGGTCGGCACCGCCGGCCAGGCAGAGATCAACTACCGCTTCGACACGCTGCTCAAGGCCGCGGACGACGTGATGAAGTTCAAGTACATCATCAAGAACACCGCCTGGGCCCAGGGCAAGTCGGTCACCTTCATGCCGAAGCCGATCTTCGGTGACAACGGCTCGGGAATGCACGTGCACCAGTCGCTGTGGAACGCCGGCGAGCCGCTGTTCTACGACGAGACCGGGTACGGCGGCCTCTCGGAGATGGCCCGCCACTACATCGGCGGTGTCCTGAAGCACGCCCCGTCGCTGCTGGCTTTCACCAACCCGACGGTGAACTCCTACCACCGCCTGGTGCCGGGTTTCGAGGCTCCGATCTCGCTGGTGTACTCCTCGCGCAACCGGTCGGCGTCGGTGCGGATCCCGATCACCGGCTCGAACCCGAAGGCCAAGCGCGTCGAGACCCGGTTCCCGGACCCGTCCGCGAACCCGTACCTCGCGTTCTCCGCCCTGCTGCTCGCCGGCCTGGACGGCATCAAGAACAAGATCGAGCCGGCCGCCCCGATCGACAAGGACATCTACGAGCTGCCGCCGGCCGAGATGGCCGAGATCGACCAGGTCCCGACCTCGCTCGGCGCCGTGCTCGACGCCCTGGAGGCAGACCACGACTACCTGACGGTCGGCAACGTCTTTACCCCCGACCTGATCGAGACCTGGGTCGACTTCAAGCGCACCCAGGAGATCGCGCCGGTGCAGCTGCGGCCGCACCCGCACGAGTTCGAGCT
>JBKJHX010000007.1:0-42753 GCA_046598855.1 Marmoricola sp. | reverse complement strand
CTCGGCGCGGTACAGAACTTCATCACCGAGGGGTGCTCCTTGACCGGTAACAACGTCCGTCTGCAGGCCATCAAAGACGTCGAGGCCTACGTGCCCCCGACGCCGATCCACCCGGAGGAGACCCCCGGCGAGATCTTCGGCGAAAACGTCTTCAGCATCTCGGTGATGCAGCGGCGGCTGCCCAAGTCGGTGTTCAAGTCGGTGCTGGCCACCATCGAACGCTCCGAACCGCTCGACCCGCTGGTCGCGGACGCCGTCGCGAGCGCGATGAAGGACTGGGCGATGGAGAAGGGCGCCACCCATTACGCGCACGTCTTCTACCCACTGACCGGCCTGACCGCGGAGAAGCACGACAGCTTCCTCGACCCGGTCGGCGACGGGACCGCGTTCGCGTCGTTCTCCGGCAAGACCCTGATCCAGGGCGAACCGGACGCGTCCAGCTTCCCCAACGGCGGCCTGCGCAACACCTTCGAGGCGCGCGGTTACACCGGTTGGGACGTGATGAGCCCGGCGTACGTGCTGGAGAACCCGAACGGCAACACCCTGTGTATCCCGACCGTCTTCATCTCGATGACCGGTGAGGCCCTCGACCACAAGACGCCGGTACTGCGTTCGCAGCAGGCGATGGCCATCCACGCCGAGCGGGTGCTGCGACTCTTCGGACACAGCGAGCCGGAGCGAGTGGTCGCCTACTGCGGGCCGGAGCAGGAGTACTTCCTGGTCGACAGCCACTTCTTCCTGGCCCGCCCCGACCTGCTGAACGCCGGTCGGACCCTGTTCGGTGCCAAGCCGCCGAAGGGCCAGGAGTTCGACGACCACTACTTCGGTGCGATCCCGGAGCGGGTGCTCGGCTTCATGATGGACACCGAGCGGGAGCTCTTCAAGCTCGGGATCCCGGCCAAGACCCGGCACAACGAGGTAGCTCCTGGTCAGTTCGAGGTCGCGCCGATGTTCGAGCGCGCCAACGAGGCCTCCGACCACCAGCAGCTGCTGATGACCACGTTCAAGACCGTCGCCAAGAAGCACGGCATGGAGTGCTTGTTCCACGAGAAGCCGTTCGCCGGGGTCAACGGGTCGGGCAAGCACGTGAACTTCTCGCTCGGCAACTCCCAGCTCGGCAGTCTGCTGGTGCCGGGCGACAACCCGCACGACAACGCCCAGTTCCTGGTCTTCTGCGCCGCGGTCATCCGCGCGGTGCACCAGTACGGCGGCCTGCTTCGGGCCTCGGTCGCCTCTGCCTCCAACGATCATCGGCTGGGCGCCAACGAGGCCCCGCCGGCGATCATCTCGATTTTCCTCGGCGATCAGCTTGCCGACGTGTTCGACCAGATCGCCAAGGGTGGTGCGACCCGCTCGAAGGAGAAGGGCACGCTGAGGATCGGCGTCGACACTCTGCCCGATCTGACCAAGGACCCGGGCGACCGTAACCGGACCTCGCCGTTCGCCTTCACCGGCAACCGGTTCGAGTTCCGGGCGCCCGGCTCGCTGCAGACGGTGGCTGCCCCGATGGTGGTGATCAACACGATCATGGCCGAGGCACTCGACTTCTGCGCGTCCTCCCTGGAGGACGCCGTGGTCGCTGGGACCGACTTCAACGAGGCCGTCCAGACGCTGCTCGCGAACATCGTCGCCGACCACGGTGCGGCGATCTTCAATGGCAATGGCTACTCCGACCAGTGGCCGATCGAGGCCGAGCAGCGCGGGCTGAAAAACCTGCGCACCACGGTCGACGCGCTGCCCGAGCTGATCTCACCCGAGGCGATCGAGCTGTTCGGCAAGTACTCGGTCTTCAACGACCGGGAGATGCACTCGCGCTACGAGGTGGGTCTCGAGCAGTACATCCTCACCGTCGGCGTCGAGGCCAACCTGACGCTGGAGATCGGCACCACTACGGTGCTGCCGGCAGCGATTCGCTACCAGACCGAGCTCGCGTCCAACGTCGCTGCCCTCCGGGCCGCTGGGGTGGAGGCCGACCTGTCCACGCTCCAGGGCGTCTCGGCACCGCTCGCGGATCTCCGGGGCGGCCTGGCCAGGCTGGCAGGTGCCATCGCGCACGATCACGACGCGGACCCGCTGGTCACCGCCACCAGGTTGCGGGACGTGGTGCTGCCGGCGATGTCCGCGGTTCGCAGTGCTGCGGACACCCTCGAGGGCATGGTCGCCGACGACCTGTGGCCATTGCCGACGTACCAGGAGATGCTCTACGTCCTCTGACCGCCGTCCCGCTAGCGTCTGACCCATGCGCCTGGGCCTCCATCTCGTCAACTACGACGTCGACGGTGGTCCGGGCGCGGTGGCTCCGGCGCTGGCCGGGATCGGACGGGTGGTCGAGGAGGCCGGGTTCGACAACCTCTCGGTGATGGACCACCTGCTGCAACTGGACTTCATGGGCCCGCCGACCAGCCGGATGCTGGAGGGGTACACGACCCTCGGTTTCCTGGCCGCGCACACCACCACGGTCGACCTGCAGCTGCTGGTCACCGGAGTCACCTACCGGCATCCCGGCGTACTGGCCAAGATCGTCGCCACGCTCGACGTGCTCTCCGGCGGTCGCGCGGTGCTCGGCCTCGGCGCTGCCTGGTACGAGCGTGAGCACCGGGCGCTCGGGGTCCCGTTCCCGTCGGTCAGCGAGAGGTTCGAACGTCTCGACGAGACTGCCCAGATCGTCCGCCAGATGTGGTCGCCCGACGACGGGCCGTTCGCCGGCAAGCACTACGACCTGGCTGCCACCATCTGCTCACCGCAACCGCTGGGCCCGGTCCCGATCATGATCGGCGGCTCGGGGGAGCAGAAGACTCTCCGTCTGGTCGCGCAGCACGCCGACGCCTGCAACCTGTTCGCCAACGACGAGTTGGGGACGGCCACGATCTCCACCAAGCTCGCCGCACTGCACCGGCACTGCGCCGAGGTCGGCCGCGACCCGAGCGAGATCGGCACGACGATCCTCTGGACCGGCGACTGTGACCCGACCGGTTTCGTCGAGCGGATGAAGCCGTACGCCGACCTCGGGGTCGTCGAGGTCCACGTCATGCACCTCGGGCCCGACCCTTCCCACCTGGTGCGTGCCCTCGCACCGCAGGTCGCGGCGCTGCACGCGCTCTGATCGGTCTGCGACGCCTACAGCTCGGCGAGCTCCCGCTTCAGTACTTTGCCGGTGGGGTTGCGGGGGAGCTCGTCGAGGAAGACGACGTCGCGCGGGGACTTGTACCGGGCGAGGTTCTCCTTGACGAACGTCTGGACCGCCGCCTCGTCCAGGCTCTCGCCCGACTTGAGTACGACGAACGCGCGGAGCCGCTGTCCGAAGGACTCGTCCTCGGCACCGAGGACGGCGGCGTCGGAGATCGCCGGGTGCGTAACGAGCAGCTCCTCGACCTCGCGGGGGAAGACGTTCTCGCCCCCGGACACGATCATCTCGTCGTCGCGGCCATCGATGTAGAGACGGCCCTTCTCGTCGAGGTGGCCGACGTCGCCGGTGGCCATCAGGCCGTCGATGACGTCCTTGCTGCCACCGCCCGTGTAGCCCTCGAACGGCGAGGTGGTACCGACGAAGATCCGGCCGGTCTCGCCCTGGGGAAGCGACTTGCCCTTGTCGTCGAGGATCTTGACCTTGACGCCGAGGGTGGGTCGTCCCACCGAGGTCGGGACCTCGCGGACGTCATCTGGGGTCGCGATCGTCGCCACCGAGACCTCGGTGGAGCCGTACAAGTTGTAGATGACGTCGCCGATCAGTTCAGAGACCTGCTTGGACACCGCGGCGGGCAGTTGGGAGCCGGCCGTGAACGCGCACTTCAGTGAACTGGTGTCGTACTGCTTGATGACGTCCGGGCCGAGCTCGACCACCCGCTGCAGCATCACCGGGACCACGCAGATCGTGCTCGCCTGGTGCTCGTCGATGTCGGCGAGCATCTGCTTGGGGTCGAACTTTGTCCGCAGCACTAGCTTGTTGCCGACCGAGATCGCGAGTAGCGCGAGGAGCAGTCCGGTGCCGTGGAAGAGCGGCGGGCCCATCACGGTGGCCTCACCCGAGCGCATCGGCATCCGCTCGAGCACGCCGCCGGGGATCGCGAAACCCTTCGGGTCGGCCCGCGGTGCGCCCTTCGGCGTACCGGTAGTGCCACTGGTGAGCAGCACGATCCGGCCGGGCTTAGCCGGCGGCTTCGGCATCGCCGGGGAACCGGTCTCGATCAGGCGGTCCAGGTCGTCGGTGGTCTGGCCGCTGACGTCGACCGAGAGTTTCCCGTACTGCGGGTCCACTCCCTTCACGACATCGGCGAACTCGGCGTCGTGGATCAGTAGGTCGACGCCTTCGCGCTCGCAAACCTCGGTGGCCTGCCGGGAGGAGAAGGACGTGTTGAGCCAGAGGCTCCGGAGTCCCGCACGGGACGCGGCGAAGCCGATGATCAAGGGAGCCCGGTGGTTCTTGCAGAGCATCGCGACCCCGTCGCCGGGCTTCAGCCCTAGACCGAGCATGGCCGAGGCGAGCCGGTTGATCTGCTCGTCGAACTCGGCGTAGCTGATCTCTCCGCGCTCGTCGGCGATCGCCCCGGACTCGGGGTTCCGGATCGCGGCCAAGTGCACGGCGGCGCCGAACGGGCCGAAGGCGCGCAGCGTCTTAAGAATTTCCACCGTCTTTGCCGGGGACGCGCCGCCGACGGCTCCCGCCTTGTACAACGCCAGCAGGGCGCGGGACTCGATGCGGGCACGATTCAGGACTTCGGCAGGGTTCGGCATAGATCTCCTCGGGAGAAGGTTGCAGGAACGAGCAGGCCGGCCGTCGTGGATTCTCTGGCCCAGAGGCTGCGGGGGGTGACCCGTCGAGCAGTATGCCAAGGGTGTACCCGCACCGGTAGGGACCACACGCGAGTGCTGGGACTCGACGTGTTCGTCAGCGCCTGCTTGACTGCCGCCATGGCTGAGATTCCGGACGTGCAGTGGGGCAACCGCGACGGAGTGCTGGCCAAGGTGCTGACCCGGTTCGCCTCGACGAAGCCCGGGTCGCGGATGGTCCGCTCGATGATGCCGCTCGACCGCAAACTGCTGCTCCGCACCGAGGGTCGACGTACGATCCTGGGCCCGATCGGTGCACCCATGCTGTTGCTGGAAACGATCGGGCGCAAGAGCGGACAGCCGCGGATCAGCCCATTGCTCTTCGCGCGCGACGGAGTCTCGATCATCGTCGTCGGCTCGAACTTCGGTCAGGAGCACCACCCCGCCTGGACCGGCAACCTGCTTGCCACGCCGACCGCGGTCGTGATTGTCGGTGGGCAGCGGTTCGCGGTGACTGCAGTTCTGCTCGCCGGCGAGCAGGCCGAGCGTGCCTACCGGGAGATGGTGGCTGTGACCTCGGTCTATGCGACGTACCGGGGCCGCACCGACCGGGAGATCCGGGTCTTCAGGCTCACGCCGACTCCGTAAGGCGGGCCTGGGTGTGAGGCCGGTCTCGCTTAGGTAAGGCGCGCCTTCTTTGTTGCTATCCTGGGTCCATGGGCAAGGCCTACAAGCTCCCGAAGACGACGTGCTGCGTGTCGAAGTCGCGCTGCGACCGGTGTCCCATCAGGATGCTCAAAGAGGGCTCGCTCCCGACCGGATACGGTGTTCACAGGCGAGCGCTCGTCCGAGTCGACGCAACTGGTCGGCCCCTCACCAAGAAGGCCGCGAAGAAGGTCGCCAAGAAAGCGGGCTTCAAGAGCAGCGCGAAGGTGAAGAAGGCCGAGCTTGCCGCCGTGATGCGCAAGCAGAACAAGTCGGGCAAGAAAAAGGCTGCCTGACCCACTACCGGGAGGACCCGTCGTGACCGCACCTCGCTTCGCCGCTCAGCTCAACGAGCAGATCGGCAACGAGTTCGCAGCCCACCAGCAGTACATCGCTTGCGCGATCCACTACGACGCGCTGACGATGCCGCAGATGGCCGCGTTCTTCTACGGTCAGGCGCTTGAGGAGCGCGACCACGCGATGATGATGGTGCAGTTCCTGATGGACACCGATTGCGACGTCCAGATCCCCGGCGTGGCTGCGCCGACGACGGCGTTCGCCGATGTCACCGAGCCGGTCCACCTCGCGCTCGCGCAGGAGAAGCGGGTCTCCGAGCAGATCTTCGCTCTCACCCGGACCGCCCGCGACGAGAAC
This sequence comes from Marmoricola sp., assembly GCA_046598855.1. Taxonomy (GTDB): domain Bacteria; phylum Actinomycetota; class Actinomycetes; order Propionibacteriales; family Nocardioidaceae; genus Marmoricola. Next base: position 36,627 of record JBKJHX010000007.1, on the reverse strand, counting down.
GACTTCGCCGCCGAGCAGTTCATGCAGTGGTTCATCAAGGAGCAGGTCGAAGAGGTCTCGACGATGAACGACCTGCTTACCGTAGTGACCCGCGCCAAGGACGACATCGAGGCGATCGAGGAGTACGTCAAGCGTGAGCAGGGCAACGCGGGCGCCGACCCGACTGCTCCGCCCATCGCCGGCGCCTGATCCGGCTCAGTGCCGGTTAGTGAGCGCCGGGCTCAGATCCAGCGGGAGAACCACATTCGTTGGGTCCACTCGCTCTGGGTGAGCAGGCCGTCGGTGTAGATCGGCCAGAAGAAGGCGAAGTTCGCCGCGACCGCGACCACGATCGTGCCGGCCGCGATGGCACCGATCCGTCGGCGTCGGGTGCCCGGTGCTGCACGTCCGAGGATCTCGCCGAGGAGCAGCACAGCCCCGAGGATCAGGAACGGCTCGATCATGATCGCGTAGTAGCTGAAGATCGGGCGGTCGTCGTATCGCAACCAGGGCAACCAGTTGATCAGCACACCGATGGTCACCAGCCCGTAGCGCCAGTCCCGCCTACCGATCCAGGAGACCGCGGACCAGAGGAACGCAACGGCACCGAACCACCACAGCGCGGGGGTGCCCAGCAGGAGGACCTGGCGCAGGCAGGTTTCGGAGCCGGTCGCGTCGCACCCCTGGGAGCCCTGGGCGATCTCGAGCTGGGCGTCCACCCCCACCGGCCGGTTCAGCACCAGCCAGCCGAGCGGGTTCGACTGGTAGACGTGGGTGGAGTCGTTGAGGAAATCGGTGTGGAATTTGAAAACGTCGTGGTGGTAGTGCCACAGCGACCGCAGGGACTGGAACAGCTCCGCGAAGAACCCGTTCGCGTCCGTGTTGATGTAGGAACCCCAGGGCGGGCCGTACTGGGTGCCGGAAAGGTTCTGTTCGTAGACCTCCGCATTCATCAGCCAGCCGGACCAACTCACGACATAGACGACCACCGGCAGCAGTACCAGGTACGCCAGTCCGGGAAGTGCGTCCGCTGCGGCAGCCTTGACGACCGACCAGCGGATGCCGAAGGACCGGCGTGCTCCAGCACTCCAGAACCAGTACAGGAGACCGAACGCCGCCAGCGGGAACAGTGCCGACCACTTGGTGCCGATCGCCAGCCCCCACCAGATGCCGGAGACGAGCAGCCACGGCCGCCACAGCACCCGTGGCCCCCAGTCGGTCAGGACGCCGTCGGTGTTCTCGGCATGGCGGGCCAGTTGCGCCCGGAACCAGTCCCGGTCGGCGACCAAGCAGCTCACGGCGCAGAGCACGAAGAACGCGACGAAGATGTCCAGCAGCGCCAGCCGGGACAGCACCAAGTGCAGGCCATCGAAGGTCATCAGGATGCCGGCGACCAGGCCGAGCATGGTCGAGCCGGTCACTCGGCGGGCCAACCGGATCATCACGAAGACCATCAGGGAACCGACCACCGCCGAGGAGAGCCGCCACCCGAACGGGGTCAGCCCACCGACCAGCTCGCCGAGGCCGATCACCCACTTCCCGACCTCAGGGTGGACGGTCATGCTCGGTTCGTCCGTGAACAGACCGCTTAGGTTGCCGTCGAGGATCCTGGTGTTGGCGTCGTCGTTGTAGTTGGCGACGAAGCCGTTGCGGATCAGCGACCAGGCGTCCTTGGCGTAGTACGTCTCATCGAACTGGAACTTCGGCGGATCGCCCAGCTTCCAGAACCGGAGCAGGGCGGCGATCAGGGTGATGCCGACCGTCGCGGCCCAGGCGATCACCGGGTCGGCGTCCAGGGCACGTGGCCGGGAGCGCTCGGTCGCGGTCGGAACGACCTCGCCGGTGGCCGTACGCGAGAGGGTCGGCGGCAGCGTCAACACGCCGGTGCCCTCTCCACGATCCACGCTCCCACCCTACGAGGTCGCCCGTACCGCCCTGGCAGGACGCTGGCTGACATGATCGCCTCATGACCGCGCCCGATGCCGACGTCGCCGGTGTCCTGGTGCTTGCCGGGACACCGATCGGCAGGGTCGAGGACGCGCCGCCCCGGCTCGCCCGTGAGCTCGCCGAGGCCGCGGTGATCGCCGCAGAGGACACCCGACGGCTCAAGAGGCTGACCTCGGACCTCGGGATCGAGCTCACCGGCCGGGTGATCTCGTACTTCGAAGGCAACGAGCAGGGCCGCACCCCCCAGCTGCTGGAGCTGCTCCTCGCCGGAAACCGGGTCGTACTGGTCACCGACGCCGGGATGCCGAGCGTCTCCGACCCCGGCTACCGGTTGGTCGCGGCGGCGGTGGCCGCCGGGATCGAGGTGACCTCGGTCCCCGGGCCGTCCGCCGTCCTGACTGCCTTGGCCGTGAGCGGACTACCGGTCGACCGCTTCTGCTTCGAGGGGTTCCTGCCGCGCAAGGCCGGTGAACGCTCCCGGCGGCTGGCCGGACTCGCAGGCGAGACCCGCACGATGGTCTTCTTCGAGGCACCGCACCGCACCGAGGCCGCCCTGGCCGCGATGGCTGCGGCCTTCGGCGACGACCGCGCCGGCGCCGTGTGCCGGGAGCTTACGAAGACCCATGAGGAAGTACGCCGCGACGGGCTGGCCGCGCTGGCCGTCTGGGCGGCCCGCGGCGTACGGGGCGAGGTCACCATCGTGGTCACCGGTGCCGCGGAGTCCGGGCCGGTCGACGACCCGGAGACCCTGGTCGCCTGGGTTGCCGAGGAGGAGAGCCTCGGCGCCACCCGAAAGGACGCGATCGTGGAGGTCGCCCGGCGGGCCGGTGTCCCGAAGCGGGAGGTCTACGACCTGGTGCACAAGAAGCGGGCCAGGCCGGAGACCGGCCGGTGAGCCGGACCGCGCAGCGCGCCGGCGAGCGACCCGAGCCCCCCGAGCCGCTGCCGCATCCGGTGGTCGACAACCACTGCCACCTCGACATCGGCGCCCATGACGGGCCCGGCGAGCCGGTCCCGGTCGCCGAGGCACTTGCCCGGTCCGCCGCCGTCGGCGTCCCGCGAATCGTCCAGATCGGCTGCGACCTCCCGGGGGCCCGCTGGGCGGTCGCCACCGCACGCACGTACGACGCGATCGTGGCCGGCGTCGCGCTGCACCCGAACGAGGCGCCCCGGCTGGACGCCGAGGGCCGGCTGGACGACGCCCTGGCCGAGATCGCCGAGCTGGCCGCGGACCCGGCCGTGCGGGCCGTCGGCGAGACCGGGCTTGACCACTTTCGGACCGGCCCGGAAGGTCGCGACGCCCAGGTGCGCTCGTTCCGCCGTCACATCGAACTGGCTCACGCGCTCGACAAGACCCTGGTGATCCACGACCGGGATGCGCACGCCGAGGTTCTCGGGGTCATCGACGAGGTCGGCCCGCCGGCGCGCTGGGTGATGCACTGCTTCTCCGGCGACGCCGCGTTCGCCGAGGAGTGCCTGGCCCGCGGAGCGCACCTCTCCTTCGCCGGGCCGGTGACCTTCAAGAACGCCGGTTCGTTGCGCGCTGCCCTGCGAGTGACCCCGCTGGACCGGGTGCTGGTGGAGACCGACGCGCCGTACCTGACTCCGGAGCCGTGGCGCGGCCGGCCCAACGCGTCGTACCTGATCCCGACGACCGTACGGGCGATGGCGGAGATCCGGGGGACCGACCTCCTCGAGCTCTGCCGGGCCATCGACGCGAACACCGATGCGGCCTTCGGCGGGGCCTGGGGACCCGGGATCGTGTGACAGCGGTCACAAAACGGACATCATTGACGTGACCTGCCGCACGAACCCCGCTCGACACGCCTCGTTCGGTTTGCTTCTGCCTGGCTGATCGGTCAGGGTCGATGACTGTTGGCCGGGAACGGGGAATCAGTACATCTCGGACATCGCAGAAGATACGACCTGTGCAGGTATGAGCCGCCGGGTCGCAGCGATGAACCCCCCGTGCACCGGAGAGTCCGAACATCGGAGAACCGTGCGCGCCACCCTCACGCACATCAGCAAGCAGTTTGCCCACAGCCCGGCCTGGCTCCTCGGCCTGGCCGGCACCATCGTCGTAGCCCTCGTAGCGAGCACCGTCGGGTACTTCTCGATGTCCGACGAGGTCACCCTTTCGGTTGACGGCACCAGCAGCACCGTGCGCACCTTCGGCAACGACGTCGCCGGCGTGCTGGCCGACGAAGGCATCGAGATCGGAGCGCGGGACGTCGTCGTCCCCTCCCTCGACTCCGCCGTCAACGACGGCACCCAGATCACCGTCCGCTACGGCCGTCCGCTCGAGGTCAGCGTCGACGGTAAGAAGCGGACCTACTGGACCACGGCGACCCGGGTCGACACCGCGCTCCAGCAGCTCGGCATCCGTACCGCCAACGCGGCACTCTCGACCAGCCGTAGCTCGTCGATCACTCGCGAGGGCATGGCGCTGCTGATCACCACGCCGAAGCAGTACGTGGTGAAGATCGGCAAGGCCGCTCCGCGCAAGGTCACGGTCCCCGCGCTGAACGCCAGCAGCCTGCTCGCCCGGCTCAAGGTCACCTACGACGCGAACGACATCGTCCGTCCGGCGCCGACCCGTCCGATCAAGGCCGGTGACCGGATCACCCTGATCCGGGTGCACGCGGTGCGCAAGTACGTTCCTCGCGAACGGGTCGCCCCTGCTGTCACCGAACGCTCTGACTCCTCGATGTTCGTCGGCGAGCGGCGCACTGTGCGGTCCGGTCGGGCCGGCGTCCGAGCCGTGACCTACCGGGTTGTCTTCCACAACGGCGAGGTCCATCGCAAGGTCGTGCTGCGGAAGAAGACTCTGCGTGCCCCCGTCTCGACCGTCGTGGCGGTCGGTACCAAGGCCGTGCCGACCAGTGGCGCCTGGGACCGGATCGCTGAGTGCGAGTCCGGCGGCAACTGGCAGGCCAACACCGGCAACGGCTACTACGGCGGTCTCCAGTTCAGCCTTGGCACCTGGCGTGCCTATGGCGGGACCGGGCTCCCGCACCAGAACAGTCGCGAGCAGCAGATCGCCGTGGCCGAGCGCGTCCGGGCCGCCAGCGGCGGGTACGGCGACTGGCCGCACTGCGGAAAGCTCGCGTGAGCTGGCACGTCCCGAACGCCGTACCCTTCTCGACGTGACTGATAGCGCCGCCTCCCCGCCGACGATGCTCGGGGCAGCGGAGATCCGGATGCTGGCCGACGGCCTGGACCTGAGGCCTACCAAGCAGAAGGGCCAGAACTTCGTCATCGACGGCAACACGGTCCGGCGGATCGTGACCGCCTCGGGGATCACCAACGACGACGTCGTCCTCGAGGTCGGTCCGGGTCTGGGGTCGCTGACCCTGGCACTGCTCGCCGTCGCCCGCCGCGTCGTGGCGATCGAGATCGACCCGGTGCTCGCTGGTTCCCTTCCTGCGACCATCGCTGCGCACGCCCCCGACCAGCTCGACGCCTTCGAGGTCGTGCTCGCGGACGCCCTCCGGATTACGAAGGTTCCCGGGCCGGCCCCGACCGCGCTGGTGGCCAACCTCCCGTACAACGTCTCGGTCCCGGTGCTGCTGCACCTGCTCGCGCTGCTGCCGTCGCTGGAGCGGGGCCTGGTGATGGTCCAGGCGGAGGTCGCGGACCGACTCGCGGCCGGCCCCGGCTCCAAGACGTACGGCGTGCCGTCGGTCAAGGCCGCCTGGTATGCCGACGTACGCCGAGCCGGCTCGATCGGGCGCAACGTCTTCTGGCCGGCCCCGAACGTGGACTCCGGCCTGGTCGCCTGGACCCGACGCGAGCCGCCGAGGACGACCGCGACCCGAGAACAGGTCTTCGCCGTGATCGATGCGGCCTTCGCCCACCGCCGCAAGGCCCTGCGCCCATCGCTGCGCGAGCTCGCGGGATCTGCCGAAGCCGCGCAAGCAGCTCTGGAGAGTGCCGGGATCGACCCGATGACCCGCGGCGAGCAGCTGCGGATCGGCGACTTCGTCGCCCTCACCGAACAGCTCAACGCCCAGGTGGCGGCGTGAAGGGCCACCTCTCCGTCACCGTCCGCGCCCCCGCGAAGATCAACCTGCTGCTCGGAGTCGGCCCGGTCCGCGAGGACGGCTACCACCCGCTCGACACCGTCTACCAGGCGATCAGCCTGTACGACGACGTCACCGTCAGCACGTCGGTGGCGTGGTCGGTCAACGTCGAGGCGATCGGTGACCTCGACGTGTCCGGCGTGCCGCTGGACGAGAGCAACATCGCCATCCGGGCCGGTGCGCTGCTCGCTGCGCACCACGGGATCAGCCGACGCGCCACGATCGGGATCAGCAAGGGCATCCCGGTCGCCGGCGGCATGGCCGGCGGCAGTGCGGACGCGGCTGCCACCCTGGTTGCCCTGGACCGGCTCTGGGACTTGCAGACCAGCGACGACGACCTGCTGGAGATCGCTGCCGAGCTCGGCAGCGATGTCCCGTTCGCGTTGATCGGCGGCTCCGCGCACGGCACCGGCCACGGCGAGCTGGTCGAGCCGGTGACCGACGACGGGACCTGGTGGTGGGTCGTCGTCCCCGATGCTGCTGGGATGTCCACGCCCGAGGTCTATCGAGCGTTCGATGCCCACGGCAGCGGTGGCACCGGCACCGAGGCAGTCCGGACGGCCCTTGCTGGCGGCGATCTCGACGCACTCGGAGCGGCCCTGCACAACGACCTGCAGGACGCCGCTCTGAAGCTGCGCGCGGACCTGCGCCGGACCGAGGCCGACCTGGCCGGTGCCGGGGTCCTGGCCACGTTGCTCTCCGGCTCCGGTCCGACGTTCCTGGGACTGGTCGAGGACCAGGACTGCGCGCACCAGGTCCGGGAGGCGCTGCTCGCCGCCGAGCACCCCGGCGTCCTCGTGGCCACCGGCCCGGTCGCCGGCGCGCACGTGGTCACTTACGTATGAAGCCAAGAACGACGTCGGCAACGAGGAAGGCACGATGAGCAACTCCGGGATCGAGGAGCGCGGGCAGCGCGGGTCTCGAAATCTGCTCAACCTAGAGAAGGTCTCGAAGTCCTTCGGGGTCCGGGTCCTGCTCGACGAGATCAGCCTCGGCGTCGGGGTCGGCGAGCGGATTGGGATCGTCGGTCGCAACGGCGACGGCAAGACCACCTTGCTCAACCTGATGACCGGCCGCGAGGAGCCCGACACAGGCAGGGTCTCCCGTGCCCGCGGCTTGCACCTGGGCTACCTGGACCAGCGCGACCTGCTCGACGACACTCACACCGTGCGCGAGGTCGTGCTCGGCGGCAAGGCGGATCACGAGTGGGCCGCCGACGCGACCACCCGCGAGGTCGTCGAGGTCCTGCTGGACGGGATCTCCCTGGACCGTGAGGTGCACGGGCTCTCCGGCGGTGAGCGTCGGCGCTGCTCGCTGGCCAAGCTGCTCTTGGAGCCCGACGACCTGCTGATCCTCGATGAGCCGACCAACCACCTCGACGTCGAGGCGATCGCCTGGCTCGCCAACCATCTCAAGCGCCGTCCCTCAGCACTCGTGGTGGTCACCCACGACCGCTGGTTCCTCGACGAGGTCTGCGAGCAGACCTGGGAGGTGCACGACGGCGTCATCGATCTCTACGAGGGCGGCTACGCCGCGTTCGTGCTCGCCAAGAACGAGCGGATGCGGCAGGCCTCGGCGAGCGAGTCGCGTCGGCAGAACCTGATGCGCAAGGAGCTCGCCTGGCTCCGGCGCGGTGCTCCGGCCCGGACCTCCAAACCGAAGTTCCGGATCGACGCCGCCAACGAACTGATCGCGGACGAGCCGCCGCCGCGCGACCGGTTGGCCCTGGAGCGGTTCGCGACCCAGCGGCTCGGCAAGGACGTGATCGACGTCGAGAACGTCGACCTGGTCCGCGGTGAGCGGACCCTGCTGAAGAACGCCACCTGGAGGCTGGGTCCGGGCGACCGGGTCGGCATCGTCGGGGTGAATGGCGCCGGCAAGACCTCGGTGCTCTCGCTGGTCTCCGGCGACCTGGCGCCGACGCGAGGCAAGGTCAAGCAGGGGCGCACAGTCGCCCTGGAGCACCTGACCCAGAACGTCACGCCCGAGGATCCGCTGGCGCGGGTGCTGTCCGAGATCGAGGACGTCCGCCGGGTCGCCAGGACTGCTGGTGGTCAGGAGATCTCAGCGACCTCGATGTTGGAGCGGTTCGGCTTTACCGGGGACCGGCTCACTGCGCGCCTCGGCGACCTCTCGGGTGGGGAACGGCGCCGGTTCCAGCTGCTGAAGCTGTTGCTGCTGGAGCCCAACGTGCTGCTTCTCGACGAGCCCACCAACGACCTCGACATCGAGACGCTGGCGGTCCTCGAGGACTTCCTCGACGGCTGGCCCGGAACCCTGATCGTGGTCTCGCACGACCGGTACTTCCTGGAGCGGGTCACCGACTCGATCTGGGCGTTGCTGGGGGACGGCACCATCGGAATGCTGCCCAACGGCGTCGAGCAGTACCTGGAACTGCGGAAGACGGGAGGGGCGTCGGGGTTCGAGACGGTTGCTGCGCAGCCCTCTCCACCACCGGCGGTCGGGGAGGGCGCGTCTGCGCCTGTCTCGAAACCCTCGAAGGCCAAGGTCGGCGGCGCCGAGGAGCGCGCGGCCCGCAAGACGATCTCGCGGGTCGAGAACAAGATCGCCCGACTGCTGGCGCGTGAGGTGGAGCTGAACGCCTCGATCGCCGAGGTCGCCGACGACTACGAGACGATGGGCAAGCTCGCCGAGGAGCTGCGGGCGGCCCAGGCCGAGCGCGACGGCTTGGAGCTGGAGTGGCTGGAAGCCTCAGCACTGCTCGAGTGAGGTCGGTACGGTGAGGCGGTGCTGTCGCTCGACCAGGTCCTGGCCTTCGGACTCGCCGCTCTGATCCTGATCGCCATCCCCGGACCCAGCGTGGTCTTCGTGATTGGCCGGGCGCTGTCGTACGGGCGCGGGGTCGCGCTCGCGAGCGTACTGGGGAACTCGCTCGGCCTGCTGACGATCGTCGTCCTGGTGGCGCTCGGGCTGGGCGTGGTCGTGCAGGAGTCGATCGTGGTCTTCAGCGTCCTGAAGTTCGCGGGTGCGGCGTACCTGGTCTGGCTCGGCATCGACGCCGTACGTCGGCGCAAGGAGTTCCTCGACTCCGACGAAGCCACCGGCGCGCGAGGACGGATGACCTGGGCCAAGTCTGTTCGGCAGGGCTACGTCGTCGGGGCCTCCAACCCGAAGGGCTTCCTGATCCTCGCCGCAGTGCTGCCGCAGTTCGTCGAGCGTGGGGAGGGCCACATCCAACTGCAGATGCTGCTGCTCGGGTTGCTGGCCTTCACGATCGGCCTGGTCTCGGACAGCATCTGGGCGGTCAGCGCCAGCCAGCTGCGGGAGTGGTTCACCGCGTCGCCCAAGCGCGGCGAGGCGATGGGCGCGGCCGGCGGGCTCTCGATGATCGGGCTCGGTGTTGGTCTGGTCGTGACCGGCGAGGGCCCGCGCTAGCGCGGACTCACCGCAGCGGCCCCATCAGCCGCTTGAGCAGGCCGGCGAGCTCGCCTCGCTCGGCGTGGGAAAGCTCAGCGAGTAGGTCCCGCTCGCTGGCGAGCAACGTCTCGAACGCGCCGTCGACCGCACGCTTGCCGGCGCCGGTGAGCCCGACCAGGACACCGCGGCGGTCGTCGGGGGCGGGCGAGCGCTCGACGAAGCCACGCTCGGTGAGCCGGTCTATCCGGTTGGTCATCGTGCCGCTGGTGACCATGGTCTCGCGCAGCAGCTGGCCGGGACTGAGCTGGTACGGCTTGCCTGCTCGGCGTAGCGCCGCCAGGACGTCGAACTCCCAGGTCTCGATCGACTCGGCGGTGAACGCCTCCCGGCGGGCGAGGTCGAGCAGTCGGGCCAACCTACTGATCCGGCTGAACACCTCGACCGGGGCCAGGTCCAGGTCGTCGCGTTCGCGGCGCCAGTCCTGGACCAGCGCGTCGACCTCGTCCGGGTCGCCGGGGGCTGCCATGAAGACATCTTAGTCACAAAGATTCTTGACATCGAGAGAAACCTCGACGCCCAGCCCCCTGCTACCTCCCTCCTCCGGGTCAGCAGGGGTGTTCCTGTCTCCGGATCTACCGATGAGCGGATGTGCATGCGGGCAGGGTCATCCGCCGTCAGGCATGCCGCCGGACGTGGTTGTCCGAGCGATGACTGCGCCGCCGCCCGCCTCGAACGCGGGTCGGTGATGCTCGTTGCGGTCGCTCGTACCGGGCGGGTTCAGCGCCGCGAGGCAGCGACCCTGCCGGTTTGCCGGGTCGCGGCGCTGGTTGTGCCGACGGTGAGGCTGCCGACCTTGGTCAGGCTGATCTGGACCGGGTTGCCCACGTAACTGCGGTAGTTGGCGTCCGGGCCGTCGCAGCGGAAGGAGAGCGCTTGCGGCGTCGTCAGCCTAAGCAGGCCACCGATAGAGATGGTGTAGAAACCGTCGGGGTTGACCGGCATCCAGGTCTCACGAAGCTGGTTAAATCCCAGATCGGCGACGAAGCACTCCACGCCGTCGCCGGTCGTCGGCCCGTAGAGCCAACCCGCCACGTCGACAAGGTAATTGCCTGCGGGCAGGACCGACGTAGTGAAGGTGATCTCGGTACGTACCCCGGTGGGCTCGATGAACTTCTGGAAGAGGTAGGTCTTGTTCAGCATCGTTGAAGAGTCGAGGCCGTCGACGAGGTCGGCGTTGAGGTTGGCGACCTTGCCCTTGCCGTTGACGGCGAACGGGCTGTTGGCAGCCGACTTCGTCTTGACCTGGAGGGCAACTCCTGGAGTGGTTCGGACGAGAGAGGTCATGTTGCCGGTGTAGTTGACCTTGCCAGCGAGGATCGCCCTGCCGGTGGTCGCGAGGGCGACGGTGTTGGCAGCGAGCACCAGGACGGTGATGGCGCCGATTACGGTGAGCAGTGTCATGAGCTTGGAACGCATGGGTGAGCCTGTCTGTAGAAGTTCACGGACCGGAGCGGGTGCTAGACGGGCTCATACAGCGTGCTATGCGCAAGTGGTGCAACGGCGCTGACCCGTCGACCTCACACTAGTGTCCGCAGACGCTTCCCGATAGTGAAGATCCCACCCGTTTGCGGCCCTCGGACAACCGTCCGCTGATGCCGCGATCCGCGTGAATCCTGCGCATTCGATTGAACTCAAGGTGGCCGGCCTGTGGCTCAGCTGAAGAAGACTTCCCGCCGGTCTGCCACCTGTGCCACCAGCCCATCGACCCGACCATGAGTGGTAGGTCTAGATGGGGCTACTCCGTTGACCACCGGCAACCTAATGTCGAAGGGTGGGCACATCGAGTTCCTCAGCTGCTGGCACCTCGTCACAAGTCCGGGCTGTCTCGCGGAGAGGATCGAGTCGGTCAGGCTCCGCACCCAGCAGCAGCAGGGGCGTGCGGAATGAGTACGTCTTCCCACGGAACTTCGCTGAGGCCGTCTGCCATCGGGTGACCCCGTGACCCACTTCGTGCTGATCCCCGGCGCCGGCGGAGCAGGCTGGATCTTCAGCCGGGTGGTGCCGTTGCTCGACGCTGCCGGACACACCGCGGTCGCGCTCGACCTGCCGGCGGACGATTCGGCCGCCGGCCTGCCCGAGTACGTCGAGCTGGTGCTGGCCGCCTGTGCCTACGAGGAGGACGTGGTGATCGCGGCGCAGTCGCTCGGCGGATTCACCGGGGTGGTCGCTGCCGACCGCCTGGTCCAGGCGCACCGTTCACCACGGTCGCTGGTGCTGCTCAACGCGATGATCCCGATCCCCGGCGAGACGCCGGGGGCGTGGTGGGAGGCGGTCGGCCAGGCCGAGGCGATGGCCGCCGCTGCAGCCGAGGGCGGCTGGGGGAGCGAGGTCACCGCGGAGGCCTACTTCCTGCACGACCTCGACCCCGCGGTCGCCGCCGAGGGGGAGGCGCACCAGCGTCCCGAGGCCGACGTGGTCTTCGGATCGGTCTGCGACGTCGAGTCCTGGCCGCCGGTTCCGACCCGGGCGCTCGCCGGCGCGGACGACCGGTTCTTCCCAGTAGGGCTCCAGCAGAGACTCGCTCGCGACCGGGTCGGCGTCGAGGCGGAGGTTCTGCCCGGCGGACACCTGCTGTCGCTGCCCAGCCCGAGGCGCTGGCGGCCGCGCTGATCAGTTCCTGATCCGCAGCTTCGGCTCGGGCTCGAGCCCGGCGAGGCCGTTCCAGGCGAGGTTTACCAGGTTCGCGGCGACGACCTCCTTGGCCGGCTTGCGGGCGTCGAGCCACCACTGGCCCGTCGTACCGACCATCCCGACCAGCATCTGCGAGTACATCGGTGCCGCCTTGGCATCGAACCCGTGGCGCTTGAACTCGTCGACCAGGATGCCTTCGACCCGGGTGGCGATGTCGCCGATGATCGAGACATAGGAGCCGGTGGCCGATCCGAGCGGGCTGTCGCGGACCAGGATGCGGAAACCCTCGGAGGACTGCTCGATGTAGTCGAGCAGCGCGAGCGCGGCTTGCTCCAGCAGTACCCGCGGTGAACCTTCGGTCAGCGCCTCGCGCATCATCTCGAGGAGCTTGCGGACTTCGCGGTCCACGACGACCGCGTACAAGCCTTCCTTGCCCCCGAAGTGCTCGTAGACAACCGGCTTGGAGACCTCGGCTCGGGCAGCGATCTCCTCGACGGACGCGCCGTCGAACCCCTTCTCGGCGAAGACCGTGCGAGCGATCTCGATCAGCTGCTCGCGCCGTTCGGCAGCCGTCATCCGGCTGCGGGCGGGCTTCTTGGATCGTTCCTCGCGAGGGGCCACCGGTTCATCCTGCCAGCGGCCCGGCATCCGAGCACACGGTTAGCCTCGGGGGATGACGGATCTGAAGTCAGAGCTTCACGAGAAGCTGAAGATCAACCGTGCCGTGCTGCTGGCCAAGCTCGACGGGCTGAGCGAGTACGACGCCCGCCGCCCGGTCACCGCCAGCGGCACCAACCTGCTCGGGCTGGTCAAGCACATGATCGGGAACGAGCACGTCTACCTGGGCGACTCGTTCGGTCGGACTCCGCCGGACGTGCTGCCGTGGGTGGTGGACGGGTCGATCTGGGACGGCGCAGACATGTGGGCCACCGCGGAGGAGTCGCGTGCCGACCTGATCGCGCTCTACCAGCGGGCCTTTGCCCACGGGGATGCCACCGTCGCAGCGCTCGACCTGGACACGCCTGGTTCGGTCCCGCACTGGCCCGAGGAGCGGCGTGCGACCACGCTCGGCGTGTTGCTGATCCGGATGGTCAGCGAATCGGCACAGCACGCCGGGCACGCGGACATCTGCCGTGAGCTGATCGACGGCGCCGGTCAGTCGGACCGCGACGAGGTCGGCAGCGCGGCGTACTGGGACGAGTACGTCGCCGGGATCCAGGGGGCCGCCGACACCTTCCGCACGATGTGATGCCTAGGCGCCGGAAGCCTGCGCGTTGACGAGCTTGGCCTGGACCCGCTCGGCCACCGGCCAGCGGACGTCCTCGACCCAGCCGGCTTTCTCCAGCAGCCAGATCAGCCGCGCCGAGGTGTCGAGCTGACCGCGCTGAACGCCGTGCCGGGCGCAGGTCGGGTCGGCGTGGTGCAGGTTGTGCCACGACTCGCCCATCGACGGGATCGCCAGCCACCAGACGTTGGCGGACTTGTCGCGCGAGACGAACGGACGGTCACCGATGGTGTGGCAGATCGAGTTGATCGACCAGGTCACGTGGTGCAGCAGCGCTACCCGGACCAGGGAGCCCCAAAAGAACGCGGTGAGGGCGCCCTGCCAGGACCAGGTGATCAAGCCACCTAGGGCTGCGGGCAGCAGCATCGAGATCAGCACGAAGGCCCAGAAGTGCTTCGAGATCCGGACCAGGTCGCGGTCCTTGAGGAGGTCTGGGGCGTACTTGCGCTGGACCGTCTGCTCCTCATCGAAGAGCCACATCATGTGCGCGTGCCAGAAGCCCTTCCAGAGCGCACGCAGGTCGGTGCCGTACTTCCACGGGCTGTGTGGGTCACCGTCCCGGTCGGAGAACTTGTGGTGCTTGCGGTGATCCGCCACCCAGCGCACCAACGGGCCCTGGACGGCCATCGACCCGGCAACGGCGAGGGCATTCTTGACGAACCGGTTCGGCTTGAACGACTTGTGGGTGAAGAGGCGGTGGAAGCCGACGGTGATGCCGTGGCCGGTGAACCAGTACATCGCCGCCATGATCACCAGGTCGGTCCAGCCGAGCCAGCCGCCCCAGGCGATCGGGATCGCGGCGAGCAGGGCAAGGAACGGTACGGCGATGAAAATGCCGAGCGCGACCTGCTCGGTGCGCGACTGGGTGTCTCCGCCGAGGGTGGCGCGCTGGGCGATCGGTTCGTCCAGGGCGGGGGACGCGGTCATGGTTCTTCCTTCACGGACGGCCCGAGCGGGCTCGTTCCCGCCGGCACGGGAACGCCTGTCAAAACGGTAACCTACGCGGCCGTAGGTGGAGAAACGGCTGCCCATTGTTCGGGCAACTACCGCCCGGTGCCGGGCGGCGACGGGGGAACGGGGAGAATCCAGGCATGACGAAGTTCGCGCTCTTCCGTGCCGATGGAGAACTCCTGGTCCCCCAGGACATCGCCCGTAGCCTGTGGCGCGAGGACCAGATGCACGGCGTTGCGACCAGTGGGGCGCTCGCGCGCGAGCTGGAGAACGCCGTGATCGCGGCAGGTCGTGACGACCTGCGCCCGGCCCGGTACACCGTCGACCTGTTCAAGGCGCCGGGGATGGGGCCCTGCACGATGGCTTCGACCGTGGTCCGGGAAGGGTCGCGGCTGATGCTCCTCGAGGCGACCCTGTCCCAGGAGGACCAGGTCGTCGCCCGCGCCAGCGGGCTGTTCCTCAAGGCCACCGAGAACCCCACCGGCGACGTTTGGGGTCCCGCCGACGCCCCGACCCCACCGCCGCTGGAGGTCGCACCGGTCTCGGACGAGCCCCGGGTGCCGATCTTCTTCAGTGACGGGGTGGGCTGGTCGCAGAACTTCGCCGAGCACCAGAACGGCGGTCGCAAGCAGACTTGGCAGACGGCGTTGGCGATCGTGGTCGGGGAGAAGCCGACCCCGTTCCAGGGCTTGGCGGGTGCTGCGGACTCGACCAGCATGGTGATGAACTGGGGCAGCGCGGGAGTGCAGTACATCAACACCGACATCACTCTGGCGATCTCGCGGGTCCCGGTCAGCCAAGAGATCGGGCTTTCCGCGCTGAGCTGGTACTCCCACGACGGCATCTCCACCGGTACGGCGACCGTGTTCGACCGCGAGGGACCGATCGGCACCAGCACGGTGACCTCGATCTCGAACGCGAGGCGAGCAGTGGACTTCACCCAGCACAACTTCACCGAGGACTCCATCAACGGGGCGTAGCGGCCCGATAGCCTGGATCCACATTCCCCGGTTGGTCTGCCGGCAGGGCCCGCCTGACTTTGAATCAGGACTAGCGACGTAGGTTCGACTCCTACCCGGGGAGCCAGGTTCGGTGTAGGTACCCGTTGACTCCTTCTGATGCGGGGATCTTGCCGCTGAGTACGCCGTACGCCGCGTGTTCAGCGACCATAACCCCGCGTTACAGCGCCTCGCCTGGGCCGGATTCGAGCGGACCTGGTCAGCGGGGGAAGGGTTTCGCCGGTCCGCGGAAGATCG
Organism: Marmoricola sp.; assembly: GCA_046598855.1. Taxonomy (GTDB): domain Bacteria; phylum Actinomycetota; class Actinomycetes; order Propionibacteriales; family Nocardioidaceae; genus Marmoricola. The sequence continues at coordinate 21,058 of JBKJHX010000007.1, read as the reverse complement.
TGAAGCCGGCCGGACCGCCGGTCCAGATTGACCCGTCCGGGCCGACGGTGGTGGCGGAGTACACCGAGTTGAAGTCCGGGGTGAGCGAGGTCTTGACCTCCAGCGCCGAGCGACCGGTCGCGAAGTTGACGCCCTCGAGCGTCCAGACCCCGTTGCGCTGGCCCATCCCGTAGATCAAGCCCGAGTACGTCGACATCGACGGAATTCCGTTCGGGATCGACACCTCCCGGTTGGCCCAAGTCGAGCTGCAGGTCCGGGTCACCGGGTCCCAATCGAGGCGCTCCATGCCGTACGGCGCCACGCTCGGGATCCCACCGGCGAGGGCTGCTCCCAGCAGTCGGACGTTGCCGCTCAGCAAGGAGAGGGGTTCGTCCTGCTTGAGTTGGTTGTTGACCACGACGGTGCCGTAGCCACGGACCAGGACGGACTGCTCGGACTGGGACTCGGTCGCGGTGGGGTCCCCGAACGTCACCGGGACCTCGCACGCGAGGCGGCGGCTCTTCCCGGGCAGACCGACCCAGTCGGCGGGGATCTTGTCGCGCCAGTAGAGGTTCAGGTGCATCAGTGGTTGGCCGTCGGTGATCACTACGAACTGGTCCTGGTCGGGGTTGGTCCCCATCAGCGTCGGGGTGGAGCCAGACCCTTCGCCAATCCGGACCGCGCTTTCCGAACCGGTCTCGTAGGGCGCCGCCCAGGTCTGTTGAATCGCCCTGCCGTTCCAGGCGAACCGGTACATCGCCTTCGAGGTAACGACGTAGATGCCACCGTTCTCATCGGCTGCGATCGAGTTGCTGACGGTGTCGAGGTCGGCGCCCTCGGTGGCGCAGCGATCGCCGTTGATCGAGCTCGTCACCAGGTTGGCCGTGGTCATCCGGTCGACCTGACGGGGAAGGGTCCCGACCACCCCGAACTCGCTGGCGAACGCGATCCGGCCGTCGTACAGCATGGTCAGCCCGACCAGGCTGTCGTCCGGTCCGCAGAGGGCAGCTGCCGGGAGCGTGTACTGCTGCAACCGCTTGATCGGGGAGAGCCGGTTGCCGGGGATCGCGTCGCCGTACACGGTCACGGAGCGGTCCCGGCCCACGATCAGGTGGTTGTCCCGGTCGAGCACCGAGTAGGCCCCCGAGACGCCGCCGGCGCCGGGGAGCGTCAGCTCGTTGAGGACGCCGTAGGTCGAGATGATCCTGCCGGTCTTGGCGTCGGCCTTGTAGACGTAGCGGCCGTCCGGGGTGGCCACGGTGGCGAACCAGAGGTTGCGTCCGCCGTCGGCGTACGGCTCGGTGTACTGGGCAAACAGCGGGACACCGAGAACGCCAAGGACATGCTGAACCTTGACCGTGTCGCCCGGCTCCGGAGCCGGGTACGGCGAGGAGGCCTGGGCATAGGAGTTTCTGTGCGCGGCCCCCCAGGCCGGGCTGGAGAGGTGCGGGTTGCAGGGCGGCTCGAAGCCGTCAGGGGCCGGCGGGGTGACGCAGGTCAGTCTCGGGGCGGCCTCGGCGGTACCAGGCGCGATAGCGAGGCTCAGCGGCGCGACGGTCGCCGCCAGGGCCACGGCGCCGGCGACGAGGCGGCGGCGTACCGGGCGCTGGAATACCGGGCGCTGGTGTACTGATGCGGTCGAGGTCATGGCGCTGTTTCTAACATACAGAGACACCTGATACAACTATCGTATCTTTGTTTCATGCTGACGATCAGGAAGCGCGATGACTGACCTAGCTGAGCGGCTGCTCTCGATGGCCACCGTGCCTGAGGCCAGGGGGGTCGAGGGAGCCGCAGACGATCCGACTACCGAGGCGATCGCCGACGCGGCGCTGCGCCAGTTCGAGCTTTTCGGGGTCGCGCGCTCGACCATGGACCAGATCTCCCGCCGGGCGAAGTTGGCCCGGGTCACCGTCTACCGGCATTTCCCCGGCAAGAGTGCCCTGATCGACGCGGTGATGGTGCGTGAGCTCCGCCGCTTTGTGAACGACCTCGACGCGGCCCTGGAGCCGATTGACGATCTCGACGAGCGGTTCGTCGAGGGGTTCGTGTTCGTGCTTGCAGCGCTCCGCAACCACCGGCTGCTGCAGAGGGTCCTGGAGAGCGAACCCGAGACGATCCTCCCGAACCTGACGGTCCAGGGCTCGCCCTTCCTCGATGCCGCCCGGGAGGCCCTGGTTGAACGGATGCGTCGGGACCAGGACCCAGCTGGGCAGCGCTCCCCCGAGGACATGGCGGCGGTGTCCGACGTATTCGTCCGGCTGATCCTGTCCTACGCGCTGACCCCAAGCACCCTGGTGGATCTGGATGACCCGGACCAGGCACGGGCCTTCGCGCTGCGCTACCTGCACCCGATCCTGATCGGCTCGCACCCCGGGGTCTGAGCGGCGTTCTCTTGCTCGAGCTCGGCCGACCGCTCGGCGTCATCGGTCGTTGTGCCCCGAAGCGGCAACCGTGTTGACCGCCGGGCGCCACACCCCCGAACCGCTCCAAGACCGGCCGTGAACGTGCCAGGATTCTGCTCGTGCCATCAATCGTGGAGCAGACGGTCGAGATCGCGGCCCCAGTCGCTGTGGTATTCGCGTACGTCGACGACTTCTCCAACACCAGGGACTGGATGTACGGCCTGCACAAGATCGACCCCGTCGGCCCGCAGGTCCGCGGCGTCGGTGCCGAGTACGACGGCGTGATGAAGTTGGGGGTCTCGCTCACCTCCCGGATCCTGTGCACCGGCTGGGAGCAGGACCGGCTGATCGAGCTCACGTCCGTGAAGGGGATCCGTAACACCCAGCGCTGGTCCTTCGCGGAGATCGATGGCGACCGGACCCGGGTCGACGCGTGGATCAGCTACACCCTTCCCGGCGGTCCGGCCGGTGCCGCGATGGCGGCGGCGATGAAGCCGTTCGTCAGCATCGCGATCCGCCACACCAGCGAGTCCCTGGTCCGCAACATCGAGGGCCCTGGCGGTCACGGCGCGCCCTGACAGGTTCGTCTTCAGGTTCTGCCTGGCTCAGCGACCGCCGGTGACGGTGGGCTGTGCTTGAAGGCGTTCGGGTCGCGCGCCGCCAGATGAAATGCTTCGCTCACTCTTGACACGCCTATCGGTAATAGGCAACGATACCTATCACTGATAGAAGAACCCTACGCACCAGCCGAACCGAAGGGAGGAGGCATGCCCGTAGACAAGGTCGCCCAGCGGCGTGAGCTCAAGATTGCCTCCATCGTCGAGGCCGCTTGGGCCCTGGCGCGCGAGCACGGCATCCAGCTCGTCTCGCTGCACGCCCTGGCAAAGGAGGTCGGAATGCGCCAGCCTTCCCTCTACGCCTACTTCGACTCCAAGAACGCCCTGTACGACGCTATGTTCGCCGACGGCAACCGGGCCCTGCTGGAGCGGGTCGGCCGACTGGAACAGTCGGACGAACCCCGCACTGCGCTGCGTGATTTCCTGCACACCTTCGCAGACTTCGCGATCGAGGACCCGGCTCGCAACTCGTTGCTCTTCCGCCGGGTGATCCCTGGCTTCGAGCCGAGCCAAGAATCCTTCGCCCTGGCCAAGGAGGTCCTGGGTCAGGCAGGCGCCCTGATGGTCGCCGCCGGGGTCACTGACCCTGGCGACGTCGACTGCCTGGTGGCGATGGTCGCGGGCCTGATCGAAGCACAGCTTTCCAACGACCCCGGCGGCTCCCGCTGGACCCAGCACCTGGATCGCATGATCGACCTCCTGGTGGACCATGCCAACGAGAGGAATTTCCGATGAGAACCGAACGCATTACGCGCAAGGAAGCACGCGTCCTCGCCGAGGCCGAATTCGACAAGTTCGCGGCGCTCGTCGCCTCGTTGACTCCCGAGGAATGGGCCACCCCGACCGATTGCGTCGGCTGGGACGTCCGCACCATGGTCCTGCACGTGCTCGGGTCCGCGGACGCTCAGGCCTCTCCTCTGGTCTTCCTGCACCAGCTGCGCAAGGGTCTCCCGCTGAACAAAGAGATCGACTCGCACCACTGGGTGGACGGGCTCAACGAGCTCCAGATCCGGGAGCGTTCGGCGCTGACCAACGCCGACGTCCTGGATCAGCTCCGAGCAGTTGGAGCCAAGGCGGTGAAGGGCCGCTTCGGTACGCCGCTTCCGATGCGTTATACGCCGGTCCCGTTCGGTGACCCGATCGGCTGGAAGCCCGTGAACTACCTGCTCGAGGTCGGTTTCACCCGCGACGTCTGGGCGCACCGGATCGACATCCACGCGGCGATCGACCGTCCGATGAAGCTCGACCCGACGCACGATGGTCGGCTGGTCGCCGACATCGTCGCCGAGTGGGCTGACCTGCACGGCGAGCCGTTCGAGTTGACCCTCGCTGGGCCCGCTGGCGGCACCTTCTCCCGAGGCGCGGGCGGGGAAAAGGTCGAGCAGGATGCGCTCGACTTCATCCGCACCCTAGCCGGCCGACTTCCCGGAACTGGAGTCCAGCGGCACCTCCTGCCCCTCTGAGGGCGAGAAGCCACGGGTCAGCGGGGCTGGGATGCGAGCTCGTCGAACTTGAGAACCGCCTCGCAGACCGCGGGCGCTCGCGTCGATGTGCAACGCCCCCGCCAGTGGGGAGCTCGCCCTGCTCCACGACGAGGCGGTCCTGCTCGATCCGGCGGACGTGGCCGAGGCGGACTACGTCGCGGACCTGGCGCAGCTGATCGATCTCGGACCGGCTCAGCATCCCGCCGCGATACGTCGAGGCCAGCACATCCGGCCACGATGGTTGGTCGATCGGGGACGCGCCACCGCCGGGCTGGACCAGTCCGCCGACCACCGTCCCCGAGGACAGCGGCCGGCGTCGGGTGTGCGGCCTGAGGCAGCGGTCCCTGACCGGAACTGTGCGCTTACGCGGTCCTGCTCCTCCGTGCTAGCAGGGACACCGCGACGGCGACGAACACGAACCGGACCGGCAGCGGCGGGATACACAGCACCGCACCGACGATCAAAAACCAGGCCAGGCCCTTACTCACCGCTCCCGAGCGCAGCAGGCTGATGCCGACGGTCAGCCAGCCGACTGCAAGTACGATGTACGACGCGATGTAGCCGGCTACGACGCTGTCGATGCCGTACGTCGCGAGCTCAGGTGCCGGTCCGGCCAGACCTGGGAGGACGAACAGTTGCGCCCACTGCCCTCCGGCTGCCAGGACGGTACCGATAAGGGCGATCAACCAGCCTGCTCGCCCAACGCCGCTCTGCAGGGCGGGATGATCTGCGGCGACGCTGAACATCCCGATCGTCAGGGCGATCAATGCCGTCAGTCCGACGAGGGAGGCCGCGATGGCGAACGGCGACGTGGCGAGCTCAAGGGCGTCTCCGCCGGTCGCGACGAGCGAGCCGATGAAGGACACCAGGGCGACGACGCCGAGGGGGCCGCTCGCCGTGGCTGCCTGTCGGCAGGTGTCCGCGGCTGCGGATGTCTCGCCGTGCGCTGTGTGCAGTGACGCTGAGCCGATCTGGGACGACATTGTTCCTCCTGGGCTGGGTGCTGGCGAGGGGGTCTCGCTCGACCTCGATCCTGGTCGCGGCGCGACGCCCGGGCGCCCTCCCCGGGGCCCGACGAACCGTCGCGCCGGAGGCGATCGCTCCTCCTGAAGGAGGAGGGTGCTCGTCCTCCAGGAGGCGGCACGACGGGTAGGTCCTGGTCTAGCGTCAACGGTGTGACTGCGCTCGAACCCCCGCTGCCGACCGCGCTCGTGAGCGCGCTCGCTTCTCGGATCTACCTCTGGACCGGGATCGTTCTGGCTGTGCTCGGGGTCGGTCAGCTCCTGGGGGAGCCGGACTCGCTGAGCTGGATGGCGTTGGTGGCTGCGTTGGCGAGTGGTGCCGCCGTGGCTGCCCTGCCGCGGAGCACCGTCCCCGCGTTGCTGGGACTCGCTGCAGCGATAGTGACGATGGTTGTAGCGATCGAGATTCCCGTCTTCGCCTCGTTCGTCGCGGTGATGATCGCTGCTTTCACCTTGGCCCGCTACGCCGCGCTGCGGGTCGCCGCCCTCGGCTACGGCGTCCTGGTGGCGACGGTCGTCGTGGTGGCGGTTCCGGAGCTGAAGGCCGGTAGCGATGGGGTCTTCGGCCTGATCTACCCGATCTTCTACTTCGGCGGGGCCGGCCTACTCGGCTGGTTGGCACGCAGGCGTGCTGAACACATCAAGGCACTCGTCGCGTACGCCGAGGTGCTGGAGCGGGAGCAGCACCAGCGCGCTGAGCTCGCGGCCGCGGCCGAGCGGGAGCGGCTCGCGCGGGACATGCACGACGTCGTCTCCCACGGCGTGAGCCTGATGGTCCTGCAGGCGGAGGCTGCGCGCGAGGTTCTGCACAGTCAGCCCGACGACGCGGCGGTGGCCCTGGACGCGATCGCCGATGCCGGGCGGACGGCGATGAGTGAGCTGCACCGGATGCTCGGGGTTCTCCGCGATCCGAACCTCGACCTGAACGGGCTCGTTGCCTCCGTCCGCGCGACCGGGCTCAGCGTGGACCTGCAGGTCGAGGGGAACTGGGCGACGGTCGAGGACGAGACACGGGCCGCGCTGTTCAGGGTCGCCCAGGAATCGCTGACCAACACGATGCGGCACGCGGACGGAGTGCGGCTCGCCAGGATCGGCGTCGTCTGCGGCCCGGAGCTGGTCGCGATCGAGATCGTCGACGACGGTCGCGGAGATGCAGGCTTCGGTGGCGGGTCCGGGAGCGGTCTGCGCGGTCTCGGTGACCGGTTGGCGGACCTCGGCGGCACCTTGGAGGCTGGCCCGCGAACCGACGGCCCGGGCTTCCGGGTCGCGGCCTCGGCGCCGAGGAACGTCACATGATCACGGTCCTGCTCGCCGACGACCAGGACCTGGTCCGGGACGGCCTCCGGCTCATCCTCGAGGCCCAGGACGACGTCCAGGTGGTCGCAGACGTAGCCAACGGGGAGGCTGCGGTGACGGCGGTGCGGGAGCACCGGCCCGATGTGGCGTTGCTGGACATCGAGATGCCGGGCGGCAACGGGCTGGAGGCCGCGCGGGCCATCCTGGCCGACCCGGGGCTGTCGACCCGGGTGATCATGCTGACCACCTTCGACCGCGACGAGTACCTGTACGCCGCGCTGGCCGCCGGTGCGAGCGGGTTCCTGCTCAAGTCCTCGCCGCGCGCACACTTGTTGTACGCCGTCCGGACTGCGGCGACCGGCGCAGCGCTGCTCGACCCGACGGTGACTCGGCGGTTGATCGAGACCTACGCACGGCGCCCGGCTCCGTTGGACCCCGGTGACCTCCCGGCAGCGGTCAGCGGCCTCAGTCCTCGTGAGGTCGATGTCCTGCGCGAGCTGGTCCGAGGCGCCTCCAACGCCGAGATCGGCTTGCGTCTCTTCCTCGCCGAGACGACGGTCAAGACCCATGTCGCCGCAGTACTACGAAAGCTGGCCCTCCGGGACCGCACCCAAGCGGTGATCTTCGGCTACGAGACTGGCCTGGTCCAGCCGGGTGGGCAGGGGCCAACCCAGGACTAGGACTGCGGGTTCGACTTCAGGATCGTGGCGACTTCGGGGGAGGAGTAGAACGGCTCCAGCCGTGCCCGGATCAGGCGCTCGAGTTCACCGTCCTCCTGGGCCGCTGCCAGGGCGCCGGGCACGATCGCGGTCGCGTGGTGCACCAGGTCGGCGCGGGTGATGCCCAGCTCGTCGATCAGCGTGGTCACCGGGTGCGCGCCGTAGGTCTTGAAGAAGCCGTCGACCAGAGCGTCGACCAGCGAGAGCGCCGGGTCGGTCGGTGCGCCGGCGATCACGATGTCCTGGAGCAGGCCGGCGACCCGCTGGGCGTCATCGCGGGAGCCGAGCTGGTCAATCCTGGTCACCGGCTTGTCGGCGTACAGGTCGAAGACCTCGAGGACGGCGGCGCGGGTGGATGGGTCCTTGAGGGTCTCGACCACCACCTTGTTCAACCGCCGCATCGCGAACGCGGCGCTCTTGCCGGCGGTGTCACCGAGGACCTGTTGGAACTGCTTGTCGGCCGCGCCGAGTACCTTGCCGGCGGCGCTGGTGCCGAATGAGACCAGCGACCCCACCCCGGGGATCTTGTCCGCCATGGCCTGGTTCATCGCAACCACGTCGTTCACGATCCGGCCGACGAAACGGGACGCGGTCGCGGCGACCAGCGGACTCTCGGTCAGCTGGTCGAGGAACTTCTCGACCAGGTCGGTCAGCGCCAGGGCCTCGTCGGCCAGGCTCTCGACGTGCTCGCGATCGATCAGGTCGGCTAGCGTGAAGTGCTCGGCGGGCCCGTCGTAGGCGACGTCAGCCGCAACTCCGACCAGGGTGCTCGCCGCCGTACTCGGCGGGACCTTCTCCAGCAGCAGCCGGATCACGTCCTTCACATCGGCGGAGGAGACCAGCGAGCCGAGTGGGATCCGGGACCCGGTCTTGAGCAGGTCGTCGACGTCGGTCGCGATCAGGTCCGGGAGGTCCGGCCCGGTCAGGCGCCCGAGGAGCCAGGCGACCTGAGCGTCGAGCAGGCGGGCGGGGAGATCGGTGTCGGGCATGGCTCGCAGCATAGGCGTCTGATGTTTCGGCCGTACTAGGCTCATGCGTCGGGGCCACATCAACGGGTCCCGGAGGAGGCGACGTGTCGCAGGAGATCACGGTCATCGTGCTGGCCGCCGGGGGCGGTACCCGGATGAAGTCCAAGACGATGAAGGTCCTCCACCCGATCGCGGGCCGGAGCATGGTCGGACACGTCCTCGCTGCGGCCTCCGCACTGGAGCCCACCCGGATCGTGGCCGTCGTGGGACACCAGCGCGAGCAGGTAGGAGCGCACATCACCGACCTCGTCCCCGACGCGGTCCTCGCCGTCCAAGAGACCCAGGACGGCACCGGCCACGCCGTCCGGACCGCGTGGGAGGCGCTCCCGGCCGAGGCGCGGACCGGCACCGTCGTCGTCGCCGCCGGCGACACCCCCCTGCTGGACGGGTCGAGCCTGCAGGCGTTCGTCGAGTTCCACCACACGACCGGGGGTGCGCTGAGCATCCTGACCGGGATCGTCGCCGACCCGTTCGGCTACGGCCGGATCGTGCGCGACGCCGACGGCGGGGTCACCGCGATCGTCGAGCAGAAGGACGCCGACGACGTGCAGGCCGCGATCAACGAGATCAACAGCGGCATCCTGGCCTTCGACGCGGCCTTCCTGGACAGCGCCCTGCCGCGGATCGGGAACAGCAACGCCAACGGCGAGTACTACCTGACCGACACCGTCACAATCGCTTGCGAGGACGGACTGAGGGTCGGCGCGTTCACGATCGACGACGTGATGCAGACCGAAGGGGCCAACGACCGGGCTCAGCTCGCCACCCTCGCCGCCGAGCTGAACCGGCGGATCCTGGATCGGTGGATGCGTGCCGGCGTGACTGTGATCGACCCGACCAGCACCTGGATCGACGCGGACGTGAAGCTCGAGGCCGACGTGACGATTCTGCCCGGCGTACAACTGCTCGGTGCCACCGTCGTCGCCGAGGACGCGGTGATCGGTCCCGACTCCACCCTGAAGGACGTCGAGGTCGGCGCCGGCGCCCGGGTGGTCCGCACCCACGCCGAGCTCGCCGTGATCGGTGCGGGCGCCACGGTCGGCCCGTTCTCCTACCTGCGTCCGGGTACCGAGCTCGGCGCCGGCGGCAAGATCGGCGCCTTCGTCGAGACCAAGAACGCCCGGATCGGTGACGGGGCCAAAGTCCCGCACCTCTCCTACGTCGGCGACGCGACCATCGGCGAGAGCGCCAACATTGGCGCCGGGACGATCTTCGCCAACTACGACGGCGTCGAGAAGCACCACACCGTCATCGGTGCGCACGCCAAGACCGCCAGCAACAACACCTTCGTCGCGCCGGTCACCGTGGGTGACGGAGCGGCGACCGGCGCCGGCAGCGTGATCCGCCGCGACGTTCCGCCCGGTGCCCTCGCGGTCACCAGTGGCCCGCAACGGCACATCGACCGGTGGGCGCAGCGGAAACGGGCCGGGACCCCGCAGGCCGAGGCGGCCGCTCGTGCCGCGGAGACCGAGAGCGCACAAGTTCGTCCAGATGGTGGCACGCAGGCCCCCGATGTTGGGGACCCGGCTGCCAGTGGGTGAGAATCGGAGCTGTCTGGACCTGCGGTGCCTGCGAGGAGTTGCCCCAACGTGAGCGGAATGAAGAAAGCCACCGAGAAGAACCTGATGGTCTTCAGCGGTCGCGCCCACCCGGGCCTCGCGGACGAGGTGGCCGCAACTCTCGACACCGAGCTGGTGCCCACCGCGGCGTACGAGTTCGCGAACTCTGAGATTTACGTCCGCTACGAGGAGTCGGTCCGCGGTTGCGACGCCTTCGTGATCCAGAGCCACACCGCTCCGGTCAACGAGTGGATCATGGAGCACCTGATCATGGTCGATGCGCTCAAGCGCGCCTCGGCCAAACGGATCACTGTAGTGATGCCGTTCTGGGGCTACAGCCGCCAGGACAAGAAGCACCGCGGTCGCGAACCCATTTCGGCCCGCCTGATGGCCGATCTGTTTAAGACCGCGGGCGCGGACCGGATCATTACTGTCGACCTACACGCCGATCAGCTCCAGGGCTTCTTCGACGGCCCGGTCGACCATTTAATGGCGCTGCCGATCCTGACCGACTACATCAAGGAGAAGTACGGCGACCAGAAGCTCGCCGTGGTCTCGCCCGATGCCGGCCGGATCAAGGTCGCCGAGCGCTGGTCGGAGCGTCTTGGCGGCGTCCCGCTGGCGTTCATCCACAAGACCCGCAACATCGACCGGCCGAACGAGACCATCGCCAACCGGGTCGTCGGCGACGTCAAGGACCGGATGTGCGTCCTGACCGACGACATCATCGACACCGGCGGCACGATCGTGAAGGCCACCGAGGCGCTGATGAAAGAGGGTGCGGCCGGCGTCATCATCGCTGCCACCCACGCGATCCTCTCCGACCCCGCCGTAGATCGCCTCAAGAACTCATCCGCTGTCGAGGTCGTCGTCACCAACACCCTCCCGCTGGCGCCGGAGAACGAGTTCGACAAACTGACCTGCCTCTCGATCGCCCCCCTGCTCTCGCGCGCGATCAAGGAAGTCTTCGAGGACGGCTCGGTCACGAGCATGTTCGACGGCCACGCCTGACCTGTCGCGAAAGTGCGCCAAAACCCCGCTGACCCGTCGTGAAAGTGCACTAAACCTGCACTTTCACGACGGGTCAGCGTTGGTTTAGTGCACTTTCGCGACAGGTGGGGGCTGGGATTGGCCTTAAGGCAGGCCCGTCGGTAGTATTTCCAGGTTGCCTCGGCGAGGGAGCTCCCGGACAGGGATGTTCCGTGATCGACGCGGTCGGTTCGTGATCTTCCATGCACCGTGCCCGTCGCGCGCGGTGCATGTCGTGTCTCCGGACGCTTCTCCTCCGGGCCGACACCGACTTTGGAACCGACCCACGTTCGAGGAGAGCAACCATGTCTGAAGACCTGATCAAGGCCGAGGCCCGTACCGAGTTCGGCAAGGGCGCCGCCCGCCGGATCCGTCGTGACAACAAGGTTCCCGCGGTCATCTACGGTCACGGTTCGGACCCGATCCACGTGACCCTGCCGGGCCACGACACCCTGATGGCTCTGAAGCACGGTGGCGCCAACGCGGTCCTCAACATCGACATCGACGGCACGGTCCAGCTCGCGCTGACCAAGCAGGTCCAGGCCGACCCGATCAAGGGCTTCCTCGAGCACGTCGACTTCGTCGCGGTCAAGAAGGGCGAGAAGGTCACCGTCGAGGTGCCCGTCGTCCTGACCGGCGAGGCTCACAAGGAGTCGTTCGTCCAGCTCGAGAACAACGTGATCACCCTCGAGGCCGAGGCGACCCACATCCCCGAGCAGATCGAGTACTCGATCGAGGGTGCCGAGGCCGGCGTCCAGGTCTTCGCCGCCCAGCTGGTGCTGCCCAAGGGCTCGACCCTGGTCAGCGACGCCGAGCTGCTGATCGTCAACATCACCCAGGCGAAGTCGACCGAGGAGGCCGAGGCAGAGCTGGCCGAGGCGACCGCCGCCGTCGACGGCCCGCCGGACGAGGCCCCGATCCAGGAAGCCGACGAAGAGGAGTCCGCCGACTCCGAGTGAGTCGTGCGGTCATCCCGCTGTGACTGACACCGAGGCCTGGCTGGTCGTCGGGCTGGGCAACCCCGGCCCGACGTACGCCGGCACGCGCCACAACGTCGGCTACCTCGTCGTCGACGAGCTGGTACGCCGGATGGGCGGCTCCCTGAAGTCGCACAAGTCCGGTCGTGCCGTCGTCCTGGAAGGCCGGCTGGCTCCGCCAGGTGCGTCCGCACCGAAGGTGGTGCTCGGTCGCGCCCGCGGCTACATGAATGAGTCCGGGGGACCGGTCTCGACGCTGGCGAAGTTCTACGGGGTCGCGGCTGATCGCATCATCGCGATCCACGACGAGCTCGACATCGACTTCGGGACCCTGCGGACCAAGTTCGGTGGCGGGGACAACGGGCACAACGGGCTGAGGTCGATGCGCTCGTCCCTGGGCACCGGGGATTTCTACCGGGTACGGGTCGGCATCGGCCGCCCGCCCGGCCGCCAGGACCCGGCCGACTTCGTGCTGAAGAACTACTCCTCGGTCGAGCAGAAGGAACTTCCGTTCCAGATCGGGGACGCCGCCGACGCGGTCGCGTGCCTCGTCGAGCACGGCCTCGCGGAGACCCAGCAACGCTTCAATCGCTGAACGGTGCTGCTGGGAGCGGACTCCTGGGCCGACGCTAGTCTTCGGTCCGTGACTGACTTCGATCCCGGACCGCCGCCCGCCGAGGCACTCGAGAACGACCACCTTTTCGCTGCCTGGACGGCCACGGTCGCCGGAACATTGCTGCTGCAGGTGCGCGAGAGCGGCCTGGAGGGCAAAGCGCTCAAGGACGCCGGCGACCTGGCGTCGCACGAACTGCTGATGAAGCTGTTCGCGCAGTACAAGCCGGCTGACGCCGTCCTCTCCGAGGAGGAGCACCGCGGGACCTCCGGCGAGAACGACCGGCTGCGAACCCCGCGGGTCTGGATCATCGACCCGGTCGACGGGACCCGCGAGTACTCCGAGCCGCCCCGCGACGACTGGGCCGTGCACGTCGCGCTCTGGCAGCAGGGCGCACTGGTCGCCGGCGCGGTCGCTCAGCCCGGGCTGGGTGCCACCTTCCACACCGGACAGCCGCCGGTGGTTCCGGCCCGTACGGCGCCACGACCACGGATCGCGGTCTCCCGCACCAGGCCGCCGAAGTTCGTCGAGGCACTCGCCGAGGAGATCGGTGCCGACCTGGTGCCGATGGGCTCTGCCGGTGCGAAGGTCATCTCGGTCGCGCGTGACGTCACCGACGCCTACGTCCACGCCGGTGGTCAGTACGAGTGGGACTCGGCGGCTCCGGTCGCGGTCGCCCGCTCGGCCGGACTGTTCACCAGCCGGGTCGACGGTTCGGAGCTGGTGTACAACCAGCAGCAGGTACGACTGCCCGACCTGATCGTCTGCCGCCCCGAACTCGCCGAGCCGATCCTCGCGTTCATCCGCAGCCACGGCACCGACTGAGGTCGCAATGGGTGCGGCGATCGAGCTTGAGATCGAGAACCGGGTCGTCCGGATCTCCAACCCCGACCGCATCTACTTCCCGGCTCGCGGGGAGACCAAGCTCGACCTGGTCGAGTACTACCTCGCGGTCGGTGACGGCATCGTCAACGCGCTGCGGGAGCGCCCCTGCATGCTGCACCGCTTTCCGAAGGGCGTCACTGGTGACAAGGTGCACCAGAAGCGGATCCCGGCCGGCGCGCCGGAGTGGATGGAGACGGTCCAAGTCTTCTTTCCACGATGGAAGCGCACTGCCGACGAGCTCTGCGTCACCGAGATCGCGCAGGTGGTCTGGGCGGTCCAGATGAGCACCGTCGAGTTCCATCCCTGGAACAGTCGGCGCGCCGATGTCGAGCTGCCGGACGAGTGGCGGATCGATCTCGACCCAGGCCCGGACTGCTCCTGGCAGACCGTGCAGCGCGTCGCCCACGTCGCGCACGAGGTCCTCGACGAGCTCGGAGCCGTCGGGCACCCGAAGACCAGCGGCGGGTCCGGGATGCACATCTACATCCGGATCCGGCCCGACGGTGACCACAAGGTCGTACGCCGGGCAGCGTTGGCGTTCGCCCGCGAGGTCGAGCGCCGCAGCTCGGAGGTCACCACGACCTGGTGGCGCAAGGACCGGGACCCGGCCCACCTGTTCGTCGACTACAACCAGAACGCCCGCGACCACACCATCGCCGCGGCGTACTCGGTCCGCGGCAACGCGGAGGCCACGGTCAGCGCCCCGATCACCTGGGACGAGATCGATGACTGCGCGCCGGGGGACTTCACCATCGCGACGATGCCGGGCCGGTTCGCCGATCTCGGCGACCTGCACCACGACATCGACGACCACGTCTTCGACCTCGCGCCGCTGTTGGAGTGGGCCGACCGCGACGAGGCAGCAGGCAAGGAAACGCCACCGGAAGAGTGACAGCCCGTGACTTGTTCGCCCCTGATGGGTTGATCAGTTCATGAAACGTGGGGTCCTGGCTGTGCTGATGTCCGGGTTGGTGGGGTCGTTCCTGTCCCCGGCATCCGCAGCCGATCCGGTCGTCGAGGTCTCCGCGAGCCAGACCACTGTGGTCGCCGGGGACAGCGTCAAGCTCACCGTCGGCGTGGCCACCCCGACCGAGGTCCGGATCGTGTACACCTTCGCGAACGGGGTCGTGCGCCAGGAGAAGGTCGCCCTCATCCCGGGAAATCCTTACCGGCCGCGGATCTACCCACCGATCCACGTTCGGGTCGATGCCTACGCGGGCGATGCAACGACGCGCGAGGACACCGTGACGATCAGGGTTCGCTCCCGGGTCGACACCGTGCCTCGCGGCGGCGTCCTCGGCTACTCCGGTTCGTACGCGGTGTACCCGAGGGGGAGCTCCCCCCGCTACCGCGCCACCGATGTCCCGGGACGACCGGGGCGTTGCCTGCGGCACGTGGTGCAGCGCAGGTACGCCGTCGGCTGGCGCACTACGTTTACCAGCGCCTGCCGGATCGAGCAGGCGGGCAAGGTCGACTGGACCTGGCTCGGAAAGCACCCGTCCGGAGTCAATTTCCGGGTGCGGGCGACCTTCGCCGGCGACTCGTGGAACCTTGCGAACCGCTCCGCCTGGCGCTACCTCAGGTTCCGCTGAACCGTCCTGAACGACGGCCGTGACCAGCCCAACAGGGTGGTTTACAGACCGACCTATTGTGTCAAGTTACCGCTGGGTTTACGGTTGCCGACATGAGCCTGAACCCCTCGACCCAACTCCCGGCCGACCCCGAGCACGACCCGCGGGCGTCCTACGCCTTCGAGCCGGAGTACGTCGCCGCGCTGACCGACCGATTGATCGCCACCGCAGGTACCGGCGTGACGTCGTACGCGCCTGCCACCGGCAAGCCGCTGGCGGTCATCCCGCAGTCCACGGAGGCCGACGTCAAGGAGGCTTTCGTCCGGGCACGCCGCGCCCAGCAGGCGTGGCAGCGCACATCGCTCGACCACCGTGCCGAGGTCCTGCTGCGGCTGCACGACCTGATCCTCGACCGTCAGGACGAGATCATCGACCTGATCTGCTGGGAGTCGGGTAAGGCCCGCAAGCACGCCTTCGACGAGCCGCTGCACATCGCGCTCACCGCTCGCTACTACGCCCGTACGGCGCACCAGCACCTCGACACCGAGTCCCGGCTCGGCGTCATCCCCGGGCTGACCCGCGCAGAGGTCAACCGCGTTCCCAAGGGCGTCGTCGGGATCATCTCGCCCTGGAACTACCCGTTTACGATGGCCCTGTGCGACGGCATCCCGGCGTTGCTGGCCGGCAACGCCGTGGTCACCAAGCCGGACGCCCAAACGATGCTCTCGGCGCTGCTCGGCGCCCAACTCCTGGAGGAGGCCGGCTTCCCGAAGGACCTCTGGAACGTCGTGGCCGGACCCGGCCGGGTCCTCGGTACGCCGATCATCGACCGTGCCGACTACATCTGCTTCACCGGCTCGACCGCGACCGGCAAGATCATCGCCAAGCAGTGCGCCGATCGACTGATCGGCTGCTCGTTGGAGCTCGGCGGCAAGAACCCGATCATGATCCTTCGTGACGCCGACCTGGACAGGGCGGCCGAGGGCGCGGTCCGGGCGTGCTTCTCCAACGCCGGCCAGCTCTGCGTCTCCACCGAGCGGATGTTCGTCGCCGACCAGGTCTACGACCGGTTCAAGGAGAAGTTCGTCGCGGCCACCCGGGCGATGGACCTCTCGGCCGGGCTGGAGTGGGGCAGCGACATGGGTTCGCTGATCAGTCAGGAGCAGCTGGACACCGTGACGGCGCACGTGCAGGACGCCGTCGCCCAGGGAGCGACCGTCCTCGCCGGCGGCAACCACCGCCCCGACCTCGGACCGTTCTTCTTCGAGCCGACCATCCTCGAGGGTGTCACCCCGGAGATGACCTGCTTCGGTACCGAGACCTTCGGCCCGGTGATCAGCCTGTACCGCTTCGGTGACGAGGCCGACGCGATCGCCCGGGCCAACGACGGCGAGTACGGACTGAACGCCTCGATCTACAGCCGAGACACCAAGCGCGCCCGGATCATTGCCCGCCAGGTGAAATGCGGCACGGTCAACATCAACGAGGCCTTCGGTGCCACCTTCGCCAGCATCGACGCCCCGATGGGCGGCATGCGCGAGTCCGGCATGGGACGGCGCCAGGGCAGCGAGGGCATCCATCGCTACACCGAGACCCAGGCGGTCGCCTCGCAGGCGTTGCTCCGGTTCAGTCCGCAGTTCGGCCTCAACGACGAGCAGTACGCGAAGATGATGACGCTGAGCCTGCGCCTGATGAAGAAGATGGGCCGCGCATGACCAACGAGCGAGGAGTCCAGAATCACGCCCGCGAGCGGAGCGAGCAAATTCAGAGCTTCGACTTCGACGTGATCATCGTCGGCTCCGGGTTCGGCGGGTCGGTGAGCGCTCTGCGACTGGCGGAGAAGGGCTACAAGGTCGCGGTCCTCGAGGCCGGCGCCCGCTTCCGCGACGACGAGTTCGCCGACACCTCCTGGGACGTGAAGCGCTACCTCTTCCGCCCCGAGGTCGGCTGCTACGGCATCCAGCGCATCGACGCCCTCAAGGACTGCATGATCGTCTCCGGCGCCGGGGTCGGCGGCGGGTCGCTGGTCTACGCGAACACCCTGTACGAACCGCTGGACGCCTTCTACCGCGACCCGAGCTGGGCGCACATCACCGATTGGAAGTCGGAGCTGGCGCCGTACTACGACCAGGCGAAGCGGATGCTGGGTGTGGTCGAGAACCCGCTCCGGACCGCGGCCGACGACGTGATGTACAAGGTCGCCCAGGAGATGGGTGTCGAGGAGACCTTCCACCCGACCCCCGTCGGGGTGTTCTTCGGTGGCCCGGGGGAGACCCACCACGACACCGTCGCTGACCCGTTCTTCGGCGGCGCCGGCCCCGACCGGGTGCCCTGCAAGGCGTGCGGGGAGTGCATGACCGGCTGCCGGCACAACTCCAAGAACACCTTGGTCAAGAACTACCTGTACCTGGCCGAGGGCCTCGGCGTCCGGGTGATGCCGCTGACCACGGTCACCAAGATTCGCCCGCAGGGCGGTGGCTACGAGCTCACGCTGAAGTTCACCAAGGCGAAGCGCGCGACCAAGCGGTCCACCCGGACCCTGACCGCCCAGCAGGTGATCGTCGCCGCAGCCTCGCTGGGCACCCAGCGCTTGCTGCACACGATGAAGGACGGGGGGCACCTGCCTGGCATCTCCGACCGGCTCGGCTACCTGTCCCGGACGAACTCGGAGTCGATCCTCGGCGCGATCGCCCCGGTCGACTCCAAGATCGACTACTCCCGGGGCGTTGCGATCACGTCCTCGTTCCACCCGGACGAGCACACCCACATCGAGCCGGTCCGCTACGGCAAGGGCTCCAACTTCATGTCGATGATGCAGACCGTGCTCACCGACGGGGAGGGTCCCGAGCCGCGTTGGCGCAAGTGGCTCAAGCAGATGTGGATCCAGAAGGCGAACATCCGCGACCTCTACGACTTCAAGCACTGGTCGGAGCGGACCGTGATCGCACTGGTGATGCAGACGGTCGACAACTCGATCACGACCTTCAACAAGAAGATCCCTGGGACGAACATCAGCTACATGACCTCCAAGCAGGGTCACGGCACCCCGAACCCGACCTGGATCCCGGTCGGCAACGAGGCGGTCACCAAAATGGCCGAGATCGTCGGCGGCACCGCGGGCGGGTCGATCGGTGAGCCGTTCAACCGGCCGCTGACCGCGCACTTCATCGGCGGCTGCACCATCGGCGACTCCGTGGAGAACGGTGTCATCGACCCCTACCAGCGGGTCTACGGCCACCCCGGCCTGCACATCGCCGACGGCTCGGCGATCTCGGCGAACCTGGGCGTGAACCCGTCGCTGACGATCACCGCGCAGGCCGAGCGGGCGATGTCGTTCTGGCCCAACAAGGGCGAGGCGGACCCGCGGCCGGAGCTGGGCGCGGTGTACGAGCGGGTGGCGCCGGTGGAGCCGATCTCGCCGGCGGTACCGAGCGGTGCGCTGGGTGCTCTGCACCTGCCGATCGTCGCGGTTTCGTAGTTTCCTCGACTGGCAAAAAAACTTCATCAACCTGCATAACCCTGGTTGGGAGCACTCGTTTATCACTTCAGATCGGGTGCATTGCTCCCTCCCAGGCCCGATCTCGACACGGTTCACACCACGTGGACAATCAGGGCCCGACCTCCCTCCCTCCCCGGTCGGGCCCTGAGTCATGTCCGGGGGTGTTCGGGGAGTTGTCGCCGGTCAGGGGCGGGGTCAGGATCAGGACTTCTCCGGACCCCACCGCAGCGGTTCCTCCAGGGGGTCCCCCGGGAATAGCAGCCGTCCGTACGTCGGCCCGCAGGGGAGAACCTCCGGGAGAGCACCGATAGACTCCTGGCTCGTTCGCACACCTGCAGAAGGGCTCGGTTTTGACCGACCACGACCTCGTCCTCGTCGTCGACTTCGGGGCACAGTACGCCCAGCTGATCGCCCGCCGCGTCCGTGAGGCCAAGGTGTACTCGGAGATCGTTCCGCACACCATGTCCGCCGAGGAGATGCTGGCCAAGAACCCGAAAGCGATCATCCTCTCTGGTGGGCCGTCTTCGGTCTACGAGCCCGGTGCCCCCCAGCTCGACGGATCGATCGTGGACGGCCGGGTGCCGGTCTTCGGTATCTGTTACGGGTTCATGGCGATGGCCCAGGCCCTCGGCGGCGAGGTCGCGCATACGGGTCAGCGCGAGTACGGCCGCACGCCGGTGTCGGTGCTCGAACCCGGCACCCTGCTCGCCGGCCTTCCCGAGACGCTGGTGTCCTGGATGTCGCACGGTGACGAGGTCATCGCGGCGCCGGCCGGCTTCACGGTCAACGCCCGGTCACCGCGGGCGACGGTGGCGGCCTTCGAGCACACCGAACGTCAGCTGGCCGGCGTCCAGTGGCACCCCGAGGTGATGCACAGCGAGCACGGCCAGGCCGTCCTGGAACACTTCCTGATCCAGATCGCCGGCTGCCGGCCGACCTGGACCAGCGTGAACATCGTCGAGGAGCAGATCGAGCGCATCCGTGCCGAGGTCGGCGACGCCCGAGTCATCTGCGGCCTCTCTGGTGGGGTGGACTCAGCGGTGGCGGCTGCCATCGTCCAGCGCGCCATCGGTGACCAGCTCACCTGTGTCTTCGTCGACCACGGCCTGCTGCGGGCGGGCGAGGCCGAGCAGGTCGAGAAGGACTACGTGGAGGCGACCGGCGTCGACCTCAAGGTCGTGGAGTGCAGCGCCCAGTTCCTCGGTTTCCTCGCCGGTGTCACCGACCCGGAGGAGAAGCGCAAGATCATCGGTCGTGAGTTCATCCGGGTCTTCGAGCAGGCCGAGCGGGAGGTGCTCGCTACGCCGGGGACTCCGGTGAAGTTCCTGGTCCAAGGCACTCTCTACCCGGACGTGGTCGAGTCCGGCGGCGGCGAGGGCGCGGCCAACATCAAGTCCCACCACAACGTCGGCGGACTCCCAGACGACCTGGTGTTCAGCCTGATCGAGCCGTTGCGCACCCTGTTCAAGGACGAGGTCCGCGAGGTGGGCGCCCAGCTGGGCCTGCCGGTGGCCATGGTCGGGCGGCACCCGTTTCCTGGCCCCGGCCTGGCGATCCGGATCGTCGGGGCGGTCGACGCCCACCGCCTGGAGATCCTCCGGGACGCGGACGCGATCGTCCGGGAGGAGACCACCACAGCCGGTCTGGACGGCGACATCTGGCAGTTCCCGGTGGTTCTGCTCGCCGACGTGCGCTCGGTCGGCGTCCAGGGCGACGGCCGCACCTACGGCCACCCGATCGTGCTGCGTCCGGTCTCCAGCGAGGACGCGATGACCGCCGACTGGAGCCGCCTCCCGTACGACGTGCTGGAGCGGATCTCCACCCGGATCACCAACGAGGTCGACGAGGTCAACCGCGTCGTCCTGGATATCACCAGCAAGCCGCCGGGCACCATCGAGTGGGAGTGACCGCTAGCGTCGTTCAGGCCAGGTCGTAGGTTCCGCGCGAGTCGTGCGGGGTGACCCCTCGTCGCCGGTCGAGGGCGAGGGCCGCGAGGTCGGGGAGCAGCCCGAGCAGCACGGTGCCGAGGCTGAGCGCCGCCAGCACGAGTGCGTCGTCGAGCCCCAGGTCGGCCGAGGGGTGTACCAGCGACACCAGGGCCACCACCAGACCGAGACCGCCCAGCCCCAGGCAGCAGTAGCCGAACACGTTGCGGGCCAGGCGGCGTACGGGCCGCTCGTGGGACCAGCGGGTGCGCAGACGCTCGCCCAGCACGCCGTCCAGGAACCGCTCCAGCTCGCGGCCGCCCGCCTCGCCGCGCAGCGTCACCCCACCGCCGTCGGCCAGGCGCAGGCGCAGCCGCCACCAGTGACCGCCCACCATCGGCGAGAAGGTGGCGCGCACGACCTCGTGGTAGCCGACCCGGCCGAGGGCGC
>JBKJHX010000075.1:0-60996 GCA_046598855.1 Marmoricola sp. | reverse complement strand
CCCAGTATCGCCCACCAGCAACGAACGGCCCCTGACTCGCAGACCTGCGAGACCGGGGCCGTTTCGGCCTTCCCGGCACGTTTGGCACCAGCTCACCTACGGGGAAGATGGGAGCATGACGACCACCGAGCCATCTCAGCCAGCCGACGAGCCGGACGCCTCGCCGTCCCCACAGCCGGTCGCCGAGAGCGCGTCGCCGGAGGCACCGCCAAACCGGTTGACCCGCGCCAGCGCAGCCTGGGTCGCGACCGGCGCAGCCCTGGTGCTCCTGACCTTGCTGATCGTGTTCATCCTGCAGAACCAGGATGATGTCGAGATCAAACTGTTCGGCTTCGAAGGCACGATCCCGGTGGGGATGGCGTTGCTGATCGCAGCCGTGACCGGCGGCGGCCTGGTGGCCGTGGCCGGGGTGGCGCGGGTCCTTCAGCTCCGTCGGGACGTTCGCAGGGCCCGGTGACGCCACCAGGCCCCACGATTAGCGCCCCAGGTTGACCAGCACCGTCAGCAGCACGGAGCCGATCACCGAGATCGCGATCATGATCAGGCAGCCCATTGAGCCGCCAAGAGGTCGGATCTTCACTGGAGTCATGGCCGCCTAGTGCCCGTTGCGTCGAATCTTGAATCCGACCAGCGCGAAGGACGCTCTCACTGCGGCCGGTCGGACCGCACCGGGCGCAGGTAGATCTCCGGAACCCACTCCATGTGGGTGTCGCCACGGCGGTCCTCGACGTAGACGACGTAAGCCTCCCAGACCGGGGGCGAGGCCAGCCGCGCTGTACGTCGCCAGGCGAGCACGTAACCCTGTCGCGGGACGCCCACGTCCAGAGCCGGCAGCATCCAGACGTGGCGGGTCCTCACCCACCAAGATTAGAACATGTGTTCGAAACGGTGGAAGGGCTTAAGCCCGCCTCCGTCGCGGGCTGCTGAGTAGCCGCACCACGGCCCGGTCGGCCGCGTCCTGGGTCTTCGGCACCCGTGGCAGCACCTGGCCCGCCTCGAAGAGGTCGATTACCCGCGGGTGGACGTACGCCGACCGCGCCACCGTCGGTGTGTTGCCCAGGAGGTCGGACGCCTCGACCACGGCAGCGCGCACCTGTTTGGCCCGGGCAGTCTTCGACGTCGCTCGAGGCTCGGCGGCCAGCGCGACTGCGACCGCCACGGTCGCGTGCCAGGTCCGGAAGTCCTTGGCGGTCACCTCCATGCCGAACAGCTCGCGGATGTACTGGTTGACGTCATCGGCGGTGAGCGGGACCCAAAGCCGGCCGTCCTTGGCTGCCAGCAACCGCGCCTCGCCTCGCCGCGTCCGGGTGAGCTCGCCGATCACCGCACAGACACCCTCGTCGGCGACGCGAATGTCGTGCTCGATCCCGGACTTCCCGACGAACCGGAAGCTGAAGCCGGCCTCGGCTCGCTGTACGTGGCGCTTCTCCAGCGTTGTCAGGCCGTGACTGCCGTACTCCTCGGTGTAGGAGTCCGAGCCGAGCCGGAAGCACCCGAGATCCACCAGCCGTACCCCCGCTGCCAGTACCCGGCGCCGCGAGCCGGGCTCACCGTCCAGGTCGAGGATGAGCTTCTTCCGTACGGCGGGCAGCTTGCGGGCCATCCCCACGACCCGGTCGAACTTCAGCACGTCGCGCTTCTCCCGCCACGCCGGGTGGTACAGGTACTGCTTACGTCCGGCGTCGTCGGTTCCGACCGCCTGCAGGTGGCCCTTCTCGTCCGGGCAGACCCAGACGTCGGTCCAGGCCGGCGGGATCACCAGAGCTCGGACCCGATCGGCATCGGCCGCAGTCAGCGACGCCCCGTGCTGGTCGACATACCGGAACCCGCGGCCCGAGCGGAGCCGGCTCCACCCCGGTTGCTGGGTGGAGGACCGTCGCAGGCGGGTCAGGACCGACCTACGGCTATCTCGAGCTCGGCCTTGTTCATGCCGGAGCGACCTTGGACGTTCTTGTGCTTCGCCTCGGCGTACAGCTGGGCCTTGGTACGCCCTCCGCTGCCCCGGCGAGACCGCAGGCCGCCGCGCCGGCCCGAGGAGATCTCCTCGGTCGAGGTGCGGCTCCGCTGGACCGACTCCCCTGCCCGCGCACGCTCCTTGTTGACCGTGCGGGCCGCGATCTCCGCAGCGACGTCCGCAGATCTGCCCTGGTTCTCCACGCCGTCCCTGATGTGCTCGTACTGCCGGTCCCGCTTCGCGCTCCACTGGCCACGCGGCATGGCGACCTCCTCGGTTCTGGTGTCGTGGAGGTACCCCCGGCAGACCTGGGCGAAACGATCAAAGTTCCTCGGCTCTGGGATACAGGCTCCGGGCGTGTCCGGTTGGCTTTAGGCTTTGGTCGTGCCTGAGTCAGCTCCCCTCTTGCAGACGCTTCGCGAGCTCGCCGCTCTGACCGTGTCCGACGGCGGGCTGGACGAGACCGCAGACAGTGTCGTGACGCTGGCCTGCGAGACCCTGGACTGCGACCACGCCGGGCTCTCGGTCTTCCAGGCCGGGGGCGGCTTCGTCACTATGGGTGAGACCGCGAAGATCGTCGTCGAAGCCGACCAGCTGCAGTACGAACTCAAAGAAGGCCCGTGCGTGGAAGCCGCCTGGGAGCAGGACACCTTCGTCTGCAACGACCTCGCCAACGACGACCGGTGGCCGAACTGGGGACCGAAGGCCGCAGCCCTTGGCTTCGGCAGTCTTTTGGCTGCCCGCCTGACGATCG
Organism: Marmoricola sp.; assembly: GCA_046598855.1. Lineage (GTDB taxonomy): Bacteria > Actinomycetota > Actinomycetes > Propionibacteriales > Nocardioidaceae > Marmoricola. The sequence continues at coordinate 58,288 of JBKJHX010000075.1, read as the reverse complement.
GCGGGACCAGCATGGGCGCCTTGAACCTGTACTCGACCGCGACCCGCGAGTTCAGTGCCGATGATCGGGACACCGCGGTCATTTTCGCGACCCACGCCGCGGCGCCCATGATCTCGGTACGCGAGCGCGAGAACCTCAAGATCGCGGTCGACGGACGGACCCTGATCGGGCAGGCCCAGGGCGTCCTGATGCAGCGGTTCGACGTCGATGGCGACACCGCGTTCGCAGTGCTGCGTCGCTACTCGCAGTCCCAGAACGTCAAACTGCGCGATGTCGCGAACCTCGTGATCGAGAACGGCGAACTTCCCGCCCCGTCCTGACGTGCGGCAGCCCCGACGCTGTGAGTTTCAACGCCAAGACCTAGAGGAATCGCCACGGCCGTGACAACAACTCCTTGCTATTGAACTGCCCGGTCCCGACGGAACTATGCAGCCGGATGACGAATAATTTTCCAATTCGATGGTTGGCGACTCACAACGATGGGTAGAACTCTCTTCAACACCGTGGTCTAACCAACTGCCACGCTCGCGCTGGATACCCGAAAAGGGCGATTCTCCGTGTCAACACAAGTGTGTGCTTCTTCAACCCGGTCAGCCCCCCATCACGCGAACGGCGAAAGGGACCGGACGACGGTCTCGCTGTTGCGCGAAGCTCTCCAGGCGGGGCCTGCCCGAAAGCGTCAGCTCCTCGATGAGGCGATCACGCTGAACTTGGACCTCGCCAGGCACCTGGCCAACAAGTACTACGGACGTGGCATTGCCAGCGACGACCTCCACCAGGTCGCCAACCTCGGCCTGTTAAAGGCAGCGCGGGGGTTCGCTCCCGAGAAGTCGGACAGCTTCGCGGCCTACGCCATTCCCACCATCCGCGGTGAGCTCCGACGTCACTTCCGCGACACCGGGTGGACCGTCCGTCCCCCGCGCCGCATCCAGGAACTGCAGGCCAAGATCCGCTCTGCGGAGGCCGAGTTGGTGCAACAGTTGCACCGGAGCCCCACGGTGAACGAGCTGGCCGCGGCCCTCGATGCCGACGTCGACGACGTCCTGGAGGCCACCGCGGTCGACAGCTGCTTCAACCCGTTGTCTCTGGACGCACCGACCGGTGACGGCACCCAAACCCTGGGGACGACGATCAAGGACCTCAACGAGGAGTTCACCGACTCCGAGGCCCGTCTCCTCCTCGGGCCCGCCGTTCGCAAGCTCGGGAGTAGGGACCGGATCGTTATCGACCTCCGGTTCTTCCAGGGCCTGACCCAGCAGGAGATCGGCGCCCAGCTCGGTGTCTCGCAGATGCAGGTCTCCAGGATCCTGACCCGAGTACTCGGGCAGCTCCGCGGCGACCTGTTCGAGGCCGCCGCGTGAGCCGACTGGCAGAGGACGCCGCCTTCTGGTGGGGCGTTCTACGCCAGCGCACTGCGGTCATCCTGCAGCGGGTCTCGGGCGGCCTGATCAGCCCGTAGTCGAAGAGGATCAGAAGGAGACGACTATGCAGGACACCAGCCAGAACTCGACGGACCCGGATGCGCGGGAGCCCAAGGTCGATCCGGACACGGAGTCGGACCCGGGCTTGGACGACGGCTCCGGCTCCGGCGGTGACTCCACCGACTGGACTGGTGAGGGCGGCGCGACTGAGGACGGGCCGGCAACGGACTCCCCGGCCCCATGACCTCGCCGGAACCCGACGCTGACCGGATCACCCGCAACTGGGACGAAATCCTCCAGGAGATCCGGGTCACCGAGACCGGGGTACAGATCCTCACCGGCCTGCTGCTCACGGTTCCGTTCAGCGCCCGTTTCGACACCCTCGACGACCACCAGCGCACGATCTACCTGTGCGTCCTCGCGGGATCCGTCATCACAACCGGGGTAGTGGTGGCGCCGGCCGCGTTCCACCGGGTGCTGTTCCGGCACGGTGCCCGGCCCTGGCTGGTCGAGGCAGCCAACCGCTGCGCCCTGACCGGGCTGGCGACGTTGGCCCTGACGATCAGCGGGGTGCTGTACCTCGCCTTCGACGTCGTCGCCGACCGAACAGCCGCAGTGATCGCCCTGGTGGCGGCACTGGCCTTCTTCGCGACGCTCTGGTGGGCCGTGCCGACTCTCCTCGGCAGGGCCGGCGACCGCTGACCAGGTCCAAAACGCAGTTCAGGCCGTGGGGCGCGCCCCGCGGCCTGAACTGTTGTCGTTGTTACTTGAAGATGCTGTAGCCCCCGGGGCCGACGATCAGACCGACGACGATCAGCACGGCCCCGATCAGGACGTCGCCGCGGACCAGCTTGACGATTCCTGCGATGACCAGCACCACAGCGATCAGCCAGAGAATGAAATACATGTCGGGTCCCTCCTCGGGGTCGCCCGGTGCGACCCGCTCCGGTCAGTTACCCGGACGACAGGGGCGCAAAACGTGCTGGAGCCGCGACGAATCTCAGGAGCGTTGCTCGAGCGCCAGCTTGCGCAGGCCCTGCTTGAAGACCTCGACCAGCGGGATGTGCGTCGGGTGGGGTTCGCCACGGCGCTGGCCGGGGCAGTACGTGGGGCCTTCCGGGCCCAAGCCGAGCCCGATGTTCGCCGCGCCGCACCCGGGCTCCAGCATCGACGGGTCGATCCAGTGGAACTGCGTCCAGTGCTGATCCTCGCAGCGGCGTTCGTGCTTCTGCAGCCAACCCGACCGGCTGTCGCTGGCGCTGTGTCGACCATGGACCTGACCGAACCAACCGTGGTCGAGCAGCGCGAAGGGACCGAGCTCCCAGACTGCATGCTGGTGCTTGGCGGTGCCCTTGCTCGGCACGACCATGTAGCCGCTCGGTCCGAGTGAATCCCGGCGGACGATCATGCTGGCATTGTCGATCAACTCGATCAGGGACGGTGCCCGGTGCCGACGACCGGCGTTCTCCGGCGACACCCGCTGCGTCGGGACAGGTGAGAGCGCAGATGCACCCGACCGCGGGTCGGAGTCGGTCGCCATCCCCTTGACCATGCGTCCACGCTAACCACGTAGGCGCCGAACGCCGCTGCATTTTTGGGACCAACGAAGATCATTGGCGATCCTGAGGCGCGGGACCACTGCTGAGGCGGATGAGGCGAGGGTGGTCCAGCCCACCTCTGCTCCTCAGCGCGCTCCCAGCAGATCCACGGTCCCCAGATCCTCCAAGGCAGCCACACTCCGGCGCAGACCGGTGTCCGCGACCTGCACCCCCTGGAGGCCGCCCAGGCCACTAGTAAATGTCGTTGCGACGTAGACGTAGCCAGCCATCTGCCGGTAGGTCTGCCACGCCGCGTCGGCGGTGATCCTCGGCCCGCCGACCGCGTCCAGCTCGGCGCAATAGTGGGCCAGCAGGTCGCGCTCACTCTCCCGGCGGGTCTCGGTATCGAGCCCGAGAACGATCAGGTACGTCGCGTCGCGCAGGCCGTTGCCGCGCCGTACGGCCTGCCAGTCAAGGAGTCCGACCCGGTCGCCGAGCAGGTAGAGGTTGCCGGGATGGGGATCACCGTGCAGCACGCAGAACGCATCCTGGTCGAGCCACTTCGACCAGTTGCCGTACCGGCGCAGCAGGGCGGCTCCCCCGGCCGCGGCCAGCGTCGGATCACGCTCCTCGACCCGGCGACCCAACCTGCCCAGGCTCGCCGTGATGATCGGCATCAGCGCATCCGAGGAGTTGGTGCCCAACCAGGCCGGGAGCCCCGACCGGCCCGACGTCGCCCCGTGCAACTTCGCCAGGGTGCTCAGGCCGGCGGCCAGCTGGTCGGCCGTCAACGGGGTCAGGGTGTCGACGAACTCCGCACCGCGGGCGGCCAGGTCCTCCAGCACGATCGCGAACCGCCCTGTACGTCGTTCGAACCGGGCTCCCAGCACCTGCGGCGCCTCCAGCTCCAGGCCGGGGCGCAGGTCGGCGTAGAAGCCGACCTCGACCTCCCCCAGCCGGGCCAGGCCGCCGAAGAGCCGGGTGCCGACGTCGCGGGCCGCTGTCTTCACGAACACCGTCTCGGGGACGCCGTCACCCTCCAGTCGCAGCAGGGTGCGATCGGTCGTACCCGACGTGCCGGTCAGCGGTGTACAGGCGCGCACCGGGAGGTCGATGAGCTCCGAGAGCGTCGCAGCGCTCAGGTCGGCGGCGCGCGTCGGCAGCCGCGAGGTCCGAGGCAGCAGGTCGAGGGCGACGCGGCCGAGCTCGGTGCCGAGCAGGCCCGCCGTAGGCAACGTCCCCATCGGGACTCAGCCTTCGTCGTCGTCGGCGCTGACCTCGCCGTGGGTCCCGGGTCGCGGAGCCCACGGGAGCTCCTTCGACGGGCGTACGACGACCAGCTTGTCGCCTCGGGCCAACTGGGTGACCGTCGGGTCGTAGTACCGGTACACCTTCTCGTCGCGCAGTACCGCGAGGACCTGGTCTGCCAGAGTCTGCGGAGCCCTGCCGACCTCGTTGACCAGCAAGTCACGCTCGGCGACCTCCAGGCCCTCGCCACTGGTGAGCAAGTCCTCGAGCACCGAAGCCAGTGGTGGCGAGATCGAGGACAGCCCGACCAGCCGGCCGACCGCATCGGACGACGTCACCACCGCGTCGGCGCCGCTCTGCCGCACCAGCGGTACGTTGTCCTGCTCGCGGACCGCCGCGACGATGTGCGCCTGCGGGTTGAGCTGCCGCACGGTCAGGGTGGCGAGCACCGTGGTGTCGTCGCGGGGGGTCGTGATGATGACCTGGTCCGCGCGCTCCACGCCTGCTCGACGGAGCACCTCACGACGGCTGGCGTCACCGGTGACCACGGCGAACCCGTCCGCGTGCGCCTCGCCGAGCGCGACGCTGCTCGGATCGACGATCACGACGGTGTCCTTGTCGACCCCGTTCTTCGTCAGGGTCTCCACGGCGCTGCGGCCCTTGGTGCCGTACCCGATCACGACGATGTGCTGTTGCATGTGTTTCCTCCAGCGAGCGTTGCGGAACATCTCGCGGCCCTGGCTCGCCAGGACCTCCAGGGTCGTACCGATGAGGAGCACCAGGAAGCCGATGCGCAGGGGCGTGATCACGAAGGCGTTGACCAGTCGCGCGTTCGGGGAGACCGGTGCGATGTCGCCGTACCCGGTCGTGCTGAGCGTGACGGTGGTGTAGTAGATCGAGTCGACCAGGGTGATGGCGTCCGCGTCGGGGTGCGCGCTGTCGCGGTAGTTGTCCCGGTCGACGTAGACGATCAGCACGGTGAAGAGCAGGATGCCCACTGCAAGCAGCACCCGTCGGGTGAGCTCCCACCAGGGCGACCGCGTGGAGATCGGGAGCTTGAGTACTCCGGGGACGACCTTGGACTCGATGTCAGGCAACAGCTGTGCCTCTCGAGCGGGTCAGGTTTCGCACCCCCGAAGCATGGCACGCAGAGCCGCGGATCGGGTGCAACGGGTCTCAGGCCCGGCGCAGCGCGATGACCTCGGCGCAGCGGGGTTCGCGGTCCCAGACGTCCTCGATGGTGACCTTCGCATCCGCCCACCGACGCAGGACGACCCAGTCCCCCGGTTCGGCTACACACTGCCGGTCCCGGGCAATCCGATTCAGCATCGCGCCTCCGTAGCTGGCCCTGACCTCGCCCCGGTCGGTCAGCACCCGGGCGATCCCGGTATCGCAGCCCAGAACGCAGCCGACCCACGGGTCCAGGCGGGCGAAGCGTTCAGCACTCATCGTGCCGCGCGGCTGCGGTGGACATCATCGTCCCAATGTACGGCGCCTTCCCTGGGACCTGCACCGCTTTATCGCCCGTCGGGTTCGTGCGGGGTGCGCCAGGGCAGCATCGAGTCCAGACTCAACCGCCTGCGCAGCTCCGAGCGAGCCCGGCTGGTCTCCTTCTGCGGCCAGATCTGGTCGAAGGCGGCGTTGAGCGCAGCGCCGATCAGCACCGCGATCGAGAGGACGTAGAGCCAGAGCAGGATCGCGATCGGCGTCGCCAGCGGGCCGTAGATCGAGGTGGAACCCTGCGCGGTGCCGACCAGAACCCAGCGCAGCAACGCCGACCCGAAGACCCAGCAGAACATCGTGAAAACCGCGCCGGGGAGGTTGTAGCGCCACATCGTCCGGGCCGGTACCGAGACGTGGTAGAGCGTGGTCAGGAAGCAGACGCAGAGCAACACGACGGTCGGCCAGTACAACGCGTTCAGGAAGTCGACGCTCTCGGGCAGCACCTTGTCGACCAGCTCCGGGCCGGCCACGATCAGCGGGATGGTCAGCACTCCGGTCAGCATCCCCAGGACGTAGAGCAGGAAGGACAACGCCCGGGTGCGGACGATGCCCCGGTGGCCGCCGAGGCCGTACATGATGGTGATCGTGTCGACGAAGACGTTCAGCGCCCGGGACCCGGACCAGAGCGCGAGGATAAAGCCGATCGAGATGACGTCGTAGCGGCCACCTTCCAGGACGTCGTTGAGCGTCGGCTTGATGATGTCGTCGACGGTCTCCGGGGTCAGCGCCTGGGAGGCCATCTCGAGGACGGTGCTGCGGACGTCCTCAATCTGGCTGCTGCTGAACTGCGCGAAGACGTACCCGATCGAGCCGGCCAGCGCGAAGATCAGCGGCGGCAGGGACAGGATCGCGAAGAACGCAGCCTCGGCCGCAAGTCCGGTCACCCGGTTGCGCATGCAGGTGGCGACCGTCGAGACGATCAACCGCCACAGCGCTGTCCGGACGTTCGTGACCGTCCAGCGACCCGCCCGGGTGTGCGCAGGCGCCTGGACACTGCCTTGCGCCGTCATGGGGTCAACCGTAAGGCCCCGGCGGCGCCGCGCCGGAACCAACAAGCCGGTCCCCCTATACATCTGAGTACGACGACAGGCCCGGTCGCAGCGGTACCCTCCTCCGAATTGCCCCGAACTTGGCGGAGGACGCAGCCGTGAGCAACAGATCCGATCTCGGTCCCGCAGACGTCAGCGACACCGAATTGGCCCGGATGGTCGCGGACCTGCTCGGCGCCGACCCGGCCAGCACGACGGTCCTCGACTCGGTCGCCACCCCGGTCGACTACGCGGTGCCCGCGATCACCACGGCGTCTCGGCACTGGGTCCGCGGTACCGCGAGTATCGACGGCGAGCCGAGGACTTTCAGCCTCTTCGTCAAGCACATCCAGTCCTGGGCCCGCTCGCCGATGTTCGCCGACGTGCCGCCGGACCTGCGAGAGATGGCCGAGGCGGGCGTGCCTTGGCGCACTGAGGCGCTGGTCTACCGCTCCGACCTGCGTGACCACCTCCCCCAGGGGCTCTCGATGCCTCGGGCGGTCGGAGTTGTCGACGTCGACGAGAAGTCCGCTGCCGTCTGGCTCGAGGAGGTCTCGGTCGAGGATGCACCCTGGGACCTGGACCGCTTCCGACATGCCGCCTACCTGCTCGGCCGGCTCGCGGGCAGCCCGGACGTCGCTCGGTACGCCCGAGTCGGGGAGTTCGACTGGGCACTGGAGCTGTATCTCTTCGGTCGCCTGAACTCCCAGGTGCTGCCGATGCTGAACGCCGAGGCGGTCTGGCAGCACCCCTTGGTAGCTGGTGCCTTCGACGACGACCTCCGCAGCCGACTCACCGGCGCCGGCCGGCAGGCGTCGTCGTACGTCGCCGAGCTGAGCGGGTTCCCGGTGGGGGCCGGCCACGGCGACGCCTGTCCGAACAACCTGTTAGTCACCGGCGATGGGTTCACCCTGATCGACTTCGGGTTCTGGCAGGAGTTGCCGATCGGCTTCGACCTCGGTCAGCTGCTAGTCGGCGACGTCCAGCTCGGCCTGCGCAGCAGCGAGGACCTCGCCGAACGGGGCGAGGCGTGCCTGGCGGCGTACCGCGAAGGACTCCTTGCCGAGGGTTTCGAGATCGACCTCGCCGCCCTCCGCCGGGCGCACGCGCTTCACCTGATGATCTTCACCGGGCTGTCGACGCTTCCGTTCGAGCTCCTGGGTGAGGAGATCACGCCTGCCCTCGGTGAGCTCGCCGCCGGCCGCGCCTCGATCGCTCGGCACTGCCTGGACCTGCTGGAGTCGACCGCCTGACGGCGGCCGGGCTCAGGTCAGCTCGAGGCCCGGGTAGAGCGGGTACTTCTCGAGCATCTCGGCCGACTCCGAACGGACCCGCTCGGCGACGCCGTCCGCGAGCTTGTAGGTCGCCTTCGACGGCGCGCCCGCCTTGTTGGTGCCGGCCTCGGTGTTGTCGAGCACGTCGACGATCATCTCGGCGACCTTGTCGAACTCGGACGCCCCGAAGCCGCGCGTGGTCAGCGCCGGAGTGCCGAGACGGACGCCGGTGGTGTACCAGGCGCCGTTTGGGTCGTTGGGAACCGAGTTGCGGTTGGTGACCACGCCGGCGTCGAGCAAGGCAGACTCGGCCTGGCGTCCGGTCAGGCCGAACGAGGCCACGTCGAGGAGCACAATGTGGTTGTCGGTGCCGCCGGTAACCAGCTTCGCGCCGCGGGTCAGGAAGCCCTCGGCCAGCGACTTCGCGTTGTCGGCGATGTTCTGGGCGTAGGTCTGGAAGGAGGGCTGGCGGGCCTCGGCCAGGGCAACGGCCTTGGCGGCCATCACGTGCGCGAGCGGGCCGCCGAGGACCATCGGGCAGCCGCGGTCCACATCGGCCGCGAACTCCTCCTGGGCGAGCACCAGGCCGCCGCGCGGCCCGCGCAGCGACTTGTGGGTCGTGGTGGTGGTGATGTGGGCGTACGGGACCGGGTTCTCCTCGCCGGTGAACACCTTGCCGGCAACCAGACCGGCGAAGTGCGCCATGTCGACCATCAGGGTGGCGCCGACCTCGTCGGCGATCTCGCGCATCTTGGCGAAGTTCACGCGTCGCGGGTACGCCGAGTAGCCCGCGACCAGGACGGCCGGCTTGAACTCGCGGGCCTTGGCCGCCACCACGTCGTAGTCGAGCAGCCCGGTCTCGGGGTCGGTGCCGTACTGCTGCTGGTGGAACATCTTGCCGCTGATGTTGGGGCGGAAGCCGTGGGTCAGGTGCCCGCCGGCGTCCAGCGCCATCCCGAGCAGGCGCTGGTTGCCGAACTCGTGGCGCAGCTGCTCCCAGTCGGCCTCGGAGAGCTCGTTGACGTTCTTGACGCCGTACTTGGCCAGCGCGGGGGTCTCGACCCGGTGGGCCAGGATCGACCAGAAGGCAACCAGGTTGGCGTCGATGCCGGAGTGCGGCTGCGCGTAGGCGTACGGCGCACCGAAGAGCTCGCGGGCGTGCTCGGCCGCGAGCGCCTCGACGGTGTCGACGTTCTGGCAGGCGGCGTAGAAGCGGTGGCCGACGGTGCCTTCGGCGTACTTGTCGGAGAACCAGGTGCCCATCGTCAGCAGGGTGGCGGGCGAGGCGTAGTTCTCGGAGGCGATCAGCTTGAGCGAAGAACGCTGGTCGGCGAGCTCCTTGCGTGTGGCCTCGGCCACACGGGGCTCCACCGAGGCGATCACCTCGAGGATGGCGTCGTACGCCGTGGAAGTCGTCTTGGCGAGGGATTCAGCGCTCATGGACACAGCCTAGAGGGGGCCCCCGGACCGGCACGGAACGCCTGAGCGTGTACCAAATGATGGACAGACGTCTCATGACATGAGATTCGGGTTTGTGAAACCAGTGTCCGGAACCTGAGACTTGACCCCATGATCAGTGCTGCCACCTCGACCTGGCTCGTGACGCGTCGTCACGTGGACCTCGGTCGTACCGGCAGCATGATGTGTCGGCCCCGCTGAGCGCCCACCCGATCCCGCCTCGCGAGCAGCGTCACACGCGATCCCCTTCAGCGAAGGACCCACCCCTCTCATGCCTGACCTGCGCTTCCCGAGCAAGGCCCCGAGCCAGACCGTGATTCCCCGGCCCAAGCGAGCCGAGGGTCAGTGGTCGCTCGGCTTCCGCGAGCCGCTCAACAAGAACGAGCAGTCCAAGAAGGACGACGACCCGCTCAACGTGCGGGCCCGGATCATCAACATCTACTCCAAGCGCGGTTTCGACTCGATCGACCCCGCTGACCTCCGCGGTCGTTTCCGCTGGATGGGCCTCTACACCCAGCGCAAGCCGGGCATCGACGGCGGTCGGACCGGGTCGATGGAGGAGGAGGAGCTGGACGCCCGCTTCTTCATGCTCCGGGTCCGCAGCGACGGCGCCCTTCTCGGCGCTCCGCAGCTGCGCGCGCTCGGCAACATCGGAGTCGACTTCGCCCGGAACACCGCTGACATCAGCGACCGGCAGAACATCCAGTACCACTGGATCGAGGTCGAGAACGTCCCGGAGATCTGGGACCGCCTCGACGCCGTTGGGATGACCAGCCTGGAGGCTTGCGGAGACTCGCCGCGGCCGTTCCTCGGCTCGCCGGTCGCCGGCGTCGCCGCCGACGAGATCATCGACGGCACCTGGGCTCTGGATGAGATCAAGCGCCGCTACATCGGCAACCCGGAGTACGCCAACCTCCCCCGCAAGTTCAAGACCTCGCTGACCGGGCACCCCAGCCTGGACACGGTTCCGGCCGTCAACGACGTGTCTTTCGTCGGCACGGTGCACCCCGAGCACGGCCCGGGCTTCGACCTCTGGGTCGGCGGCGGACTCTCCACCAACCCGATGTTCGCCCAGAAGCTCGGCGTCTGGATCCCCCTCGACGAGGTCCCGGATGCGTGGGAGGCCGTCTGCGCGGTGTTCCGCGATTACGGCTACCGCCGGCTCCGCGCCCGCGCCCGCCTGAAGTTCCTGGTCGCCGACTGGGGCAAGGACAAGTTCCGCGAGGTCATGGAGAACGAGTACCTCGGCCGGAAGCTGCTCGACGGCCCGTCACCCGGCGTCGGTACCTATTCCGGTGATCACGTCGGCGTGCATGCCCAGAAGGACGGCAAGTTCTACATCGGCGCCGCCCCGATCGTGGGCCGGATCAACGGCCAGGTCCTCGTCGACCTCGGCGACCTGGTCGAGAAGTACGGCGCCACCGGCGCCCGGTTGACTGCCCAGCAGAAGTTGGTCGTGCTGGGGGTCGAGGAGTCCGACGTCGAGGCGTTCGTCGCCGATCTCGCCACGATCGGTCTGGATGCCCGCCCGTCGAACTGGCGCCGCAACACGATGGCCTGCACCGGTATCGAGTACTGCAAGCTCGCGATCGTCGACACCAAGGAGCGCGCCCGCGCCCTGGTAGGCGAGCTGGAGAAGCGCTTCCCTGAGCTGGATGTGCCGATCTCGATCAACGTCAACGGCTGCCCGAACGCCTGCGCCCGTACCCAGGTCGCCGACATCGGTCTCAAGGGCATGATCGCCATGGACGCCGACGGCAACCAGGTCGAGGGCTTCCAGGTCCACCTCGGTGGCGGCGTCGACGTGCACGAGACTTTCGGCAAGAAGCTCCGCGCCCACAAGGTCACCAGCGCCGGGCTGGACGACTACGTGACCAACGTGGTCACCGCCTACCTGAGTGACCGTGCCGACGGCGAGTCGTTCGCTGCTTGGGTGCTGCGCGCCGACGACGACCTACTCCGCGGTGAGAAGGCCCTAGCCCCGGAGCCGGTCGCATGACCGCGCGCGCAGTGCCGTACCACTGCCCCTACTGCGGCGACGAGAACCTTTGGCCTCACGAGGACGTCGATTCCGGAGATCGCGCTGAGTCGAGATCCGCCGCTTGGGAATGCCGGTCGTGCCTGCGCGCGTTCAACGTTTCGATGATCAAGCAGCTCCCTCGCCCTGTTCTGGGACGTGCTGCCGGATCGCCGGGAGGTCCGACATGACCGCACCAACCACGCTCGCGGCGCGCGCTGCCCGTGGCTCCCGCACGGAGGGGCGCAGCACCCAGGAGCTGAAGGACATCGTCTTCCAGGTCGGTGCCGAGCTCGAGCTCGCCCCGGCCGAGGACATCATCGAGTGGGCCGTGGCCACCTTCGGAGCGCGCTTCTGCGTGACCTCTTCGATGGGTGACGCGGTGCTCGCCCACCTGACTTCGACGGTGGCGCCCGGCGTCGACGTGATCTTCCTCGATACCGGCTACCACTTCGTGGAGACCATCGGCACCCGCGACGCCGTCGCGGCGACGATGCCGGTGAACCTAATCAGCGTCACCCCGACGCTCAGCGTCGCCGAGCAGGACGCCCAGTACGGCGCCGAGCTTTACCAGCGCGACCCCGACCTGTGCTGCAAGATCCGCAAGGTCGACCCGCTGAACAACATCATGAAGTCCTACGACGCCTGGGCGACCGGACTGCGCCGCGCTGAGACCCATAACCGCGTGATCGCGCCGGTGGTCGGCTGGGACGAGAAGAAGCAACGCGTGAAGGTCTCCCCGCTGGCCCGCTGGACCGACGCGGAGATCGATCAGTACATCGCCGAGAACGGCGTGCTGGTGAACCCCCTTCAGTACGACGGCTACCCGTCAATCGGCTGCTGGCCCTGCACCGCACGGGTCGCTCCCGGCGAGGACCCGCGCAGCGGCCGCTGGGCAGGTCAGAACAAGACCGAGTGCGGAATCCACCAGTAGCCACCTGACCAGGGCAACCAGCCCATCCACCCCACGCAGCGACAATGGCGTCGAACGCATCGAAGAGAAGGGAGACCGGCCCATGACCGCTCCGGCCCTTATCGCGCTTGCCCACGGCAGCCGCGACCCGCGTTCGAAGGCGACGATCGAGGCCCTGGTCGCCGCGACCAGGCAGATCCGACCGGATCTGCGCATCGAGGTCGCGTTCCTCGACCACGTGCGTCCGTCTTTCGACGTGGCGGTGAACAAGCTGGTCCGCGCCCGCTTCGAGGAGATCGTGGTCGTGCCGCTGCTGCTCAGCGAGGCCTACCACGCCAAGGTTGACGTTCCCGAGGTAATCGCCTTGGCGACCGCCAAACACGAGGGCCTTCGGATCCGGGCAACCAAGGTCCTCGGACTCGAGCACTCCTTCCTCGAGGTTCTCGACAAGCGGTTGCGCGAGGCGCTCAGTGCTGCTCGGGTCCGCGAGCTCGACGCCCTCGTCCTGGCTGCCGCCGGTTCTTCCGACCCGATCGCGAACCAGGCCGTTGCCCGGCTCGCCCGGGTCTGGGGCGCGCACCACAAGCTCCCGGTGACGGCCGCGTTCGCTTCCACTACTCCCCCGGCCACTGGCGAGGCCGTCCGGGCCTTCCGCGCCGAGGGCCGCCGTCACGTCGCGGTCGCCTCGATGTTCCTCGCGCCCGGGTTCCTCCCGGACCGGGCCGCCGAACTCGCCCTGGAGGCCGGCGCCGTCGCCGTCTCCGAGCCGCTCGGCGCCGACCCGGAGGTCGCTCGGACGATCCTGGCGCGGTACGCCGTGGGTGCGGTCGAGCTCGTCCCGGTCTGACGGGATAAGGGATAGGGCGATTCAAACGCCCCACCCTGCCTGACCGAAGCCCAATCCGACGTCCGGAGCGGAGGGTCGGGTCAAGCTCGCCGGTTGTTGGAACCGCCCGGGGGGGTTCAGGCAGCCCAAACTGGGGCCGACCACAAACCTGCGTTTGTAAGACTGTCAGCGGACGCCGTGGGCGCGCTCGTCCCGCAGGCGCGCCATGATTTGATCGGCCAGTTTTTGGGTCGCATTAAGCGTGCGATCGTCTGGCGTTGCCCTGCCAGCCTTCTTCGGCTTGTTCGGCTTCACCATCCGACGCTGTCCTCTCGCCCCCCGACTGTCAGGGGCAATCGACACCGAGTTGCCGCCGCTGGTCCCACGACAACCGTTCTGAAGTTACAGCGTCTACGACCGGCCGTCTCACTAACGATGTGCAAACACTAGTAAATCGGCATCATCGACATATGCCGAAAAGAGGCGCACTGTGTAAGGGTGAGTATCCGGAGCTTCTTGCTGGCGCGGGTCTCGGAAGACGAGACCCGATTCTCTGCGCTCACGACCGCCGAGCGGGACATCATCTGCCACGTCGACGCTGATCGGGTCGAGATCGATGCCCATCACGACCACACGATGGTTGTGACGTCGCGCACCGGGACAGAAACGATCACCCGGTGCGGGATCTGTGCAAAGGAAACGACCAGCCCATGCAACGCACTTAAGCTCATGGCGCTCCCGTACGCCGGTCATGTCGAATACGAACAGGCCTGGCACGTCGAGCCACAGGTGGGCTTGCCGCTCGTTGCCGTGCCTACGCCTGAGGATGATGCGGCCGCTGCGGTGGTGGCTGAGGCCGTTGCCATAGCAAGGGAGGCCGAGGCCGACGCGGCAGCGGAGGCGGTGCTGTTGATCGCCGCTGCCGTTGCTGTTGCTGCCGAGATGGCGTCGGCGGCCGCGACGCGGGCACGGGAGGCCCGAACATACGCAGCGAGAGAGGCGGCGCGGTTGGTGGCGACTGAGGCCATGAACTCCGCAGCCGCAACTCGATCACGAGCTGAATCTTCGGCCGAACATGTCGCTGAGGCGGCAGCGCGGGCGGCATCGGTCGTTGCCGCCCATCGATCACCCGGCGGGGAGGCTGATGCCTCTGCCGCGGCACTTCTGGTCGCGGCACTAGTCAAAACCGCCGCCGACGCTACAGCTGCAGAAACGGCGCTGGCGGCGGCCTCGGTCGCCAAGGTCGTGCTTGATCAGGCCAATGCGGTGGCCCAATCCGTATTCGCCTTGGATGCCGAGGTCGAGGGCGAAGTCGTCGCGACGGCCCGGGCCGTTGAAGACATGGCAGTCCTCACGGCAGAGCGGGTCGCTTTTGAAACTAGGACAAAAGCTTCGGGCGCCGAACTTGCAGCGCGAGAGGCAGCCACCGCACTGGTAGCTGACACCAATCGACCATAGAGCTCGAAGGCGTTCACCATCACGGCCGACGCGGGTCTGCCCCCGGTCTGGTTGACGCTAAGCGGCTCGGATTGCGCCGCCTTCGTTGGCGTAACGATTTCCGGACGGCCGTTGAATAGACAGGTCGTACTGGCTTGTCCCTTCCTCGATGTGGAGCTGTCATGAACCTCCTGACCCGCAACCGAATGCAGACCGGCAGCACGCTTTCTGGTTCGTCGCACAAGCACGGGCTCACGCTCGGTTTCGGAGCTTTAGCGATCGTGCTCGCGGTCGGCGCGTTGACGGGACGCGGCTCCGATCCGGAGACGACGCAGGACCCGCGGGCGGGGCGCTCCGCGGCGCCGACGAGCGTCGCATCCCCAGAGAAGACGCTCCAGTACGTCGCTTTCGGTGACTCCTGGCCGGAAGGGGCGCACTGCGAAGGCTGCGCGTCGTTCGCATACCGGTGGGCGGATCTGATTGAAGATCGGACCGGTTACAAGGTAGAACGCACCAGCTTTCTAGGGGATGCCGAGGAGAGCGAAGCCGAGAGCAAAACCAGCGCGAGTCTGCTGGCTAGTTTGAGCGAGGACTCGACCCGAAAAGCGGTGAGCGCTGCCGATGTCATCCTGATCGCTACTGGTCCCAACGACCTGGACAAGGTCGTGCCCAAGGTCCTGTCCGGAAGCTGCGGAGGCGAAGACGGATTCGACTGCATCCGTGGCGCTGGTGCGGATTGGGCCTCCGACTTCGAGGAGATCCTCGCGGAGATCGACCGCATCCGTCAGGGCCGTCCGGCCCTGGTGCGATTGGTGAATGCGGCGAACGTCTTCGCCATGGATCCAGAACTGAAAGCGTCAGTGCCCGAGGGTTTCGCCTCTACGGGCGGAGAATTGATGTTCGAGCTTCTGACCCGTGCTCAGTGCGACGCCGCCAAGGCTCACGGAGCGGTGTGCGTGGACGTGCGACCACTGATCACCGGCCCGGCCGGTGACTTCGACGAGAACTCCGACGTCTCAATGCAAGCTGTGGCCGATGCGCTCATTGCCACAGGTCTCCGTGAGCTCCGGAAGGAAACCTCTGACTGAAATGGCGCCCTTCCGATCGCGAACACTCGGGTCGCGGCGTATTCGGACGTCACCAAGCGACTCAGACATGAACCGCCCCGGCGTGTCCGGAGACTTTGGCCTCCCCCGGGTTCCGCGGAGTTGGAATCCTTTCCAAGAGGAAGTCTCCCCTCAGATCAGGTGTCTGGACTACCGGGTCAGGCTCCCACAGACCTCAGCGGCGCACCTAGAGCTGCGGAATTGGCTGTCTGCGGCATGAGCGGAGATCATGGGCCTTCACTCACCGGGCCGTCGAGCTCAGCGAAAACGACCACATTGCCGTCATATTCGCTGTTCTCATCGTTCCAGTCACCGCAGGTAATTAGACGCAGCGTGGCTCCATCGGTATTGCCGTAAACCATCCGGGTGGGGAAGTTCTTCTTCGAGTACGACCGTACGGCGGTGACCTTGAAGTTCGCGATCTTGTTGTCCTTCAGCGTGATCTTGACGCGGTCACCCGGCCTGACCTGACCGAGGCGGTAGAAGACGGCAGGCCCGGTTTCTTTCGAATCCACATGTCCGGCAATGACCGACGGCCCGCGTTCACCGGGGCTAGGCGAGCCGGTGTACCAACCGGCCAGCAGCGGCTTAGAGGGAACCTCAAGCGTGTCGTCAGAGTTGAGGCCGAGCTCCATGAGCCGGGTGCGGATACCCACGGAAGATACGTCGAGCCGAACTGGCGTCGACTGCATCACAACCGGATCGCTGGGTGCATTCGAGGTGGCCCGGATTGTGCCTCGCTGCTCCAGACCGGGGGCCGGCGGCCGTGCGGAGCTTGGCAGGCCCATCCCCACTCCGACGAAACCCACTGTGACAAGGATGGCGAGGGTACCGATCCGCCCCCGCGCGCGTGCGTGGATCCTGGCTGCGTGGGCGGAGCCGCCGCGGGCAGGGTGCCAGCGGCGGCTTGCAGCTCTGTGGGTGGGCACCTTCCGCCTATTCCTTCGCGATCTCCTGGCGCCACCGGATGAACAACCCACCAGCCAGCACCAAAGCGAGGAATCCGCCACCGAGGAACGCGAGACTGGAGCCACTGACGGAGGCGCCGTCGCCGGTGTCGACCCCGCCCTGGGGAACCGTCGAGACCTGCTGTCCAGCAAGCGACGGAATACTAGGACCCTCGACGTCCGACGGGTTGTCGTCCGACGGGTTGTCGGTCTCCGGGCCATCGGTCTCCGGGCCATCGGTCTCCGGGCCATCGTCCGGGGTGGTGCACGCCGACGGGGTGATCGTGTTGTCGTCGAGCGTCACCGCCCCGTTGCGGGCGAGCACCCGTCCATCGACTGTCGCACCCGTTTCCAGGGAGATGCTGGTCAGCGCAACGATCGTGCCGATGAAGCTGGAGCCGGTGCGCAAGACCGCCGAGCTGCCGACCTGCCAGTAAACGTTGCAAGCCTGTGCGCCGTTGGTCAAGGTGACGTCGCTGCCCGAAGCGATGGTCAGCCCCGAGCCGACCTGGAAGATGAACACCGCCGTGGGGTCGCCCTGCGCATCCAAGGTCAGTTCTCCCGTCAGGCCCATGGTGCTGGCAGAGGTGTAGACCCCTGTGGTCAGGGTCCGTCCACCGAGGTCAGCCGTAATCGTCTCGTCCGACGCCTGGCCGAAAAGGTTGTTGTAGGCGATCGTCAGGTCCTCTTGGGCTTGCAGCGCTTCAGCATTGGCGGCGTGAGTCGTCCCGAGCACCGTGCCGGGTGGGAAGCCGGTCACCTCGTTTCCCGGGCTGACTCCTAAGTCGCCTGAGATGACCGACGGACCAGTGTTGGTCACCGTCGAACCAGCCAGCACGCCGAAACTTCCCGCGGTCCCCAAGTCGACTGCGGTCGCGGCGGCCGCGGACGGGCTACTGCCCACGGCCAGCGCCAGGGCCGTTACGGAGGCCACGAGAGAAAGGGCGGCACCGGCGGGTAACAAGCGGCGGCGGAATGCAGAAGAGCGCGAAGTGGGCATTATGCGGAGCTCCTAAAATTTGCGACCGCACGGGAGGCTGACCCAAAAGGTGTCAGGACTTCCCGCGGCTGGGAGGGGTGCTCGCGTTACGTCATCTTGTACGTGGCAGGGGCTGGGCCTCGCCCCACAACGACGGGCGCCGAAGCGAGGCGCTGACGGCAGGGAGTAGGGCTTCCAAGATGTTGGGGCTACGTTTTGCACCTCCTGCGTAGTTAGCCGTGCATTTTACGCCTTTGGGGACTTTGTGGCTAGAACCCCACTGAGGTAGGGCGGAGACTCAAGGACCAGGGAACTGGCAGCTTTCAACCCAGTGCGCTCGCCGCCCTTCCGGGCCGCGGTGGTTAGCGGTCCGTCTTCCGCTTGCCCATCAGACCCTCGACAACGCCGATGAGCAGGAATGCCGCGACGATCGCGACGATCGCGCCGAGCACGTTCAGTTCGAAGATATCGCCGGTGTCGAGGGCCGACGCCACAATCCCGCCGATGAGGGACCCGACGACGCCCAACAGCAGCGTTCCGAGAAGCCCCAGCCGCTGCCGACCGGGCTTGAGGAAGCGCGCCAAGGCGCCGACAACGAGTCCGAAGATGAGAAATCCAAGAATGGCCATGGTCGTGTTCTTACCCCGATGCCCGTCCGATTAACCGTTCGAGCAGGTTGCCGGCGAAGCCACGCATCGCGAGACCCGGGACTCCCGACGAAAACGTCTAGAGGAAGAGCACAACAGCCTATTCGCCTGGACGAGCCAGCCCGCTTTCGTAGGCAGGATCTGGTCCGATCCAACCCCCAGAAGGCGTCACAGCTGTTGGAGAACGTCACCCAAACCGGAAGGCAGGCCCTCGCGGAGACCGGCCAGCTGCTGCATGTGATCCGAGATCGCGACGGTGAGCTGGGGTTGGCTCCCACGCCGAGCATGGACCGGCTGGACGAGTTGATCGCGGCACACCGGGCAGCGGGGCTGGAGGTGGACCTGCGGATCACGGGCCCGTTGCCGAACCTGGCGCCGGGAGCCGACGTCTCGGCGTACCGGATCGTGCAGGAGGCGCTCACCAACGCCGCCCGACACAGTGCCGATGGCAAGCTGACGCTCAGCATCGAAGCCGTACACGAGCGGATGATCATCCGGACGTCCAATTGGATCGGGCGACGGAACAACTCGGTCAGCGGCCTCGGTCTTGTCGGCATCGCTGAACGAGTGGATCTGGTCGGCGGTCAGCTCAGCCACGGGGTCACCGCTGACGGGAAGTTTGAGCTCGCCGTCACCATCCCGTCGGGGAACACCGAATGACCCGAGTGGTGATCGCCGACGACCAGGAACTTGTGCGCAGCGGACTCGAGCTCGTGCTCGCCGCCCGAGGCCTGACCGTCGCAGCGAGCGCTGGTGACGGACGCGAAGCATGCGAGCTGGTGGCTGCCGTCGAACCAGACGTGGTGGTCATGGACATCCGGATGCCCGTGATGGACGGCATCGAGGCAACGCGACAGATCGTCAGGTCCGGATCATCGACTCGCGTGCTCATCCTCACGACCTACGACCTGGACCAGTACGTGTACGAGGCTCTCGCCGCTGGTGCTGCCGGCTTCCTCCTCAAAGCGACTCCTCCCGACCGATTGGTCGCCGGGATCGAGACGGTCGCGGCAGGCGAGTCATTGCTGGCGCCGAAACTGACGCGGCGTCTGATCGAACAGCATGTGCGCGGCCCCCGCCCGTTCGTCGGAGTGCCAGCGCAGCTCCAGGTTCTCAGCGAGCGCGAGCTCGAGGTCTTTGCACTGATCGCACGCGGAAAGTCGAACGACGACATCGCCGAGACGCTGGTGGTCACACCGGCGACCGTAAAGACACACGTCAACCGGATCCTCGCGAAACTGGGCTCGGCCTCCCGGGTCCGGCTCGTCATTCTTGGCTACGAGACCGGTTTCGTCACGCCGGGTGACGGTGACTGACGCTGCTTTCTCCGGCCCGACTCCTACGGCTTGGTGGCCAGGGTCAGCGCGAAGTCGCCCGCATCGTCGGTCCAGACCCGGGTCACCCCGAGACCGGCCGTCTCCAACTCACCCGCGATCTTGCTGATCCGGAACTTGGTGGAGATCTCCACCCGGATTTCCTCGCCACTGGCGAGATCTAGGACGACGTCCGCCCCGGGGATCGTCACACGCTGCGGCATCTCTGATCGCAACCGAAGGTCCATCCGTTCCATGTGGGCGTCCCAGAACGGGATGTAGGTGAAACTGCTGAGGTCGAAGTCGGCCCCGAGCTCCCGGTTGAGCACCTGCAGCGAGTTGAGGACGAACTCCGCAGTCACTCCACGCTCGTCGTTGTACGCCGCGATCAGCCGGTCTGAACTCTTGACCAGGTCCGTCCCGAGCAGGAGCGAGTCACCAGGCTGCAGCACGTCGGCCAGCGCACCGAGGAAGGCAGCGCGCTCCTCAAGGTAAAGGTTGCCGATCGTGCCTCCGAGGAACGCGACCATCCGGCGCCCGCCACTGGGCAGCTGTGCCAGGTGCAGAGTGAAGTCGCCGACGACTGCCTCGACCTCAAGCCCCGGATAGCGGGCCGCGATCTGGTCGGCGGCGCGACGCAGGGTCGCCTCCGAGACGTCGACCGGGGCGAACCTGGTCAGCTGACCGGTCGCGGTGAAGGCGTCGAGAAGCATCCGGGTCTTCTCACTGGTGCCGCTGCCGAGCTCGATCACCGTACTCGCGCCGCTGGCAGCGGCGATCTCCGCGGCGTGGTCGGTGAGGATCGCGTGCTCGCGTGCGAACGGGTAGTACTCCTCGAGGCGGGTGATCTCGTCGAAGAGCTCCGAGCCGGTGTCGTCGTAGAGCCACTTCGGCGGCAACGTACGCGGATGGCTGCTGAGCCCCCGCCGGACGTCGTCGACGAGGCTGCCGTTGGCCCAGTCGGGGTCGAGCAGGACCGAGACGACAGGTTCCTTGGCGACGGTCATCGTGCCTCCACGGTCGAGGACCTGCCTTCGGGTCGGTTACCACCATCGGCCAGCCGGACCCCGGAAAGGGCCCACCTCGCGCCCGGCGGGAAGAAGTTGCGGTAGCTGGCCCGGGTGTGACCAGGAGAGGTGAGCGCACAGCCACCCCGGAGCACCATCTGGTTGGACATGAACTTGCCGTTGTACTCGCCGATCGCGCCCTCGGCGGGGTGGAAGCCTGGGTAGGGCAGGTACGCCGAGGACGTCCACTCCCAGCAGTCGCCGTACAGCTGCCGCAGCCGTCCGGTCACCGGTCCGGCAGCGCGCGGGTGGAAGGTCTCGGTGTCGGCGAGGTTGCCCTCGACACTCCCGCCGTCGACGAGCGCCGCGTGCTCCCACTCCGCTTCGGTCGGCAGGCGCTTGCCCGCCCAGGTCGCGTAGGCGTCGGCCTCGTAGTGGCTGAGGTGGGTCGCCGGGAGGCCGGGGTCAACCGGGAAGGTGCCGTGCAGGGTGTGCTCGAACCACACTCCGTCGACCTCGCTCCAGTAGAACGGTGCACGCCAGCCCTCGCTGTTGATGCGCGCCCAACCGTCGGAGAGCCAGAGCTCGTGCCTGCGGTAACCGCCGTCGGCCATGAAGGCGAGCCACTCGCCATTGGTGACCAACCGGTCGGCGAGCCGGAACGGCTCCAGCCAGACCTGGTGCGGCGGGAGCTCGTTGTCGAAGGAGAACCCGTCGGCGCGGTGCCCGATCTCCACCAGTCCGCCTTCGACCTCGACCCACCCCAGGGTGTCGGTTTCAGTGCCGGCCATCGGTGATCCGGCGTACGCCGGCTGCATCGGGTTCATCGACAAGACGTGCTTGATGTCCATCAGGAGCAGTTCCTGGTGCTGCTGCTCGTGGTGGAAACCGAGCTCGATGACAGGGCTCAGCTTTTCCAGGGTGCCGCCGTCCAGCGTGCCGATCAGGTCGCGCATCCGGGTGTCGACGTTGTGGCGGAAGACTCCGACGTCCTGGGCCCCGGGCCGCGTGATTACACCGCGGTCCGCGCGCGAGAAACGCGGACCGACGCCCTCGTAGTAGCTGTTGAAGAGGAACCAGTACTTGTCCTGGAACGGGGCGAAGCCAGGCTCATGGTCGGCCAGAACGAAGGTCTCGAAGAACCAGGTGACGTGGGCGCGGTGCCATTTCGTCGGGGACACGTCGGCCATCGACTGGACGGTCTGGTCCTCCGGGGAAAGTGGCGCCGCCAGGCGCTCGGTGTGGGCTCGGACCTCGTCGAAACGGCAGGTCAGGGAATCAGCGTCCCACTCGGCGAGCTTCATCGGGAGAACCTCCTGGTCCCGGCCGTCAGGGCGATCCTGGACGACCGATGCGACGTGGCAAGCCTAGACAGCCACACCGACACAATTCGAGTTCGGAGCCGAGCCGTTAGCGGATGTTCACATCTCTGCCCGATCTGGAGCGATTCATGCTTCGCCCAGACCGGTGCGGCACGATGGACGCACCAAACCCCGAGGAGCTGCCGTGATCGATGTCGGACGTGAGCGCGACCTGACGCCCGGTAGCCGTGCCCAGGTGTTTCTGGACAGTGCCGGTTCCTCGCTGCCGATGGCCGGCGTGGTCGAGACCGTAGTCGCTCACCTCCGGCGCGAGGCGGAGGTCGGCGGCTACCGAGCGGCAGCCGAGCGCGTTGAGGACATCGAAACGCTCCCGGTCGCCATCGGCCGGCTGCTGCACTGTGCGCCGACCGAGATCGCGCTGGCCGACAGCGCGACCCGGGCCTGGTCCCAGTTCGTCACCGCGATCCGGTGGCGAGCCGGCGACCGGATCCTGATCGGCGGAAACGAGTACGCGAGCAACGCCATCGCCCTGCTCCAACGCGCCCGGCACGACGGGTGCACGGTGGAGGTGGTTCCCGGCACCGAGGACGGCGGGATCGACCTCACCGCGCTGGCCTCGATGCTCGACGAACGCGTGCGGCTGGTTTCGCTGGTGCACGTCCCGACCAACAGCGGTCGGGTGGCGCCCGTGGCGCAGGCAGCCGCACTGGCCCGCGAGGCCGGCGCGCTCGTCCTCCTCGACGCCTGCCAGTCGGTCGGCCAGCTCGACGTCGACGTCGCTGCCCTAGGCGTCGACGCTCTCTCGGCCACCGGACGCAAATGGTTGCGAGGCCCTCGTGGCACCGGGTTCCTCTATGTTCGATCGGGCCTGATCGACGACCTCGAGCCCGCGGCCGCGGACATGCGGGGGGCCACCTGGTCCGGGCCGGCGTCCTACGACCTGCGGCCCGATGCGGCACGGTTCGAGCTCTGGGAAGCCGACGTGGCCGGGCGACTGGGGCTCAAGGGCGCCGTGGACCACCTGCTCGACCTCGGGCCGACCGTCGTCGAGCAAGCCGTTCGCGCGGTCGCCGCCGCGCTGCGCGCAGGGCTCGCCGACCTCCCCAACGTCACCATTCGCGACCACGGGACCGACCTGTGCGGGATCGTCTCGTTCACCGTCAACGGGGTGAGAGCCGACCAGGTCCGCGCCGACCTGGACGCGCATGGGATCACCGTCTCGGTCTCCGCCGCGGCCTCGACCCGACTGGACATGACGACACGAGAGCTCGACGCGGTCGTCCGCGCCTCGCCGCACTACTTCGTCAGCGAGGACGATGTGGATCGCACGGTCACCGCGGTCGCGGCCCTGTACCGCTGAGGTTCAGGCGGCCAGCAGCAGCGGAGCAACAGTCCGGGTCGCGGTCACCCGCCGCAGAGCGCTCCCGGAGCGCTCACGCGCCATCCTCTTTTTTCAGCCGGGCGCGCTGCTCGGCGAGGTCGTAGTCGGGGGCCGGCCAGTCCAGGTCCATCCCGAGGAGGGCTTCGCGTAGGAGCTGGCCGATCGCCCAGTTCCGGTACCACTTGCGGTCGCTCGGCACGACGTACCACGGAGCGGCCTCGGTGTTGCAGCGCTCCAGAGCGACGGCGTACGCCGCCTGGTAATCGTCCCAATAGCCGCGCTCGTCGATGTCTTCCGGCTTGAACTTCCACTGCTTGGTCGGGTCGTCCAAGCGGGCCAGGAGGCGCTTGCGCTGCTGGTCTTTCGAGACGTGCAGCATGCACTTGATCAGGATCGTGCCCTCCTCGGCGAGACGCTTCTCGAAGGCGTTGATCGCGTCGTACCGACGCTCGATCTCCACCTTGTCGGTGAGCTCGTGCACCTTCACGACCAGCACGTCCTCGTAATGGGAGCGGTCGAAGATGCCGATCTCACCGGGGCCCGGTAGCTCGTGCTCGATCCGCCAGAGGAAGTCGTGGGAACGCTCCTCGGAGGTCGGCTTCTTGAACGACTTGAGCCGCATGCCGCCCGGGTCGAGCAGCCCGACGGCGTGCCGCAGGATGCCGCCCTTACCGGAGGTGTCCATCCCCTGGAGCACGAGCAGCAACCGTTGGTCCGAGCCGGTGTACCCCGCGGCGAAGAGCTTTTCTTGCAGGTCGGCGAGCTCAGGTCCCAACTGCGGCAACTCCTTCTCGGCAGCGGCCTTGTTCCCGTCGAAGCCGGGTTTGGCGCGGGTGTCCACTGCAGCGAGATCCACCGGACCGGCGGGTAGGCGAAGGAGGTCCGAGATCGGCGTCGAGGTCATGGCCCGAGGATAGAGGCCGGACCTGCGTGCCCGCGCGGGGTCGCCGCCGCACCCTAGGCTCACCTTCATGGACCTCCCGGTGATGCCACCTGTGCAGCCCATGCTCGCCAAATCGGTCAAGGGGATCCCCGACCCCACGAAGTTCGAGGGCGGGCTCTCCTACGAGCCCAAGTGGGACGGCTTCCGATGCCTGGTGTTCAAGGACGGCGACGAGGTCGAGTTGACCTCACGCAACACCAAGTCGCTGACGCGGTACTTCCCGGAGGTCGTCGAGGCCCTGCGAGCCCAGCTTCCGGGGCGTTGCGTGCTGGACGGCGAGCTGTTCGTCGCCGTCGGCCCGCGGCTGGAGTTCGAGGTGCTGCAGGAGCGGATCCACCCGGCAGCGTCGCGGATCGCCAAGCTCGCCGAGGTGACTCCGGCCGGGTTCGTCGCCTTCGACATGCTCGCGCTGGGCGACGAGGACCTCACCGCGCTGCCGTTCGCCGAGCGTCGTGCCGCGATGGAACAGGCGCTGACCGGCCTGGACGGACCGACGTACCTGACCCGGACGACCCTGGACCCGGCCGAAGCCGAGGCGTGGTTCGACCAGTTCGAGGGCGCGGGCCTCGATGGTGTGATCGCCAAGCCGATGGCAGCGCCGTACCAGCAGAACGGGCGGACGATGCTGAAGATCAAGCACGCCCGGACCGCCGACGTGGTGGTCGCCGGCTACCGACTGCACAAGAACTCCACCGAGCAGCGACCGCTGCTCGGCTCGCTGCTGCTCGGTCTGTACGCCGACGGCAAGCTCCAGCACATCGGTGTCGCAGCCTCCTTCACCGAGGCGCGCCGGGCCGAGCTGGTTACCGAGCTGCAGCCCCTGGTCTGCGACTTCTCCGAGCACCCGTGGGGCGAGTGGTTTCGAGACGGGCCCGCCTCAACCTCCGGCACCGGGATCGTTGCGAACCCGGACCGGGTGCCGGGCACCCAGAGCCGGTGGAGCAGCGGCAAAGACCTGTCCTTCATCCCGCTTCGACCCGAGCGCGTCCTCGAGGTCGGGTATGAACACATGGAGGGGCGGCGCTTCCGACACACCGCACAGTTCAAGCACTGGCGCCTCGACAGGGACCCGGAATCCTGCGGCTACGAGCAGCTCGAGGAGCCGGTGGGCTACGACCTGACTAAGGTGTTGGGTACCAACATCTCCGGGGAGGCCCCATGACTGGCGCAGCGGCTGACTACGACGTGATCTTGCTCGTCGAGCAGGGCCTCACGACCCAGGACGCGATCCAGGTCCGCAGCCTCCACGAAGGCGTCGAAGAGCCGGTGCTCTACCACGTGCTGGTACCGGTCGAGGACAGTGCGGCGCGGATCGAGGCCGGCATGGGCTCGCTCGCGTCCGGGGAGTTCATCATGGCCCCGCCGCTGCTGAGCGACCCCGAGGCCATGGCCGACATGCAGAAGGACCTCCTTGACGTGGCTCGCGAGACGGTCCGCGCGTCGGTCGCCGCGATCGAAGCTGCCGGTGGTGCCGCGGTCGGTCAGATCCTCACGGTCGAACCGATCGAGGGCCTGGCAGCGAAGGTCGCTGAGGTCGACGCCCGCGAGGCGATCGTGCTGACCCGGTCGCACGTGGTGAAGGAGTTCTTCCACGTTGACTGGACCTCGCGTGCCCGCCGCAAGATCGGGGTACCGGTCCTGCACCTGCTCGAGCACGAGACCTTCGACGAGCAGGCCGGCGACGGCGAAGGCATCTCCGGCCTCTAGGCGACGTCAAACACGGAGCCGAAAAAGACGAGATTTTCAGCCTGGGAGGGTGCCAGCACCCTCAACTCAGCACCCGAAGTTGGTAGAACCCGTGGGTCTTGGCGACCACGGTGCCAGCCTCGTCAGTGACCTCGGTGGTCAGCTCGAAGTTCGACTTGCCGGTCGCCGACGCTTCGGCCTGCACCCGCTCGCGCTCGGACTCCGAGAGGGTCGTCCTGGCTGTCGACGCAGTCATCGCGGGGCGGGTGAAGTCGATCTCCAGGCGCTTGACGAGCGGGACCGCGCCCGGAACCTCGAAGAAGCCACCGATGATCCCGCCGAGCATCTCGGCGACCGAGAACAGTGAGCCCGCGTAGGCGACCCCGAAGTGGTTCACGTTCGGGCCGGCTGGGATCCGGGCCGCGGCGCTACCGGGCGCGGCCTCCAGCACCTCGAGTCCCATCGCTCCGAGGATCGGGACTACGGCGTGCACAGCGGCAGTCGCGTCAGCCAAGGCTGCTTCATCGCTCATGGGCGAAACATAGCGCTCCGAGACGCCCTGAGGAGGTCACTCCTCGATCCGGTTGCCGTCCTCGTCCCAGTGCGAGGCGACCTTCTTCGACGGCTGCACCCGCGGCGGCTCGCCCGGCATCTTCGGATAGTCAGGCGGATAGTTCAGCTCGACCTCGCCCTGCTCGCGCCACTTCTCCAGCAACGGTTCCAGGGAGCACGCAACATCGTCGATCGCCGCCCACGGGTCCCCGTCGGCGAGGCGCTCGGGGACGGTGAACAGGTTGTAGCCCTTCGGATCGGAGACGGTGGCCAGCTCCTCCCAGGTCATCGGGGTGGAGACCGTAGCCCCGGGGATCGGACGAAGTGAGTACGCCGAGGCGATGGTGCGGTCGCGTGAGTTCTGGTTGAAGTCCACGAAGATCCGCTCGCCGCGCTCCTCCTTCCACCACGCCGTGGTGACGCCGTCGTCGCGTTTCTCCAGCTCCCGGCCGAATGCGATCGCAGCATGCCGGACGTCGGTGAAGTCCCAGCGCGGTTCGATCCGGACGTAGAGGTGCACGCCGCGGTTGCCCGAGGTCTTGGGGAAGCCGATCAGGCCAAGGTCGTCGAGCAGTTCTTTGGCGACGCCGGCGACCCGGACCGCGTCGGTGAATGACGTCCCGGGTTGGGGGTCGAGGTCGATCCGCAACTCGTCGGGGTGATCGACGTCCTCGCGTCGTACCGGCCACGGGTGGAAGGTCAGGGCGCCCATCTGGGCGCACCACACCGGGACCGCGATCTCGGTCGGACAGACCTCCTTGGCGGTCCGGCCCGACGGGAAGGTGATCTCGCAGGACTCCAGGTAGTCGGGGGCACCCATCGGCACCCGCTTCTGGTAGAACGCATCGGACTTCTCCCCCGGTCTGCCGGTGCCGAGCTTGATCCCCGGCAGCACTCCTTTCGGCCAGCGCTCCAGCGCCGTCGGCCGATGACGGAGGGCCCGCAGCAGCGGCTCGCCGACGTCGGCGAAGAACTGCGCGACCATCAGCTTGGTGACCTCGGGGGTGGAGTCCGTCGCCGGGTAGATCACCCGGTCGGGGCTGGAGACCCGGACGGCGCGGTCCCCCGCGACGACCTCGGCGGCAGGGGTGGCCATGGATCTGACCCTAGCGGTGCAACAATCGCCGCATGGGACGACCGATGACAGTCAGCGACACCGTCGAGGTGGCTGCGGCCCCCGACACCATCTGGACGCAGGTCGCCGATCCGGCGCAGATGCAGCGCTGGAGCCCCGAGAACACCGGCGCTCCCGTCGGCGCGGCCGGCAAGCCGCTCACCGTCGGGGCCGTCTTCCACGGCACCAACAAGCGTGGGCCTGCCCGCTGGACGACGAGGTGCACGGTGACCGCCTCCGAGCCCGCCCGTGAGTTCGCGTTCGCGGTCGAGGCCATCGGGGTGAAGAACCCGCGGCTGCGCGGCCGCATCGCGAGCTGGTCCTACACCTTCGAGCCGACCCCGACCGGTACCCGGGTCACCGAGACCTGGACCGACGACCGCTCGGGGTGGCCGGACTGGGCGGCCGCCGCCTTCGACAAGGTCGCTACCCGCGGCAGCCTGTTCTCCGACTTCCAGCGGCGCAACATCGCCAAGACCCTGGCGAACCTGAAGGCCGACTTCGAGGGCTGACGGTCCCTGACTCCGCTGGTGCCGGTCAGTACCCTGGAGGCATGGGTTACCAGGTCGAGAAGTCCGACGCCGAGTGGCGCGAGCAGTTGTCCAAGGAGGAGTACAAGGTGCTCCGCAAGGCCGGCACCGAGCGCGCCTTCGTCGGTGAGTACACCGACACCAAGACCACCGGTGTCTACAAGTGCCGGGCCTGCCAGGCCGAGCTGTTCCGCAGCGACACCAAGTTCGACTCGCACTGTGGCTGGCCGTCGTTCTACGCACCCCTGGCCGGGGACACCGTCGAGTACATCGAGGACCGCTCGTTCGGCAGCGTCCGCACCGAGGTCCGTTGCGCCAGTTGTGGCTCGCACCTCGGCCACGTCTTTGAGGGCGAGGGCTACGGCACCCCGACCGACCAGCGCTTCTGCATCAACTCGATCAGCCTGACGCTGGAGGCGGAGCAGGGCTGACCCTGCCTGACCGTGCGGCGATCAGTGGGTCGGGAACCCGAACTCGGTGTGCACTCCTGGCGAGAACGCGACGTGATCGGGCTCGCGCTGCAACAGGTCAGCGAAGCCGGCATCCTCCAGCAGAGTCCCGGAGAGCGAGGTCAACCGGGCTCGGTGGAGCGGCCACGGAGCGTGCTCGTTCGGGATGTAGACGGCGCGCCGCGCCACCCGGCTGTGCAGGCCCCACCGCGCAGTAAGGAAGCGGTCGAGTTCGCTGGCCTCGACCGGCTCCCCGACCTGAACCGCGAGGTCGAGGGTCACCGGAGCCCCGCGCGTGCGCACCCTGCTGCGGTAGCGGTGCGTTGGCCCGGTCGCCCCGGTCACGATCTCGTGACTCATCGACGCCCAGCGGTAACGGGTCCCGAACGCCACCCTCGCTGCGGCCGTGATGGCGACGCGTTCGCAGTCGAGCGTCAGGAACACCACCCCGCGTCGACCCGTCCGGTCGATCGAGTAGAACCGGAGGTTCGTCTCGAGGAAGTCACCGAAGTAGGGCACCCGGCCGAGTCGCCCAGGGCCTGCACGGGCCATCCGGAACGGCACCAACCCCAGGTAGGTCACCCCGTTCAGAACGTCCGGGACGACGCCGTCCTGGAGAAACGGAGCCACCCGCTCAGGCGGCAACGCCCAGTGCACGAAGCTCAGGTCGACCCAGTCCTGGTTCATCAGGATGCGACCGCCCAGGGGCGGCGCGCCCACGGTGATCGCGGCGTGCATCAGATCATCGGGCGCATGTAGCCAGGAGCTTCGACATCGATCATCGACAAGGCCGACGCATGGTTGACCAGACCAGGGACGTTGATCGCGTGGGCCAGGCCCATGTGGGCGTCTCGCCAGAAGCGCTGCAACGGGTGGTCCATCCGCATGCCGTTGCCGCCAGAACGCGCGACGATATCGTCAACTGCCCGGACCGCCCGCCACGATGCCGCCACCTGGTCGCGCCGCCCCAGTGACCGCTCCGCGAACTCGTACGCCTTGCCGCCCGCCACTCCGTCGTAGACCCGGCTGACGTTGTCCAGCAAGGTGACCCGGGAGGCATGGATCTCGGCCGCGGCCGCCGCCACTGCACTCATGACGTACGGGTCGTCCTTGACCTTGCGCCCGGTGATCTGGACCCGGGTGCGCTGGTACGCGAGGTGGTGAGCGAGCGCACCCTCACAGATACCGATGATCGCGGAGGTGATGCCGAGCGGGAAGATCGCCGAGAACGGCATCTGGTACGTCGGGTTCGTCAGTTCCCGCTCACGCCACGCAGAACCGTCGGCCACCGCGTCGTAGGCGATGGTCCGGTACGCCGGGATGAAAGCGTCGGTGACCACGATGTCCTTCGATCCGGTGCCACGCAGGCCGACGACGTCCCAGGAATCCTCCACGATGGTGTAGTCGCTGCGCGGGATCAGCACGTGGATGAGCTGCGGTGGATCCAGGATCGGTACGCCGGCTGCGTCACCCATCAAGGCGCCGAGGAACAGCCACTGGCAATGGTCGGTGCCGGAAGAGAACTGCCAGTGCCCGCTGAAGGTGTAGCCGCCGTCGACCGGCGTGAGAACGCCCATCGGCGCGTACGGCGACCCGACCCAGACGTCCGGGTCGTCGTTCCAGACCTCCGCCTGGGCCAACGGGTCCAGGAACGCCATCTCCCACGGGTGCACGCCGACGATTCCCGAAAGCCACCCGGTGGCACCGTCGAGCTGGCCGAGTCGCATGGTCGCCTCGGCCCAGAGCCGCGGGTGCACCTCGTCACCACCGAAGGCCGCCGGTTGCAGCATCCGCATCACCCCCGCCTCGCGAAGGATGGCCGCCGACCGATCCGTGAGCCTTCCGAGTTTCTCGTTCGCCGGGCCGAGGGCCGCGATCTCGTCGGCCTGCTTCTCGATCTGGTCCAGCACGTTCTCGGTCATCGTCAGGTCCCCTGCGTCGTTGAAAGTAGAACGAGTTCCATTCTGACGGGGGAAGTCTGAGAATCCACGTGATCCGTGTCTCTTCCGAGTTCTTGGCGCAGGTCCGCAGGCCAGCGACCGATCAATCTGCGATGCGGACCAACGCTGAGCTGATGACCACCAGGCCCATCCCGTAGGTCGCGTCCGCCCACTCCTGCAGCGAGCCGTCGTCGTGGATCACTTGCGCCTCGACTCGGCCGTTGCTAGGGGTCGAGGTCAGCATCCCCGGGAGGTCACCGAGTACCGTCTGGATCTCCAGCAGCTCGGCCTCGGTGCGGTCAGCCTTGGTCACGCAGAGCGCTCCGCCCCAGATCTCCCGCAACGCCTTCTCCGCACCGGCGACGTCCTCAGTGACCCGGACATTAATCGTCGTGAACTCCGGATCGTTCATGGCTTCGTCGTCCCCGGTCCCGTCCGCCAGGTTCCGCGACTGGTCCATCCAGGCGTCGGCATAGCCGGGGAGCCCGGAGGCCGCAGCAAAGGTCTGGTCCATCGTTTCGGCCGTCGTCCTCTCCGGATCGAGCACCTTCCAACCGCCGTCAGGTTCAGGGCACGGGGTCTTGGTGCCCGGCTCCTCCGGAGCCGCGATCGGGTCGTACAGTGCACCGGAGATCGCCTCAGTCAGCGTGAACCGGGTGCCGTCGAAGCGGCCGGTCACGGCGTAGGTCCCCCAGCGCACGCCGTTCGCCTGCTCGAAGGTCCGCGGGTGCTCGGACCACGTCCAGCCGACGATCTGCGGCCCACCGCACTGGGGCGGGTACGACTCGGCGACTCCACCGAGGCAGAGCTCGGCAGCCTGGTCCCCCTGACCGAGAATCGTCACCAGGCCGGCGCTGCGCACCAACCCGGTCGCAGCCGGTACGGCGGTCGGCATCGCGGGCGCAGTCTGGACGCCGGCGACCGTGGGCCCGCTCGGCTCGCCGACAGAGCCACAGCCGGCGACCGTCACGAGACCGGCCGCGAGGAGGAGAGAAGTGATCCGCATGGTCCTGAGACGCTCGCCGACCGGATCCGGTTCCGTGGAACCTTCAGGGAAGCCCGTTGATCAGCACCGCCGGCTCGAGGCGACGCCCGGTGTAGAACGGCACTTCGTCGCGCACGTGCCGGCGGGTCTCCGAGCCACGCAGGTGCCGCATCAGGTCGACGATCCGGTGGAGTTCGGCGGCCTCGAAGGCGAGGATCCACTCGTAGTCGCCGAGCGCGAACGAGGAGACGGTGTTGGCGCGCACGTCGGGGTAGTCGCGCGCCATCTTGCCGTGCTCGGCCAGCAGCCGCCGGCGCTCACCGTCCTCGAGGAGATACCACTCGTAGGAGCGCACGAACGGGTAGACACAGACGTAGGGCTGCACCTCCTCATCGGCCAAGAACGCGGGGACGTGGGACTTGTTGAACTCGGCCGGGCGGTGCAGGGCCAGCTGCGACCACACCGGGTCTAGGCGGCGACCGAAGGCTGTGCAGCGGAAACGCTGGTAGGCGTCCTGGAGCTCGTCCGAGGTCTCCGCGTGCCACCAGATCATCAGGTCGGCGTCCGCCCGAAGACCGGCCACGTCGTACGTACCTCGCACGACGACGTCGGCGGCGTCGAACTCCTTGAACAGCGATTCGACCTCCGCGATCTCCGCCGTACGGTCGGCGTCGCCGATCAGGTCACGCAGGCGGAAGACCGACCACATCGTGTACCGGACCATGCCGTTGATGGCACGAGCGTTGATCTCGCGAGCCTGCTTCACCTTCGCCATGTCGCCATCCTCCCAAGGCCGGGCTACCGAGCAACAGGCAGGTCCGGCAGCAGCGACGAGACGGCCAGGTGGGCCGAGGAGATGCAAGCCGGGATCCCGAGCCCGTCGTACGCCGCACCGCACACCGCTAGCGCCGGGATCCGGGCGACCTCGGCCCGGATCGTCGCGACCCGGTCGAGGTGGCCCACCGCGTACTGCGGCAGCCCGCCTCCCCAGCGCTGCACCTGGCTCTCGATCGGGCGCACCGAGAGTCCGATCGCATCGGCCAGGTCGTGCAACGCGAGCTCGACGAGCTCCTCGTCGGAGGCCTGGAGTTGGTGCTCCTCGCGGTGGCGGCCCAGCGAGCAACGCATCACGACCGTCCCAGCGCCGGCTTCGCGCACCCAGTCCCACTTGGCGAACGAGAAGGTCGCAGCCTTGATCGCCCGCTTCTCGACCGGCGGCACCAGGAACCCGGACCCGTGCACCTCGGGAAAGTCCCGGGCGGCGAACGCCATCGTGACCAGGGCGACCGAGGCGTACTCGATCCGGGCCAGCTCCAGGGCCGCTCCCGGCGCGACGTCGCTGAGCAACCGGGCCGCGGCTCGAGCCGGGGCCGCCACGATGACGGCGTCGGCCTTTACCAGCCGCGGTTCGTCAGTCGAGCCGACCACCAGTGTCCAGCCGCCGCCGGTACGGCGTGCCAGGTCCCGGACCACGGAGTTGGTCTCGATGCGGGCGCCGCTGGTGGCGGCCACCGCGCCGGGGAGCCTGCCGACACCGCCGACGATGCCGGCGAAGACCGGGACGTCACTGGTGGGACCCGACGTCGCCCGAGCAGCCGCTTTGCCCAGGGAGCGGTCACGGTCCAGCAGCGCCACGACCTGCGGGACGGCGGCGCGCGCCGAGATCTCCCGGGCGTGGCCCGCGTACACCCCTCCGAGCAGGGGCTCGACCAGGCGATCGACCACCTCACGACCGAAGCGCTCCTCCACCAGGCCACCGATGCTGGTGTCGCGGCCGTCGAGCGAGGTCGCCGGCAGCACGGCGTCCATCGCGGCCCGGGCCATCCCCGGCTTCGAGATCACCCCGGTCTCGGCCAGCGCCCGCAGATCGGTCGGAATGCCCATCATCGTGCGCGGCATCGTGGCCAGCTCGTCGCGGCTCCACAGGTGGGCGCTGATGGTGGCTGGGTGCACGATCGCGTCCGCGAGGCCCGAGGTCCGAGCCAGCGCGACCGCCTCCGGGCGCCGGTTGAGCATCGCCTCAGCACCTACATCGACGGTGATCCCGCCGACCTCGGCCAACCGGAGCTTGCCGCCGATCTCCGGTGAGCCCTCGAGGACGAGGATCTCGACGTCCGGTCGCTCTTCGTGCAGCCGCGCAGCGGCAGCCAGCCCGGCGATGCCGCCGCCGATCACGGCGACGATGGGTGCCGCGGGAACGGACGCTGCGGGCTCGGTCACGGTCCCAGCCTACGGACCTGTGAGCTCGTCGAGGGATCCGATCCGGGCACGGCTGCGTCCTATCGTCATGAAGATCGCACGCGTCGCCCTCGTCGTCCCCGCACTCCTCCTCGTCGTGGCCTGCGGGTCCTCCGACGACCCCGCCGACCAGTCCCTCGATACGCCCTCCGATTCCGGAGCTGTCCCCGGCTCAGCGCCGAGGCCGGCGCAGGACGCCGGTTCGGACGGCAGCAAGACGGGTTCCTCGCCCGAGATCGCCGACGATGGCTTCGTCGGGGCCCCCGCCAACGAGACGCCGGAATCCCCGACCCGTGCGGTCATCTCGAAGGGCCAGATCACCCTGCACAACGACGACGTCGACCAGGCCCGCTTCGAGGTGCAGAAGCTGCTCGACACCTGGGGAGGCGAGATCGCCAACGAGGAGTCCGACGCCGACGAGGACGGTCAGACCGCGCGGGCCCGGCTGGAGCTCCGCATCCCGGGTAGCCGCTTCGATGACGCGATGGACGAGCTCCCCGAGCTCGGCACCCTGGTCGACCGCAGCCGGGCGGCCGAGGACGTGACCACCCAGGTCATCGACACCAACTCCCGGGTGCGCAGCCAGAAGCTCAGTCTGGCCCGGGTCCAAGCGCTGCTGGCGAAGGCCTCGGACCTTAACCAGGTGATCGCGATCGAGACCCAGCTGAGCCAGCGCCAGGCCGACCTGGACTCGCTCCTGGCGCAGCAGAAGTACCTGGCCGACCAGACCTCAATGGCGACGATCAACCTGTACCTCTCCGTGCCGGACGAAGACAGCACCGGTCCGAAGGAGGAGGACGACTTCCTCTCCGGTCTCAGCAGCGGCTGGGACGCTCTGGGATCGGCTACGAACGCGGTCCTCGTCGGGGTGGGCGCCGTGCTGCCGTTCGCCGCGACCCTCGGACTGGTCGCCTTCCCGGTCTGGCTCGTCGTACGGCGCCGCCGGACGACCCGGACAGCGCCGGTCGAGGCCTGAGCCAGGGCCCGATCAGCGAGCGCTGACCTCGTGTACGTGGTCGGTCAGGCGCTTGAGCTGGTCGGGATCGGTCGAGGGGATCACGCCGTGTCCGAGGTTGAAGATGTGGCCGGGCGCTGCCCGGCCGGCCTCCAGCACCTGGTCGGCACGCTCCAGCATCACCGCGGTCGGTGCGAAGACCAGTGTCGGATCCAGGTTGCCCTGGACCGAGAGGCCACCAACGCGCTTGATGCCCTCGGCGAGCGGCACCCGCCAGTCAACGCCAACGACCTCGGCGCCGGCGGATCCCATCAGGTCGAGAATCTCTCCGGTCCCGACCCCGAAGTGGATCCGGGGAACACCGGTCCCCCCGATCGAGGTCAGCACTTCGGTCGAGTACGGGAGCACGTGCGACGCGTAGTCGGCACGGGTCACCGCCCCGGCCCAGGAGTCGAAGAGCTGAACGGCGCTCGCGCCGGCCGCCACCTGGACGTGGAGGTAGGCAGCGGAGATTCCAGCGATCTTGCGCATCAGCGCGTCCCACACCTCCGGAGCGCCGAACATCAGGGCCTTGGTCTTGGCGTGCTCCTTCGAAGGACCGCCCTCGACCAGGTACGACGCCACGGTGAACGGCGCGCCCGCGAAGCCGATCAACGGGGTAGCACCCAACTCGCGGACGAGCTGGCCCACGGACTGGGTGATGAACGGGACGTGCTCCGGGGTCAGGTCCGGGATCGCCTCGACGTCGGCGAGGGTGCGGACCGGGTCGGCCACCACCGGCCCGACCCCGGGGACGATGTCGAGGTCCACCCCGATCGCCTTGAGCGGCAGCACGATGTCGGAGAAGAAGATGGCCGCATCCACGCCGTAGCGACGGACGGGCTGGAGGGTGATCTCGGTGACCAGGTCGGGCTGCATGCAGGAGTCGAGCATCGTGACGCCCTCGCGGACCTTCAGGTACTCGGGCAGCGAGCGCCCTGCCTGACGCATGAACCAGACCGGGGTGTGCGGCACCGGCTCGCCCCGAGCGGCGCGCAAGAAGGCAGAGTCGCCCACGGACGGATCGGGGCCGGCGATGTCGGACATAGGACGATCTTCGCAGGTCAGGCGGCGAGTCGGGGACGCGGGATCGGATGATCCGCTCTAGCCTGAGCCCATGTCCGCACCCCGCGAACGGCAGATCGTGCCGCCGCAGATCCCGGCCGACTTCGAGCGGGCCGTGCAGCAGTTGCGCGCCGCGAAGCTCCGTCCCGAGGTCTACACCGAGGAGATGCCGGCCCCGCAGCGGATCGCTCCGTTCGCGTCCGCGATCTCCGCGGACGTGACCGTCGACGGCGAGGATGTCGGCACCGGACGAATCGTGATCCTGCACGACCCCGCTGGCAACGACACCTGGGACGGCACGTTCCGCTGCGTGGCCTACGCGCGGGCTGACATCGACCCCGAGCTCGTCACCGACCCGCTGCTCGCCGAGGTCGGCTGGACCTGGTTGACCGAGGCCCTGGAAGCGCACGGCGCGGAGTACGGTGCCCCGTCCGGAACCGTCACCAGTGTCGCGTCGGAGAGCTTCGGCGGAATGGCCACCGAACCCGGGACCGCCCAGATCGAGATCCGAGCATCCTGGACCCCGGTCGGCGACCTGACTGCGCACATCGAGGCCTGGGGCGAGCTGCTCTGCACCGCCGCCGGCCTGCCTCCCGTCCCCGACGGTGTTGCCACCATTCCGAGCCGGCGCGGCCAGCGCGGCCCGGAGTAGTGCTCAGCGCGATGGCGGAGACCACTGCGAACAGCCCGGAGGTAGAGCCCGAGGTCGAGGCCGCTCCACCTGCCCCGTTGCTCACGCTGCGCGACGGCCTGCCCCCGATCGTCGAGACCCGCGCGGCGCTCGACGAAGTGGTCGCCGCTGTAGCCGCCGGCACTGGGCCGATCGGGCTCGACGCCGAGCGCGCGTCGGGCTACCGCTACTCGGCACGTGCTTACCTGATCCAGCTGCGCCGCGAGGGCGCCGGGACCGCCCTGATCGACCCGATCGCTTTCGATGACCTGACCGACCTCAACGAGGCCTTCGGGGGCGCCGAGTGGATCCTGCATGCGGCCAGCCAGGACATCCCGTGCTTGCGGGCGGTCGGTCTGGTCCCGACCGCCCTCTTCGACACCGAGCTCGCCGCTCGTCTTCTCGGCTACCCACGGGTCGGTCTGGCCACTCTGGTCGAGGTGATCGTCGGCAAGTCGATGCGCAAGGAGCACTCGGCGGCGGACTGGTCCAAACGCCCGCTGCCCGGGCCGTGGCTGGAGTACGCCGCCCTCGACGTAGAGGTGCTGACCGAGCTCCGCGACGTCCTGTCCGCCGAACTCGAGGAGTCGGGCAAGACCGAATGGGCCCGTCAGGAGTTCGAGCACCTGATCACCTACGAGCCGCCCCCGCGCTTGGACCCGTGGCGACGTACTTCCGGGATTCACAAAGCCAAGGGCCGCCGCGCCCTGGCAGCGGTTCGCGAACTCTGGACGGTCCGTGACGGGCTGGCCGCCGACCTCGACACCACCCCGGGCCGGCTGATCCCGGACTCCGCCATGATCGCGGCCGCGAACGCACTGCCGACCAGCGGCAAGCTGCTGATGGACACCGCCGGCTTCCACGGCCGGGGAGCCAGGCGCTACCTCGACACCTGGGTCGAGGCGCTCAAGCGTGCCCGCGCCCTCCCCGACAACGAGCTGCCCCCGGTCGCGAACCGCTCCGACGGACCCCCGCAGGTCCGGTCCTGGGCCGACCGCGACCCGGCGGCGGCAGCCCGCCTGCAGACCGCGCGTACGGCGGTCACGGCACTTTCGGAGGACCGGAAGGTCCCCATCGAGAACCTGCTGACCCCTGACTCGATGCGTCGGCTGCTCTGGTCCCCCCCGAAGGTCGCCGACGCAGAGCTGGACGAGGCCGTCATGGCCGAACTCCGCACCCTCGGCGCCCGGCAGTGGCAGATCGACCTGATGGCGCCGATCATCTGCGACGCCATCCGCAACCCGGCCGAGCCGGGTCCCGCAGCCGAACCGGCTACGGAGCCGGAGTCGCTCCCGGAGTGAACAGCGGTACCGAGAGGTCGTCGATTTCCCGGAGCCGTTCGTCCAGCGGGTCGATCACCGGGTCGTAGAACAGCCGGGTCAGCAGCGGCGCCGCCGCCGCCTCGACCTCGTGCCAGGCGTCGACCGTCGGCAGCATCCGCACGTAGCGGACGTTGAGCGCGAAGACGCTCGGGCTGTCCGGCTGCCGCTCGGGCTGCAGGAAGTCCGGCGAGTTCAGTACCGCAAGGTTGGTGGGCACCGTGTACCCGGTCTTCGCCAACAGCGTGCTGGCCGGATCTGAGACGGCGTAAGCAAGGAAGTCAGCCGCCTTGGACGCGCTCTCCCCCGCCGCGCCCAAGCACAGTCCGTTGCTCTCCCCCACGGTCGCCCTGCCTCCGAGCTGCGGCAACGGCATCACGTCAAACGGCAGGTCCTCGACGGCCCGCAGCTGCGGGGTCAGGCTCCGGTAGCCCAGCACGATCCCCAACGAGCCGTTCTTGAACCGGTCCAGCGCGGAACGTCGTGCGATCTGCAGCTGGGTGAAGGTGACCTGGGGGTTGCGCAGGACCGCGAGGACCTTCGCCAGGCCGGACCTGCTGGACCCGTCGCTCAGCCGCAGCGTGGTCGGCTCCTGGTCGTCGTCGACCAGCTCGCCACCATCAGACCAGAGGAACGGCGCAAGCTGCTCCAGGGTGGGTGCGACATATACGCCCTGAACGCCGCCGCCGGAGGCCCGGCGAGCCGCCTCGGCGAACTCCTCCAGGGTCCATCCCTCGACGGGGTCGACCGGCTCCTGGTCGGGGTCCCGCAGGTCATCGAGGTCGACGAGATCGGTGTTGTAGTAGGCGACCAGCGGTGAGACGTCGACCGGCATGCACTGCAGGAGCTTGTCGAAGGAGAACGCTTCCAGGGCGTTGCGCTGGTAGTCGTCGCCAAAGTCGACCTCCCGCTCGATCAGCGGCTCGTCGACCGGGCTGATCGCGTCCTCGTCCATCAGCCAGGGAAGCTCCTCGACCGGGGTAAGGAAGACGTCCGGTGTCGAGCCCGTCTCGACGTCCTTGCGCAAAGCGCTGGCGGCAGCTTCG
Organism: Marmoricola sp.; assembly: GCA_046598855.1. Lineage (GTDB taxonomy): Bacteria > Actinomycetota > Actinomycetes > Propionibacteriales > Nocardioidaceae > Marmoricola. The sequence goes on along the minus strand of JBKJHX010000075.1, from coordinate 19,392 downwards.
ACCGAGTCGTACGGGCGCACGTTGACGACCGTGTCCGGGTGATCCCGGGAGTAGTCCGCGGCGATCTTGGCGTACGCGGTCACCACGGGTGGCGGACCATAGACCGCGAAGGTCAGCAGGCTGGTCCCGGACGGGGCGGAGGTCTCGGTGTCCTCCGGATCGGCCGCAGCGCACCCCGCCAGGAGCACCGCTGCTCCGGCGAGAAGGGCCACCAGGGCACGCACCGCGGACTCCCTCCTGCGCCGGGGTCGGTCCCGCGGGCACGCTCACGATAGCGAGACACGCCGCGCGGTCCCACTGGACCCGCCTCCGCGCGGACCGGCCCTAGGCTCGTCGCATGCTTCCCATGAAACACGTCGCTGCGTTCAGCACGGCTCTGGTCCTGGCCGTCACCCTCACCGTGGCCGGCTGCGCCTCCCCTGACGACGCGCCGTCCGAGCCGGTGGCCGGCGACCCGCCCACCACGAGCGCACCGACTCTGACCCCCAGCGCACCGGTCGAGACCCCGGAGCCGGTCGAGACCCCGGCCACGCTGTCCGACCGGCTGCTCGCCACCGACGCCGTACCAGGCCTGAACGCTGAGTGGATCTGGCAGGACGGCGAGACCGGGCCGGCCGACGACCAGGCGTTCGGACTGTGCGCCAAGGTCGACCTGATCAGCATCGGCGCCACCGAGGTCGTCGAGCGCACCTACTTCCCGCCGGTCGACACCGACGACGGAGCGGCCCAGCAGATCGCCGAGTTCCCGGACGCCACGACGACGGCAACGGCGATGAAGGTGCTGAAGAGTTGGCGCAAGAACTGCGCGAAGACTGCGAAGAACGTGAAGGTCGGCCCGTTGGTCGCTATCGACGGCGGTTCCTGGTACTTGGTCACGCAGTCGCCGCCCAACAAGGACGAGGGCCTCTTCCAGGCCGTCGGCCTGGTCACCTCCGGCAACCGGATCTCGGTGCTGACGATCGACCTGCTCGGTCAGGACTACAACTACCCTGCCGGGCAGGAGCCGATGGTCGCCATGGTCCGGGCGGCAGCGGACTTGCTCAAGTCGTAAGTTGGACGCATGAACGACCGGGCCCACCACCGACCGCAGTTGCCCGGCTCAGGACACTTCGAGGCGATCGAGACCACCGCCCACGGCGCGGACCCGGCGGTGCTCGCGGAGGCCGCCGAGCGCGCGGCGACCGCCCTGGTCCGGGGCGCCCGCGACCAGGCGGACAACGAGTTGGTCTCCCGGGTCGTCCATCTCGCCGACACCGAAGGGCTGGAGACGCTGGCCGACCTCTGGTCCGGCGCCCCCGCGGACTCCCTCGCCGGGGTGCTGTGGCGGCTCTACGTCTTGCGCACCTGGGTGTACGCCGACCCGGAGACGGCCGCGCGCGAATACGACCACGGACGAGCGCTGGCGCCGGTGGCCGAGGCGATCTCCGGGGTCGAGGAGCCGCCGGGTCCGGACGAGGTGCGCGCCCTCGTGGACGCGGTGCTCTCCGGCGTGGTCGTCGGGGAGTTCGCCGACACCCTCTTCCGCGCGGCAGCCTTCGCACGGGTCGCCGCTGCCGGCCGAGCGCAGACCGAGACCGTGGGTGCGTCCACCTACCAGGTGGACCTGGCCGCCTCGAAGCTGCTAGGGCTGGCCGACCAGCTCCAGCACGCCGGCCGGCTCGAGCTCGAGGGACACCTGACGTAGTGGTCGGCCATGAACACGCCCGCGGCGACCTGGGTGCGGCTAGAATTCGGGTGCGCCGGGCTGTGGCAGCCCCGGGACCTAGAGATAGCCGCTTCGAGCGGCGATGCGCCGTGAGGCGCTCCCAGCCCGGCGCACCAACTCCCTGCGGCGACCGACTAGTTTCGTCGTCATGAGCGAGTACGCACCGGTGCACAACGCCCGCCCTGATCCAGGCGAGGTCGTTTGGACCTGGGTCCCGTACGAGGACGACCCGAGCCGGGGCAAGGATCGTCCGGTGCTGGTCCTCTCCGTCGGCGGCGGACGGATCACGGCACTCGCCATGACCAGCAAGGACCACGACCGCGACGATCGCGACGAGGCCAGAGCTGGTCGGGTGTGGATGGACATCGGGGTCGGTGACTGGGACCGGCACCGACGGCCCAGCGAGGTCCGGCTCAACCGGATCCTCGATCTCGACGAGTATGGCGTCCGGCGCGAGGGCGCTGCGGTTCCGCGCGAGGTCTTCGACGAGGTCCTGGCCGCGGTCCGGCCCTACCTACCGCGGCGCTGACTCAGCGGCCCTCGACTGCTGCCCGCAGTCTCTTGTCCGAGACCGGCTCCGAGGTTCCCAGCGGCTGGGCCCACAGCGAGACCCGGTACTCCTCGATCAGCCAGCGCAACCGTTCCAGTCCGGCTCCTGGCGGCCTCCCCGCAGGCAGCGCCGCGGTCCGCTGGTCGTAGGCGTTCTGGAACTCCCCCGCCCGCGACATCAGCTCCAGGTCGCGACCGTGCGCCGCGTCGAGCTTTCGCCGGCGTTCGGCCAGGGCGGCCAGGTACCGCGGGAACTCCCGCAGCCGACGTCCTCCCGCCTCGGCGACGACCCCGGGGGCACTCAGCCTTCCGAGGTGCTGGCGCATGTCGTTCATTGACGGCAGCACGTGCAGCTCGACGCGACCGTGCAGCAGTTTGTCGACCTCGCGTAGGTGGGCGAGCACGCGCAGCACGGTCGTCCTGACCGCGACCGCACGGTCGGGCAGTTCCGCGCGCGCACGCGCCAGCAGGACGTCGTACGCGGCCTGGTCCCGGACCGTCGGGGCCTCGGAGACCAGGTCGCCGAGCGCGGCGAGCACGCAGTCGGCCAGGAGCGCCTTGACGGTCGGGTATCCGGAACCCGCCAGGGCCAGCTTGGTCGCGTTGTCGAGACCGGCGGTCAGGTCGGGCGCGGGCACGTTCAGCACGAGCAGCCTGCGGATCCCCCGCCAGTGCTGGGCCTCCTGCTCGTCGGCCGAGGCGAAGACCCGCAGGCCGACCGTGGAGCCTTCGTCGGTCAGGCCGGGGAACCCCCGGACCTCGTGACCGGCCCGGACCTGCCGGAAGGAAGCCTCGACCGTGCCGAACGTCCAGGCGCGCTGACCGGTCGCCGTCATCCCGGACTCGGCCGCGGCCCCGGCCATCGCCTCCTCGAACGAGGGGTGCAGTGGCTCCTTGAGGGCCTCGAGGTCCCGGCCTTCCCCGAGCACCGCGCCGGACTCGTCGAGGATCCGGAAGCTCGGCCTGAGGTGGTCGGGCACCTTGGCGGTGTCCCAGGCGTCGGCGGGGACGTTGATCCCGGTGACGGCCCGAAGGTGCCGCGAGAGCGCGTCGGTCAGCGCCTCCTCCCCCGGTGGTACCGCTGCCAGGAACTGCCGGGCCACGTTCGGTGCGGGGACGAAGTTCACCCGGAGCTGCTTGGGCAACGACCGGAGAAGTGCGATCACCAGTTCCTCGCGCAGTCCCGGGACGTGCCAGCTGAAGGCGGCGGCGCCGAGATGGTTCAGCGTTGCCAGCGGGATGTCGACCCTGAGGCCGTCCTGGGCGGCGCCCGGTTCGAAGTGGTAGGTCAGCGGCAGCGCCAGCGAGCCGTCCCGCCACTCGTCGGGGAAGTCGCCGGGGGCGATCTCGCTCACGCTGTCGTGCACCAGCATCGCCGGGTCGAAGGTGAGCAGGTCGGGCCGCTGATGACGCTCCTTCTTCCACCAGCTGTCGAAGTGCGCCCCGGATACCACCTCGGGCGGGACGACCGAGGCGTAGAAGTCGAACAAGGTCTCCTCGTCGACGACCAGGTCCCGGCGACGGGTCCGATGCTCGAGCTCCTCGGCCCGCTCCAGCAGCTCGGCGTTGGTGGTCAGGAACGTGTGCCGGGAGTGCCACTCACCCTGGACGAGGGCGTGCCGGATGAAGAGCTCGCGGGCAACGGCCGGGTCCTGGGTGCCGTAGTTGACCAGCCGATCGGCGACTAGCGGGACGCCGTACAGGGTGACGCGCTCGTGGGCGAGCACAGCGGCTCGCTTTTTCGACCAGTGCGGCTCAGACCAGGAGCGCTGCACCAGGTGCGCCCCGGCCTTCTCAACCCAGACCGGATCGACGGCGGCGCATTGGCGTCCCCACAGCTTCGAGGTCTCGACCAGCTCGGCGGCGACCACGAACTGCGGCTGGTTCTTGAACAGCCCGGACCCGGGGAAGACCGAGAAGCGGGTGCCACGAGCACCGAGGTAGTCGCGCCGGTCCGGGTCGCGCAGGCCGATGTGCGAGAGCAGCCCGGAGAGCAGTGCCTGGTGCACTAGGTCCTCGTCGGCGCGGCCCTCGGTGGCGGGCGGCACCTTCAGTCCGACTTGCTTGGCGACCTGGCGCAGCTGGCTCTCGAACTCCTGCCACTCCCGGACCCGGAGGTAGTTGAGGTGCTCGGCGCGGCACATCCGCCGGAACGCGCTGGAGCCTAACTCCTTCTGCTGGGTGCGCAGGTGCGCCCACAGGTTCAGCCAGGTAGCGAAGTCCGAGCGCTGGTCGCGGAACCGGGCGTGCAGCTCATCGGCCCGCGCCCGGTGCTCCACCGGGCGTTCCCGGGGGTCCTGGATGGAGAGCGCGGAGGTGATCACCAGGACCTCGCGCAGGCAGCCGAGACCATCAGCCTCGAGGAGCATCCGCCCGAGCTGCGGGTCGATCGGGAGCCGGGCCAGCGCACGACCGATCCGGGTCAGCGCCGGGCGGGACCGGTCCTTGCCGGGCCGGACCGCCCCGAGCTCCTCCAGCAACGACATTCCGGCCCGCACGCTACGCACATCGGGAGGCTCGACGAACGGGAACCGGGCGACGTCGCCGAGGCCCAGCGAGGTCATCTGCAGGATGACGCTGGCCAGGGTGGTGCGCAGGATCTCCGGCTCGGTGAAGGCGGGGCGGGCCTCGAAGTCCTCCTCGGAGTACAGCCGTACGGCGATGCCATCGCTGACTCGGCCGCACCGACCCGAGCGTTGATTGGCCGAGGCCTGACTGATCGGTTCGATGGGGAGGCGCTGCACCTTGGTCCGCGTCGAGTACCGGCTGATCCGAGCGACCCCGGTGTCGATCACCGCGGCAATACCCGGGACGGTCAACGAGGTCTCGGCGACGTTCGTGCTCAGCACCACCCGCTGCCGGGTGTGTTGCTCGAATACCCGGTGCTGCTCGGCGGCGGAGAGCCGCGAGAAGAGCGGCACGATGTCGAAGCCACCCAGGCCACCGCCGCGCCCGTCCGCCTTGCGCTTCAAGGCGTCCGCGGTGTCCCGGATCTCCCGTTCGCCGGGGAGGAAGACCAGGATGTCGCCGTCGGTCTCGGATCGGATTTCGTCGACAGCGGCCAGGATGGCCTCGGTCTGGTCGCGGACCAGCACCTCGCCGTCATCGTCCTTCTCGGACCCGGCCTCCTCGCGGACCTCGACCAGCGGGCGGTACCGAACCTCGACCGGGAAGGTTCGCCCGGAGACCTCGATCACCGGCGCCCCGTCGAAGTGCTCGGAGAACCGCTCGACGTCGATCGTGGCAGAGGTGATCACGACCTTCAGATCGGGACGGCGCGGCAGCAGCCGTTTGAGGTAGCCGAGGATGAAGTCGATGTTGAGGCTTCGCTCGTGGGCCTCGTCGATGATGATCGTGTCGTAGCGGCGCAGTTCCTTGTCGCGCTGGAGCTCGGCCAGCAGAATGCCGTCGGTCATCACCTTCACCCGACCTGCTGTCGAGGTCTTGTCGGTGAACCGGACCTGGTAGCCGATCACCTCCCCCAGCTCGGTGCCGAGCTCCTCGGCGATCCGCTCCGCGACACTGCGAGCGGCGATCCGGCGGGGCTGGGTGTGCCCGATCAACGCGCCGCCCGGACCACCGGGGCCGCGGCCGAGCTCGAGGCAGATCTTCGGGAGCTGGGTGGTCTTGCCCGACCCGGTCTCCCCCGCGAGGATCACGACCTGGTGATCACGGATCGCCGCAGCGATGTCCTCGCGGCGTGCTGATACCGGGAGCTCGGCGGGGAACTGGATACGCACAACTCGTCCAGTCTGACGACAGCACCGGGCCGGCGCCAATCAGGAGGTGCTACCGGGCTCCTGCTGCTCGGACCGGTCCTGCTTGTCGCCCGGGTGGAACCGGGGCCCGCGGTCGCCGGGGCCGAACGGGTGGCGGGGACCCTCCCAACCGGGACCGTCGGCGAATCGGCCGACCCGGGGACCGTCGTCATCCTCAGCCCACGCGGCCAGGCCGGCACCGCCGGCCGCCCCGATGAGCAGGGTGGCCGCAGCCACTGCGACCACCGCCCGGAAGGCGAACGCCCGGTCCCGCAGACGCGGACCCTGCGGTGCAGCGTTCGGGGGCTCGGGGGCCACAGCGGGCGCCTGGTCGGCAGCCGCGGCTTGGTCATCTTGGTGGTCGTCCGGCTTCTCAGGGACGTCAGTGTTCTCAGCCATGGGAACACCGTGAGCCCCGGACCTGTCAGGCTGCTGTGAGCCAGCCAGCAGTTTCGTGCGACCAGCGACCACCGGTTCACAGGAAGCTCACAGCCGATCCCTAGCGAACGATCGTGCGAGTGCAGCAGGCTGGATCCATGAGTACCGCCCGCGGACCCGAACTGTCCCGAGCTGACGGGACCCCCTTGCGGGTGCTGGTCGTCGACGACGAGGTCAATATCGCCGAGCTGCTGCGGATGGCTCTGCGCTACGAGGGTTGGGACGTCGAGGTCGCGCGCACCGGCACCAAGGCGGTCGCGGCGGCGCGGAAGTTCGCCCCGGACGCCGTCGTCCTGGACATGATGCTCCCGGACTTCGACGGGATGGAGGTGCTCCGCCGGATGCGCGGCGCCAGCCCGGACATCCCGGTGCTGTTCCTGACCGCCCGCGACGCCGTCGAGGACCGGGTGGCTGGGCTGACCGCCGGCGGGGACGACTACGTGACCAAGCCGTTCTCGCTGGAGGAAGTGGTGGCCCGGCTGCGCGCCCTGATGCGCCGGGCAGGTGCCCAGCAGACCGCCGACCGGTCGATCCTCACTGTCGGCGACCTAGTGCTAGACGAGGACAGCCACGACGTCACCAGGGCGGGCGAGCCGATTCAGCTCACGGCTACAGAATTCGAGCTGCTCCGCTACCTGATGCGGAACCCGAAGCGGGTGCTTTCGAAGGCACAGATCCTGGACCGGGTCTGGAACTACGACTTCGGCGGCCAGGCGAACGTCGTCGAGCTCTACATCTCCTACCTACGCAAGAAGGTCGACGCCGGTCGCGATCCGATGATCCACACCCTGCGCGGCGCGGGCTACGTCCTGAAGCCGGTGAAGGCGTGAAGCTGCTTCCACGCACCTTGACCGGTCGGCTCGTGGTGACCGCAGTCGCCCTGGTGGCGCTCGTCGGCGTCCTGGTGGCGTTCAGCGCGACCGTGGTCATGCGCGGCATCCTGACCGACCGGCTCGACGACCAGGTCCAGGATGCTCTGCGCCGTGCGACCGGCCCCCAAGGACAGGTCGATGACCGCGGCCCGGGAGGAGCCGGCACCCCCCAGAGCCCGGGGACCTTGATCGCGATCCTTCCTGCCGACCTGGGCGTCACCCCCGTGGGCGGTGTGCTCGAAGGACGGCGCGGCGCCGCCGATTCGCTGTCGTTGGCCACCGTGCGCGACCTCACCTCGTTGAGGAAGGACGACGAGCCGGTCGACGTCGAGGTGGAGGGCCGGAGCTACCGGCTCGCTGTCGAGGAGGACCGGGGCGGCAACGTCTTCGCCGTCGGGCTGCCCACCGACGACATCGACGAGACCATCGAGAGCATGGCGCTCTCCTTCGCGCTGTTCACCCTGCTCGGCGTCGGCATCGCCGGCGTGGCCGGCACCTGGCTGGTGCGCCGCCAGCTCCAGCCGCTGCACGCGGTCGCCGAGGCTGCCCGCGACGTCGCCACCCAGGACCTGTCCAGCGGCCAGACCTCGATCCAGACCCGCGTGGCCGAGGACCTTACCGACTCCGACACCGAGGTCGGACAAGTCGGCTCCGCACTGAACACCCTGCTGGACCATGTTGACGGTGCGCTGGCGGACCGGCACCGCAGCGAGCAGCAGGTCCGGCAGTTCGTCGCGGACGCCTCGCACGAGCTCCGGACCCCGCTCTCCACGATCCACGGGTACGCCGAGCTCTCCCGGCGTACTCCGGAGGACCCGGTGGCACTGGGTAGCGCCCTGATGAAGGTTGAGACCGAAGCCGCCCGAATGTCCGCGCTGGTCGCGGATCTCCTCCTGCTCGCTCGCCTGGACGCCGGCCGCCCGCTGGTCCGGGAGGAGGTCGACCTGACCCGGCTGTTGCTGGAGGCGGTGGCCGACGCCCGGGTGCTGGCGCCCGGCCACCACTGGCGCCTAGACCTCCCCGACGAGCCGGTGATCCTGATCGGCGACGACGCCCGACTGCACCAGGTGGCGACGAACCTGCTCAGCAACGCCAGACACCACACGCCGGCCGGGACGACGGTGACCGTGCGGGTCGTCGTCGAGGGCGGCAGCAGCGTCCGGATCGAGATCCACGACGACGGCCCCGGGTTGCCCGCGGACGTCGCCGAGGCCGCCTTCGAGCGGTTCACGCGCGGCGATTCCAGCAGGACCCGGGCGTCCGGAGGCGCTGGCTTGGGTCTGTCGCTGGTGATGGCGATCGCTGGGGCGCACGGCGGGTCGGCGTCGGTCACCTCCCGGCCGGGCGACACGACGTTCGTGGTCGAGCTGCCGGCTTGAGCCGACGTGTGCTTGCCTTTGCTGGCGCGCGAGCGCGTGCTCGATTCCTGCTCCCGCGCCCGGGCCGAAAATGGTCGCGCTACTTCAGCGCAAGGGTTGATCGGTGGCGGTCGGCGCGAACCCGAACGGCAACTCCAACCGGTAGGCGCCCATCAGCTCGGAGTTGCTGAGGAGATCCTTCGTACGGCCGTCGGCGACGACCGTACCGTCATGCAAAATCACCGAGCGCGGACACAGCTCCCAGGCGTACGGCAGGTCGTGGGTAACCATCAGGACGGTGACGTCCAGGCTGCGCAGGATGTCGGCGAGCTCGCGCCGCGACGCTGGGTCCAAGTTGGAGGACGGCTCGTCGAGCACGAGAACGTCGGGCTTCATCGCGAGCACGGTCGCCACGGCAACGCGTCGGCGTTGACCGAAGGAGAGGTGGTGCGGGGGGCGGTCGGCGTACTCGGCCATCCCGACCTGCTCGAGCGCGTCGCGTACCCGCTTCTCGAGCGCCTCGCCACGGATCCCCATGTTCGCAGGGCCGAAGGCAACGTCCTGCCGCACGGTGGGCATGAAGAGCTGATCGTCGGGGTCCTGGAAGACGATGCCGACCCGGCGACGGATTTCCTGATGGTTGGCTTTGGTGACCTCGAGGCCGCCAATAGTGACCGCACCTGCGCCGGGCGTCAGGATCCCGTTGAGGTGCAGTGCGAGCGTGGTCTTGCCGGCACCGTTCGGGCCGAGCATCGCAACCCGTTCACCCTGAGCAATCGTGAGATCTACCCCGAAGAGCGCTTGGTGGCCGTCCGGGTAGGCGTACGCCAACCCACGGACGTCGACCTGCGACGTGCTCATCGGTGCTCGCTCGCTGTCAGTCCACCAGGCATGCGGCCGGTGTAGCCGCGCGCCAGCATCGCCAGGTGCACCCGTTCGCCCCGTTCGTAGGACCGGATGAACAACGCACCGAGCGATCGCGCCAGAACGGGCCAGTGCTTGGGCGCCCGCGGGTCGCACCCGCGCGACCGCAGAGCGGTCAGCATCCGGGAGAGCTCAGCGGTGACCACGTCGACGTACCGGATCATGAACCCCATGATGGACACGATCAGGTCCGGCATCCTCAGCCGGCGCAGTCCGTCGAGCACCTCGACGGGTTCGGTGGTCGCGGCCAGCAGTAGCGAGGCGAGCACGCCGAGGGTGCCCTTCATGAGCAGCGCCCCGGCAGCCTGCAGGCCCGGCTCGGACACGCTGACGCCGAGAACCTCGACCCTCGGACCGAGTGCGATGAACGGGATCAGCACGGCGAACAGCACGAACGGCACCTCGATGACCATGCGCCGGAACAGGTAGCCGAACGGCACCCGGGAGACCGCGACCGCGGTCAGCAGCAGTACGGCGTACCCGGCGAAGACGGGGTACCAGTCCCTAGGTGTCGCCACAACGATCAGCATGAAGCTGATCAGGCCCAGCAGCTTGAGGTGCGGCTCGGCCCGGTGCAGCGGGCTGTGGGCGTGGTAGTGCAGGCGGTGGCCGTGACCGGCGCCCATCAGGCTTTTGCCGGCCCTGCTGGCTGCCCGGACTCCCCAGCGTTGATGCCCGAGCCTCGACGTCGCAGCAGGAGGAACAGGCCCAGGGAGAGGGTCGCCACCACGACCACACCGATGACCCCGGCCAGTCCGCCGCTCAGCCGTTCGTTCTCGACCCCGGAGACGCCGTAGTCGGCGAGCGGACTGTCCGCGGTCGCTGAATCGTCGGCGGTGCCGACAAAACCGGTCTCGCCGGCGACGAACTCAAGGCCGTCGGGATGTGAGCTGGCGTAATAGCTCGCCACGCCGGCGATCAGCAACGAGACCAACAGGAAACCGAGCAGGAATCTTCGAGACGACCTCATCGGGATCCCTTGTCGACGGTCACGGTACGGACCTTGAGTTCGGGCGCCGCGACGAAACGTCGGGCCCCGTAGACCAGGTCGGGGCGGACCGAGACGATGCTGCCGACGACCAGGCCGGTGATCGCTGCTTCGCCGAGGCCGATCAGGGTGTGCCAGCCAAGCATCGCGGCGAGCACTTTGCTCGCCTCGACGGGCGCCTCACCGCCGACAGCGAAGAGCAGCGTGAACACGCTCGCAGCTGCGAGGACACTGACCAGCGCGCCCAGTGCCGCCGCCGGGGGCACCGAAGCGACCCGCTTGGGTAACACCATCACGGCCACGCGGAAGACCAACCAACCGACCACCACCCCGACCAGTGCCATCAACGTGACATTGGTGCCGAGCGCGGTGATTCCGCCATCGGCCATCAACAGCGACTGGACGAGGAGGACCACGGAGACGCAGAGAACTGCCGTGTAGGGGCCGGCCAGGACCGCTGCCAACGCGCCGCCCAAGAGGTGGCCGCTGGTGCCGCCCGCTACCGGGAAGTTCATCATCTGCCCCGCGAAGACGAAGGTCGCAACCAGCCCGGCCATCGGCGCAGTCTTGTCGTCGAGCTCATTGCGCGCTTGACGCAACGCGATGGCGACGCCGGCAAGGGCGACCACCCCGGTCGCGACCGAGGTAGGCGCGTCCAGGAAGCCATCAGGGACGTGCATCGAAACTCCCTAGGGATCGGACGACCAACATCAGCAAGCGTACGCTATTGCAAACCACTCGCAATAACCGTGCGGGCCCCAGCAGGTTCTTTAGGCGGGGCAATCCTGGCTGCTGACTCTGGCCAGGCCCAGTCGCCGCAAGTACTCTCGGAGCCATGAGTGCATTCGTCCAGCTGGTGGAGTTCACCTCGTCGCGCACCGACGACATCATGAAGTTCAACGAGGAGTGGCGGGCCGCCAACCCCGACCGCCTGCTCGACTGGTCCGTGATCGGCCATGACCGCGACAAGCCTGGCGCCTTCGTCGTGATGGTGCACTTCGCCAGCTATGAGGTGGCGATGGAGAACTCCAACGACCCGCGTACCTCGGAGTACGCCGCCAAGATGGCCGAACTCTGCGACGGCCCGCCGACGTTCCGCAATCTTGACGTCGTGGCCGGCGAGGGTCTGGACTGAGCGGCGGTGAAGGTGGGCGAGATCCGCACCTGGCACTACGGGCCGAGACCGCTCTGGTGACGAACCCCCGAAGGGCATAGGGCCATGCTTCTGCACGCAGCGATCATTCCGCCCCGCCGAGTCCTCGACCCGGTCGCTGAGCTGGTTCGCAGTGTCGCGGTCGCTGACCCAGCCGAGTCGGCGCCTTCGCGTAAGGGTTTCTTCGGACGCCGCGGTAAGGGTGAACACGCCACCGACCAATCGAGCGCATACCCGGCCGCAGCGGCGCTCCTGGAACTCGTCGTTCCGGAGATCATGACTATCCCGGTGGCGGCGTTCGGCAACGTGACGGCTGGAGATGCCACCCGAGTAGCCGCAGCACTCAAGGCCGCCGCGGCCGGTTCGCCAGGTGCGGTCGTGCACATCGCTGGCGGGATGGCACTCGAGGTGCCAGGGGACCGCAACGTGTGGGCCCGCCTCGAGGGTGATCTCGATGCCCTCAGGTCGATGGCCCGGGGCGTCACCCAGATCGTGGAACAACACGGATTCTTCGTCGACCGCCGCTTGTTCCAACCGCTGCTGTGCGTGGCCACGGTGACCAACGCCACCACCGCCCCCTGCCTTGAAGCCACGGTAGCGGCCCTCGACGCCTTCAGCGGAGAGCCATGGACGGTGGATCATGTCTGGTTGATGAGGATGTTCTACGACTCCGGCAAGTCCGGGTCGGCAGAAGTCGACCGGTTCCCGCTGGCTCCTGCATGATCGACTGGAGCAGCGGCTCAACGCATTGAGCAGCAAGCCCGGCTGCGACGACTATCTGCGGCGCGACATGCCGACGAATACCCCGTCGCCGTCGACTCCGAGCAGGTTGCGAGAGAATTCGTCAGCCGTCGCCGGGGGGACCGCGTTCTTGCGCGGCGAGTCCGGGTTGCGCTCCAGGACGCGGTGCATGGCCGCTCCGACGCTCGCGGCATCCAGCGTTGCGATCTCGCCAGCGTCGGTGGCCATCAGTTCGCGGGCCCGGACCTCTGACCCAGCGGACACCACTGGCACCCCCGCTGCATGCGCCTTCCCCATGATCCCGCTGGGACCGCCGTGGATCTGGGCGATCACGACAGCGTTGACCGCAGCGACATGTTTGTCGAGCACGTCGTTAGGCAGGAAGCCGTCCCGAACGGCGACCCGGGCACGGTCCGACTCGCCGAGCTGGTCGAGCCAGGCACGGACCTCCGGCGTGATGCTGCCTGCGAGGACCAGATCGCCGTCGATTCCGGCCGACTTGAGAGCCTGCAGGACCAGGCCAGGATTCTTGTCGGGACCGATCACTCCGAAGATGCCCACCAGCGGGCGGTTCAGGTCGAGGCCGAGTTCCATCCGCAGGGCATCTCGGTCGCGCGCGTGCGCGGAGCAGATCTCGGGGTCCCGCGCACGGCGTACGACCCAGCCCCGGGACATGTCATCCCTGCCGGCGAAACCAGCAATGTGGTCGGCGGTTCCGGTGGCACGGGCAAGGATCGCGAGAATGCCCTTGGCGACCCGCAACCGGACGCAGCGTGGGTCGGTGTACTTCAGCCGGGCGGGGTACCGAGTGAGCATCAGCACGATCCGCGGTCTCCGTTCCAGGTCCTTCAACTCACGGCGGGCCGTGAACCACCATCGCTTCAGTGACTGATCGGCGTCCATCACCACCGCAGTGCTGATGTCGTGGACTCGAGCCTTTATGGCGACCGCGCGCGCCACGTCCCGGGCCGCAGGAGAGATGGTGTCGAACTGTTCGTCGACGGTCAGGTTCGCATCCGCGAGATAGACCTCGAATTCGGTGCATGTGCCCGCACCCCGCGAGGTGAGCAACACCACGTCACCGGTCTGACCCGCGACCGCCGCTACGTTGGCAACTGCTTGAAACCGGTGACCACGCGGATCCGGTTCGACAATCAACGTCAGACCCACGAAGAGACCCTTTCGGAAAAGTTTCTACGGCTTGATGCACCCGGCGATGTCCGCACTGTGTTGGTCGTCCGAAGTGAGGCCAACCCGCCATGAGCGCCACAAACCTAGCCCACCCGGAACGCACCCCTTCGCCACCTTCAGCGTCCGAGATGGGGAGGGTCCGGGGTGGAGTCGAACTGACCCGGCGCCCAGGTTGCGAACCCCCAACCCTCAGGACAATCGGCCACCGCCGGCCTCGCGGCGGCGGTCGATCTCCTCGGTCAGGTTCAACGCCCATCCCGCCGGACTGGAGCGGGTTGCCAGTGCACGGCTTACCCCGGACATCGCAGCCAGACGCTCGGGCGCGCATCCACTCATCCTGTTCATACCGCGGGCCCAGAGCTCGACCCTTCCAGCCGGGATCATCCAACCGTTGGAGCCGTCAGCGACGAAGACCGGCCCGGCTCCGGAGAACTCCGAGCACAGCAACGGGAGACCCGATGCGGCAGCCTCGTGCACCACCACGCCGTACGGCTCGATGTGGGAAGGCAGGACCAGGCAAGAAACCTCTCGCATCAGGCTTGCCACGCCCTCGGGCTGAAGAAACCCATGCATGGAGACACCTGGGATCGAGCGCAACTCGCTGTCGAGGGGACCGATGCCCACCACCTGGAGGTCCCACGGATCGTCGGTGATCTCTCGATAGCGCTGGTACGCCGCCCCGAGGAGATCCGCCCCCTTGTGGTCGACCAGTCGCCCGACATAGAGGAAGGACCTTCGGGAGCCGAGCTCCTCAGCGGTGCGTTCTGGCGACGCGAACAAGTCGGTATCCGCGACAGCGCCACCACGGATGACATCTGCCGGTCCGAATCCGAGTCGGCGCGCGTAGAACTCGGTTCGATCGCTCGGCACGATGGCCGCGTCTGCAACCGTGCCGACGTACCAACGGTGCGTCATCCGGCCGAGCCACTGGCGGGGGGCCGCTCGCCAGAGGTTGTCCATGTACATCAGCCGAACTACCTGGTCTGGGACTGTCCTCATCACGGCACGGTAGGCCTTCGAGTAGTTCCACGCAGTCATCAGCACTGCGTCTGGAGCGAAGGCCCGGACCGCTTCGACCAAGTCGTCGGCTTGGGGCTGCTGCTGCCAGGCGTGCACCTCGGCGTACTGACCAGCCCGGTCGAGGACCGTGAACGCGGTGTCGACCATCGCCCCGTCGGCGCTCTTCGCAGAGCCGGGGGTCACCAACATCAGATCGTGGCCGAGAGCCGAGAGCGCGCGAAACTCTGCGTCCAGGTACCCGGTCATTCCGTTGATGAGCAACGCGATACGCACGGCAGTCTCGGTCCTTTCAAGGGCGGCGGTGAGAGCACAGGCTACTTCCCGCGCGCCCGTCGGCGGCGGCGCCTAGAACGTTACGATCTGGGGCATGAAGATCGCCATCGCCGGAACCGGGTACGTCGGCCTGTCGAACGCCGTGATCCTGGCGCAGCATCACGAGGTGTGGGCCTTGGACCTGCTCCCGGACAAGGTCGAGCTGATCAACGCCGGGCAGTCCCCGATCGAGGACGCCGAGCTGCAGGACTACCTCGCCACCAAGCCTCTCGACCTGACTGCCACCCTGGACAAGCGTCAGGCCTTCACCGGGGCTGCCTTCGTCATCGTGGCCACGCCGACCAACTACGACGAGCGGTCCAACTACTTCGACACCGGGTCGGTGGAGTCGGTGATTGCCGACGTCGTGCAGATCGAACCGACTGCGTCGATCGTGGTGAAGTCAACGGTGCCGGTCGGCTTCACCGCTCGGATGCGGGCGGCGCACCCGGGCGCGACGATCATCTTCTCCCCCGAGTTCCTGCGCGAGGGACACGCCCTGGCGGACAACCTGAACCCGTCGCGAATCGTGGTCGGCTCCGACACCGAGCAGGGCCGGATCTTCGCCGGGCTGCTCGTCGAGGGCGCGATCAGCAAGAACGTGCCGGTGCTCTACACCGGATCCACCGAGGCCGAGGCGATCAAGCTGTTCGCCAACACCTACCTCGCCTTGCGGGTCGCGTACTTCAACGAACTGGACACCTACGCCCTCAGCCACGGCCTGGACACCCGCGAGATCATCGAGGGCGTCGGGCTGGACCCCCGGGTCGGCAAGGGCTACAACAACCCGTCCTTCGGTTACGGCGGCTACTGCCTGCCCAAGGACACCAAGCAGCTCCAGGCGAACTACTCCGAGGTGCCGCAGAACCTGATCAGCGCGATCGTCGACGCCAACACCACCCGCAAGGACTTCATCGCCACCGACGTCCTGCGCCGCAACCCTCAGACGGTCGGGATCTACCGGCTGATCATGAAGGCCGGTTCGGACAACTTCCGGGAGTCCTCGGTCCAGGGCGTGATGAAGAGGATCAAGGCCAAGGGTGTCGAGGTGGTCGTCTACGAACCGGCGTGCGAGGACGAGACGTTCTTCAACTCCGAGGTGATCACCGATCTGGACGAGTTCAAGAAGCGCTCCGACGTGATCCTCGCCAACCGGAGCACCGCTGACCTCGACGACGTCAGCGGGAAGATCTACACCCGCGACATCTACGGGAACGACGAGTGAGGACGCGTAAGCGGACTCACTGATGGTGGATGAGTGAGCCGCGCGACTGAGGGATGAGGTCGCGACCGGCTTGTCGAAACCTGGCGCCGTCTTCGCAGTCGCAGCTAGGCGAGCACGATGGCCGGCAGGGCCCGCGCCAACCGCTCGAGCAGGTCCTCGCGGGCGATCCCGCGGGAGTCGGCGACCCAGTCGATGATGATCTCCTCGAGCATCGCCGCCCATCCTTTGACTAGCAGACGCATCGTCGGCGAGTCCTCGAGCCCGAGAGCCTCAAGCTCCGCGGGCCCGGTCACCTCGAAGATCCGGTCGGTCAGCGCGCTGCGGCCTTCGTCGTAGATCGCTCGGAGCTCCTCGTTGCCGCCGGCTGCTGCGCGGACCAGCGAGACGTAGCCGGTGTAGTTCTCGACCACGTAGTCCAAGTAGGCGCCGATCGACACGGCCAGCTGCTCCATCGGGTCCTCGATGTCACGCGGAGCGGTGATCGCGACCAGGTCGCCGACGGCCCGGCGAACGACCGCGAGGTGGAAGTCCTGCTTGTTGCCGAAGTAGTGGTAGAGCAGTCCGCGCGAGATCCCTGCCTCCTCGGCGAGCACCTCGATGGAGATCTCGTCGAGGGTCCGGGTCGAGAGCAGGCGGGTGCCCAGCTCGAGGAGCTGCTCTCGCCGGCTCTCCGGCGACATCCGCAGCCGTGCACCGCTCTTGGGCCCGCTCGTGGTCGACATGTGGCCTACATTACTGAATATTCGTCAACAACGCTATTGACGATCGTTCAACAGCGGTTAGGATCATCTCTATGACCACCAAGACCTCTGCTCTCCCCCAGCGCGTCCGGATCCTCGTGATCGGCGCCGGCTTCGCCGGCCTCGGTGCCGCGATCAAACTGGACGAGGCCGGGCAGACTGACTTCGTCGTGATCGACAAGGGCGACAGCGTCGGCGGCACCTGGCGTGACAACACCTACCCCGGTGCTGCCTGCGACGTGCCCAGCCAGCTGTACTCGTTCTCGTTCGCGCCGAACCCGAACTGGTCGCGCTCGTTCAGCCCGCAGCCTGAGATCCACGCCTATCTCCAAGACGTCGCCCAGTCCTCCGGTGTCCTGGACCGCTTCCACTTCGGCGTCACCGTGCAGGACGCCGCCTGGGACGAGGCCGACCAGGTCTGGACCATCGCCACCAGCGCCGGGACCGTCGTCGCCGACATCGTGATCAGCGGCTCCGGTGGCCTCTCGGAGCCGAAGAACCCGGAGATCAAGGGCATCGACGGCTTCAGCGGAGAGATCTTCCACACCGCCGGCTGGAACCACGACGTCGACCTGACCGGCAAGCGCGTCGGCGTCATCGGCACCGGCGCCTCGGCCATCCAGGTGATCCCCGAGATCGCGAAGACGGTCGACCACCTCGACGTCTACCAGCGCACCGCCCCCTGGGTGATGCCGCGCCACGACCGCGCGTACACCGGCATCGAGCGGCTCGGCTTCAAGGTCGTCCCATTCCTGCAGCGGGCCTACCGGACGGCGATCTACTGGGGCCGCGAGACCTACGTGCCCGGCTTCACCCGCGCCCCGAAGATCCTCACCCCGGCCAAGACCCTGGCACTGGCGAACATCAAGAAGGGCATCAGTGACCCGGAGCTGGCCGCCAAGGTGACCCCGGACTTCCAGATCGGGTGCAAGCGGATCCTGATCTCGAACTCCTACTACCCCGCGCTGGCCCAGGAGAACGTCGATGTCGTCACCGACGGGATCGCCGAGATCACCCCGACCGGGATCGTCACCCGCGACGGCGTCGCCCGCGACATCGACGTCCTCATCGTGGCGACCGGCTTCCACACCACCGACCAGCCGATCGCGCACCACATCAAGGGCCGTGAAGGTCGCACGATGGGCGAGGTCTGGGCCGAGCACGGGATGGCGTCGTACAAGGGCACCACTACTGCCGGCTTCCCGAACCTGTTCCAGATCGTCGGTGCCAACACCGGCCTGGGGCACTCCTCGATGGTGTTCATGATCGAGAGCCAGATCAGCTACATCCTTTCCGCGCTGGAACAGATGGATGCCCGCGGCATCAGCGCCGTCGAGCCGCAGCCCGAGGCCCAGACCGCGTGGAGCGCCGACATGCACCGCCGGATGAGCAAGACCGTGTGGAGCAACGGCGGTTGCGCCAGCTGGTACCTCGACGAGCACGGTCGCAACACGACCCTCTGGCCGCGCAGTACCTTTGCCTTCCGGCAGCTGCTCCGTACGTTCGACATCGAGAAGTACGCCGTGACCTCCCGGTCCGGCGCCGCCAGCAAGACCACCGACACCGAAGAGGTAAGCGTCGCATGACCGCATCGAACTCTGGGCGACTCGAGGACAAGGTCGTCGTCATCACCGGCGCCGGCGGCGGGATCGGTCGCGCCCTGGCCCTCAACGCCGCTCGGCAGGGCGCACTCCTCGCGATCTCGGACTGGAACACCGAGGCGCTCGCCGAGTCCGTCGACCTGGTCAAGGCCGCCGGCGTCCGCGAGCTGCGCAGCGACGTCATCGACGTCTCCGACCGCGCCGCAATGGCCACCTGGGCCACCGCGGTCGCCGAGCAGTTCGGCCGCGTCAACGTCGTGATCAACAACGCCGGCGTCACCGTAACCGGCGACTTCGAGGAGATGTCGTACGAGGACTTCGACTGGATCGTCGACATCAACTTCAACGGCGTCGTCAATGGCACCAAGGAGTTCCTGCCGCACCTGATCGCCTCCGGCGATGGCGCATTAGTGAACATCTCCAGCCTGTTCGGCCTGATCTCGATGCCCGGGCAGACCGCTTACAACGCCACCAAGTACGCCGTCCGCGGCTTCACCGAGGCGCTGCGCGAAGAGATGCTGATCAACAAGCACAACGTCTCCGTGACCTGCGTACACCCGGGCGGCATCAAGACCGGGATCGCCCGCAACGGGCGCAAGACCCCCAGCCAGGACGGCGCCAAGCTCGACGAGCTCTTCGAGAAGAAGCTTGCTCGGATGACCGCGGAGAAGGCTGCCGGGATCATCTTGGACGGCACGGTCAGGAAGAAGGCGCGGGTTCTCGTCGGCATCGATGCCCACGCCCTGCACCACTTCGCCAAGTTCACCGGGTCGCGCTACCAGGACGTCATCGCCCGGGTCGCCCCGCTGACGATGCC
>JBKJHX010000032.1:0-34027 GCA_046598855.1 Marmoricola sp. | reverse complement strand
CGTGAGCGTGCCGGCACGGTCGTGATCGACCTGTCCGGTGACGTGAACGGCTCGGCCGGAGAGGCGCTCGACCGGGCGTACGCGGAGGCGGTGAGCACGACCCCCACCTCGGTCGCGCTCAACTTCGAGCAGACGGGATTCATCAACAGCACGGGGATCGCCCTGATCGTGGGCCTCCTGGCGAAGGCCCGGACGGATCGGGTCGAAGTGCGGGCGTTCGGGTTGTCCGCGCACTACCGCGAGATCTTCGAGATCACGCGGCTGGCTGACTTCATGACGATCGCTGACGACGAGGAACACGCCGTGAGCGCCACAGAAGGGGAGAGCAATGACTGAGTCACCGACCACGTTCGCCGTACAGGAGATCTCCGGGAGCACCCGAGTAATCGACATCGCCGGCGACATCACGGCCCAGAGCGAGGACGTCCTGATGGACGCCTACGGTCGCGCGAACCAACAAGGCGTCAACGCGATCGTGATCAACTTCAGCGGTCTGGACTACATGAACAGCGGTGGCATCGGGTTGCTGGTGATGCTGCTGGTCCGCGCCCAACGCCAGCACCAGCGGGTGATCGCGTTCGGGCTCTCCGACCACTACCGGCAGATCTTCGAACTCACCCGGCTCGACGAGGCCGTCTCGATCCACGACACCGAGGAAGCGGCGCTCGGCGCCGCCTCCGGATCCTGAAGGAGCCTGCGATGAGCGAGGAGAGCAACACCAACCACTGGGCCGGGCCGGTGTCCCGGCTGGATCTGCCCGAGGTGCCGGAGGGCGCGGCGGGCATCAACGTCGGCGGCCGACGGCTGGCCTCCCCGATCCAGGGCTTCGGGAAGATGTGGCAGAAGACCTATCAGGCGCGGCTGCCTGCGGGGTCGGTCTCGCCGACCGACCTGATCACGACGTGGAAGCAGCGCTTCCCGGAGTTCTGGCCGGAGGGGAACCACTTCTACGGTTCGCTGACCGGGATCGAGCCCGGCGAGGTGGCGCTGCTGAACGTCTCCCTGCCGGGGAAGATGAAGCTGTCGACCGGCGTGATGGTGCTGTACGCCGACGACGAGTCCTTCACCCTGATGACCCCTCAGGGTCACATGTTCGCTGGGTGGATCACCTTCAGTTCCTATGAGAAGAACGGCGAGACCGTCGTCCAGGCCCAGGTGCTGATGCGGGCGAGCGACCCGATTTTCGAGTTGGGGCTCGCCCTGGGCGGGCATGGTCAGGAGGACCTCTTCTGGCAGCGCACGTTGACGCGGCTGGCCGAGCACTTCGGGCACGAGGTCACGGTCGAGACCAAGGTCGTCTGCGTCGACAAGCGGCGGCAGTGGTCACGGTGGCGCAACGTCTGGCACAGTTCGGCGATCCGCTCAACGATCTACACCTTCGGGGCTCCCTGGCGTGGGATGAAGCGGCTCTTCACCCGCTAGCTGGGCTGCCGAGTCAGCCGGCGAACTCGTAGTCCTGCAGCGGGAAGTGCCCGGCGCGCCACATCGTCTCGATCGTCGTACTCGGTCGGAACGGGGTGTCGCCGTTCTCGTCGAAGTAGTAGCTGTTGGCGACCTGGCAGGACTCCTCGGCGAAGACCTGCCGTGGGCGCTTGGAGAGAACCTCGGCAAAGTACCGGTCGTTGGCCTCCTGCTTCACCTCGATCACCACGGCACCACGCTGGCGGGCTTCGGTCAGGCACCGGATGATGTGCGCCATCTGGGTCTCGATCAGGTTGAAGTACGAGGAACCGTTGTAGCCGTAGGGGCCCAGGATCGCGAACATGTTCGGCCAGCCGGGCACGCTGACGCCCTCGTAGGCCTGGGCCCGGTTCGTCGCCCACCACTCGCCGAGGTCGACCCCGCGGGAAACGCAGGGGAAGCCCGGCATGTTGTCGCGCTCGAAGACCTTGAAGCCGGTCGCTAGGACGAGCACGTCGATCGGGTGCTCGGTGCCGGTCGCGGTCCGCACCCCGGTCGCGGTGATCGCGGCGATGGGGTCGGTCTCCAGCAGCACGTCGGCGCGGTTGAAGGTCGACAGGTAGCTGTTGTGGAAGCTGGGGCGCTTGCAGCCGACGGCGTACCTCGGGGTCAGCTTCTCCCGGAGGGCCGGGTCCTCGACCTGGTCCTTCAGGGCTTTGCGGCCGAGCATCTCGCCGGCCTTCGCGGTCGGCACCACGCTGTGGAAGTGCGCGGCGAGCGGGAAGGTCGCCTCGACGTAGATCTGGCTCACCAGGCGGCTCACGGTCTTGGCGCCGGGGACCCGGGCCAACGCGGCGCGGACACCGGGGGACAGTGCGCTGTCCGGCTTCGGCAGGCACCAGATCGGGGTCCGCTGGAAGACGGTGAGGTGCGCGACCTCCTCGGCGATCGCGGGGACCAGCTGCACCGCGGACGCTCCGGTGCCGATCACGCCGATGCGCTTGCCGCGCAGGTCGAGGTCGTGGTCCCAGCGGGCGGTGTGCACGACCTCGCCGGTGAAGTCAGCGAGGCCGGGGATGACGGGCGCCTTGGGCTTGGTGAGCACACCGGTCGCGTTGACCACGTACCTGGCGGTGAGGGCCGCGCCGGTCGAGGTCTGCACGGTCCAGGTCGCGCTCGTATCGTCGTACGTCGTCCCGGTCACCGCCGTGTTGAGCTGGATCCGGTCCCGCAGGCCGTACTTCTGCACGCAGTGCTCGGCGTATCCCTTGAGCTCGCCGCCTGGGGCGTAGACCCGCGACCATCGGCTGCTCTTCTCGAACGAGAATTGGTAGCTGAACGACGGGATGTCAACGGCCACGCCGGGGTAGGTGTTCCAGTGCCAGGCACCTCCGACACCGTCGCCCTCCTCGAGCACCAGATAGTCGGCGAAGCCGGCCCTGTCGAGCAGGATGGCTGCTCCGAGGCCGGAGAACCCGCCGCCGATGACGATAACTTCGTGGTCTGGCTGCATGGGATCTGCCTTCGACGGTGAGGCGACGGGGTCCCAACCTAGCCGTCGACCCCGCGCCGATGCGCGGGGCCGACGTTCGGACGGGCTGATCAGGCGGTGATAGCGGTGCGGTCGTCCTCGGCGTTGCGGATCCGGATCTTCCGCGGCTTCGCCTTCTCGGCGACCGGGATCGTCAGGCGCAGCACGCCGTCGGCGTACGCCGCGTCGATCCGTTCGAGGTCGAGGTTGTCGCCGAGGACCAGCTGGCGGCTGAACAACCCACGTGGGCGCTCGCTGGCGAGCATCTCCCAGTCTCCGTTGCGGGCGATCCTCTCGGCACGCACCGTGAGCACGTTGCGCTCGACGTCGAGGTCGATGCTCTCCTGCGCAGCGCCGGGGAGGTCGAACTCCACGACGAATGCGTCGCCCTCGCGCCAGGCGTCCATCGGCATCACCGCAGGACGGTTGGTGGTGCCCATCAACTGCTGGGTCAGGCGGTCGAACTCGCGGAACGGGTCTGCAGTACGAAGCAACATGTCAACTCCTCCTTGGGATCCGTAGCCAATCTCGATTGGCTGATGTAGGTTTTATATACCGCACAATCCACCAGGGAGGCAAGGGTCAACACCATGCGAGTTTCGAGGCATCCGGTGTTCGCGATCTCCGTGGCTGCCGAGCTGGCGGGGACCACTATCGGGAACCTCCGTGGTTATGAACGCAGCGGGCTCCTCGTCCCGGTGCGGACCGCCGGGGGGACCAGGCGCTACAGCGAGGACGACGTCGACCGGTTGCGCCGGATCCGGGTGCTCCTGGAAGCCGGCCTGAACGCTGCCGGCATCGCGCGGGTACTCGACCTCGAGGACGACGTGGAGCGGTTGCACAACGAGCTTGGTCACTGATCTCCCAGCGCGCCGACGGTCGGGTGGGCGAGGGTGCAGGGCACGCCGGAAGCGTCGGTCGCGGTGAGGTGAGGGTTGATCAGATCGTGCATGATCGGTGGATGGCCGGACTCCGCGAGCTCGTACCTTGGCGCCGGGTCGCGACGGTGCTGCTCGCCCTGCTCGCTACTGCGGTCATTGCCGCGCCGGTGGCCGCGGAGCAGGCGGTGGAGCGGGCGCACTTCGCGGACCGGTTGGGTGCGCTCCCGGTCGAGGCGTCCCTGTGCCACAACGGCTACTCCAGCCTGGACACCGGAATCCTGGGGACCTTGTACTGGAAGCAGACCGGCATGTTCGGCTTCGGCGCCTGCGTCCGGGTCACCGAGCCGCCCGTAGCAGGCGGCACGCTGTCGTCCTACGTCGACGAGAAGTTCATCCGCACGACCACCCAGCTGGTCGGTGATCCGGAGGCGATCGCGACGGCGTACGGGCGCGAGTTCGTCAGCGAGTTCTGGCGGAGGTTCCTGCGCATCGAGCTGTTGCTGACCGGTCTCGGTCTGCTGTTCTTCCTCGCCGCTAGTCCGCGCGGACGCCTGGCGGAGCGGACGCCGTGGTGGGGCGGGCGACTGGCGCGCCGGTTGGCGCCGCACCCACGGGTTCGAGCGATCGTGTTCCCGGTACTGCTGGTGCTGGTCGGTCTCACTGCCTCCACCGCGTACGCCGGGCACGCGTTCGAGCAGTGGTCCCAGGAGGCCGACATCGGCACCACCTACCCGTTGGCCGACGTCCCGGGTCTGAGCTTCAGCAGCCCGCAGGCACGCGAGATCGCCGCGCAGGTGCGGCCGTTCATCGAGAAGAACACCCAACGTCTGGAGGAGCGCAGTACTGCTTATCAGGGAACTGCGATAGCCAGCTTCGAGCAGGCCCTGGCCGCGCGCAGTGCGGGACTGGTCCCGCGCGAGGGCGAGAAGATCGTCCTCGGCGAGGCGGACCCGCAGGGCAGCCAGGTGGCGACGGCCTTGCGCCGCAAGCTCTATCCGCTTTTGCTGGGAGCGCTGGGCGAGGATGCCGTGGTCCTGCGCACGATCTCGGGCGACGTGACCTCCAACGGCACCGTCGCCGAGGACGGGTTCGTCGAGGACGAGGCGCGCAGTGCGGGGGACTTACCGGTGGTGGCGGCGGGGGGCGACCACGACTCCACCACCACGGTGAAGCAGATGAAGAAGTACGGCATCGTCGTTCCCGATCTCGAGACCGTGACGATCAGCGGGATGCGGGTGTCGGCCGCGAACGACCGCGAGTTCAAGACGCTCTTCGGCGGGATGATTACCAACCCGACCGGGGTGAGCGAGGAGGAGCTCGGCGAGAAGCTCCGCGCGGAGGTTGACCCGGACGAGGCCGGCATCGTCCTGGTGCATCAGCCCGACGCAGCGGCAGCGTACTTGGGGATCGACGGTCTCGGCGGCCTTGACGTCACCCTCGGGCACGAGACGGAGCCGTTCGACGACGGCATTGCCGACGTCCCGCCGGGCACCCTCAACGTCGGGCACCTGCACCGGCCGATCGGTCCTTGGGTGATTTGGAACGACGACACCGACGAGGTGACCTGGACGGTCGTCGACCAGCTCGGCACCTCCGGCGGCGTCGAGGGCAGCCCGACGTTCAACCGGTTCTCGACGCCGTTCTCGGTGCCGCTGAAGCCGGTCAACATCCGGCTCCAGTACGTCGACACCGAGTCAGGGCTGCAGACCGGGTACGCGACGATCACCATCGACCTCGATGGCAACGCCGAGGTGACTGGCCGGACCGAGGTCGGCATCCGGTTCGATCGGTAGCGGCCAAGCGACGCCCCGCCGCAGACCGGGTAGCCGGATGGCCCATCGCCGCCTTGATGGCTGACCCAAGTACCTGCGCTCACCCCTCTTGATGTTCGCCTCATGAAGCTCTGCCCGAGTCAGGATGGAGGCGAGCAGTGATCCCCGCCTGCCAGTGATCATGATGACAAAGGTGCACCAAATGTACGGTTCGCGAGAAAAGCGATTCCAGGTGCGAGAACATGTGGTGGTCGTGGTCAGGAGGTCTGATTCTGCTCCGCGTCGTCGTGCCCTTCTCGGGGCCGGTCGCCGACCGCGACGGACGGCTGCGGGTCCGACCTGGTACGACGCCCAGCCGTGCCGAGATCGACGCGATGGACGACCTGGTCGGAGGCATGGTCGGGCGTAGCCTGTTGGTGCTGGGTGAGACGGTCGACCCGCAGAATCCGCGGCAGATTTGATGCTGGTCCCGCCGACCAGGAACTCAGTGATTGAACAGCTTTGGGAGGGTGCAGATGAACGAGAACCACGAAAGCACGGCCCTGCTCGGCATCCTCGGTCGTGCCGCCGCGTCCACGCGCGCCGACGACCTGCTCGCGGAGGTTCTCGACGACGTCCGCAGGCTGGCGCGCGCGCAGACCACGGTGGTCCTCGCGGCGTCGACCGACGGACCGGTGGTCGCGCACCTCGCGGGCTCCGCGGTGCCGGCCTACGACTTCGACCCGGGGGCCAATTCGTCCGACCAAGCTGCACCGGAGTCGTGGCGCGTGGCCGGGGTCTGCTCGATCCGCGGCTACCGGCTTCCGGGTTTGTTCGGACACCTTGTCGTGGGCTGGGCCGAAGACGTCCCCGCCCCGGGACCGTTCTTCGAAGGGGCGATCGCAGGCGTACTGGACTCGCTGCGCCGCGTCGATGCGGAGGCGTCGCTCGCGGACCTGTCGCTGCGGGTCGACAGCGCTCAGCAGCTTGCCGGCATGGGCGACTACGACTGGCATATCGCCACGGACACCAATCGCTGGTCGGACCAGCTGTACCGGATCTACGGGTACGAGCCACAATCGTTCAACGCGTCGTACGAGCGGTTCCTGGACAACATCCACCCCGAAGACCGGGAGCGGATCCAGGGCATCCACCAGGCGGCATACGGCACTGGCGAGCCGTACCGGATGATCGAACGGATCGTGCGCCCGGACGGTGAGGTCCGCTACCTCTCCTCGAACGGCGAGGTGATCATGAACGACGAACGGGTGCCGATCCGGATGCGCGGTACCTGCATCGACGTCACCGATCGGATCCTGGCCGAACAGGAGCGCGAACGGGTCACCGAGCGCTTCCAGGGCTTGGTGAACGCATCCCCCGAGGCGATCCTGGTCGTCGACGCCGATGACCGGATCGTCCAGGCGAATCCGCACGCTGGCGCGGTGCTCGGCGCCGACCCGACCAACCACCTGATCACCGAGTTCCTCCCGGGCGTGCGGGTCGGCCGAGCGGTTCCGGCGGTGAGCGTCGATGGCCGAGAGCTGGTCCTCGACGTCATCGAGGTGGAGCTGAGTGAGACCGACCGCCAGGCCCGGACGGCCGTTTTCGTCGCCGACGCGACACCGCGGTTGGAACGGGAGGACCTCGCGCGGCGACTCGGCGAGTCCCGGCAACGGCGCCGGCAGGCGTTCGAGATCAACGACAACCTGGTTCAGGGCCTGTCCTCGACCGCCTTCGCGCTGGACCAGGAAGATCTCGGCGCGGCCCGGACTTACCTGGACAAGACCTTGGTCGCAGCACGGTCGATGATGGACAGCTTGCTCGAGCCTAGCGGTCACAATCTGGTTGCAGGCGACCTGGTCCGGACCCAGGCGACGACCCTGAAAGAGTCGGCCGCGGTCGGCGACACCGAGCCGAACCTCATGTCGGTCGAGGCCACTTCGGCGTCGGTCACTACCCGTGTGCTGATCGTCGACGACGCCGAGGACATCCGGATGTTGCTCCGGCTTCAACTCGGGAAGCTGGGCCTGTTCGAGATCGTCGGAGAGGCCGCTGACGGCGTCGCTGCGGTCGAGCAGGCCCGGGCCCTGCAGCCGGACCTGGTGCTGCTCGACATGGCGATGCCCCTGATGGACGGTCTCCAGGCCCTCCCGCTGATCCGCGAAGCGGTCCCGGACGTCCGGGTGATCGTGCTGTCCGGGTTCAACCAGGCGACCCTGGAGCAGGAGGCGCTGGCTGCCGGCGCCGCCCGTTACGTCACCAAGGGTGGCCGGGCCCGCGACCTGCTCGACGTGATCGCTTCGGTGCTGGCCGCCTGAGGACAACGACAAGACCCCCGTCGCACAGCGACGGGGGTCCCGGGCGGTGGCCAGGGGCGGGGTCGAACCGCCGACCTTCCGATTTTCAGTCGGACGCTCGTACCAACTGAGCTACCTGGCCAACGAGCGAGAAGCATACCGGGATCGAAACCGGGTGCCGAATCGGCCAGCAACATCGCCGTACCTCTTGCGTAGGGCCGCTTCCTGGAGTAAAACTGGACAGGTGTCCAATCAAGTGTCCAGTGAGGTGCGCTGAATGCCTAAGCCCGTCCATCCGGACCGTCGCCCTGCGGTCGTCACCGGTGCCTCCTCCGGGATCGGGGCCATCACGGCGCTCACGCTTGCCGACGCCGGGTTCCCGGTCGCGCTGGGTGCCCGCCGGGTCGAGAAGTGTTCGGAGATCGTCGACCAGATCAAGGCAGCCGGCGGCGAGGCGATCGCGCACCCCCTGGACGTGACCGATCAGGCCTCGGTGGACGCTTTTGCCAAGGCGGTGGCCACCGACTTCGGTGACGTCGAGGTCCTCGTCTCCAACGCCGGCCACGTCTCTCCGGGCACCATCCACGAGGTCGAGACGGAGCGCTTCGGTGCCGAGATCGACCTGAACCTGTTGGGCGCCCATCGACTGGTCCGGGCCTTCGTGCCCGGCATGGTCGAGCGCCAGCGGGGCGACGTCCTCTTTGTGAGCTCGGACGTCGCCGTCCGGGCCCGGCCGTTCATGTCGTCGTACGCCGCGGGCAAGTGGGGGCTCGAGGGCATGGCGCACGCGATGCAGATGGAGCTCGAGGGTTCCGGCATCCGGGTCTCGATCGTGCGTCCCGGCCCGACCTGGAGCGAGATGGGCACCGACTGGGAGGACGAGGCGGCCGCCGACGTGTTGACCGGCTGGATCAAGTTCGGGCTCGCCCGGCACTCGCACTTCCTGAAGCCGACGGCACTGGCCGACGCGATCGCCACGGTCGTCAGCGCCCCGCGCGGCGTGCACCTGAATCTCATCGAAGTGAACCCCGAAGCACCCCTGGAGGACAAGAAGTGACCCACCTAGCAGCGGTTCCTGAGGAGGGCGGGCCCGGCCCGTCCCGAGGGGCGACCAGCGCCGGCGTCGAAGGTATCCGTGAGGTCTCCCGACGCTTCCCCGAGAGCGAGCACGGACACCTCGAGGATCTGCGTGACGACCCGATCGACCTGCTGCACCGGGTCCGCGACGAGTGCGGCGAGATCGGCCGGTTCCGGCTAGCCGACCGCGACGTCGTCCTGGTCACCGGAGCCGAGGCCAACGAGGCGTTCTTCCGGGCCCCTGACGAGATCCTCGACCAGGCAGCGGCGTACCCGTTCATGACCCCGATCTTCGGCAAGGGCGTCGTTTTCGACACCACTCCCGAGCAGCGCCAGGAAGCCTTGAAGAACCAGGCGCTCAAGGGCGAGATGATGCGCGGCCATGCGGCCACCATCGAGAACGAGATCAACCAGATGGTCGCGGGTTGGGGGGAGAGCGGCGAGATCGACCTGCTCGCCTTCTTCGCCGAGCTCACCATCTACACGACCTCGGCCTGCCTGATCGGGATGCCCTTCCGCTCCGAGCTCGACGGCCGGTTCGCCGAGTACTACCACGAGCTCGAGCGCGGCACTGATGCGCTGGCGTACGTCGACCCGTACATGAAGGGCGTCGAGTCCTTCGAGATCCGCGACGCAGCCCGGCTCAAGCTGGTGGACCTGGTGCAGGCGATCATCGACAAGCGGCACGTCCGCGGCAAGGTCGCCCGCGAGGACCGCGACCTGCTCGACGTGCTGATCTCGTTGAAGACCGAGGACGGCACCGACCACTTCACGGCCGACCAGATCACCGGGATGTTCATCTCGATGATGTTCGCCGGGCACCACACCTCATCGGGCACCGCGGCCTGGACGCTGATCGAGCTGCTCCGCAACCCCGACGCGATGAGCACGATCGTCGCCGAGCTCGACGAGCTGTACGCCGATGGCTCCGAGGTCTCCTTCCAGGCGCTGCGCTCGATCCCGAACCTGGAGGCGACGCTGAAGGAGACGCTCCGGCTGCACCCGCCGCTGATCCTGCTGCTCCGGGTCGCCCAGGAGGACTTCGAGATCGGCGGCCACGTGCTACCGGCCGGAACGATGGTCGGGGCTAGTCCGCGGGTCTCGAACCGGATCTCCGAGGACTTCCCCAACCCGGACGCGTTCGACCCGGGCCGCTACCTGGACCCCAACCAGGCCGACCTGCAGAACCGGTGGACCTGGATCCCGTTCGGGGCCGGCAAGCACCGTTGCGTCGGCAACGCTTTTGCGATGATGCAGCTCAAGGCGATCTTCTCGGTGCTGCTGCGCGACTACGAGTTCGAGATGACGCAGCCTTCGGAGTCCTACGCCGACGACACCTCGAAGATGGTCATCCAGCTCGCCAGCCCGGCGAAGGTCAGCTACCGGAAACGCCAGCCATGAAGGTTGCGGCCGACCTGGAACTCTGCCAGGGACACCAGATGTGCCAGTACGAGGCCGAGGCGGTCTTCGGCTACGACGAGGACGCCGACCAGGTGATCCTGCTCGATCCCGACCCGCCCGAGGGTCTGCGCGACCAAGTCGTCCGTGCGGTCAAGTACTGCCCGGCGATGGCCCTGTCGATGGAAGACGACTGAGTTTCGAGACGGTCGCTGTGCGACCTCCTCGACCAACGAGAGAACGGAAGAAAACGATGAGCGACTTCACCCGCGCTGAGATCGAGGAGTTCTGGGACTCCTGGCTCGAGGTCAACCGCGAGGCCGAGCGGATCGGCGACTGGCGGATCATGGCCGAGCACTATGCCCTCGACGCCACCTACGGCTGGATGTATTCGGTCGACGAGCACTTTATGGCGGTCGGGCGCGACCAGATCCGCGACTACGCCATCGGCATCGAGATGGACGGTCTCGACGGCTGGCACTACGACTACCAGGCCTCGCTGATCGACGAGAAGAAGGGGATGGTGGTCGGCTTCTGGAAGCAGAAGTCCGGGATCCTCGACGACGCAGGCAAGGAGTTCGAGATCCTCGGTATCGGCGGCTCCTGGTTCGGCATCGAGCGTCAGACCGAGGGCGAGGACGCTGGCAAGCTGAAGTTCGCGTGGCAGCGCGACTGGTTCGACATGCCGTCGACCGCGCACACCTTCCTGGAGATCATCAAGGCGGACAAGGCGCCCGAGACGCTGCTCAAGCGGATGTCGGTAAGCGGTCTCGGCGTACCGGGCCACTACAAGTACGAAGACATTCCCTCGCCGGTCTGGCCGCCGCCGGTCGAAGCCGGTACGTACCTCACCCAGGAACCCGCCGACGTCGCGACAGGTTCGACGACTGGTCAAGGAGCGACGGCATGAGCCTCAACACCCCGGCTGCTCAGCAGCTGATCGACGGCAAGCTCGTCGGCGCCAGCGACGGTGCGACGTACCCGATCCTGAACCCGGCCACCGGGCAGCAGATCGGCGTCGCGCCGGACGGCACCGCCGCCGACATGGAAGCCGCGATCGCCGCCGCCCGCCGCGCGTTCGACGAGTCCGACTGGTCGACCGACCGCGAGCTCCGGGTGCGCTGCATCCGGCAACTCCAGAAGGCGCTGTACGACAACGCCGACGACTTCCGCGCGCTGACCACGGCCGAGGTCGGGATGCCTGGCTTCATGATCGCTGCCGCCGGCTTCGACGGTCCGGTCGACGGACTGACCTTCGTCGCCGACCTAGCCGAGTCCTACGAGTTCGAGACCGACCTCGGGGTCGCGGAGCCGATGGGCATCCCGAGCCGCCGCACCGTACGGCGCGAGCCGGTCGGTGTGGTCGCCGCGATCACCCCGTGGAACGTGCCGACCCAGATCAACCTCGCCAAGGTCGCCCCGGCGCTCGCCGCCGGCTGCACCGTCGTCCTCAAACCCGCCCCGGACACCCCGTGGCTGGCGGCCGAACTCGGTCGCCTGGTGGCCGAGCACACCGACATCCCGGCTGGCGTTTTCAACGTCGTCACGCCGCGGGCGAACGAGGTGGCTGCCCAACTGACCGTGGACCCGCGCATCGACATGGTCTCCTTCACCGGCTCGACCGCGACCGGCAAGGCGATCATGGCCGCCGCCGCGCCCACCCTGAAGAGGGTCTTCCTCGAGCTCGGTGGCAAGTCCGCGGCAATCGCGCTCGACGACGCTGACGTCGCTGCGGTTGCCGGAGCCACCGCCTTCGCGGCCTGCATCCACGCGGGCCAGGGCTGCGCCATCACCACCCGGCTGGTCGTCCCGCGGGAGAAGTACGACGAGGCCGTCCAGGTCGCCGCCGCGACAATGGAGTCGATCGGCGCCAAGGACCCGACCGACCCCGGCACGATTTGCGGACCGGTGATCTCGGCGGTCCAGCGCGACCGGGTCGAGGAGTACCTGAAGCTCGCGATCGCCGAGGGCGGCACCTTCGCCACCGGCGGCAAGGTCATCGACCAGGACGGCTACTGGATCGAGCCGACCGTCGTTGCCGGTCTCGACAACTCCTCGCGCCTCGCGCAGGAGGAGATCTTCGGGCCGGTGCTCGTGGTCATCCCGCACGACGGCGACGACGATGCCGTCCGGATCGCCAACGACTCGGCGTACGGGTTGTCGGGCTCGGTCGACTCCGGTGACCTGGCTCGAGCCAAGGCCGTCGCCGCCCGGATTCGGACCGGCACGCTTGCCGTCAACGGCGGCGTCTGGTTCAGCCCGGACGCGCCCTTCGGCGGCTACAAGCAGTCCGGCATCGGCCGCGAGATGGGCGTCGCCGGGTTCGAGGAGTACCTGGAGACGAAGACGATTGCAGAGCCTGCGTAACAACTGAATCCGACGGTTTCGAAACGGTCGCAGAGCGACCTCCTCAACCACCGTCACCTGCACCACCGACGGTTTCACGACCTCCTCAACCACCGTCACCTGCAGCACCGACGGTTTCGCGACCTCCTCAACCACCGTCACCTGCACCACCGACGGTTTCGAGACCTCCTCAACCACCGTCACCACCACAACTGAATCCGACGGTTTCGAGACCTCCTCAATCACCGGCACCTGCACCACCGCACAACGACCACCGGCGGTGGTTGAGGAGGGCCCTCTGGGCCCGTCTCGAAACCCCCAGACGGCACCACGAACAGGAAGAGACAACGACATGCGTTTCGAGAACAAGGTCGCGATCGTGACCGGAGCAGCCCAGGGCATCGGCGAGGCTTACGCCAAGGCGCTTGCCGCCGAGGGTGCCGCGGTCGTCGTCGCCGACCTCAACGAGGACTCCGGGAAGCAGGTCGTGGCAGCGATCGAGGAGGCGGGCGGCAAGGCGATCTTCGTCCGCACCGACGTCTCCGACGCAGGCTCCGCCACCGCGATGGCCGACGCCACCGTGGAGGCGTTCGGTGGCATCGACCTGCTGGTCAACAACGCTGCGATCTACGGCGAGATGGCCTTCGACCTGCTGATCACCGTCGACTGGGACTACTACAAGAAGTTTATGAGCGTGAACATGGACGGCGCCCTGATCGTGACCCGTGCGGTGTACGGCCACATGGCCAAGCGCGGCGGCGGCGCGATCGTGAACCAGTCCTCCACCGCGGCGTGGCTCTACTCCGGCTTCTACGGACTCGCGAAGGTCGGCATCAACGGCCTGACCCAGCAGCTCGCGCACGAGCTCGGTGGACAGAACATCCGGGTCAACGCGATCGCGCCGGGTCCGGTCGACACCGCCGCCACTCGCACCCAGGCCGGCAGCGCTGCGCACGACATCGTCAAGAACAGCCTGGCGATCAAGCGGATCGGTCAGCCTGAGGACATGGTCGGCGCCTGCCTGTTCCTGCTCTCCGACGAGGCTGCGTGGATCACTGCGCAGATCCTCGACGTCGACGGCGGGCAGGTCTTCCGCGCATGACCAGGGTCGGGTTCATCGGGCTGGGCAACATCGGCAAGCCGATGGCCGTCCGCCTCACCGCGTGGGAGGGCGGCCTGACCGTCTTCGACATCGCTCCAGAACCGTTGGCCGAGCTGGAAGCAGCCGGTGCCGAGGTGGCTCCCTCGGTGGCCGCGCTGGCAGCCGAGTGCGGTGTCATCTCGGTGATGGTCAACACCGATGACCAGGTGCGGGACGTGATGGGCGAGATCCTCGGGGCAGCCCGCCCGGGCACCGTCGTCGCAGTGCACTCGACGATCTCCCCAGACCTGCCGCCGCGGCTGGAGGACCTGGGGGGTCGCCACGACCTGCTGGTCGTCGACGCGCCGGTCAGTGGCGGTGCCATGGGTGCCGC
Source organism: Marmoricola sp. (assembly GCA_046598855.1). Taxonomy (GTDB): domain Bacteria; phylum Actinomycetota; class Actinomycetes; order Propionibacteriales; family Nocardioidaceae; genus Marmoricola. The sequence goes on along the minus strand of JBKJHX010000032.1, from coordinate 19,870 downwards.
TGACGGGACCCTGGCGATCATGGTCGGCGGAACCGACGAGGCCTTCGCAGCAGTCAGCGGCCCGTTCGCCCTGATGGCCACCGAGGTCGTGCACTGCGGACCGATCGGCAACGGGACCGCCGCCAAGCTGGCGCGGAACCTTCTGCACTTCGTCGCCTTCACCGCCACCGGCGAAGCGCTCCGGCTCGCGGAGGCTGCCGGGATCGACCTGCAGGCCCTCGGCCGGATCGTCCGGCACACCGACTCGATCACCGGCGGCCCGGGTGCGATCATGCACCGCGCGACCGCGAAGGAGATGGAGCCGGGGGACTTCTGGATCTCGATCTTCGAGCACGTACGGGCGATCGGCGAGAAGGATCTCTCGCACGCCATTGAGCTGGCCGACCGCCTCGGCGTCGACGTCCCGATGGCGCAGTTCGCGTCCGAGAACCTGGCGGCCGCCCTGGGTCTGCCGGCAACGGATCTCACTACCGAGGAGCAGACATGAGCGACAAGTTCGAGGGTCTCCCCGACGCTCGCCGCCGCGGCCTGGAGAAGATGGAGCAGGTCTACGGCTTCGAGATGAGCGACATGGAGGGCGACTTCTTCCGGTACACCGTCGAGCATCTCTTCGGCGACATCTGGCAGCGCCCCGGCATGACCGATCGCGATCGCCGGCTGCTGCTGATCGGCATGCTCTGCACCCACGGCGCCCAGGACGTGCTCTCGATCCAGATCCCGGCGGCCTTCCGGGCCGGGGAGCTCGACGAGGACCAGCTCCGCGAGATCGTGATCATGGTGTGCCACTACGCCGGCTGGCCGGTCGGCGCGCGGCTGAACAGCCTCGTCGAGGACACCATCGCGAAGGGACGCTGAGATGGCCTCCGAACCGGTCACCTCGCACCTGCGGCTCGGCCTGAACTCGCGTCAGGCTGAGACCGTCGAGAAGCTCCTGCTCGCCGGCGAGGCCGAGCTGGAGGAGACCGGCCCGGAGGCGCTCACCATCCGTACGGTGGCGCAACGAGCGGGTGTCTCGCCCGCGACCGCGTACACCTACCTGGCGTCGAAGAACCATCTCTTCGCCGAGCTGTTCTGGCGTCGGATCGTCACCGAACCGGGCCCCGAACCCGAGGGTGACACCGCCGTCGACCGGATCCGGGTGGTCACCCGGCACATGTCGGCGATGCTGGGGCGCTCACCGCACCTGGCGACCGCGGCGAACATCGCTCTCCTGGGTACCGACCCGGAGGTCGAACGGCTCCGGCTCGTGATCGGCGCCGAGTTCGTCTCCCGCTTCCGTGAAGCGATCGGCGAGCCCTCCGACCCCCGAGTCGTCGAAACCCTCACCCTGGCGTTCGCCGGAGCGCTGCTCCAAGCCGGCATGGGCCTGATGACCTACGAAGAACTCAGCCAGCGCCTCGACGACGTCGTGGCCGTGATCATGGAAGGCCACTGAACTGTGCCTACTCAAAGCTCCGGCTGTCCCCTGAACTTCGACCACTACGACCACGCGCTCCAGGACGACCCGTACCCGACGTACGCGCGACTGCGCGAGGAGGCTCCGCTCTACCACAACGCGGAGCACGACTTCTGGGTCATCTCCCGGCACAAGGACGTCCGGGAGGCGTTCCGGGTCGACGACGTCTACTCCAACAAGATGGGTGTCACCCTCGACAAGAGTGCCTGGAACCCGAACGCGCACATCGTGATGTCGTTCCTCGGCATGGATCCGCCGCAGCAGACCCGGCTGCGCAAGCTGGTCTCCCGCGGGTTCACCCCGAAGCGGGTGGCCGAGATGGAGCCCCGGATCGCCATGATCAGCCAGGAGTACCTGGACCGCGCGCTGGCCATCGGTCCGGAGTTCGACTGGATCACCGACTTCGCCGGCAAGTTCCCGATGGATGTCATCTCCGAGATGCTCGGGGTGCCGACCGAGGACCGCGACGAGGTACGGCGCCTCGCCGACCTGCTGGTGCTGCGCGAAGACGGTCTCCGTGACGTACCGCAGGCCGGGATGGACGCCTCGATCGAGCTGTTCGGCTACTTCAGCGAGCTCCTGGCCACCCGCAAGGCGGCGCCGGAGGACGACCTGGTCACGGCGCTGATGCTCGCCGAGGACGAGGGCGACCGGATGACCGACGGCGAGCTGACGGCGTTCTTGTTCCTGATGGTCGTGGCCGGCAACGAGACCACCACCAAGCTGCTCGGCAACGCTGTGGCCAGCATCAGCCGTCACCCCGAGCAGCGCGCAGCAGTTTTCGCCGACCCGGACCTGGTCACGCCATGGATCGAGGAGACCCTGCGCTACGAGGCATCCAGCCAGTTGCTGGCACGGCACACGATCGCCGACGTCACCATCGAGGGCGTCACTTGCCCGGCGGGCGCTCAGGTCCTGTTCAACATTGGCGCCGCCAACCACGACACCGAGGTGTTCACCGACGCGGAGGACTTCAATCTCCACCGCGACAAGGGTGAGCTCGCCAAGCACATCGCCTTCGGTGGCGGCCGGCACTTCTGTCTCGGCGCGAACCTAGCCCGGTTGGAAGCGACTATCGCGCTGAAGCAGCTCATCGAGCGGTGCTCCTCGATCGAGCCGAAGTACGACGAGGCGCAGCGGTTCTACTCGGCCAACGTGCGCGGCTACGCCTCCCTGCCGGTCACGGTGATGCTGCGATGAGCACTGCGACTCCTTCTCACTTCGAGTCGCTGACCCAGGAGGAGCTCGCGGTCCTGGTCCCCGAGCTGTTGCTAATCGGTCAGCTGATCGACCGGTCCGGGATGGCTTGGTGCATCAGTGCGTTCGGTCGCGAAGGCATGGCGCAGGTCGCGATCGAGGAGTGGATGGGCGCGAGCCCGATCTACACGCTGCGGATGCAGCAGGCGCTGAGGTACGAAGGCACCGACATCTTCACGATTTTCAAGGGCCTGCAGCTCGACATCGGTGCGCCGCCCCAGTTCATGGACTTCCGCTACACGATCCATGACCGGTGGAGCGGCGAGTTTCACCTCGACCACTGCGGCGCCCTGATGGACGTCGAGCCGATGGGGCCGGAGTACGTCCGGAGCATGTGCCACGACATCGAGGACCCGACATTCGACGCCACTGCGGTCGCGACGAACCCGAAGGCCCAGATCCGGCCGATCCACCGGCCGCCGCGGATGCCGGCCGACCGCAACCCGCACTGTGCCTGGACGGTGATCATCGACGAGTCCTACCCGGAGGTTTCGGAGTCCGAGGACTGCACTGCGCTGCGCTCCTCCCGAGCAGCGTTGATCGAGCTCTCCGCGATCGACCCGGCCGACGACGGTCGCTCCGACTACAGCGGCGACGTGCTGGCCGATCTGGACTTCGCCGAGTTCTCGCACTCCGCCCTCGTGCGGATCGCTGACGAGGTCTGCTTGCAGATGCATCTGCTCAACCTCAGCTTCCTGCGCGCCATCGACCGCCGGACCGAAGCCGACCAATACCTCGAGATCGCCACCAAGCAGCTGGTCGGGTTGGCCGGGATCGCAGCTAGCCGGATCCGCAAGGCCCTGGACCTGCCGGCCGACGAGACCGGGGCCCTGCGGGTCCTGGAGCTGCACCCGCTGCTCAACCCTGCGGCGTACGTGAGTGCAGCCGTCGCCGACGGCGCCGTCCGGGTCACACACGGCCCGGCGCACCAGGACGGCTCCTGGATCTCCATCGTCGGGCCGGAGCGGGTCACGCCGCTCCAGGCCGCCGTCCGCGCGGTCGATCCCCACCTTGACGTCGAGGTCACCGGCTCCGAAGACGAGTGGACCGCGCACGTGGTACGCCGCGCCGAGCCCGCCGCCGAGGCCGGAGAGGTTGCGGTCACGAAGTTCAGCACCGGGGCCGCGTTCGAGTTCGAGCACCGCAAGGCGATCCCCCTCACCGTGCTCTGAGGTCTTCGGGCGTCGCGGTTGTCGGCGCCGCCTGCTTACTGCGTCGAGATCGCCGCCAGCACGTTCAGCCTGCTCGCCCGGACCGCCGGGATCACCGCGGCCAGGACGCCGACCACCACCGCGATCACCGCGAAGATGACCAGCTGGCCGAATGGCACCGCTAGAACGGCCAGGTCCTCCTTCAGCACTCGTTGCAGGAGTACGCCGTAGATCAGCCCGAGTACCAGGCCGAGTACGGCGCCGAGAACAGCGATCGCCACCGACTCCAGGGTGATGGTGCGGCGCAGTTGACGGCGGGTCATCCCGATTGAGCGGAGCAGTCCGATCTCGCGGGTGCGCTCGAGCACCGAGAGGCCGAGGGTGTTCACGATGCCGATGATCGCGATGATGATCGCCAGTGCCAGCAGGCCGTAGATCATGTAGAGCAGCTGGTTGACCTGTTCGCGGATGGTCTCGGCAAAGCCCTCCTTGTCGTTCACGTCGACCAGCGGGATCGGCTTCACCACCGCATCCAGGGCCTTCTGGACCGTCGCTGGGGAGGCGCCGTCGTCCAGGACGATGCTGAGCGCATTGTCCTGGCGCTGGATCCCGGCCTGCTCGACCACCTCGAGCGGCACGTTGATCCCGAAGATGGTCACGTTCTCCTCAGCGATGCCGCCGATCTCGATGGTCACCTTCTTGCCGGCCGGGAAGGCGAGTTCCAGGGTGTCGCCGACCTCCCAGCCCTCTTCCTCGGCCTTGTCCTGGTTAACGACCGCCTTACCGGCCCCGAAGTCGACGGACCCGCGCAGAGCCGCCAGGTCCGCGACGTCGTCGTACGCGGCGTCAGCGGCGCCGATGGTCTCATTCTCCTTGCCGATCCGGGCGTCCAGCATCTGCTGTCGACTCACGCCTGCGACCCCGGGAACCTTCTCCATCTGGTCGCCGACCTGGGTGGAGAACGGCGCGAAGATCACCGACTGGGCGATGAAGTCCGGCGCGAACTCCTCATCAACCACCTGGTCGACCGACGCCTTCATCGATCCGGCCATCACGGCGATGGTGGAGACCAGGGCGAGCCCGATCATCAGCGCCGAGGCGGTTGCACCGGTACGTCGGGGGTCCCGCATCGCGTTCTCGCCCGCCAGCCGGCCGGCGGTTCCGAACAGCCTGCCGAAGACGGTGCGGCACAGAGCCAGCACCGGGTAGCCGAGAACCGGGCTGAGGACCGCCACGGTGAGCAGCGAGGCGAACGCGCCGATACCCAACCAGGCGGCGGCGGGCAGCCCCGGAGCTTCGGTCAGGCCGGCCACTGCGGCGGCGGCGGAGGCGAGCAGCACCACGCTTCCGATGATGGTGCGGCGTCGTAGAGACCCCTTGGCCGGGACGGAGTCGTCGCGCATCGCGGCGACCGGTGCCACCCGACCGGCCCGGCGTGCGGGCAGTAGCGCGGCCACCAGGGTGACCACGATCCCGATGGTGTAACTGGTCACGACCGTCGGCGTCGACAGGGTGAGGAAGGTGTTCTCGATGTCCAGGCCGAAGCTGCTGAACATGGCTGCCAGGCCGCGCGCCAGGGCCCAGCCGAGGCCGATGCCGACCGTCGAGGCGAACAGCGCCATCACGAACGCCTCGGCGAGCACCGCTGTGGTGACCTGACGCCGGCTCGCCCCGAGGGCGCGCAGCAGCGCGGACTCCTTGGTCCGCTGCGCGACCAGGATCGAGAAAGTGTTCACGATGATGAAGGCACCCACGATCACCGCGATCAGCGCGAAGACGAGCAGGAAGGCCTTGATGACGTCCAGGAACTGCGCCATCGCGTCCTGAGACTCCTCGACCACGACGTCGCCACGGACCGCCTCGAAGCCGTCCGGCAGGACCGTCTGCGCCGCCTTGGCCAGGGCTGACTGGGTAACACCGTCGGCAGCAGTGAGTCCGATGGTGGTGAACGCATCGCGGCCGCCGAGGAAGACCTCCTGAGCGCCGGGGGTGTCGAAGATGATCAACGTCGCCCCGGCGGTACCGCCCTGGTTGAACTCAGCGGTTCCGACCAACGTCGCGGTGCGTTCGAGCTGGCCCAGGGGAGTCAGCAGCTTCACGCTGTCACCGATGGCGTAGCCGGCCTTCTCCGCAGAGCCCCGGTCGAGCACGATCTCACCCGTGCCGCTGCCCCAGCGCCCGTCCAGCAGCGACAGGACCTTGCCGCCGTCCATGTTCGGGGCGTTGGTCCGGTTGAACGCCAGCGTCGGCGCGCCGGTGCCGCCGAGGAGCTCACCGTCGGCGTCCACCACGTACATGCCGAAGCCGTCAACGTTGCCCTCGGCGATCTCGACCTCGGGCAGTGCGGCCAGCCTGTCGACGACCGTCGAGGAGACCGTCGCTGCGGAGACCCCGGTCTCGCCGGCGCTGAACGACTCGGCCCCCTCGACCCGGACCACACCGTCCGGGGTGGTGCCCTGGATGATGCCGTCGAAGGTCTTGCTCAGCCCGGCCGAGAACACCAGCACGCCGGAGAGGAACGCCACTCCGAGAACGATGGCGAGCGCGCTCATCGCCAGCCGCATCTTGCGGGCGCCGACGTTGCGCAGGATCAGCTTGAACACGGCTCAGGCCTCCAACCGGGCGGCAGCGGCCTGCAGCGCGGTGATGTGCTCGAGGATCTGCTCCCGGGTCGGACGGGCCAACTCGTCGACGACGGCACCGTCGGCCAGGAAGACCACCCGGTCGCAGTGCGACGCTGCTAGGGCGTCGTGGGTGACCATCACGATGGTCTGTCCGAACTCGTCGACCGAGCGGCGCAGGAACGCCAGGACGTCGGCGCCGGAGGTCGAGTCCAGGTTGCCGGTCGGCTCGTCGGCGAAGATGATCGACGGCTTGCTGACCAGTGCCCGGGCGCAGGCAACCCGCTGTTGCTGGCCGCCCGACATCTCGCTGGGCCGATGGCCGAGCCGATCACGTAGGCCGATGGTGTCGATGACGGTGTCGAACCAGTCCGGGTCGGGGGAGGTGCCTGCCAGCGAGAGCGGCAGCAGGATGTTCTCCTGAGCGGTCAGCGTCGGGATCAGGTTGTACGCCTGGAAGACGAACCCGATCCGAGTTCGTCGCAGCATGGTCAGACCCTTGTCGTCGAGGCTCCCCAGGGTGGTGCCGTCGACGACCACCTCCCCGGAGGTCGGGGTGTCCAGGGCGGCGAGGCAGTGCATCAGCGTCGACTTGCCGGAGCCCGAGGGGCCCATGATGGCGGTGAACTCGCCTGCACGGAGGTCGACGGTCACGCCGTCCAGGGCCCGCACCTCCGACTCGCCGGAGCCGTATACCTTGGTGAGGCCGATGGCGCGGGCTGCGGCGGTGCCCGAGGCGGACGTCGGGGGAGTGACGGCAGAGGTGGTCATGGGGCCAGACTGCCAAGGGATGGCCCGATCCGCATCAGGAAAAACCCTGAGGTGACCCTGGACCGGCCTCAGGACGCACAACAGCCCGGACCTGGTGGTCCGGGCTGTTTGTCTCTTGCGACCCCGACGGGACTCGAACCCGCGGCCTCCGCCGTGACAGGGCGGCGCGCTAACCAACTGCGCTACGGGGCCTGGCTTGCACTTCGCCGAACCTTCTATTTGCGAAGCCACGGAATGCTAACGCATGGATGCGCCGCACTCCCAATCGCACCCCCAACGGGATTCGAACCCGTGCTACCGCCGTGAAAGGGCGACGTCCTAGGCCACTAGACGATGGGGGCCCTGCCCACGGTGCAATGCACCGCGAACCGGTCAAGCATAGGGCCGCCTGCGGAGGGCGGCCAAATCTTTGCCGACCGTGCTCCGGGCGGTCCGGGGCGGGGCCCGGCCTCTAGGCTGACCGCGTGGAACTCGACGACGACGCTTTCGACGAGCTCGTCGCCGAGGCGCTCGACCGGATCCCGCCGCAGCTGGCCGCCCTGCTCGACAACGTGGTCATCCTGGTCGAGAACGAGCCGCCTCCCGAGGAGGCCGGCATCCTGGGCCTCTACGTCGGGACGCCGCTGACCGAGCGGGACAGCAACTACACCTTCCAGGCGCCCGACCAGGTCTTCGTCTTCCGCGGTCCGCTGCAGCGGATGTGCGAGGACGTCGAGGAGTTGACCGAGGAGATTGAGATCACCGTGGTGCACGAGGTCGCCCACCACTTCGGGATCGACGACGATCAGCTCCACGCGTGGGGCTGGGGCTGAGACCTGCCTACCCCCACCGGTACGCCGCCCAAGCCACCACGACACCGCCCAGCACGGTCCCGACGGCATACAGCGCGCCGTGCCACCGGCCGCGCTCGGCTGCCTGCAGCGCCACGGCGGAGTACGTGGTGAAGGCGCCGCAGAAACCGGTCCCGAGCAGTGCCAGCGGGTGAGCGTCGACGCCGTGGCCGACCAGCCAGCCGAGCAGAGCGGAGCCGAGAAGGTTGACCCCCAGGGTCCCCCACGGGGTCCGGCCGTCGAGGAAGTGGGCGACGAGGAGGCGGGAAGGTGCGCCGAGGGCGGCTCCGACCGCGACCAGCAGGGCGCTCATCGGCCCGCTCCGGACTGAGTCCGGACGATCGTGGAGGCCAGCACGGCCGCAGCCAGGGTTCCGCCGGCGTACGTGAGGGCCATCCAGACATCGTCACGCTCCAGCAGCGTGACCGTCTCGACCGACGCCGCCGACATCGTGGTGAACCCACCCAGCACGCCCGTCCCCAGGAACACCGTCAGCCACGGTGTCCGGCGCACTGCTTCGACCAGGGGGAGCGCAGCGAGCAGGGCACTGCCGACGACGTTGATCACGAAGACGATCCACGGGAAGCCGGCCCCCACCGGGAACCACTCGGTCAACCCGTACCGGGCCAGCGAACCGAGCACCCCTCCTGCCGCGGCGGCGGACAGGGCTGCCCTCAGTGGAGGTGGGTTCACGAAACCTCTTGGCGCGCTGACAGTCGGGTGGGCCCGCGCCAGGGGAGCGGCTCGTGGCCGGAGCTCTGCCGGCGGAACTCACCGAGGTACCACCGCTGGAGCGCGTGCAGCGTAGGCGGCGGCCGGACGGCCAACAGGGTGTCGTCGGCGAAGCTGCGGTAGATCTCGTCGAACAGGTCCGAGAGCCGGCCCATCGATGTCGGTGCGGTTGGTGGAGCGCTGTAGGTGAGGTCGACGGTCTCTGCTCCCGCGGCGATGGCCGCGTCCAGGTGCTCGAGTCCTTGCACGTGCCGGCGCTCGTGCTCGACCTGCAGGTAGGCCGCGGCGAACTCGACGGCGATCGGATAGGTCTCCGGGGCGGTGAGCGCGAGCAACCGGAGCTCACGGCCCAGTTCGTTGAAATGCTGACGAAGGTGTGCGAAGAGCTCGACGGGCATGTTGAGGAGTCTGATGGTCGCGCGCTCGTCGGGGCTGAACGGGACCTCGCCGAGGTCCGCCATCACCTCGTCGAGGTCGAAGAGGGCGCCTTCGACCGGATCGTCCCGCGGCTGCGCGGCGGGCTCGAACCAGACCACCTTCCCGCTGCCGCGGTGGTCGATGTCGGCCCCCCAGCGCAAGGCGTAGCTGGCGACCAGATCAAGCCCGCGGCCGATCGTCGACCAGGAGAACTCGTCGTCGAGATCGACCTCCGCCGCAGTGTGGCGTTGCTGCGGCGGGACCAGCGACTGGTCGGTGACCTCGATGCGCGGGTGTTCCACGGTTCCGCGGACGTGCACCGTCAGCGGCGGATCGGCGTGCAGGATCGCGTTCGTGACCAGTTCGGAGACTGCAAGCCGGGCGCTGTCGGCGAGCTCAGGACGGCCGATCTCGATGAGAACCCCGGTCACCCAGTCGCGCGCCAGACGCACTGACGGCGGGCTAGCCGGCAGGGCCAGTGTGCGCATTTTCCAGGGCACGGATGAGGACTCCGGGGTCGGGGACGGTTCAACGGGTTTGGTGCCGTCAAACCACCTGGATCAAACCACACCGGGGTGCCGGATCTGTGGCCGTGTGACCGACCAGACTGCCTCCCGATGGTGGGTCGAGCGGCGAATTGGAGAGAATGGGATTATGGCCCCCAAGACCTCAGCCCAGCCTCACCGCGTCGTCGTGATCGGATCGGGCTTCGGTGGACTGTTCGGGACCAAGGCGCTGCGCCGCGCCGAGGTCGAGGTGACCATGGTCGCGAAGACCACTCACCACCTCTTCCAGCCGCTGCTCTACCAGGTCGCGACCGGCATCCTCTCCGAGGGAGAGATCGCTCCGCCGACTCGGGAGGTGCTCGCACGTCAGAAGAACGCGACGATCCTGCTGGGCGACGTCACCGGAATCGACCTGACCAACCGCACCGTGACCTCGCACGTCCTCGGGCGCGAACTGGAGACGCCGTACGACTCGTTGATCGTGGCCGCGGGTGCGAGCCAGTCGTACTTCGGCAACGACCACTTCTCCGAGTTCGCCCCCGGCATGAAGAGCATCGACGACGCCCTCGAGCTCCGCGGCCGGATCTTCGGTGCCTTCGAACTGGCCGAGGTGATGGCCGCCGGCGGCCACGAGATCGACCACCTGCTGACCTTCGTCGTCGTGGGGGCCGGTCCGACCGGTGTGGAGATGGCCGGTCAGATCGCCGAGCTCGCCCACAAGACGCTGAAGGAGGACTTCCGCTCCATCAATACCCGTAGGGCGCGCGTCATCCTGGTCGATGCCGCTCCGCAGGTACTGCCGCCGTTCGGTGCCAAGCTCGGCGCCTGGACGGAGAAGAAGCTCGCTGCCATCGGCGTCGAGGTCCAGCTCGGTGCGATGGTCGTCGCGGTCGACGAACGCGGTCTCGAGGTCCAGGACAAGGACGGATCGCGCCGCCGCATCGAAGCGGTCACCAAGGTCTGGGCCGCCGGCGTCCAGGCGAGCCCGCTGGGCAAGACCCTCTCGCAGCAGACGGGCGCCTCCCTCGACCGGGCCGGCCGGATCTCGGTCAACCCGGACCTGACGCTGCCCGGACACCCCGAGGTTTTCGTGGTCGGCGACATGGTCACCCTCGACAACCTCCCCGGTGTCGCCCAGGTCGCGATCCAGGGTGCCCGGTATGCGGCCCGGGAGATCGACGGGCGCCTGCGCGGGAAGGCGCCGCAGCCGGGCTTCAAGTACTTCGACAAGGGCAGCATGGCGACGATCTCGAGGTTCAGCGCGGTCGCCACGGTCGGCAAACTCCGGCTGTCGGGGTTCGTCGCCTGGTTGATGTGGCTGGCGGTGCACCTCTTCTACATCACCGGTTTCAAGAACCAGGTGACAGCGCTGCTGCACTGGGCGATCACGTTCATCGGCAACGACCGTTCGGAGCGGACGGTCACCGAGCAGCAGATCTTCGCCCGTACCGCCCTGAAGCGTCTGGAAGGAGGCGCCTCGGGGCTGGTCAGCGCACCGTCGACGCCTCCGCGCAGCCGGGAGGACCTCGAGGCGCAGGCGCTCGAGGAGGCCCGGCTCACCGACGCCGGGGTCCGCGGACGCTCCGAGACCTTCTAGCTCCGCAAGCTCAGCCGAGGTCGCTGCTCGATGTAGTCCGCCGGCACGGCCTCACTCGTACTGCGGGGGTGGTTCGCCGCTGGCCTCGATCTGTTCGCGGGCCCAGCGGGGCAGGATGAACAGACCCTCGGCCTCGACGGTGACCTCGCCGTCTGCGTCCTTCAGCCAACCCTTGACGATCGTCTTGATACCGGCCGAGGAGTCGACCCAGGCTGCGGCGGAGAGCCTCCCGAGAGCGGTGGGCTTGAGGTAGCGCAGGGTCAGCGTGCCGGTCATCCCGGGCGTCCCGCCGGCCGCGGCTGCCTCGCCGAAGATCTGGTCGAGCACGAGAGCGAGGACGCCCCCGTGGACCTTGCCCGGAGGGCCTTCGTAGAGCGCGTTGAGGAAGAACTCCGAGCTGGCCCCACCCTTGACCCGGTCCTGCACGATGGTCAGCGGCGGCGCGATCGGGTTGCGCAGGCCGACCACTGCGTTGCCGTAGCCGCGCACGTGGCCGCTGGTCGTGACGACGACTCCGAAGTTTGCCGGGATCATCTGGGCTTCGAGCCGGGCGGTGATCTGCTCGACCTGGTGCTGGGCTTCGAGCACGACGTCCCGCTCGACAGTCGTGCGCAGGCTGACCTCGCCGAGGCGCCGCAGGGCCGAGGTGAGTCCGCCGTAGACCGCCTGCTCGTCGGCGAACTCCTCATCGGTCATGTCGACGGTGCGGTACTCGAACGGTGCTGGGCTCATGGGACTCACACTAGAACGAGTTCCAGTTCATCGGGCGGGTTCGGGACGTGAGCCGGAGCACCCCGCAAGGTCGACGTTCGGGCCGACCTCGGCGATGATCTCCGGATGACCGACCTCGCGCTCGTGCCGCCGAACGACCCGTACCGGCCGAAGGGCGCGTTCGCTTTGCGGATGGAGCAGGTCGCCAGGCTCCGGGTGATGGCGTGGTACCTGGTGCACATCGGCCGGGTCGTCGACCCGTTCCTGATGCGGGTCACCCGCGGGCGCTTCAACAGCACCGGGACCGATGTCCTGGTGGTGTTGACCACGACCGGCCGCAAGTCCGGGCTACCCCGGGAGACGCCGCTGGCCTACTTCTCCGACGGCGACGACGTGGTCCTGATCGCCTCCAAGGGCGGCGCACCGGCCGACCCGACCTGGCTCCTCAACATCCGTGCGGACCCGCGGGTGCAGCTCTACGTCGGACCCCGCGGTGGCGCGTACGTCGCCCGCGAAGCCACCGGCGCCGAGCGGGAGCGGCTCTGGGAGATGGCCAATGCGTTGTACAGCGGGTACGACACCTACCAGGAGCGCACCGGCGGTCGGGTGATCCCCGTCGTGGTCTGCACCCCCGCCTGATCTGCGGTTCGTGCACAAGATCGGGACGTCTCTGAGAGGGTCTGCCGCATGGAGATCGGTGTCGCACTTCCGCAGATGGCCCCTGGCTACGGACCGGGTACGACGCTCGAGTGGGCCCGGGCCGTCGACGCCGGACCGTTCTCGAGCGTCTCGGTCGGGGAGCGGGTGACGTTCTCCAATCCGGAGATGGTCGCGACGCTCGGCGCGTGCGCCGCAGTGACCGAGCGGGTCCGGGTGCTCGCGAACCTCTGGGTGCTGCCGCAGCACCCGATGCCGATGGTGGCGCAGCAGATCGGGACGTTGGACCAGATCTCACAGGGCCGCCTGGACGTCGCCGTCGGCGTGGGCGGGCGTGAGCACGACTACCGGGCGCTCGATGCCCCCTTCACCGGACGCCACGCCCGGCTCGACGAGAAGGTCGCCGAGCTCAAGGCTCTGCTGTCCGGCGAGCCGCCGTTCGAAGGCGCGGACCCGGTCGGGCCGGCGTGCGTGCAGGAGGGTGGCCCGATGATCCTCGCCGGGTCGATGGGCCCGAAGTCGATGCGTCGAGCGGCGCGCTGGGCCGACGGGATCAGCGGGTTCAGCATTCCCGGCGACGCCGACGAGATCGCCCGGGGCAACGCCCTGGCCGAGAAGTGCTGGACCGAGGAGGGGCGCAGCGCGACGCCGCGGAAGGTGAGTGGATGCTTCGTGGCGCTCGGGGTGGCGGACGCCGGCGACGTGCTGCGTTCGTTCACTGCTCGCTACCTCGGTTTCCTGGGGCCGGAGCTGGCCGTCGCGATCGGTGCCTCGGCCCGCGCCTCGACGCCGGAGGTGCTTGCCGAGATCCTCGATGGCGCGGCCGCCGCCGGCTGCGACGAGTTCATCCTGGTACCGGCCACGACCGACCTGCGCTTCGTGGACGTCGCCACTGAGGTCGTCGCCGCGAGGTCTTGACGGGCACCGTCGTTTACTAGAACGTGTTCTACATGACGTTACGCGTGATTCAGTGGGCCACCGGCGGGGTCGGCCAGGCAGCGATCGGTCAGATCCTCCTGCACCCCGAGCTCGAGCTCGTCGGCTGCTGGGTGCACTCGGACCAGAAGGCCGGCAAGGATGTCGGCGAGATCCTGGGTACGGACCCGATCGGGGTAGTCGCGACCGCCAGCGTGGACGAGATCCTGGCGCTGGACGCAGACTGCGTCCTGTACGCACCGCTGATGCCGAACCCGAAGGAAGTCGCCGCGCTGCTGAAGTCCGGCAAGAACGTAGTCACCCCACTCGGCTGGTTCTGGCCGACCGAGCAGGAACGCTCCCGGATGGAGCCGCACTGCCTCGAGGGTGGCGTCACCCTGCACGGGACCGGAATCGACCCGGGCGGCGCCACCGAGCAGCAACCGCTGTTCTTCTCCGGGCTCTCCTCGGCGATCACCTTCGTCCGCGGTGAGGAGTACTCCGACATCCGGACCTACAACGCTCCGGACGTCGTTCGGCACATCATGGGGTTCGGCGGCACGCCGGAGCAGGCGATGGACGGCCCGATGCTGGCGTTGCTCACCAACGGTTTCACCCAGTCGGTGCAGATGTGCCTGGACACGCTCGGCTTCGCCGACGCGGAGATCCGGAGCAGTCGGGAGGTGGCAGTCGCCACCGCACCGATCGACTCGCCGATCGGTGTCATCGAGCCGGGCCAGGTCGCTGCTCAGCAGTTCGCCTGGGAAGCATTCATCGGCGAGACGAAGGTCGTCCGGGTCGCGGTGAACTGGCTGATGGGTGAGGAGAACCTCAACCCCGCCTGGGAGTTCGGACCGAAGGGCAAGCGCTTCGAGGTCGAGGTCAAGGGCGACCCCGACTGCGAGGTGGTCATCCACGGCTGGCACCCGAGCACGGTGGCCGCCGGTCTGGAGCGCAACCCCGGGATCGTGGTGACTGCTGCGCACTGCGTGAACTCGATCCCCTACGTCTGCGCCGCCGAGCCGGGGATCCTGACGTTCGTGGACATGCCCCTAGTGGCTGGACGCGCGCACCCCGACCTGGCCCGCTGATGGACTCCATGCGCTTCCCGACCCTGGACCCGCAGTTGCGCCCGATCGTGGAGCTGCTGCCGGAAACGGTGAGCGCGTTCGATGACATCGAGTCCACCCGGGTGATGTTCGACGCGTGGCTGCCGAGCGGTCCGGTCGACGGCGAGGAGCTGCTCGACATCGTCGACGAGACGGTGGGCGGAGTGCCGCTGCGGATCTATCGGCCGCGCGGGGTCGAGGGTGACCTACCGGGAATCCTCTACCTGCACGGCGGCGGGTTCTGCATCGGCAGCATCGACACCGAGCACGCCGGGTCGGTGATCCTGGCGCTCACGTTGCAGGCAGTGGTCGTCAGCGTCGACTACCGGCTCGCGCCGGAGCACCCCTACCCGGCCGGGCTCGAGGACTGTTACACCGGGCTCCAGCACCTGGCCGGATTACACGGGGTCGACGCCTCCCGGCTAGCCGTCCACGGCCAGAGCGCCGGCGGCGGGCTTGCGGCGGCGACCGCTCTGCTTGCCCGCGACCGCGGCGGTCCTGCGCTGCGGTTCCAGTCGCTGTCGATCCCGGAGCTGGACGACCGGCTGGAGACATCGTCGATGATCACGTTCACCGACACCCCGATGTGGAGCCGGGCCCAGGCGGTGAAGTCCTGGGAGTACTACCTCGGCGGCCAGGAGGCGGACGGGTACGCCGCTCCGGCGCGGATGGAGGACCTGGCCGGCCTCCCAGCGGCGTACGTCGTCACCTGCGAACTGGACCCGTTGCGCGACGAAGGCATCACCTACGCGATGCGTCTGCTTGCTGCCGGGGTCTCGGTCGAGCTGCATACCTACCCGGGCACGTTCCACGGCGCGCAGCTGGTCCGCGACGCCGACGTCGTACGGCGAATGGAGAGCGAGCACCTCGACGCCCTGCGGCGAGCGCTGAACCCGGTCGACTAGGAACCGGCCCTGGCTTCGCCGGCCTCGATCTCGGCGTGCAGGTCGAGCACGTAGCGACCGAAGTCGACCTGGATGGTGTGCCGCGGAGCCGAGTAGTACTGGCGGAGGTGGTCGGCCTGATCGGCCTCCATGATCTGCACCTGCTCCTCGACCGCCGGCAGTGCGTAGGTCCCGGTCAGCAGCCGGGCGAGGAGCTGAGACTGCTGCTCGGCGAGATTCACGATCGTCGGCGACGACTGTGCCAGGCCGAGGAAGAAGAGGTGGTCGACCCCGGGCTTGATCATCCGCTTGAACAGCGGGTACTGGTGGTCGCTGTCGGGGTGCAGGTCGGTCTCGGCGTCGTCGAAGAACGGGAACTGCATCTCGTACCCGGTGGCGCAGACCACGACGTCCGCCTCGAGGGAGGCCCCGTCGACCAGGTGCACGGTGTGCCCGTCGAAGCCCCGGATCGCAGGAAGCATGTGGATGTCGCCGGAGCCCGTCCTGGTGAGGAAGTCGGCGCTGACCGATGGGTGCGCCGAGAGCGGCTCGTGGTCGGGCTCGGGCAGGCCGTAGTTGCTCATGTTGCCGACCAGTTCCTTGATCAGCGCCCGGCCCGCGGCCAGCGCGACGTCGCGGGGGATGTCCGGCGGCGCCATCACCTTGTCAGCGGCGACACCGTTGCGGTACTTCGGCAGCACCCAGACGCCGCGGCGTGCAGAGACGTAGAGCTTCTCGGCCATCCACCGGCTGGAGAGCTCGGAGGCGATGTCCATCGCCGAGTTCCCCATCCCCACCACGATCACGCGCTTACCGCGCATCTCGACCGGCTCGAAGGGGTTCACGTAGGCGTGGCTGTGGATGAGGTCGCCGGCGAAGGTGCCTTCGTACTCCGGGAGTCGCGGCTTCCAGTGGTGGCCGTTGGCGACGACGAGGTCGGTGTAGGTCCTGGTCTCGCCGGTGGACAGCGTCACCTCCCAGCCGCCGTCCTCGCGACGCACGGCCTTCTCGACGCCGGTGTTGAAGGTGATTTTGTCGCGCAGGCCGAACTCGTCGACGTACGCGCGGAAGTAGTCGTGGATCAGGGTGTGGTGCGGGAAGTCCGGGAAGTCGGCAGGTGCCGGGAAGTCCTCGAACTGCAAGCGCGCGGTGGAGGTGTCGATGTGCAGGGACTCGTAGACCGCGCTGTGGCCGTTCGGGTTGCGGAAGTACCAGTTGCCACCGACGTCGTCGCTGAGCTCGAACTGGTCGTAGGAGATCCCGAACTCGGCCAGCCGCTTCGCCGTGGTGATTCCCGAGCACCCGGCGCCGATGATGCACACGTGCGCCGGCTGGCTCATGCGAGGCACCCGAATGCGGTGGTCACGTACCCGTCGGTGCGCGGCGAGGCGACCATGTGGTCGGCAAGCCGGTTCGGTGCGTAGGCGACGGTGGTGCGACTGTCGAGGTCGTTGACCACGATCGCCCCGCCGTACCCGGTCCACCAGCAGACCCTGCCGTCAGGGTTCCAGGCACCGATCGCCGGTGCCGAGGGCATCTGCAGCGCGTACCCCATGCCGTACCGAACCGGGACGCTGAGCACCAGATCGGTGCCCTCGGCCTGAACCTCGAAGACCCGCGCGATGGTCTCGGGGGAGAGCAGCTTGACCCCGTCGTACTCGCCGCCGTGGGAGAGCAGCGCCTGCGCCCGGGCAATGCCGCGGGCGTTCCCGTGACCACTGACGCCGCCGACCGCGCCCTGGCGCCACGCAGGGGTGTTGCAGACCTGGACCGGCGCGAGCAGAGGGTTGAGGATCGTCCGGATCAGGAAGTGGTCGGGACCGAGAGCCGCGTAGTCGACGCCGGACGGCGGCGGGTTGATCAGGTCGGCGCAGAGGTCGAGCTCGTCGGTCGGTACGCCGAGACGGAACCCTCCGCCGAGCGGACCCATCACGTCCTCGTGCAGGATGTCGGCCAGCGCCCTCCCGGTGGCACCGCGGACGACGGCGTCGAGCAGGTGGCCGTGGCAGACGATCTGGTACGCCGGCGCGGACCCTGGCTCGTACCAGGCTTCCTGGTCAGCGAGGAGCGCCTCGCTCTTCTTCAGGTCCAGGATGTCGTCGACTGTGACCTGGGCTCCCCAGCCGGGGATTCCGCTGGTGTGCCCGAGCAGGTGCCGGACGCGGACCGGTTCTTTGCCGTGGGCCGTGAAGTCCGGCCAGTACTCGCTCACCGGCGCATCGGGGTCGATCAGTCCGCGCTCGACCTGGGTAAGTACGACCAGCGCGGCCATGGTCTTGGTGACCGACCAGACCTGGGTGATCGTGTCCTCGGTCCACGGGGTTCCGGGACGGGCTTCGCCTCCCCAGAGGTCGACGACGAGCTCGCCGTCGTGGACGACCGCAAGGCTGGCTCCGACGTCCTCCCCGCTGGTCAGGTTCTTCTCGAGTTGCTCCTGCAGCGGAGCGAAGGCGTCGGTACAGGTTCCGTTCAGCACGCCGCCACTGTAGAACCTGTTCTGGTTCCTGGGAACGGCAACGGCGGCGCGCCGGGCCGAAGCCCGACGCGCCGCCGTCGTTAGATCAGTTGACCGAGCGCTTCAGTGCTGCGGCGGCCTTGAATGCCGGGGCGTTGCTCGCGGCGATCTGGATCTCGGCGCCGGTCTGCGGGTTGCGACCGGTGCGCGCCTCGCGACGACGAACCTCGAACTGGCCGAAGCCAGCGAGGACAACGCTCTCGCCCTTGGCCAGCTCAGCAGCGATGGCATCGAGAGCAGCCTCGAGGACGCGACCCGCGGCGGCGGCGGTCGTGTCGGTCTCGGCGGCGACCTTCTCGATCAGTTCCTTCTTGTTCATGATTCTCCCTGGGATCGTGGGTGACACTGCCTCAGAACCCTATGTCGTGGTCCGGGGCATCTGGGTGGTGCCCCCCGGCGCGGCGCGGCGAAATCCCAGTATCCGTGGGCCGAGGAGCCTTGCGGGGGGCCAACTCAGGCCTGTTTGGGGCCTCAGGAGGCTGGGTCCGCCGCTGCGTCCGCCTCTGCGGCGGCCTTCAGCTTCACCAGCGTCGCTGTCAGGGCAGCTGCGGTCTTCTTCCCGAACAGCCCGCTGAGCACCTTCCTGCCGAAATTGCCGTAGCGAGAGAGGTCCCAGGTCTCGGTCACCTCGGTACCGCCGTCCGCGGTCGGGGTGAGCTCGTAGCGCCAGCGGTGCACCCCGATGTGGCGCCACGCGATGACCTTGTTCAGCTCGAACTCAACCACCCGGTTCTTGATCCGGTACGGCGCGCCCTTCCGCATGCTCATCCCGAACTCGGATCCGAGCTCCAGCCTCGCCGGACCGGAGAGGAGGTCCTTGACGGTGCCGGACCCGTCGATACGCGCATGCTGTCGTGGGTCGGCCAGGATTGCGAAGACGGTCGGCGGCGGCGCGCCGATAGTCGTGCTCGCGGACTCGTTGAGATCGGTCATGGGCGGAGCCTAGGCCCGCCACCGGAGGATCCGGCGCAGGCGCGTGATCGTCCGGCGGCCGAGTCGACGCTTCGGGGGCTCCTCCACCGTGGTCAGGTTCCAGTACCGGGTGCTCTTCTTGCGGAGCGCGGAGATATCCGGTTTGTACGGCGGCTTGTCGCGGGACAGGTGCGGGCGCTCCCAGGCGATGTCCCTGCGGATCACTCGTGCCGGCGTCCCGACAGCGATGCAGTTGTTGGGGATGCTCCCGGTAACGATCGCCCGGGTGCCGATAACACTTCCGTGCCCGACGGAGGTACCGCCCAACAGGGTGCAGCCGAGGCCGAGCCAGACGTGGTCGCCGACCGTGATGTTGTGCGCAGGGTTAACCCGGTTGCCGGTGCGGACGTCGAAGATCGCATGGCCGTCGTCCCCGCGGATGCGGACTTCGCTGGAAATCATGACGTCGTTGCCGATCGCAACGCTGGTCCCCTCGACCGCGGAGATGCTGGTTCGACCTGTGGTGGTGACTTTGCGGCCGATGGTCACGGTCGCGTCTTGGCCGACCCGGATAGCCCAGGTCGCGTTGCCGGTGGGACCCGCCTCGCCGATCACCGCTGTTCCGTTGGAGCAGTCGAACACGACGCGGAGGATCCGGAACCTGGCGCCCGGTGCCACCTCGAGGCGGTTGTTCGACCCGCGGAAGACGATCTCGATCTTCCCTTCCTGACCTGGCCCGCCGACCACTTCGTTGCCGTTGTTGTCGGTGTAAGGCGCAAGAGAGTCCAGCTCGACCATGGGAGCAACGCTAGGCCCTCCGTCGATGGCC
>JBKJHX010000016.1:0-52296 GCA_046598855.1 Marmoricola sp. | reverse complement strand
GGCGAGGTCCTTGACGCCGTCGGGGTGCACACCGGCGGCGTCGAGGGCCGCGCGGTAGTGCGGCACCTGCTCGTAGGCATGGCGCACCGACCACTGCAGCCGCTCCAGTTGGAGCGCCCTCAACTCATCGACCGAAGCCGTCTCGATCGGCTCCAGATTGTGATCAATGGGGATCTGCTTCGACATGTCTGTTCCCCTCAGGCCGACGGCCAGGTCTTCGCGACCAGGGTCAGCACGTCGTACGTCGCCACGGGCTCGCCGGAGGCGTTGACGACTGTCGCGTCCCAGCGGACCTCGCCATAGTCGGCGTTGGAGCGCGGGGTGATCTGCTTGACCGTCAACGTCACCTGGATCGAGTCGTCGGCCTTGACCGGGGTCAGGAACCGCAGCCGGTCGACGCCGAAGTTGGCGAGCACCGGGCCGGGGTCAGGGTCGACGAAGAGGCCGGCCGCGAGCGAGACGACGAGGTAGCCGTGGGCAACGATGCCGCCGAAGAGCGGGTTCTTCTGAGCCGCTTCCTCGTCGGTGTGGGCGTAGAACGTGTCGCCGGTGAACTCCGCGAAGTGCTCGATGTCTGCCAGCGTGACCGTGCGGGTGGCCGAGCTGATCGTGTCGCCGATCGCAAGTTCGGCCAAGCTCTTGCGGAACGGGTGGACGTCGGTCTCGGTGCGTGACGAGCCGGTGATCCACTGGCCGGTGATGGCCGTGATCATGTCGGGGGAGCCCTGGATCGCGGAGCGCTGCATGTGGTGGAGCACGGCGCGGATGCCGCCGAGCTCCTCGCCGCCGCCGGCGCGCCCGGGGCCGCCGTGGACCAGCACGGGCAGCGGTGAACCGTGGCCGGTCGACTCAGCCGCACTCGTCCGGTCGAGCACGAGCAGCCGCCCGTGCCACGGCGCCAGGCCAAGGGTCAGCGTGCGCGCGACGGCCGGGTCATGGGTGACGATCGAGCCGACGAGGCTGCCCTGCCCGCGGGCCGCCAGCGCGATCGCCTCCTCGAGGTCGTCGTAGGTGATGACGGTCGAGACCGGGCCGAAGGGCTCGATGTCGTGCGGCTCGCTGGCACCGGGGTGCGCGCGCAGCAGCACCGGGGACATGAACGCGCCGGTCTCCGCGTCCGCATCGATGACCTCGACCACATCGGGGTTGCCGAAGACGATCTCGGCCGACGCACGCAGCGCCTGGACGGCCTTGCGGACCTCGTCACGCTGGGCCAGCGACGCGAGCGCACCCATCCGGACACCCTCGCTGGTCGGGTGGCCGACCGTGATCTTCGCGAGCCGTGCGGAGATCGCCGCGACCACATCGTCAGCGATCGAGGACGGCACGATGACGCGCCGGATCGCCGTGCACTTCTGGCCGGCCTTGACCGTCATCTCGGCGACGACGCCCTTCACGAACAGCTCGAACTCCGGATCGTCCACGCCCACGTCGGTGCCGAGGATCGAGCAGTTCAGCGAGTCGGCCTCGACGCCGAGCTGCACCCCGCCGTGCAGCACCGACGGGTGCTGGCGCAGGTGCGCGCCGGTCGACGCGGAGCCGGTGAACGACACCGAGTCCTGCGCTCCCAGCTCGTCGAGCAGCCCCGCGGGCGACCCGCACAACAGCTGAAGGGTGCCTTCGGGCAGGAGGCCCGAGTCGATGATGCGGCGTACGACCGCCTCGGTCACATACGCCGTCTGGCTGGCGGGCTTGACGATCGTCGGCAGGCCGGCGAGGAAGGCGGGCGCGAGCTTCTCGAGCATGCCCCAGACCGGGAAGTTGAATGCATTGATCTGTACGGCGACGCCGGGGCGTGACGTGTAGAGGTGCTGCCCCAGGAACGTGCCCTCCCGGCCGAGCCGCTCGGGCTGGCCGTCGAGGACGACGGTGTCGTTCGGCAGCTCGCGGGTGCCCTTCGACGCGATCGAGAAGACCGTGCCGATGCCGCCGTCGATGTCGACCATCGAGTCACGCTGGGTCGCGCCGGTGCGGGCGGAGAGTGCGTAGAACTCGTCCTTGTGCTCGCCGAGCATCTTGGCTGTCGCCTTGAGAGCGGCGGCGCGCTCGTGGAAGGTCAGCGCCCGGAGAGCGGGCCCACCCACGTCGCGCGCATGGGTCGTCATGGCGGCGAGGTCGAGGCCGGTCGAGGAGATCCGGGTGACCTCCTCACCGGTCGCGGCGTCGAGGAGGGGCTCGCCCTCGTCGGTGGCGCGGAACCAGGTGCCGCAGGAGTAGCTGGCCAGCATTGCGGGAGCGTCGGTCACCGTGTCAGACTATTACCGACCGATCGGTCTGTAAATAAGGAAGGTCGCCGTGACGGACACTCTCCAAGCCGACTTCGAGCACACGATCGAGCAGCACGACCGCATCGAGCCGCGCGACTGGATGCCGGAGAAGTACCGCGCCACCGTCGTGCGCCAGGTCGCCCAGCACGCGCACTCCGAGATCATCGGCATGCAGCCCGAGGGCAACTGGCTCACCCGCGCCCCGAGCCTGCGCCGCAAGGCGATCCTGCTCGCGAAGGTGCAGGACGAGGCCGGCCACGGGCTCTACCTCTACTCCGCCGCCGAGACCCTCGGCGTGAGCCGCGGTGAACTCACCCAGAAGTTGATCGACGGCAAGCAGAAGTACTCCTCGATCTTCAACTACCCGACCTTGTCGTACGCCGATGTGGGCACGATCGGATGGCTCGTGGACGGCGCCGCGATCTGCAACCAGGTGCCGCTGTGCCGCACGTCCTACGGCCCCTACGGGCGGGCGATGATCCGCATCTGCAAGGAGGAGTCCTTCCACCAGCGGCAGGGCTTCGAACTGTTGATGACGATGATGTCCGGCACCGACGAGCAGCGTGCGATGGTCCAGGAGTCCGTCGACCGGTTCTGGTGGCCGGCCCTGATGATGTTCGGCCCGCCGGACGCCGACTCCCCGAACACCGAGCAGTCGATGGCGTGGGGCATCAAGAAGGACACGAACGACCAGCTGAGGCAGAAGTTCGTGGACATGTCGGTTCCCCAGGCCGAGGTGCTCGGTGTCACCCTGCCCGACCCCGACCTGAGGTGGAACGAGGAGCGGGGTCACCACGACTTCGGTCAACCCGACTGGGAGGAGTTCGCCGCCGTGATCCGCGGCGAGGGACCGTGCAACACCCAGCGCCTTGAGCACCGGCGGGCCGCCCACGAGAACGGCGCCTGGGTGCGCGAGGCCGCGACTGCCTTCGCCGCCAGAACCAGCGCCGCCAGAACCAGCGCCGCCGGGAACAGCGAGGAGAAGCGATGAGCACCGATGCCGAGCAGGAGTGGCCGCTGTACGAGGTCTTCGTTCGCGGCAGGCGCGGTCTGAACCACGTCCACGTCGGGTCGCTGCACGCCTCGGACGACGAGATGGCGGTCCGGCACGCGCGCGACGTCTACACCCGGCGCAACGAGGGGGTCAGCATCTGGGTCGTGCTCGCCGCGGCGATCACCGCCTCCAGTCCCGACGAGAAGGACCCGTTCTTCGCGCCGAGCGGCGACAAGGTCTACCGCCACCCCACGTTCTACTCGATCCCCGACAACGTCCCCCACATGTGAGGCCGTCGCGATGAGTCACGTACACGACCACGATGCCGACCACGAGTCGGTATACGACGGGTTGCTCGGCGGCGACGAGAGCCAGTGGGCCTTC
The DNA here is from genome assembly GCA_046598855.1 of Marmoricola sp. Classification (GTDB taxonomy): domain Bacteria; phylum Actinomycetota; class Actinomycetes; order Propionibacteriales; family Nocardioidaceae; genus Marmoricola. The sequence goes on along the minus strand of JBKJHX010000016.1, from coordinate 48,651 downwards.
GGAACCGACTTCGAGGACCCGCTCGCGGGCGTCGACACCTCGGTCCCCGACGGTGTCGACGTCGCGGTCCTGGCGACGTACTGCCTGATGCTGGGCGACGACGCCTTGATCTACTCCCACCGACTGTCCGAGTGGTGCAGCAACGCGCCTGACCTCGAGGACGACATCGCCCTCGCGAACATCTCCCTCGACCTGCTCGGGCAGGCCCGGTTGCTGCTGGCCCGTGCCGCGGCGGCCGATCCCGACGTGGTGCCTGTCCTACCCGAGGGTTCCCCGGTCCCGGCCGAGGACGCCCTGGCGTACTTCCGCGACGACGGGGCCTTCCGCAACGTCCGGTTCGTGGAGCGCCCGAACGGCGACTTCGCCGAGACGATCACGCGCCTCCTGGTGTTCGCGACCCACCGGCTCGCCGTCCTGGTGCGCCTGCGCGAGAGCCAGGACCAGGTACTCGCGGCGATCGCGGCGAAGGGTGTCAAGGAGCTCACCTACCACCGGGACTACGCCGCTCGCTGGTTCGTGACCCTCGCACAGGGCACCGATGAATCCCGTGCTCGCCTCCGCGCTGCGCTGGCCGAAGTGTTCCCGTACTTCCCTGAACTGCTCGGTACCCACCCGGTGGAGCGCGGCGCCGACGCGCAGGGTGTCGGCGTGGACCCGGCCGGTGTCGGCGCCGAGGTCGAGGTCGTCCTGGAACAGGTCTTCGCCGCTGCTGGGGTCGAGCGCCCTGACGTCACGCCTGTCGGTGCACTCGCCGGGGCCATGGGCCGCGACGGCAGGCACACCGAGGCGCTGAGCCTGCTCCTGGCCGAGATGCAGGTCGTGGCCCGCACGCACCCGCTCGGGGTCTGGTGAGGAGGAGACCGTGACCGTCGAAGAACTCGTCCGCGCCAACCTTGCGCTCGCACGCGAGGTCGCGGCGTCGGTGACCGATCCCGAGATGCCGATGCTGACGTTGCTGGACCTCGGGGTCCTCCGGTCAGTCGCTTTCGAACGCGCCGGAGAGGCCACCACCGTCGCGGTGACCATCACGCCCACGTATTCCGGATGCCCTGCGATGGCCACTATGCGCGACGACCTGGTGCACGCCCTCCACGACCACGGTTTCGACAGCGTCGAGGTGCGGGTCAGCCTCCAACCGGCCTGGAGCACCGACTGGATCAGTACTGAGGGCCGCCACGCCCTGGCGTCCGCCGGGATCTCGGGTCCAGCCTGGGTCGGTCCCAGGGGTGGGGCGATTCCGCTGACCCTCACCCCGACCCGACGCAGCATCGTCTGCCCCCGGTGCGGGTCCGGTGAGGTCGCCATCACTTCGGAGTTCGGCTCGACCGCCTGCAAGGCGCTCTACCGGTGCGTTGCCTGCCTCGAGCCCTTCGAGCACGTCAAGGAGATCTGATGGCTGGATCTATCAGAACCGCCCAGGCCACGCTGGGCAGCAGCCGTCGACGAGGCGATTTCCATCCTCTCCGGGTGTCGTCGGTCGAGCGCCTCACCGTCGACGCAGCGGCCATTAGCTTCGACGTTCCCGAGGAGCTGAGGGACACCTTCGCCTTCGAGGCCGGTCAGTCGCTGACGATCCGCCGTACGGTCGAGGGCCTGGAGCACCGGCGGACGTACTCGATCTGCACCCCAGTCGGTTCGGCGCCTCGGGTCGGAGTGCGTGAGATCCCCCATGGTCTGTTCTCGTCCTGGCTGGTCCGCGAGGTGCGCGTCGGCGACGTCATCGACGTACAGGGCCCGTCCGGGAGCTTCCGGGCAGACCCGGCGGAGGGCGGCCGGCACCTGTGCATCGCAGCAGGTTCCGGGATCACCCCGATGCTGTCCATCGCGGGCAGCGTGCTCTCCCACCCCGATGCCCAGGTGAGCCTGCTCTACGGGAACCGTACGAGCGCCACGGTCATGTTCGCCGAGGAGCTCGCCGACCTCAAGAACAGGTACGGCCCGCGCCTGCACTTGGTCCACGTCCTCTCCCGGGAGCCGCGGGACGTCGATTTGTTCTCCGGCCGGCTGGACGCCGATCGCCTCCGCAGGCTGCTGACGAGCCTCGTCCCGGTCGGCGGGCTCGACCACGTCTGGGTGTGTGGTCCGTACGGGCTCGTCACGGATGCACGTGAGGTGCTCGAGGAGCTGGGTGTCTCTCGCACCCGGGTACACGTCGAACTGTTCTACGTCGACGAGCCGCCGCCGGAGTTGCGGCGAGAATCGGTGGCGGTCCAGGGCGAGGTCAGCGAGCTCACCGTCGTGCTCGACGGCCGTACTACGACATCGACGGTCGAGCGGGCCGGCAGCATCCTCGACACCGCCTCGGCCTCCCGCAACGACCTGCCGTTCGCGTGCAAAGGGGGAGTATGCGGCACGTGCCGGGCGAAGGTCGTCAGGGGCGAGGTCGACATGCGACGCAACTACGCCCTGGACGAGGACGAGGTCGCGGACGGCTTCGTCCTCACCTGCCAGAGCCGCCCAGTCGGCGGCGACGTCACCGTCGACTTCGACGCCTAACCGGAAGGCCCAGGCGGGACCGTCGGAACAGGCGGCGGTCTCAGTGCTCAGCGCTGCGCCAGTCCGTCGAACGCCAGCACGGTGATGGCATCGGCCAGGTCGGTCGGGTCGACCTCTCCGCCCGGCCGGTACCACTCGATCAGCGAGTTCACCATGCCGAACAGCAGCCTGCTGACCAGTGCGGGGTCGATGTCCTTGCGGAGGGCTCCCTCGTCGGCCGCGGCTTTGACGAGTTTCGCCAGCTGGGTGTCGATCCGTCGTCGGCGCTTCAACGCGTCCTGCTCCAAGTCGCTGTTGCCACGTACCCGCAGCAGGAGGGTGACGGCAGGCTGATGGGCTACGAGCACGAAGACGCTGCGCCGTACGACGCTCCGCAGACGCTCGTACGCCGTGGTTCCGTCCGTCGCGCGACCGGCGCCACGGACGGTGGCGGTGAGCTCGTCGAGGGCTTCGTCGAGGGCCTGAGCGAGCAGGCTCTCCTTGCTGGGAACGTGGTGGTACAACGCGGACTTGGACAGGCCAAGCTCGCCAGCAAGGTCGCTCATGCTCGTGCCGTCGTAGCCCTGACGGTTGAAGACCTCGATCGCGCGGGTGAGAACGGTTGCCTGGTCGTAGCCGGGACGGCCGCGGCGGCGAGCCCCCTCGGCAGCAGGAGCGTCTGTCATGCGGCAAGCGTTGCACACCCAAAAGCAGACCCCGGGGCGGTTCTCGTGAGGTCGTGCCTTCGTGGACCCGTGAAGCGGATCGGCCTGATCGGCGGAATGAGCTGGGAGAGCAGCGCCGAGTACTACCGCGTGCTCAACACGCTGGTCCGCGACCGGCTCGGTGGTCTGCACTCCGCCGGCTGCGTGCTGGCGTCGGTGGACTTCGCCGAGGTCGAGGCGATGCAGGCGAGTGGTCGGTGGGATGACGCCGGACGTCTGCTCGCGTCGGCGGCCGTCGACCTGCAGGCCGCTGGTGCCGACGTCCTGGTGCTCTGCACGAACACCATGCACAAGGTGGCTGACGCGATCGAGGACGCCGTCGACATCCCGCTCCTACACCTGGCAGACACCACTGCGGCGGCAGCTGAGGCTGCTGGCCTACGACGTCTCGGTCTGCTCGGCGTCCGTTCCGGACCGGTAGTGCTCGACGATCTGCTCGAACTGCTCGGGCTCGACCATGGAACCGGTGATGGTGTGCTGCTTGCCGTCAGCAGACGTGAGCACCGTCTTCCACGCGCGCGAGCCAGGGGTGCCCGACGTTCTGATGTCCGTGGCCGGATCGCTGAGGTCCCAGGTCGCGGCATCGACGCCGCGAGAGATCTCCAGGGTTCCGTTGCTGATCGAGACGATCGCGGGGGTCCTATTGAGAAGTGCCCACCACGAGATCATCGACAGCAGGATCAGGCCGGCTGCGCCGAAGACCGCTGTCGTACCTCCCGAGGAGACCGCCCAGAAGATCGCGATCACCGCGCCGACCGAGAAGATCGTGAACAGCGTCCCGAACACGTAATTCAGGGCGTTCCCGGCGCGGAACTCGACGAAGCGTGGGATCGGCTCCGCAGCCTTGGCGACTGCCTCAGGACTGGTACGGGTTCGCTTGGCGGCCTTCTTGTTCTCGTGCGCTGCGCTGCGCCGCGGCTCCGGCTTCGGGGTCTTCGCCGGTTTCGGGGCTCGGGGTGGCTTGACGGCCTTGGGAGGCTTGACGGCCTTGGGAGGCTTCGGGGCTCTCGGCGGTTTGACGGCCTTAGGAGGCTTGGGCGGTCTGGGTGTCTTTGCAGGTTTCGGCGGCTTCGGTGTACGAACCCTGGGAGTACGAGTACGACGTAGCCGGGCCGGCTTCTCTGCCTTGCCTGCCTTCGGGAGCGCCGGTAGCGAGTCTGCGGGATCGGGAACCGGCACGGCCGTCTCGGCGGCATCATCAGCGGCGCCGTCCGAGGCGGCTGCAGCCTCGGATTCGAGCTCGTCGGCCTCGCCGCTGTCGTCGCCCGCCTCCGGCTCCACCTGGTCGGCGTCTGGCTCTGCGTGCTCGGCGACGCCCAGCGGCTCGGTCCACTCGACCTCGACCTCGGGCTGAGGCAGCTCACCGGTGTGCTCGAACGGGTCGGCGGAGCCCCCGGCGGTGTCCTCGGGCTCGGTGTCCTCGGGCTCGTTGTCCTCGGGCTCGTTGTCCTCGGGCTCGACGACCTCGGGCTCGACAACCTCGGGCTCGACGACAGCAGCGGCGTCCGGCCCGTCGACGGCGGACTCCGGGACGTTCTCAGCTGGTGGGTTTGCCTTGTCCGGGATCGGTACCGTCAGGGGCCTTGAGCCCGCTGCCGGCACGCCGGCTTTTGGGGGCGTAGGCGCCCCCGTGATGTCGGCCAGCGCGGCCGCTGCCGCCCCGCGGCCGGGAGCCTTCGGAGCCACAGCGCGCGCGGAACGCTCTGTCGCCTGACGCTCCCAATCGGCCCGCTCGGAAGCGATCCGCTCCTTCTCGGCACGAGCTGCTGCGATCCGCTCCTGCTGTCCGCGCATTGCGTTGGCGCGGCGTTGCTCGCGCTCGGCGACCGCCATTCGTTCGACCTCGGCCTGCTCGGCTGCGATCCGCTCCTTCTCACGCAGAGCTGCTTCACGACGAGCAGCGATCACGGCGAGACGGGCTGCCTCGGCTTCCTCGGCAGCGATCCGCTCGGCCTCGGCCCGCTCGGCAGCTTCGCGCTCGGCAGCGAGGCGCTCGGCTTCGAGACGCTCGGCCTCGACGCGCTCTTCCTCGGCCCGGATGGCTGCCAGTCGTTCGGTCTCGGCCTGCTCGGCAGCAGCCTGCTCGGCGGCGATCCGTTCAGCTTCGGCCTGCTCGGCTTCGAGACGCTCACGCTCGGCGGTCTCGATGGCGACCCGCTCCGCTTCGATCCGGGCAGCTTCGAGGCGCTCGGTCTCCGCCTGCTGCGCCGCGACGCGATCGCTTTCGATCCGACGGGCCTCGGCCTTCTCGGCGGCGAGTCGGCGGGCCTCGGCCTTCTCGGCGGCGACCCGGATCCGCTCGGCTTCCTCAGCGGCGATCCGCTCCACTTCCAGACGCTCGAGTTCAGCGGCCTGGGCAGCCAGCCGGGCGAGCTCGAGACGGGCTGCCTCGGCTGCCTCCTCGGCGAGGCGCTCCTCCTCGGCCTTCAGAGCTGCCAGGCGCTCCTCTTCGAGTCGGGCGGCCTCCAGACGCTCTTCCTCTGCCGCCTGGGCGGTGGCGCGCTCGTCTTCGAGGCGTACGCGCTCTTCTTCCTCGGCAGCGAGTCGCTCGTTCTCGATCCGAATCCCCTCGAGTCGGGCTGCCTCGACCTTCTGGGCCTCGACGCGTGCCTTCTCGATCTTTTTGGCCTCGGCCTTCTCGGCTGCCAGGCGTGCCTTCTCAGCAGCGATGGCGGCGATTCGAACAGCCTCGAGCCGGGCGGCCTCAGCGTCTTGGGCGGTGACCCGCTCGGCCTCGATCCGGGCAGCCTCGACGGCCTCGTTGACCAATCGCTTCTTCTCGGCCTTCAAGGCCGCGAGCTGCAGACCCTCCAAGCGGCCGGCCTCGGCCTCCTGTGCGGTGACGCGCTCGACCTCGATCCGGACAGCCTCGGCTGCTTCCTCGGCGAGCCAGCGCTCATAGGCATCGATCGTCGCAATCCGCAGGGCCTCCATGCGGCCGGCTTCGGCCTCCTGGGCGTGCAGACGCTCGGTCTCGATCCGCTTCGCCTCCGCGGCCTCGGTAGCGAGGCGGGCTTCTTCAGCCTTGATCGCGGCGCGATGCGCCTGCTCCGCGCGTCTCTCTTCCGCGCGCTCCTGCTCGATCCGTTCGGCCTCGATGCGCTCGGCCTCCTCGGCCTCGGCTGCAAGACGCTCCTGCTCGGCCTGGAGCGCGGCCCGGCGCTCCTTCTCGCGCTGGATTGCCTCTTGCCGGGCGCGTTCGAGGCGCTCGCGTTCGAGGCGTGCGCGCTCCGCCTCTTCGGCAGCGCGTCGCAGTTCTTCGGCCTGCAAGGCAGCAAGTCGGGCTGCCTCGCGCCGCTGGGCGGCCTCACGGATTGCCTGCAGGCGCTGGCGTTCGGCCTCTTCGGCGGCGAGTCGGTCGGCCTCAGCCTTCTCCATCGCCTTCCGGATGGCCTCAGCCTTGATGGTTGCCAGTCGCTCGGTCTCGACGCGGATGGCTTCTTCGGCGGCAAGGCGCTCGGCTTCAACGCGTTCCCGCTCAGCCTGCTCCGCTGCCTTGCGTTCAGCCTCCACCCGGATTACCTCAGCCTTCTCTGCAGCGATCCGGTCGCGCTCGGCCTTCTCAGCAGCCTTGGCTGCGGCGGCGATGCGCTTCTGCTCGGCATCCAGACGCGCCTGCTCGATGCGCGCGGATTCGATCCGTTCGGCCTCAAGGCGGTCGGCTTCGGCCTGTTCGGCGGCGAGACGCTCGGCTTCGGCCTCGTCCAGGATGCGTTGTTCCTCGGCGATGCGTTCGGCGGCGAGACGGTCGGCTTCGGCCTGTTCGGCGGCGAGACGCTCGGCTTCGGCCTGTTCGGCCGCGACGCGTTCGGCTTCGATGCGTTCGGCTTCGATGCGTTGCTCCTCGGCGATGCGTTCGGCTTCGAGACGCTCGGCTTCGGCCTGTTCGGCCGCGACGCGTTCGGCTTCGATGCGTTCGGCTTCGAGACGCTCGGCTTCGGCCTGTTCGGCCGCGAGACGCTCGGCTTCGATGCGTTGCTCCTCGGCGATGCGTTCGGCTTCGATGCGTTGCTCCTCGGCGATGCGTTCGGCTTCGGCTTGCTCAGCCGCGACGCGTTCGGCTTCGATGCGTTCGGCTTCGAGACGCTCGGCTTCAGCTTGTTCGGCCGCGAGACGCTCGGCTTCGGCCTGTTCGGCCGCGACACGTTCGGCTTCGATGCGTTCGGCTTCGATGCGCTCGGCTTCGGCTTGTTCGGCCGCGACGCGTTCGGCTTCGGCCTGTTCGGCCGCGATGCGTTCGGCTTCGAGACGCTCGGCTTCGGCTTGTTCGGCCGCGATGCGCTCGGCTTCGGCTTGTTCGGCCGCGATGCGCTCGGCTTCGATGCGTTGCTGCTCGGCGATGCGTTCGGCTTCGGCTTGCTCGGCGGCGACGCGCTCGGCCTCGGCATCGTCGGCGGCCTTGCGCTCGTCCGCCAGGCGGGCCGACTCTGCCTCCTCAGCCTGATCCCGTTCAGCGGCCAGGCGCTGGTGCTCGTCACGCTCGGCGGCCAGGCGCTCGTCCTCTGCCCGGCCCGCCTCGATGCGGTCGGATTCCTCTGCATCGGCAACTGCACGTTCAGCATTCAGCCGGTCACGCTCGGCAGTCTCTGGGTCGGGCAGTTCCTCGTGCTGAGGAGCGGGCGCGGCAGCGAGCGGTTCGGTGGTCTCCAAGTAGGAGCTCAGGAAGTCTGCGGGGGTGTTGCCGCCGTCGGCCTCTTCGGCATGTACAGGCGGGGGAGGAGCGGGGGCCTCGGTCTTGCGGCGGCGACCGCGGCTGCGCCGGCCACGGGCAGCGGGCTCCGGGGCGGGCTCCGGGGCGGGCTCCGGGGGCGTGACCTCGGTTGCAGCGGCTTCGGCCTCAGGCTCACGGATCACTGGGATCTCGCCGGTGGCCCAGGGCTCCATTGCGAAGGTGTCGTCGGCAAGGTCGTCAGCCCAGGTGGTCACCCGGGGGAGGTCGACCGATGAGTCGGTCGCGTCGTCAACGGCCTCGGCGGGCGCAGGAGCCGCAACTGCCTCGTTGGCCCCCTGCGGTTCGTCGACCGCCTCGAGCTTTGCGTCCTCGACGGCGGGTGGCTTGTCCTTGGACCGGCTACGGCGTGCGAAGAGCCCGCGTCGAGCGCTCGGCTCGTCGGACTCCGGGACGGGCGCCGCAGCCTCGTCGGCCAAAGCCTGGCTGAGGAAAACCAGCGGGTCGTACGGCGTCTCCATACCTTGCAGGTCTGATGGCGAACGGGTCGCGCTCTCCTCCTCCACGACGTCCTCAAGGCCTTCGGAAGCGACTTTGAGGGGGTCGACGAGGTCATCGTCGTTGCGAAGGGACGGAGCGCCGGGTTCTTCGTCAGGGTTGACGGAGCCTGCGCGGCGTCCACGTGCCACGACTCACCCCTTCCCTGTTCCGCCCGGCGGACGGCGTTCACTGCGTTCCGAACCCTTGCATGTTTGCAGACCGAATGCCGCACTTCGGAACGAAAGGCGCGGCTCGTGCCCCGACCCTCTTGCCAACGATCCTAGGTCGGGATCGACACGCTGACGACCCGCAACGCAGGAGTCAAGCACTCGAACAACCCGGCAATCTTGTGTGAACTGACCGGTTCGATGCCCTCGGGGGAGTGACAGAACCGACAACCTTGGTAGAGTCGTACCAGCAGGTGCAAGTTCCAGCGGTTTAACCAACGCGGTTGGAGTTTGTGATCCAACGGCGTTTCTTCTCTTTGCGAGGCGGGACGACGTATCACCGCATCTGTGAAGAGGCGTCCGAAGTGGTCGTCTCTCGTCCCAATAAGGAGAATAACCAGCATGGCTCAGGGCACCGTTAAGTGGTTCAACGCCGAGAAGGGCTTCGGCTTCATCGCTCAGGAGGACGGCGGCGACGACGTCTTCGTTCACTACTCGGCCATTCAGTCGAACGGCTACAAGTCGCTCGATGAGAACCAGAAGGTCGAGTTTGACGTCACGCAGGGCCCGAAGGGTCCGCAGGCGGAGAACGTTCGCGCCATCTGATCAGGCGAACAACGAACAACTAAGTCCGAGGGGCTTCGACCATTTGGTCGAAGCCCCTCGGCAATTTGGTGTAGGAACGACATCACCCATAAGGAACGAATCAGGCAGGAAGGCGCGCGCCGTGCCCGGTGACCCGCTCGAGGTCGAACTCGAGGATTCCGACCTCCTCCAGGAGGTCGACCTGACGACCACGTTGATCGCCGCGGCCAACCAGTCCGAGGGGCCTCTGTCCGGTGAAGAGATCGACCGGCTACTCGGTCTGACGTGAGGCCATCGCCGGGATCTTGTCCGGCTTGATCGGTGCCTCCCGGTGATGATTCCGCTGACGGTGACGCCGCCCGACCCGCTCGAACACGGCCCGAAGATCCGGAGTGGTCCAGTCGCTTGTGCTCCTGCCATGATCAGCACCTAGCATGTGACTCGTTCTGATTCTGCTCTCCAGGAGTTCACCGTGGCGTTGCGTTTCAAGCCCGTCGACACTGCCTTCTACACCCTCCTCACCTCCGCCGCCACGCAGCTGATCTCCGGTGCCGCCCTACTCGCTGAGATGCTCGGCGAAGGCGCCGACAGGCAGAAGATCGCGGACCAGATGCGCGAGGCCGAGCACCAGGCCGACGAGACCACGCACGAAATCATCCGACGGGTCAACAGCACCTTCGTCACCCCGTTCGACCGCGAAGACATCTACTCGCTCGCGTCGTGCCTCGACGACGTCATGGACTTCATGGAAGAGGCAGTCGACCTGGTCTTGCTCTACGAGGTTGATCAGCTTCCCAGCGAGCTCGCCGAGCAGGTCGACGTCCTCCAGCGCTGCGCCGAGCTCACCGCCGAGTCGATGCCCCGGCTGCAGAGTATGAAGGGCCTGGAGGAGTACTGGATCGAGATCAATCGTCTCGAGAACACTGGTGACAAGAGCTACCGCCGGATCCTGGCCAAGCTCTTCAGCGGCCAGTACGAGGCTCTCGAGGTGCTCAAGCTCAAGGACATCGTCGACTCACTTGAGGACGCGATCGATGCGTTCGAGAAGGTCGCCAACATCATCGAGCAGATCCACGTCAAGGAGTCCTGACCGGTGGACCTTGCCATCGTGATCGCGGTGGTCACGGTCGCCCTCGTGTTCGACTACACGAACGGCTTCCATGACGCGGCCAACGCGATCGCCACCTCCGTCTCCACGCGGGCGCTGACCCCGCGGGTCGCCCTGGCGATGGCGGCGGTGATGAACTTCGTCGGCGCCTTCCTGGGTCAGGAGGTAGCCAACACCGTCGGCAAGGTGATCACGCCGCCACCCGACACCCAAGGCCTGGTCGTGGTGATGGCAGGTCTGCTCGGTGCCATCGCCTGGAACTTGTTGACCTGGTACTACGGGCTGCCGTCCTCGTCCTCGCACGCGCTCATCGGTGGCCTGGTTGGGGCCGCGCTCGCCTCCGGCTCGACGGTCAAGTGGGATGTCATCCGCGAGAAGGTTCTCCTCCCGATGATCGCCTCGCCGCTCTTCGGGTTCCTGGCCGGTGCCGGCGTGATGCTGGCGATCATGTGGATCTTCGCCAAGCGGAACCCGCACAAGGTCAACCGTGGCTTCCGGCTCGCACAGACGGTCTCGGCGGCTGCTATGGCTCTCGGGCACGGACTGCAGGACGCCCAGAAAACGATGGGCGTGATCTTCCTGGCCTTGGTCACCGGCGGCTACGCCAGCCAGAACGACGACTTGCCGGTCTGGGTGATCATCGCGGCCGCTGCGGCGATCTCGCTCGGCACGTACTCGGGTGGCTGGCGGATCATGCGCACCCTGGGCCGCCGGATCATCCACCTCGACCCGGCGCGCGGTTTCGCTGCCGAGTCGGTCGCCGCCGGGGTGCTGTACACCACGGCATTTGTGTTTGAGGCGCCGATCTCCACCACCCACACGATCACTTCCGCGGTGATGGGCGTCGGCGCGACCAAGCGGCTCTCTGCGGTCCGCTGGGGGGTGGCCCGGTCGATCCTGACTGCCTGGGTGCTGACGTTCCCGGCGGCCGGCATGTCCGCAGCCCTGCTCTACTGGCTCTCGCACGGGGTCTTCCAGCTCGGCTGATCGACGAACGCTCGGCCTATCGACGAACGAGGGCCCGGTGCGATGCACCGGGCCCTCGCTGTGCACTGCAGTCTGCTTAGCCGAACCGGCCGGAGATGTAGTCCTCGGTCCTCTGGTCGGTCGGGTTGCTGAAGATCTTCTTCGTGCTGTCGAACTCAACGAGCAAGCCGGTCCGGTTCCCGGTGGTCTCGTCGGCGCGGGCAGTGAAGAACGCCGTACGGTCCGAGACCCGACCTGCCTGCTGCATGTTGTGGGTGACGACGATGATCGTGTAGGTCTCCCGCAACTGGAGCATCAGGTCCTCGACCCGGGACGTCGCAATGGGGTCGAGGGCCGAGCAGGGCTCGTCCATCAAGATGACATCCGGCTGGGTCGCGATGGTCCGAGCGATGCACAGTCGCTGCTGCTGACCGCCGGACAGGCCGTACGCCGACTGCTTCAGCTTGTCCTTGACCTCGTCCCAGAGGGCCGCGGATCGCAGCGCCTCCTCCACCAGGTCATCCATGTTGTCGACCTTCATGCCGATCACCCGGGGACCGTAGGCGATGTTGTCGTAGATCGACTTCGGGAAGGGGTTGGGCTTCTGGAAGACCATGCCGATGTTTCGACGGACTTCGATGGGGTCCACGCCTCGTGCGTAGATGTCCACGTCGTGGTAGTTGACCTGACCCTCGACACGGGCGCCCGAGACCAGGTCGTTCATCCGGTTCAGGCATCGCAGCACGGTGGACTTGCCGCATCCTGACGGGCCGATGAGGGCCGTGATCTCGTTGCGCGCAAACCGCAGGTTGACGTCGTGGACGGCGTGGAAGTCCCCGTAGAACACGTTGAGATTGACCGCCTCCATGACCGGCAGACCCGGGTCACCGGTCTCCGGGGCAAGTCCTGCACCCATGGTGCTCTCCTGTCGTTCCATGAACCCGTTCAGATCGCCGTTGAAGCTCTCACTGGCTCGGGTCGTGACCGGTTGCTTGGCCATGTCGGGTGCTCTCCTCACCAGCTGCGCTGGAAGCGGTTGCGAATATAGATGGCGAGGCCGTTCATCGCCAGAATCATGACCAAGAGCACCATGATCGCCGCCGAAGCGGCCTGTTGGTATGCCTCTTGCGAATTAGAAGCCAGCGAAAAGATCTGGATGGGGAGCGCCGTGACCGGGCTGGTGATGCTCGTCGGATCGAAACGCACGGCCCCAGCGATTCCGATGAGCAGCAGCGGCGCTGCCTCGCCAATCGCCCTAGACAGACCGAGGATGGTGCCGGTCGCGATTCCGGGAATGGCTGACGGCAACGTCTGACGCCAGGTGGTCTGCCAGATCGTCGCTCCGAGCGCCAGCGAGCCTTGGCGGATGTCCTGGGGAACGGCACGAACTGCTTCCCGTGTCGTAATGATGATGACGGGCAGGATCAGCAGGGCGAGGGCGATCGAGCCGCCCAGGACGATGCCCTTCCGCTGAAATCCGAGCAACGCCATCACAGCGACGGCGAGCAGTCCGTAGACGACCGACGGCACGGCGGCCAGGTTCTGCAGGTTCACCTCGATGAACCGGTTGTACCAGCGCTTCGGGTCGGCGAACTCCTCCAGGTAAAGCGCTGCAGCGATGCCGAGCGGAACGGCGAACGCGGCGGTGAACGCCATCAGCCAGAGGCTTCCGAGGATGCCTGCGCGGAAGCCGGTCCGCTCCGGGCGGAGGGTCGAGTCGTAGCGGGTGATCAGGTCGGAATCGAAGCGGGGGGCGCCATCGATCGCAGTGGTGACGATCAGCACGATCAGCACCATGATGCCGAAGAACAGCGAGAACCACAGCGCGCCGAGGAACAGGGCCGAGGCTAGGTTGCGGTCCTTGCTCTTCCCGTGGACGAGCTTCGCGACGGTGACGTCACGCGCAGTCCTAGTAGCGACGCTCATCAGTACTCCTGCCTGAACCGACGAACCAAGGAGATGCTGACCATGTTGATGACGAGCGTGACCAGAAAGAGCAGCAGGCCGACCGCGAAGAGCATGTTGTACGACACCGAACCCACCGGGTTCTCGCCTCCGGCGGTGGTGGCGATGAAGCCGGTCATGGTCTGCATCCCCTCGCGGGGGTCGATCGAGAGGTTCTTCTGCGATCCAGCGGCAAGGGTGACGATCATGGTCTCGCCAATGGCGCGCGACATCCCCAGGACCACCGCAGCAGCGATTCCGGACAGCGCCGCAGGGAACACCACCCGGAGGGTCGTCTGCATCCGGTTCGCGCCCATCGCGAAGGAACCTTGCCGCATGGCCTGGGGTACGGCAGTCATCGCGTCCTCGGCGAGTGAGGCGATGGTCGGAACGATCATGACTCCGAGGACCAGCCCGGCCGCGAGAGCGTTCGTGAAGTTGACCTCGAGGTTAAGGATCTTCTGCAGCAGGGTCGGCGTCACGAACGCGATCGCGAAGAACCCGTACACCACCGAAGGCACGCCCGCCAGCAGCTCGACAGCGGGCTTGAGGACCTTGCGCACGCGGGGCTTGGCGTACTCGGAGAGGTACATCGCTGCTCCGAGGCCGAGGGGCACAGCGACCACGAGGGCGATCACCGTGACCACCGCGGTTCCCGCGAGCAGCGGGAAGACGGCGAAATCGCCCTTGGAGTCGAAGCTGAAGAATTCACCGAAGGACACCTGGCCGAAGAACTTCACGACCGGTTCGATCAGGGCGACGACGATCCCGATGGTGATGCCGATCGAGAGCACTGCGGAGGAGAACAGCAGCGCCTTGATCAGTGATTCGCCGGGTCGCCCCCGACGCTTGAGGCTGCGTGGAGCGCCAGGCAGGCCCGCCCCGGAGGGCGGACCTGCGCTGGTGCTGAGATGACTGCTCATAGGTGGTCTTGAACCGGCGTCAGCCGGTCACACCCTCGAGCGCAGTCTTCGTCTTGGTGTAGAGGTCGTCGCTGAGCGGGATGAACTTCGAGGCCTCGGCGATCTGCTCGAGGTTCTCGATGTAGAAGTCGGTGTACCCCTTGACCGCGGCGTTGTCGTTGTAGCTCGCCTTGTTCACGTAGATGAACAGCGGACGGGCCAGCGGGGTGTACTCCCCGGCCTGTGCGGTCTCGGCGGACGGCGCGATGCAGCCGTTGCCGTCGTCGATGGAAAGGGCCTTCAGCTTGTCGGCGTTCTCCTCGAAGTAGGTGTACCCGAAGTAGCCCGTGCCGCCCTCGGTGCCCTCGACGCCCTGGACGATGACGTTGTCGTCCTCAGAGGCCTCGTAGTCGGCGCGGGTCTTCTCGGTGTCGTCCCCGATGACGTCAGCAGCCATGTAGTCGTAGGTGCCGGAGTCGGCACCCGGTCCGAACAGGGCGATCTTCTGGTTGGGGAAGCTCGGGTCGATCTGGTTCCAGTTCGTCGCGGTCGACTTCGGACCCCAGAGCTTGGCGATCTGGTCGGTGGTGAGGCAGTCGACGTCGAGGTCCGGGTGGACGACCATCGTCAGCGCGTCGGTGGCGACCTGGAGCTCGGTGTACTCGATGCCCTTCGCCTTGCATGCCGCTGCTTCCTCGTCCTTGATCGGACGGGAGGCGTCGGAGATGTCGGTCTCGCCGGCGCAGAACTTCTCGAACCCACCGCCGGTGCCGGAGGAGCCGACGGTCACCTGGACCTCGGGGTTCTCCTCGGTCAGCAGTTCGTATGCTGCATTGCTCATCGGGAAGACGGTCGACGAGCCGTCGACTGCCACAGAGCCGGAGGCTCCGCTCGTACCGGTCGTGCCGCCTTCGTCGTCGCTGCCACAGGCCGCGAGGCTCAGGGCGAGCACGGCTGCGGCCGGCAGGGCTGCCCAGCGGATCGAAATGCTCTTCACTTGATGCTCCTGGTGTGTTCAGGGACTAGTTGATCCGAAGTTAGGGAGTCGAAGTGACTGAACCGGCGGCTGCAGGTGAACGGGGGGTGAACGGAAGCGCTCAGATCGGGTGATCGGGGTGGGTGGCATCACCCTAACGACTCCGGATGCTCCGTTCACTCAGGGTTTGCATCAAGGACGTCGGGAAATTGGGCTGAGCCGCGCGAGTTCACCGGACCAGGTAGCGCTCGCTGGCGACGACCTGACCCTTGCGGTGGTGGCAGACCACCATCTCGCCGGGACCCAGTGGCTCCTCCTGGAGCCCCAGGAAGTCGAAGATCTGGGGAAGGACCGGACGGTGGCTGCACAGTACGGCGTTCTCCTTGCTGGTCAGGAGACTGGACACGGCACTCGCGATCGTGGCGGCCGTCGGGTCCCTCTCGTTGAGGCGGGGGTCCGTTTCGATGCCCAGGACGTGGTCGTGGGCGTACGGCGAGAGGGTCCGCAGACAGCGCTGGCTGTCGGAGGAAACGACCCGGCTGATTCCGTACGCCGAGAGCACCGGAATAAGGCTCCGGGCCTGGTGACGTCCCACGGCGGTCAGCGGGCGCTTGTCATCCGGTCCCGACCAGGTCCCGCGCTTGGTCGCCCGGGCGTGACGCAGGATCGCCAGGACGCGGGTTCGCTGCGGCCGGCGCTCGACCACGTCGAGGAGGTTGACGTCGTCCGGGTAGGTCAGCATCTCCCGGGCCTTCTCGAAGCCGAACCACGCGACTTCGTCGATCTCGTCGTTGACCGGGTAGGCGGACACGTCGGGGTCGCCTACCACCCGGCCCAGCCAGTAGTGCACCGTCTTGGCGCGCCCCCCGGAGACGACGTAGAGCTGCGGGGGGAGCGGCCGGTCCAGCCGGATCTCGACGCCGGTCTCCTCGAGCACCTCGCGGACCGCCGTCGAGGTGACGTGCTCGCCGAGTTCGCGCTTGCCCTTCGGCCAGGACCAGTCGTCGTACTTCGGCCGGTGCACGAGCAGGACCTCACGTTCCTTGCCCTTCCGGACGACGACGGCGCCGGCAGCGACCACGTCCGGACCGGTGGCGGTGTCGTCGGCTGACTGGTCCTTGGGGGCCATGGCGCTAGTCTCACCGGGAGTCGAGCAATTGGGGAAGTGGCTGTGGGTAAACGTGGACGCATCGTTGCGGTGATCGTCGCCGTGGTCGTCCTGACGGGTGTCGTCGTGGTCGGGCATCGGCTGTGGCAGGAAAGCCGGCAGACGGACTTCAGCCGCTCGCTGGACCTGGTTCCGTCCGAGACCAAGAGGCTCAACTTCACCGACTGGCGCGAGGTGCGCGAGGCCCTCGATGTCGCGGAGGACCCCGACCCGGGGCCGACAGCCATCAACGACATGATGGACCGGGCCTATGACGCCGACCTCTCGGCCGCCTCGAGCATCGACGAGTCGGCCGCCGCCCTGCAACGCTTCTTCGGTTTCTCCCCGGCGACTGCCGAGTGGGAGGCTTTCACCCAGGCGGACGACGGGGCCGCGATGACGCTGCGGATGCCTGACGACTTCGACTTCGACCTGGTGCGGGACCGCCTCGAGGAGCTCGGCTTCACCAAGCCGGAACGCAGCAACGGCATCTGGCTCGGCGGCATCGACCTGGTGGCCGCGATCGACCCGACGATCACCCCGGAGCTCCAGTTCGTGGCGGTGCTGGAGGAGAAGGGACTCGTGGTCTCCAGCGACACCGTGCCCTACGCCGAGAAGGCGGTCGACGCGGCGCTCGGCAAGTCCAAGTCGCTGGGAGAGCTCGCCCTGGCTCGCGACGTGGTCTCTCCGCTCGACGAGCCCGCAGCAGCGCTTTTGTGGGCCGGTGATTTCGCCTGCACCGATCTGGCGATGTCCCAGGCCGACGAGGATGCGCAGGACCAGGCGGAAGCGTTGATCGCCGAGGCAGGGAAGGTCTCACCGCTGTCCGGACTGGTGATGGCCTTCAGTGCGGACCGAGCCCTGCACGTCTCGGCCCTATTCGAAGACGAGGACGTGGCGAAGGAGAATCTCCGTTCGCGCGCCCGGCTGATCGTCGGTGAGGCACCAGGCCGCGGAGGCTCGTTCAGTGACGATCTGACCCTGAAGTCGTCGCGGACCGAGGGCTCGACCGTGCAGCTCTCGCTGGCGCCGACCGAGGACGCAGGATTCGTGCTTTCGACCGTCGACTCCGGCCCGGTGCTGTTCGCGACCTGCTGATCCGGAGCGTCACCAGCTGGCGATGTGGCCGGACCGCTACCTCAGCGCTTCGCCAGGTTGTAGGCGAAAGCGACCGCGCGTCGTACCGGCCGACCGGAAGGGGCCGGGTTCTCGAACGAATCGACGTATCGCTGGATCGCCCGGTCGAACGAGGTCTGGAGCACCGCGTCGAGGTCCTGACCGGGGAGCACCCGCTGGGCGACGTGACGCCAGAGCCGTTCGTCGATGCGGGTGCGCTCGGCGAGAAGCTGACAGGTGGCCGGGTCGAGCTCGGCGGCGAAGTCGGGACGCATCCGCTTGGGGATGAATGCCCGTTCGTTGAGTCGGGTCTCCTCAAGCGGCCGGCCAAGCCAGGCCCCCAGTCGGGAGACGAAGTCGGGGTTCTCGACCACGTCGACGTGCGCCATCGCGTCGATCCGTGCGATCGCCGCCGCCGCGATCTCGTCGTCCTGGGCCGGGTGGATGAAGGTGCTGCTGCTCCATCCGGGGTGCGGCCAGGTGAAGTACCGCGCCATCACGTTGTCGGTGTTCGTGACCACGAGCGGGTGCTCGAGGTACTCGGCCAGGGGCAGCCAGCCGACCCGGAACAGCTCGGCGGCCGGGCCCCAGTGCCGGAGGTCGAACTCGGTCAGCGATCGACTGTGGATCCATTGGGAGAGCAACCGGGACTGCGGGTTGCGCAGGAAGCTGATGTGGTCGGCACCGGGGTAGCGGGCCATGGTGGTAGCAGGGCCGATGTGGCCGGCCACCAGAGTCGCATCCGCAGGAAGCTCCTCGGGCGAGAGGAACATCATGTCCCGCGCGGTGGCGCTGAACGCGTCGAAGTCCTCGTAGTCACCGGTCAAGGACCGGTCAATCCCGGAGGCGAAGACTTCTGGTTGCAGTGCGCGGTGCAGGGCGGCGGTCAGAGCGGTTCCGGCGGTCTTCGGGATATGGCTGAAGACCAGCGGGTGGCCCGGCCCGTACTCTCGCATCGTTCTCCTTTTGCGCCCACACTCCTGGTCCTACAGACCATTGGCCCAACAGACCAGCCGCGAGTTTATCGTAGCCAGCGTCGGGCTCGGCCCGAACCGAGATTTGGTCTGCGAGCAGTCAGCGGCGGCGGTGGTGCGCGGTGACGAGTGCTTGCTGCAGATCGACCAGCGGCTCGTCGTTGTCGGACGTGCAGGCACTCCAGTGGCCATCTGGGCGGAGCTCCCAGGCCGCCGTACCGGGGTCGAAGGCGCGGTCGAAGACCGCGCCGACCGCGGCCACCAGCTCGGCTCCGGGGAGCCGCACCAGGACCTCGACCCTGCGATCGAGGTTGCGGTGCATCATGTCGGCCGAGCCGATGTAGACCTCGTGGTCGCCGCCGTTCTCGAACCAGAAGATCCGGCTGTGCTCCAGGAAGCGCCCGAGGATCGAACGCACCGTGATGGTCTCGCTGAGGCCGGGGACGCCCGGACGGACCGAGCAGATGCCGCGAACCAGCAGGTCGACCGGTACGCCGGCGCGCGACGCCCGGTACAGCTCGTCGATCACGGCCTCGTCGACCACCGAGTTGGCCTTGATCCGGACTCGGGCGGGGCGGCCTGCCTGGTGGTGGGCGACCTCGGCGCGGATGCTCTCGACCAGGCCGGATCGGACCGAGTCCGGTGCCACCATCAGCTCCTCGTAGGAGGCGTTGCGCGACCAGCCGGAGAGGTTGTTGAAGAGGTGGGCGACATCCTCGCCGATCGCCTCGTTCGTGGTCAGCAAGCCGAAGTCCTCGTACATACGGGCGGTCTTCGGGTTGTAGTTGCCGGTCCCGATGTGGGTGTAGCGCTTGATGCCGTCCGGTTCCTCGCGGACCACCATCGCCAGCTTGCAGTGGGTCTTGAGACCGACGATCCCGTAGACCACGTGGCAGCCGGCCTGCTCGAGCTTGCGGGCCCAGCGGATGTTGGCCTGCTCGTCGAAGCGCGCCTTGATCTCGACGATCACGAGCACCTGCTTGCCGGCTTCGGCGGCGTCGACGAGGGCATCGATGATCGGGGAGTCGCCCGAGGTCCGGTACAGCGTCTGCTTGATAGCGAGCACGTGCGGGTCCGCGGCGGCCTGCTCGATGAAGCGCTGCACCGAGGTGCTGAAGGAGTCGTACGGGTGGTGCAGCAGCACGTCCCCCCGGGAGACGGCCTTGAAGACGTCGACCGGCGAGGACGACTCGACCGGCGCCAGCAGCCGGTGCGTCGAGGGCAGGAACGCGTCGTACTTCAGGTCCTGGCGGTCCAAGTCGGCGATGTCGTGGAGGCCGCGCAGATCCAGCGGTCCGGGCAGCCGAACCACCTCCTCGGTGCGCACGCCGAGCTCGGAGATGAGCAGCTGGAGCACCCGCTCGTCGATGGTCTCCTCGACCTCGAGCCGGACCGGTGGTCCGAAACGACGGCGGAGCAGCTCCTTCTCGAGCGCCTTGAGAAGGTTCTCGGCGTCGTCCTCTTCGACCTCCAGGTCCTCGTTCCGGGTGACTCGGAAGGTGTGCACTGCCTTGACGTCCATGCCGGGGAAGAGACGCTTGAGGTGCTCGGAGATCACGTCCTCGAGTGGGACGAAGCGCTGGTTGCCCAGTGGGACGAACCGGTTGAAGATCTGCGGGACCTTGACCCGGGCGAAGTGCTCCTTGCCCGTCTTGGGGTTCGCGACCAGGACGGCGAGGTTCAAGGAGAGCCCGGAGATGTAGGGGAAGGGGTGCGCCGGGTCGACGGCGAGCGGGGTAAGCACCGGGAAGACCCGGTTCTTGAAGATCTTTTTGCAGTGCCGCTGCTCGTCATGGTCGAGGTCCTCCCAGCGGACCAGGGCGATGTCCTCGGCAGCGAGCGCCGGGATCAGCTGGTCCTGGAAGACCCGGGCGTGCCGCGCCATCAGCACGGAGGCCTCGGCCCAGATCTGGGCGAGTACTTCCTTCGGCATCAAACCGGACGCGGCGCGGACCGCCACCCCGGCTGCGATGCGGCGCTTGAGACCGGCCACCCGGACCATGAAGAATTCGTCCAGGTTGCTGGTGAAGATCGCCAGGAACCGGGCGCGTTCCAGAAGCGGGATCTGCGGGTTCTCGGCGAGTTCCAGGACGCGCTGGTTGAACCGCAACCAGGAGAGCTCGCGGTCCAGGAATCGGTCGGCGAACTCGCCGGTCACCAGGTCGTGGACCTCCGGTTCGTACGGTGGGTCGATGTCGAAGGGCGCGACGACGTGCAGCGCCGACTCGAGCGGGCCGTCGCTCGGATCAGTCGGGAACGTGTCGGTGCTCATCCGGGCAGTCTGCCAGGGACAGGTGAACGACGGGTGACGGGAGAGGTGAAGTAGTTTGAGGCTCATGTCCTCACTCCAGATCAAGGTCGAGACCCTCGCCGTCCGCGTGGCCCTGGGCCTGCCGGAGCGGGTGCAGCGCGCGTTGCTGCGCAAGCCGGTCATCCTGGACGGCCAGACGTTGGCCGCCGAGACCCAGATGATGCTCAAGCTCCAGCAGCTCACCCGTCAGCCGGGCCTGGCGATGGTGCCGCTGGAGGAAGCACGCCCGATCGTGCTGCACCACGGTGGGATGGTTGCCGGCAACCAGCCCATCGGTGCGTTGCGCGAGGTGATGGTGGACGGCGGGGACGGCCCGCGGGCCGCGCGCCTCTACATCCCGTCGTCACGGCTGGGAGCCGACCCCGTGCCGACCTTGCTGTTCATCCACGGCGGCGGGCACGCCCTCGGTGGCCTGGACAGCCACGACGGCGCCTGCCGCTACCTGGCCGAACTCTCCGGGGTCCAGGTGCTCTCGGTCGACTACCGGCTCGCCCCCGAGCACCCGTTCCCGGCTGCAGTCGAGGACTGCTTCGCGGCGTACCAGTGGCTGGTGAAGAACGCCGACAACCTGAACGCCGACGTCGACCGCCTCGCTGTCGGTGGGGACTCCGCCGGTGGCAACCTCGCCGCGACCACGGCGATCCAGGCGGCTGAGGCAGGGCTGCCGATGGCGTTCCAGCTGCTGGTCTACCCGGTCACCGACTTCGTGAACCGATCGGCCAGCCGGGAGCTCTTCGACGGCGGCGGGTTCTACCTCGAACGACCCGGCATGGACATCCTGCACCGCTGGTACCTGCCCGACGCCGAGCTCGACGGGCACCCGCTCGCCTCGGTCGGGCTGCGCACCGAGTTCCCCAGGGGGCTCGCCCCTGCGCTCGTCGTGACCGCTGGGTTCGACCCGCTCCGCGACGAGGGCGAGGCCTACGCCCGCCTGTTGGGCGAGCACGGCGTCGAGGTGACGACCCAGCGCTACCCGTCGATGATCCACGGCTTCTTCAACATCGTCGGCGTGGGCCGCGAGGCGAAGGCCAACGTCGCCGACATCGCCCGACGCCTCAGGGACGCCCTCGGAGGCTGACGCTCCGGCGTCAGAGGTGGCTGGTGGAGCCTCGGTACTGGACCTCGGTCCGCACCGTGGTGAATCCCTGCCGGTGGTAGACCGCGATCGCCGGGTCGTTGTCGCCGTCGACGTAGAGGATCACCTCGTCGACGCCCTGGGTCGCCAGGTGCTGCAGGCCGATGTTGGTCAGCACGCTGCCCAGTCCGCGGCCGGCTGCCTTGGGGTTGGCAGCGACGACGTAGACCTCGCCGTACGGCGGGTCTTCATCGCGGTGCACCTTGGTCCAGTGGAACCCGAGGATTTCCGGCTCCAACGGGTCCTCCTGCTCCGGTACGGCGACGAAGAGGCCCCCGGCATCGAACCAGGCCTCACCGGTGCGCTCGACGAAGTCCTCGTGCGTCAGGTGGCCCTGCTCGGGGTGGTGGGCGAAGGCGGCGGCGTTGACGGCGAGCAGAGCAGCCTCGTCGGCCGGTGTGAAGGTCCGCACCCGGACCCCTGCCGGGACCGGCAGCAGGGTGACCGGCTGCGAGGTCGGGCGGCTCATGATCCGCAGCTCGCGCTCCTTCGGCACCCCGAGGCGTGAGGAGAGCCGGCCTGCGGACGGGTGGTCACCGTGCGACCAGGCCTCAATCCGGTCGGTGGTGGCCAGGGCGGCCCGTGCGAGCGCGGTCCCGACGCCAGCGTTGCGCGACTCGGGGTGGACGGCCAGGTCGAGGATCTCTCCGTGCAGCAGGGCGAACCCGCCGTCGCCGAGCCAAAGCGAGGCGTCCCGCAGCCCGCGGTACTTCAGCTGTAGGCAGGCCTGCTCGTTCAGGGTGATGACGCCGTCGGCGACGTCGCACGCCTCGGCGATCCGGCGCACCTCGGCGGCCGGGCCGGTCCCGCTGTCGCGTTCGAAGTCGGCAGGGTCAACACGGACCACACTCATGGGTGCTTCCTCAACTTGCCGGCACGTCCTCGAGCTCGCGGGTCTTGTCCTTGGGGGGCAGCACGAACCGGTAGCCCACGTTGCGGACTGTCCCGATCAAAGACTCGTTCTCGGGCCCGAGCTTCGCGCGCAGCCGGCGTACGTGCACGTCGACCGTACGCGTGCCGCCGAAGTAGTCGTAACCCCAGACCTCCTGGAGCAGTTGCTCCCGGGTGAAGACCCGACCGGGGTGCTGGACTAGGTATTTCAGGAGCTCGAACTCCTTGAAGGTGAGATCCAGGACGCGGCGGCCGAGCTTGGCGGTGTACGTCGCCTCGTCCACGACGACCTCGCCGCCGCGGATGATGTGGGCCTCGGGGTCGTTGGGGTCACGGGAGCCCTCGCTGCGGCCCAGGGCGATCCGGATCCGGGCGTCGATCTCGGCCGGTCCGGCCGTCACCAACAGCACGTCGTCGATGCCCCAGTCAGCCGCCACCACGGCCAGGCCGCCTTCGGTGACCACCAGCAGGACTGGCTGGTCCGACCCGGTGGTGCGGATCAGCCGGCAGAGGTCACGGGCGTGCGCGAGGTCGCGGCGGCCATCGATCAGTACGAGGTCCGAGGCTGGCGCTTCCAGCAGCGCGCTGCCCTCGGCGGGAAGGATCTTCACCTGGTGGGGCAGCAGCGCGAGACCCGGGAGCACCTCCGCGGAAGGCTGCAGGGCACTGGTCAGCAAGAGAAGGGTGCTCATGAACGCCTCCTGACTCAGGTCGACCTGATGGGCCAATGAGGAAGGATATCGAACATGACGCCCCCTTCGACGCAGGATCAACCACCTGCCGGACAGATCACACTCCGGTACTGGGCCGCTGCGCGTGCCGCGACGGGCACTGCGGAGGAGCAGATCGAGGTCGCCAGCGCGGTCGCACTGGCGGGCCTGATCACCGGCGCGGTGGCGCGGAATGGCAGATCGACAGGCCGCGAGGCCCGCATCTCCGAGGTGCTCGACAGCTGCTCGATCCTGCTCGATGGTCGCCAAGTCGCCAACCAGGACCCGGCCGGCGTGCTCGTCGAGGCCGGCCAGACCGTGGAGTTCCTGCCGCCCTTTGCTGGCGGCTGAAGTGGCCATGCCGGTCGGTCGGAATGTTTCCGCACCGAGGGTGTTGGGACATCCATGAGCTCCGGTGCCTGGATCCTGGTCGCGACGCTGGCGTTGGCGCTGCTGTTTGGCGGCTTCCGGGCGCTGTCCGACGGCCGGTTCCGCGGCACGCACCGGGTCCGGGGTACGAGCGTCGGCGACGTCGTGACGCCGGCGACCTCGGTGCTGGCCGGCACCCCCTGGGAGGGCGAGCTTGGGGAGCGGTTCACCCTGCTGCAGTTCTCCTCGGCCTTCTGTGCGCCGTGCCGCGCGACCCGGCGGGTCCTGGGGGAGGTGGCCGGTGTCGTTCCCGGCGTCCGGCACCTCGAGATCGACGCCGAGCACCACCTCGAGCTGGTCCGCCGACTAGGGGTTCTCCGTACCCCGACCACGATGGTCCTGGACCCGAGCGGCGCCGAGATCGCCCGGGCAGCGGGAGCGCCCACCAAGCAGCAGGTCCTCGGTGTGGTGGAGCGGACGTGAATCGGTACGCGATGCACTATCGTCCGTGCAATGCATCCCGGTGATTCCTCGCTGGAGATGAGTTTCAGTGAACTCGTCTTCTCCGACCTTGCTCGTTACCGACCCGGTTCCCGCGGTTCCTGGATCGTCGTCCTCACCCGGATGCCATCGATCCCCGGTCTGGTCGCGTCGGTCATCCTGCGCGCCCAGCAAGTCCTCGCCCGCTCCGGCCGGCCGCGCCTGGCCGGGATGTTGCGGACCTTCGGGAACATGGCGATCGGGGTCGACTTCGGCCCGGGGATGGTGGTCGGAAAGGGGTTCGCGCTGGTGCACCCCGTCGGTGTCGTGATGGGCTTCGGAGCCCGCGTCGGCGACGACGTCAGCTTCGCGAGCGGGGTCGTCCTCGCTGCCCGCCACTACGAGGCGCGTGACGATTCTGGTGACGCGGACCAGCAGTTCGCAGTCATCGAAGACGGGGCGGTCATCGGTGCGCACGCTGTCCTTGTCGGCGGGGTCCGGATCGGCAAGAACGCCATGGTGGGCGCCAACGCTGTCGTGCTGTCCGATGTGCCGGACAACACGGTGGTCATGGGCGCCCCGGCGAAGCGAGTCGGAATGAGAGAGGTCAAGACTCTTGAGCAGTGACGACGTCGACTACGCCCCCGCGGAGCACTACGACCGGGTCACCGGAGCCTGGCAGCTGCTGCTCGGTGACGAGCTCCACTACGGGGTATTCGCGGACGGCAGCGAGCCGCTGGCCGAGGCCACTGCGGCGCTGACTGCCTTGATGGTCGCCGGCGCCGATCTCCGTGCGGACCTGGATGTCCTCGACGTCGGCTGCGGATCGGGCGCGCCTGCCTGTCAGCTGGTGAGCGAGCACGGAGTCAAGGTCCTCGGGATCACCACCAGCAGCGTCGGTGTTGACACCGCTCGCGTCCGGGCAGCGTCCCTCGGCCTGGAGGGCGCGACCTTCGAGCAGCGCGACGGCACCGACAACCAGCTGCCGGACGAGTCGTTCGACCGGGTCTGGGTGCTGGAGTCCTCGCATCTGATGCGGGAGCGCGATCAGTTGGTCGCGGAGTGCGCACGGGTGCTGCGCCCGGGCGGCCGGGTCGTCCTCTGCGACCTGATCAAGCACCGAGACATCGGTTTCCAGGAGGTCCGGGACCGGCGCGAGGAGTTCGCCGTCCTGCGGACCGCTTTCGGCGATGCCCACATGCACTCGCTCGACTACTACTCGGGTGCCTTCGCCGACGCTGGGCTGCAGATCGACCGGGTCACTGACCTGACCGAGGCGACCCTGCCCACCTTCGACCGGTGGCGGGAGAACGCCCGGGCGCATCGGGAGTCCGTCGTCGAGGCGATCGGCTTGGACGGCTGGGAGGCGTTCGTCCGCTCGTGCGACATCCTGGAATCGCTCTGGCGCGACGGGACTTTCGGCTATGGTCTCGTCGTTGCAGTCAAGCCCGGCTGAACCTTTCCTGACATCTATTCGCGAAGCAGAGAGTCCGTACATGAGCGCCGTCGCCGTTGAGCAGTGTCTGACCGAGTTCCTGACCCGCGTGAAAAAGATGCCGGCGAGCCTGGCTCCCGATCTGAACCTGTACGCCGACGGAATCGGCCTGGACTCACTCGAGACCGCAGAGCTTTCGGCCGTGCTCGAGGACGAGTTCGGCACCGACCCGTTCGCCGAGGGCGACATGCCGCAGACCGTTGCCGACATCGTCGCCTTCTACGACGGTGCGAGTGCGGCGTCTTGAGCTCTGAACCACGGGTCGTCATCGTCACCGGCGGAAGCCGCGGACTCGGCGCCGGGATCGTCCGTTCCTACCTCGATTCCGGGGACTTGGTCGCGACCTGCGCGCGGTCGATCACGCCGGAGGTCGAAGGGTGGGTGTCGGATCCGGCGACCGCCGAAAGGTTCCTGTGGGCCTCTGCCGACCTGGCCAAGGCCGCCGACGCCGACGCGTTCGTCAAGGCGGTCGTCGCGAAGTGGGGTCGGGTCGACGTCCTGATCAACAACGCAGGCGTCGCACGCGACGGGATCCACAGCATGTTCTCCGACGAGGACATTGACACCGTGGTCGACCTGAACATCAAGGGCACCCTTTATGTCAGTCGCGCCGTCAGCCGCCGGATGCTGGCGCGCCGTACCGGCTGGATCGTCAACATCTCCTCGATCGTCGGACTTTCCGGCTATCGCGGCCTGGCCACGTACAGCGCCACCAAGGCCGCCCTCGACGGCCTCACCCGTGCGCTCGCCCGTGAGCTCGGCTCGCGCGGCATCGTGGTGAATGGCATCGCGCCCGGCTATCTCCAGACAGAGATGAGCCACGGCCTCGATGGTGACCAACTCAACCAGATCGTGCGCCGTACGCCGGCCGGTCGCCTCGGTGACCCCGAGGACATCGCCCGCGTCTGCCAGTTCCTGACCGATCCGGCCGGCAGCTACCTGACCGGCCAGGTGATCGTGGTCGACGGCGGCCTTACGTCGTAGCGACGGGCGGTTCGGTGCTCGGCGCCCGTGGGCGGGCTTGGTGAGTGGCGATGCCGAGGAGCAAGCAGCCGATGGCGCCGGCCACGGTCATCGTGATCCCGACGGCGACGAGGCTCTCGCGCTCGGAGGAGAGCCAGATGCCGAGGACGACGAACGGGGTCAGGGCGATCTCGATCCAGGATGCCCAGCCGCCCTGGCCGCGGCCCTGCAGAACCGCGATCAACACCCGGCGGAAGCTGAGTAGGCCGCCGGCCGCCACCAGCCAGTAGGCGCACTCGGTGGCTCCGGTGAACGCGTCGCCGAACGCCAGCCGGATCACCGGTGCCGCAATCACCTCGAGGACAGCCACGCAGCCGAGGATGAGAACGGCTGAGAGCACCAACCAACTGCGGACTACGTGCCGCTCCCGCGCGGAGTCGTTCTGCGCCAGAGCGACCCGGGGCAGCACGATCATGGCCAGGCTGCCCCCGATGATGCTGGTCAGGCCGGCCAGGGCGAACGCGGCGGAGTACAGGCCGAGCTGCACGGTGCCGAGCAGGGTGCCGACCAAGGTCCGGTCGAGAGCGAGTCCGTCGATCGGGCCGACGTTGCCGATGTGGGTCGCTCGGGCCAGCCGCCAGATGTCCGAGCTGGCGATCCGATCGGCCGGGTCGCGCGTCGGCTTTCGGAGCGTGAAGAGGCGGACAAGCGTGGTCAGCACGGCGCTCCCGATCATCACGGTGAGCAGTTCGACAGCGCTGAGCCGGGCTCCCAGGGCGAACGCGAGGGCAAGGGCAGCCGTGATCGCTGCCTGTGGCGCCAAGCTCGTGACGGCCAGGGTGAGGACCGGGGTGCCTTCGCCCAGCATCGACCCGATCAGGATGCGCAAGCCCATGGTTTGGATTGCCATCACGGCGAGGGCGATGGCCAGCCAGTACTTGGTATTGCCCTCACTCGTGCGTTCGAGGAAAAGCAGGTAGCCGGCCGCAAGCCCGGAGGGCACCAGCGAGATCGCCAGCCACGAGGGCACCAGGTGGGCGATCCCGTCCCGGACGGTGACCCCCCGGTCGGTGAGGACCTTGGTGAGGGCGTTGGGCAGGCCGCCGCCGAGGGTGAGCTGGGAAGCCATCATCGCCAGCGCGATCACGAGCACGACCTGGCCGCGCCCTTCGACGCCGAGCATCCGGGCCGCGAGGACGCCGTTGACCGTGGTGAGCATCTGGGTCAGGATTCCGCCGCCGACGATGGCGACGGTGGTGACGATGGCTCCGGACTGCCGCGGGCGCGCAGAGACAGGCTCGGACTCGGGCATTCGGGAATCATACGGTCACCTGCGTAGGCGAAGGTGACATGCCAGACTGGGCGGCACTGCCAGTTTGCTGCGAGATAACAGGAGCCCGGAAACCTTGTCCCCTCTGAACGTCAAGGCCCTTGAATTCATCCACGCCCGCGGATTCGAGGTCCGCCGACACCCGGCAGCTCGCCGGGCGCGGATGCTGGCAGCCCATGAAGTCGACCTGGTCCTCGATGTCGGCGCTGCGGTGGGAGGCTACGGGAAGCAGTTGCGACAGTTCGGCTACGCCGACCGGATCGTCTCCTTCGAGCCGTTGGACACGCCGTTCGCGGAACTCTCTCGCGTCGCTGCGCGCGACGATCGCTGGGACGCGCGGCAGGTTGCCGTCGGCGAGGAGGCGGGGAGCTCGGTCATCAACATCGCGTCGAACAGCGACAGCAGCTCGCTGCTGCCGATGGGCAGTGCGCACACCCAGGCTTCGCCCGACGTGGGGTACGTCGGCCAGCAGACAGTGCGGGTGGAGCGCCTGGACGACGTGGTGGACGACTACGCCGTTCCGGACAGCCGGATCTTTCTCAAGGTCGACGCCCAAGGCTTCGAGCGGCAGGTTCTCGCCGGTGCAGCGGCAACGCTCGATCGTTGTCGGGGGATCCAACTCGAGCTCTCGTTCATCCCGCTGTACGAGGGCGGGATCCTGATCGACGAGGCCATCGCGCTGGTGTACGACGCTGGCTTCCGGATGGTCGGCGTGGAGCAGGGCTGGGCAGCCGAGTCTGGCCAGATGCTTCAGGCAGACGGGGTCTTCTTCCGGACCTGAGCGCTATCCGCGCGGGGCGAGGCGGGGATAGTCCTTCACCCAGGAACGAATCTCCTCGGCGAGCCCCTCGCCGACGTACTGATGCATCTCGGCGTTGTAATGGAAGCCGTCAGCGTTGGGCTCGATGCCCGGCGCCAACCGTTGATCCACGATTTGCGGGACCGGCAGCAGCCTGATGTCCGGATCGTCGTAGTCCGCGACCAGCTGGTGCAGCATCGCGTTCATCATATCCGTTCGGGCTTCCATCCCCGGGAACCAGCCGCGGCCACGAGCACCCGGCCGGATGAACTCGAGAAGCACGATCAGCGGCTTCCCGACCTCGACGGTTGCGTCGATGAACCGGCGCAAGCATTGGTCGGCGCGCCGGACCTTCCAGGCATACCCACGGGGACCGACTTTCTGGTCGATCAGGCGCTGGACCTTGGCGAAGGCGACCCACAGCGGTCGCAACAGGTACCGGCGGTAGCGGCTGCGGACCACTCCGGGGCGACTCGTGAGCGAGTTTGCGTGCCGTTCCAGCCAATGGGGCGCGAGCAGGTGAACGGGCTCGTACTGTCCGTAGCTCAGGATCACTACATCGGGGGACCAGGCCTTGACCTGCTGTTCCCAGGCGAGCATCGCGTGCCGGGCTTCCTCGCTCGCGACGGCTGCGGTCCAGAGGTCGACGTTGTGCCCGGAGGTCAGCAGCGCCTCCTCGAGGACACGCGAGAACGTGAACATCTCACGCAGCTGAGGCCTTTCGGAGATGTCATGGATCAAGGATTGTCCCTTGATCAGCACACGGATCGGGAGCGGCTGGGGCAAAGACATCAGAGGAGCGTCTCCAGTTCACGGGTGGACATTAAGCAGCGCGAATGCGCACACAGTAGCGAGCGGGCTGGGCTTAGTCCTTGACCTCGACAAATCGTGGATTCGGCTCGGGCGGTGTCGAGGAGTTTCCTCCAGCGGCGTCGTCCAGGGCGCCCTGGCTCGGGAGCCAGGCGTCGATCTCGGCCGCTATCCAGTCGCCGATGAGACGGCGGAGCCGGGGCGAGTAGTGCAAGCCGTCCGGAACGGGCTCCTCGGCGTCCGGCAGGGTGGCCGCGATCTCGGGAACCGGGACCAGGCGGATACCTGGGTCGTCCAGCCGCGTGACCATGGCGGTCAGGGCGTTGTTCATCGCGTCGATCCGGGCTTGCATCCCCGGGAACCAGGTGGCGGCGACATTCCCCGGTCCGAGCAGTGCCAGGACGAAGACCACCGGGCTGCCCGGTGGCACGTTGCGGGTGCGGACGAGCAGCAGTTCATAGTCAAGGACGATCCGGCGGACCTGGCGCCGGAAGAGTCGGTCGGCGACCACGCCGTCCAGCAGGCGCTGGCTATGGGCAAGCGTCTTCCACAGCGGCCGGAGGAGCCACGTGCGGTAGCGGGTCCGGATTGCCCCGGTCCGATGCCCGAGACGGTTCGCGTGACGTTCGAGCCAGTGCGGCAGGAGGCCGTGGATGCACTCGTAATACGCGTAGCCGTAGACGACAGCGTCCGGCGCGATGGACATCACCTCGGACTCCCACGACCGGAAGGCGGCCCGCGTCAACTCGCCGGACGCCGCGCGGTTGTCCAGCTCGCACGGCCGGCCGCGATCAAGGAGCCCGTTCTGAATCCACCGCGGGAACGTGTAGTCACCCTGCTCGCCCCGCCGTTCGGGCGTCATCACGGCCAAGGACGAGCCCTTGACCAGGACCCGGATCGGATGAGGCAGTGCTGTGTTCACTGGCCCTCTCGCCGTGGTCCTCGGGTGTCGAGCAGACGCTCGACGTCCTTGCGGTCCGAGTCGACCATCAATCGAGCCAGGTCGAGGGCCGTGGTGGAGGCCTTCCAGCCCAGCTGCTCGAACGCGTGCGTCGAATCACCGATCAGGGCGTCCACCTCGGAGGGGCGTTCGAAGGAGTCGTTGTACTTCACGTGGTCGCGCCACTCGAGCCCGGCGTGGGCGAAGGCGGCCTCGCAGAAGTCCCGGACGGTGTGACCGACCCCGGTCGCCAGCACGTAGTCGTCCGCGGTGTCTGCCTGGAGCATCCGCCACATGCCCTCGACGTACTCCGGGGCGAAACCCCAGTCGCGGACCGCGTCCAGGTTGCCGAGCTCGACATGGTCCTGGATACCGGCCGAGATCGCGGCGACGGCCTTGGTGATCTTGCGGGTCACGAAGTTCTCGCCGCGGCGCGGGGACTCGTGGTTGAACAGGATCCCGGAGACCGCGAACAGGCCGTAGGCCTCGCGGTAGTTCACCGTGACCCAGTGCGCCTGCAGCTTCGAGGCGCCGTACGGCGAGCGCGGGTGGAACTTCGAGTCCTCGTCCTGTGGAGGCGGCGTCGACCCGAACATCTCCGAGGTCGAGGCCTGGTAGAAGCGGCAGTCCAGTCCTGCGGCCCGGATCGCCTCGAGCAGGTTGAGGGTGCCGATCGAGTTCGTCGAGGCCGTGTAGTCCGGCATCGCGAAGGAGACCTTCACGTGGCTCTGGGCGCCGAGGTTGTAGACCTCGTCCGGCTGGATCTCCCGGATCAGGTTGACCAGTCCGACCCCGTCGGTGAGGTCGCCGTAGTGCAGGTGCAGCGCCGGCTCGGTGTGCAGGTGGTCGATCCGGCCCCGGTTCATCGAGGAGGATCGACGTACCAGTCCGTGCACCTCGTAGCCCTTGCCCAACAGGAGCTCGGCGAGGTAGGAGCCGTCCTGACCGGTGATGCCGGTGATGAGTGCGCGCTTCATGATCCGCGCAGCCTATCGGCTCGGTGTGGGGGCTCTATGTTCACCCATTTCACTGCGCACCCCTGCCCCCAGAACTAGAGTTGACGAAGGGAGCGGTAAGTTCGCCCCCAGTCGGGCTCTGCCGGGTGCCCGATGACCGAATTCGTGATTTCTTGGAGGACCTGTGAGCGACGTCGACGTCCTGGTAGCCGGTGGCGGAGGTTTCATCGGTGGCCATCTGGTGGCCGATCTGTTGAGCCAGGGGCTGACTGTCCGCTCCGCTGACGTGAAGCCGATCGAGGAGTGGTACCAGGTGCACGAGGGCGTGGACAACGTCGTCGCCGACCTGTCGAAGCTTGAGAACGCGCAGTCCGCGACCGCGGGTGCGGGCGAGGTTTACCTGCTGGCTGCCGACATGGGCGGGATGGGCTTCATCGAGAACAACAAGGCCCTGTGCATGCTGACCGTGCTGACCAGCACGCACCTGCTCGAGGCCGCGCGCGACCAGAAAGTCGAGCGGCTCTTCTTCTCCTCCTCCGCGTGTGTCTACGCCGCCGGCAAGCAGACCGACCCGAACGTCACCGCTCTGGTCGAGGCGGACGCCTACCCGGCGATGCCTGAGGACGGCTATGGCTGGGAGAAGCTCTTCACCGAGCGGATGTGCCGCCACTTCGAGGAGGACTTCGGTCTGATCACCCGGATGGCGCGCTACCACAACGTCTACGGCCCCAACGGCACCTGGACCGGGGGCCGCGAGAAGGCTCCTGCCGCGGTCTGCCGCAAGATTGCCACCGCCGCGATCACCGGCGAGCACAAGATCGACATCTGGGGCGACGGCGAGCAGACCCGCTCCTTCATGTACATCGATGACTGCGTCAAGGGCTCCCAGATGATCCTGGCGGGGGACAGCAACGAGCCGGTGAACCTGGGTAGCGACGAGCTCGTCTCGATCAACCAACTGGTCGACATCGTCGAGAACATTGCCGGGATCAAGTGCGAGCGCGAGTACAACCTGGACGCCCCGCAGGGTGTTCGCGGCCGGAACTCCGACAACAACCTGATCAAGGAGATCCACGGCTGGGCGCCGTCGATCACGTTGGCGGACGGCCTGGCGAAGACCTACGCGTGGGTCTACGACGAGGTCAAGCGCTCCATCGGCTGACGGGCGATCGTCAGATGGCACCCGGACCGCGTGACGAGCGCCTGATGCGGCTTCTCGTCCACGACTTCGCCGGCCACCCGTTCCAGGTCGAGCTGAGCCGGGAGCTGGCCCGTCGTGGCCACCAGGTCACACACTCCTACTGCCCGGCCTGGGTCTCGGGCAAGGGCAACTTCGAGGGCGAGGCCGGCGACTCGTTGGTCATCGAGCCGGTGGGTCCAGCGACCCCGATTGAGAAGGACCAGTTCGTCAAGCGGGTGCTGCTCGAGCTCGGTCTCGGCTGGCAGCTGCTGCGGCAGGCACGCCGGCGCCGCGCCGACGTGTCGATGCTGTCGAACGCGCAGATCCCGACGTTGATCGTCTTCGCCGTCGGGATGCTGCTGCTGCGCAAGCCGTGGGTGCTCTGGCACCAGGACGTCTACGCGGTCGCGGTGAAGTCCTTCGCCGGTGACAAGCTCGGCCGGGGATTCCGGCTGGTGGCCTGGCTCTTCACCGTCGCCGAGCGTTGGGTCTCGCGCCGGGCAGCTGCAGTCGTGGTGATTGCCGACTCGTTCGTCGCGGTGCACGAGGACTGGGGGACGGCGGAGAAGACGACCGTGATTCCGAACTGGGCGCCGTTGGACGAGATCCGGCCCGTCGATCGAGCCAACGCCTGGTCGGCCGAGCAAGGCCTTGACGGTGTCCAGACACTGCTCTACTCCGGGACCCTGGGCCTGAAGCACAACCCGGCTCTGCTGGTCTCGCTGGCCGCCGCCGTCCGCGCCGCGGGTACGCCGGTCCACCTGGTCGTGGTGAACCAGGGTGCGGCTGAGACCGTCCTGCGCGCAGAGGCGGCACGGCTCGACGTACCGCTGACCCTGCTGCCGTTCCAGCCCTACGAGCGGCTGTCCGAGGTGCTTGGCTCCGGGGACGTCCTGGTGGTGCTGCTGGAGCAGGACGCCGGCGCTTTCTCGGTGCCTTCCAAGACGCTCTCCTATCTGTGTGCGGGACGCCCGGTGGTCGGGTTCATGCCGGCGGAGAACCTGGCCTCCACCCTCGTCAGCGACGTGGACGGCTGCGTCCTCCCGCCGAACGAGGGCTCGTTGCCGAGCGCTGCCGCTTGGGTCGTCTCGGTGCTGGCGGACCGCGAGGAGCAGGTCCGGCTTGGCAAGCAGGCCCGGGCCCTGGCGGAGCGCGAGTTCGCCCTCGAAGGGTGCGCGGACAAGTTCGAGGCGATCCTCGCTAGCGTCGCCTACTGAAGGCTGTCTCGCAATATGGACGCATGTCTCACCATGCGGGATTGGTGTTTCCGGCGGCGCGGGTCGACCGCCTAGGCTCCTTCTCGTGTTCTCGACCATGTTGACCAAGCGCCGTGCAGTGGACCACTGCCGCACGCGCTCGTCGCTGTGTCGAATGTCCTGACGGGACCCCAGCCTCGTGTGAGCAGACCGCTGTCGCGGTCGGTCTCCGAGCCTGACTAGCTCCCCGTGACGCCGCTGGCGTCCCGGAGCGTCTCGTGCCCCGCCGTACTAGGACACGCCCCTTGAAGGAGAAGCCATGATCAAGGCCGCACAGCAGATCGACCCGCGCGGTCCGCGGTTCACCGCCAGCGCCACGCTCGTTGTGTTCGTCCTGGTGCTGCTCACCGCGCCGGCT
Source organism: Marmoricola sp. (assembly GCA_046598855.1). GTDB lineage: Bacteria > Actinomycetota > Actinomycetes > Propionibacteriales > Nocardioidaceae > Marmoricola. The sequence goes on along the minus strand of JBKJHX010000016.1, from coordinate 14,374 downwards.
GGGGTCGGGATCGTGTTGCTCGCCGTGCAGACCGCGTTCTTCGCGATCGGCGCGGGTCGCGGCGTCCAGCACACCCCCACGGCATACCTCTTCAGGAAGCTGGTCCGGCCGCGGCTGGCGGCCCCGGAACACCTCGAGGATGCTGCACCACCCCGCTTCGCCCAGACCGTGGGTCTGGTGTTCTCGGTCGTCGCCCTCGCGGCGTACATCGTGGACGCCACCCTGCTCGGTCAGGTCTTCGCCGGGTTCGCACTCGCCGCCGCCACCCTGAACGCCGTCTTCGGGTTCTGCCTCGGCTGCGAGCTCTACCTGCTCGGCAAGCGTCTGACCACCAAGTCCAACCCCACCAATGAATCGAACAAGGAAGAAGTAGCCGTATGAGCCGCGAATCAGCACTCGTCAACGCCGACTGGGTCGCCGAGCACCTCGACGACCCGAACGTGATCCTCATCGAGGTGGACGAGGACACCTCGGCCTACGACCGCAGCCACATCAGTGGCGCGATCAAGCTCGACTGGACCACCGACCTGCAGGACCAGGTCCGTCGTGACTTCGTGAACAAGGCCCAGTTCGACGCCCTGCTCTCGGAGAAGGGCGTCAGCAACGACCACACCGTCGTCCTGTACGGCGGCAACAACAACTGGTTCGCCGCCTATGCGTACTGGTACTTCAAGCTCTACGGCCACTCCGACGTCAAGCTGCTCGACGGCGGCCGCAAGAAGTGGGAGCTCGACGCACGTGACCTGACCGACGAGCCGGTCAAGCTGGACCCGACTAGCTACACCGCGCAGGAGCAGGACGGTTCGATCCGTGCGTTCCGCGACGAGGTCGTGGCCGCGATCGGCACCCAGAACCTGGTCGACGTCCGCAGCCCTGACGAGTTCGCCGGTCGGCTGCTCGCCCCGGCGCACCTTCCCCAGGAGCAGGCGCAGCGTGCGGGGCACATCCCGACTGCTGCCAGCGTCCCGTGGAGCAAGGCCGCCAACGACGACGGCACCTTCCGCAGCGACGAAGAGCTCAAGGAGATCTACTCCGAGGCCGGCGTGGACTGGAGCAAGGACACCATCGCGTACTGCCGCATCGGTGAGCGCTCGAGCCACACCTGGTTCGTCCTCAAGGAACTGCTGGGTCAGGAGAACGTCAAGAACTACGACGGCTCCTGGACCGAGTACGGCTCCCTGGTCGGCGTTCCGGTGGCCCTTGGCGACGAGCCGGGCGTGGCCTGATGTGCGGCGCGACTGCCGGCGGTCTTTCCCTCGACGGGATCGATGTGGCTAAGGAAGCGATCATCCAGGGTCAGGTGACCAAGGGTGGCGAGCCTGTCGGTAGCGCCTACGTACGCCTGCTCGACCGGACTGGCGAGTTCACCGCCGAGGTCCCCACCTCGGCGACCGGGCACTTCCGGTTCTTCGCCGGGCCCGGCGAGTGGACGTTGCGGACGCTGGCTCCGAAGACCGAGCCAGTCGACAACACGGTGACGGCCGCCAAGGGCGTCGTCGCTGAGGTCGAGATCGCGCTCTGAAGCACGACACGAACGCCCCGCCACCTTTCAGGTGGCGGGGCGTTCGGCCCTTCCCAGGACCGGGGCACTCCGAGTCTGGCCCGGTCTGCACCTCGACTACTCGGGCTTGCGCGCGAGGACGTCCAGGAGGATGCGTGGTGCCGGGCCGTGGGCGATAGCGGCGGTCGATGACCTAGGCGAGCCGGCAGCACCGCTCGGCGGCGGAGGTGATCGACCGACGAAACGCAGGGTCGACACAGCGATGCTCCCAGTACAGTCCCCCGAAGACTGTTGCCCGCACCCTGTTTCCCCTCGTCCGAGCACGCCGAGAATAGCGGGTACCGCCCGGTATCGGAATACTTTCGGTGCGGCTGGTTGCGCGAGATCTTCTCCTGCCGCCCCGAGCCTTGGGTAGGCTCACGCCTCATGTCCGGCATCGATGACTCGGGTACTCCGCCGGAGGTGCCCGAGGAGTACGCCGCGGTCTACCGCGATGCCTACCTGCGCGCCCTGGAGGAGGATGCCGAAAGTGGTGAGGTCACTCCCGGCGCCGCGTCAGGCCCGGACCGATCGCTCGGGTTCGCACCGGCAGCGCCGGACCCGCGCGGTCTTAGGGCACTCCTTGCCGTCGGGGTGCTGGTGGTGCTCGCCCTGATCGCGGGCGCCGTAGGGATCAGCAAGCTCGGCGGCGACGACGCCCCCACCGGGGACCCGGTGGTCTCCGCGCCTGGACCGACCACCACCGTGACCGAGGACCCGAAGCCGACTGCGCGGCCCTCCGCAGAGGAGTCCCAGGACCCGGTGGAGCCCGAGGACGGGTTCGAGGGTGATGTGCTGGCGGTCCCCGCGGAGGACATCGAAGCGAGCTGCACCGCGCCCCCCGGAGTCGACTCGGCCGGCGAGGACGTCGTCTACGACGCGGCCAACGCTCTCGACGGCAACCCGGCGACGGCGTGGCGGTGCAACGGTCGTGGACTCGGGCAGACGCTTACCCTGACCATGCCGGAAGGGACCGAGGTCGCCGAGCTGGGCCTGGTCCCCGGCTACGCGAAGACCGACCCGGCCAGCGGGGTCGACCGGTACGCCGAGAACAACCGGATCACCCTGGTGCGGTGGCTGCTCGACGGTGGTGTGACGATCGAGCAGGCGCTCAACCCGGCGCCGTCCGAGCGTGGGGTTCAGCTGATCCGGGTGCCGAGGACGACCTCGGACACCGTCACGCTCGAGGTGCTCGCCACCGAGCGCGGTCCCCGCAACACCACGGCGATCAGCGAGATCACGGTCGCTGCAGCAGCCGGTTGATCCGCTCCTGCCGTTGCTTCGCGGGATTCAGCTCGTGTGGTTCCTCAAGGTCGTCGTCGCCGGGCGGCCCGGCCGACTCGGTGGGGGCCACCAGGATCAGAGCGAGCGCGACCCAGACGATCCGGTCGTAGAGCGTCGGGCCGATCATCGCGAACGCGGCGTAGGAGAGCCCGGCGAAGGCGAGCCGGTTGGGAGCGCCCTCACTGAAGAGCGGTCTGACCAGCGCTGCGACCACCAGGACGAAACCTACGAGCGTCAGGACCCCACCGCCGACGGCCACCTCCAGATAGGCGTTGTGGAAGGCCAGGATGGTGTCCTCAGCCCAGCCGTTGCCTTGCAGGGGATGTTTCCAGAACAGGTCGACGCCCTGCTCGAGCAGGTTGTTGCGGGCCTGGTCGGAGTACTGGGCGCTCGTGTCGCCCCTGATCCGGTCCAGCGCAGTCTGCTGACCGAGCAGGCCCAGCACAGTGTCGGCGGTCAGGACCGCAAGCAGAGCGCCCGAGAGGACCCAGTACCAGGCGACCGCGCTCCGCTCGACGATCGGCCAGGCAAGGGTGATCAGTGCGCAGCACAGCAGGCTGGCGCGGCTGCCCGAGTTGACCACGGAGAAAAGCACCGGGGCCATCGCGCCGAGGACGATCCAGCGGTGCTTCGGGTTGACGCGGTAGAACAGGTAGATCAGCAGGGCGTAAGCCATCTGGCCGCCCAGGCCGTAGAAGTTCGGCTGGGTGGTCAGTCCGACGGCGCGGCCCTGGGCCGTGCCGTCCCCGCCCTTGGCCACCGAGTATGCCGCGCTGACGATCTGCCCCAACACGTAGGCCCAGGCGAGCGAGTCGACGACCTTGCCGCTGGGGCGGATCAGGTTGAGCACGAGGATCAGGATCATCGTCGCGGCGATGATCTTCACGAACCCGATGAGGCTGTCGACGGGGCCTGGTGACAGCAGGCTCGACACGATGCCACCGGCGAAGAGGATGCTCGCGCCGACGACGTAGAGCGGCGGCAGCTTGCGGTGCTCCCGGGTGAGCATCCGCGGGATCAGCAGGCCGAACCCGAGCACCAGCAGGACATCGGAGACGGTGATGTTGCCGACGACGCCCAGGGCGTTCATCGGGGCTGCCAGCATCCCGAGCACCATCAGGCCGATGCCCATCCGCTCCGGGCCGAAGGCGACCAGGGTGGTCAGGCCGACGGCGAGAATCACCGCCGCGATCGAGTACCGCAGGTCGTTGCCGGCCACGCCGATGACGAGCAGCGCCAGCAGGATGCTGAAGCCGATGAACGACGTCAGTGAGCGCTTGAGCGCGTTCATCCCACGGCCCGTGTCACGACTTGGGCTTGTCCGGCCCGTACCCGTAGGCGTACCCGTAGCCGTACCCGTAGCCGGCACCCTTGCCGCCCCGCTTCGGAGTCATGTTCACCATGACGCCGAGGAGGTTGGCATCGACCTGGGCGAGACGGAGGGCAGCCTGCTTGAGCTGGTCCTTGGTGGTGCGGCCGTGACGAACGACCAGGATGGCGCCGTCCACGTCGCGCGCCATGATCGCGGCGTCGGAGACCGGGAGCAGGGGCGGACCGTCGATGATGACCATGTCGAACATCTGCGAGACCCGGTCGAAGAGCTCCTGGGCCGCGCGGGACTGCAGCACCTCGGTCGGGTTCGGGGGGATCGGGCCGCTGGCCAGGAAGTAGATGCCGGAGTCGGTGTGCTTCTGGATGCTGTCCTGCAATTCGCTGCGGCCGACCAGGACGGTGGTCAGACCGACCGAGCGCTCCAGCCCCAGCACGCTGGCAACCTTGGGACGCCGGAGGTCGCCATCGATCAGCAGTACCCGCAGGCCGGTCTGGGCGAGTGCGATCGCGAGGTTGGTCGCCGTCGAGGTCTTACCCTCGCTCGGCACGGCGCTGGTGATCACCAGGGCTCGCGGTCGGGCGTCGAGGTCGAGGAACTGCAGGTTGGTCCGGAGCAGCCGGAATGCCTCGACCCGGGTCGAGTGACCACCGACCTCGGTGAGCAGCGGATGCTTCGGGACGGTGCTGTCGTAGGCGACGCTAGAGAGCACGGGGGCGTCGATGGTGGCCTCCACGTCCGAAGCCGAGCTCACGGTGTTGTCCAGCAGGTCGCGCAGCAACGCCATGCCGAGGCCGAGGATCAGGCCGAGGACACCGGCGACGACGAGGTTGAGCACCGGTCTCGGGCTCACCTGGGTGGAGCTGTACGACGCCGGGTCGACGATGCTCACCTTGACCGGCGAGGTTTCCACCTCGGCGATGTAGTCGGTGAAGATCTCCGACTCCGCTTTGGCAATCTGCTGAGCGTTTGCCGGGTCCGGGTCGGTCACCCGGAGGTCGATGATGACGGTCAGCTCGGAAACTTCGGCCTGGATCTGGTCCGCGAGCTGGGAGGGCGTGAGGTTGAGGTTCAGTCGGGAGATCACCCGTTGCATCAGCTCACGGCTGGTGGCGAGCTGGGCGTAGGACTGCACCTGCTGGGAGGCGAAAAAGCTTGCGGCCACGGCGCCGGTGGTGTCGTCGGTAGACGGCTCGGCCGAGATGAAGACGCGCGCCTTGGATTCGTACTCCGGGGTCTGGAAGTAGGTCAGCGCACCGCCACCGATCAGTCCGAGCAGGAAGAAGACGGCGATGGTCAGCCAACGGCGCTGCGCCATACGCAGCAGTTCCTTGAAATCCACGCTGATCTTTCTGGTTCGGGACTGGTACTTCGACTCCCGGAGTCTAGTCGGACCCGGGTTGCTCCATCGCGCGGCACAGCGCGTGTGGCCAGGAGTAGAACGATCATGCCGGGTAATCGTGACGTGTCGTCACAAATTGACCGAACTCGCCCTGACGAGTTCCGACGAGTTCCGTCGAGAACCGGGAGTCAGTCCGCCGACGTGCTGGTGTCGAGCACCAGGGTGAACGGGCCGTCGTTGACGAGCTCGACGTCCATCTCGGCGCCGAAGACGCCGCGCTCGACGCTGGTCCCCAGACGCTCCAGCTCGGTACACAGGGCCTCGTAGAGCGGTTCGGAGGTCTCTGCCGGGGCGGCTGCGGACCAGGTTGGCCGCCGACCCTTGCGGGCGTCGCCGTACAGGGTGAACTGGCTGATCACCAGCACCGCGGCACCCTGGTCCCCGACCGAGCGCTCGTCGGCGAGCAGCCGCAAATCACGGATCTTGCGCGCCATCCAGGTGACCTGCTCGGGGCCGTCATCGTGGGTGATCCCGACGAGCACCACCAGACCCGGTCCCTCCAGGGACCCCACGAGGGTGCCGTCCACCCGCACCGCCGCACGGGTGACTCGCTGGAGGACGGCACGCATGCCCCGGAGGCTACGCCCGTGGTTGAGTGCCCTCATGGGAGACCTGCTGATCACAGTGGCACCGACAGGGGCGGAGACCACCAAGGACGACTGCCCCCAGCTGCCGACCACCCTGGCCGAACTGGTCGAGACCGCCCAGCGGTGCGAGGCGGCCGGTGCCGGGATGGTCCACGTGCACATCCGTGACGACGACCACCGCCCGACCCTGGAGCCAGCGCGGTTGGCCGAGACGGTCGCCGCCCTGCGCGAGGGGACCGACCTGGTGGTGCAGCTCTCCACCGGCGGTTCGGTGCACGACCCGCTCAAGGAGCGGCTCGCCGTCCTGGACGCTGCGCCGGATTCATGCAGCCTGACGATGGGCTCCACCAACTTCGGCGACGACGTTTTCCTCAACCCGTGGCCGTTCATCCGGGACCTGTACCAGCTCAGCCAGGAGCGCCGGGTGGTCCCGGAGTTCGAGGTGTTCGACCTCGGCCAGGTCGCCGCGCTCGGGCGCCTGCTGGCGCAGTTCGGTCTTCCGTACGGCGGCAAGGTGCACGTGGACCTGGTGATGGGTGTGCCGGGCGGGATGCCCGGGACCGCGGACGCGCTGGTCGCTGCGGTCGCGGCTCTGCCGGCGCAAACCACCAGCTGGTCGGCGACGGGGATCGGCCGCTCGACGCTGCCGGTAGCGCTGGCGAGCCTGTCCAAGGGCGGCCACCTCCGGGTCGGGATGGAGGACGTGCTCACTCTGGAGCGCGGTGTGCCTGTCGATCACAACGACCAGCTGGTCGCTCGCGCCGTCGAGCTGGGTCGGGTCGCGCAGCGATCGCCGATGTCGGGTGCGGAGACCCGCGCCCTGCTGGGCCTCGCCTGAGGGGACCGGCTTCTCTACGCTGCACCCATGGACGACTCCCAGCGGCAGCCCCGGGACGGCGACCGCACCCCGGTCCGGGACCGGATCAGGCGTTCGGTGGCCAACGGACGGATCAGCGCGGCTGACGGCGACATCAGGCTGACCAACGTCTCCTCGGCGCACAGCATGGCGGAGCTGGACCTGATCGTGCGGGACCTCGACCAGCTCGAGTCGATGATCCAGCCGGGCGCCTTCGCCACCGCTCCGGAACAGGTCGTCGCGACCCCGGCGCCTACCGCGACCATCGCTACGGCGACCGGGGCCGCGGGGGACGGGATCAAGCGCACCTTGCCGGTCCTGGTCGCGGTCCTCGCCCTGCTGCTGGCCGGTGCCGGTGCGGTCGGGTACTTCGTGATCGGCGATGCCGGTGGCAGTGGCTCGGTCGCCAGCGAGTCGCCGCGCGACCTCCCGAGCGCACTACCCATCGATCCTGAGGATCCCGTGCCGGGTCCGGACCAGCCGGGGGCGCCCGGGCCTGGGTCCCCCGGTGCGCCGGAGACCCGACCGGCGTCCCCGGGTGCGGCGTACGCGCTGACGGCGACAGGGATCAGGGACTTCCTGGCGACGTACCGGAAGCAGTTCTCGACGACCAAGGTCGTCGAGCTGACCCTGTACGACGACTACGTGATCGCCCGGGTGCCGGTCCCCGGGAAGGCCCGCTTCGCAGGCTGGATCTACCGAAACGGGCAGTTCTCCGACTTCGGCGGGGTGAGTGCCAACTTTCCGGGCAGCGACTCCGTCGACACTCGCCGGCTGGACGTCGCGGCACTGATGAAGAACATCGGCAAGGCTCGCAGAACGCTGGACGTCGAGGACTACTCGACCACCTACGTCACCCTGAACTACCGACCGCAGTTCGACGAAGCCCCGAACGTGAACATCTACGTCGCGAACGAGTTCGGCGAGTCCGGCTACCTGGCGACCTTCCTGGACGGCAGGGTCGAGCGGTCCTTCCCGTATTCGTCCTGAGGTCGGTGCGCCGGACGCACCTCAGTAGACGAGCGCCGCGACGTCGTCGGCCAGCACTGACTCGGCGAAGCTCGCGGCACCGGCGATCCGTGCTCCGGGGACCAGATCGGCCTCGGTGATCTCGCGTCGCGCTGCGCATTGGGAGCAGACGATCAGGGTTCCCGACTCCAGCACCAGGTCGCGCGCCCCGGCCAGCGAGGCGGCCAGCGGGAGCTCGAACTGCTCGGCCCGGCCCGGTACGCCGAACCACGCAGCCTCGCCGGTCAGCCAGAGAGTGACCTCCGCTCCCGACGCGATGGCCGCGGTCGCGACCGTGAACGCCTGGTTGCACCGTTCCGGTTCTTCGGCACCCGCGGTGCACTTGATCACCAGTCTGCGCATCCCCGAACACTAGACTGCCGGGCGTGGAAGCATTCTTCGTCGTGGTGATGGCCGTTGCGATCCTCGCGGTCGGTGCCTGGGCGGTCTCCGCCGGCCGGAAGCTGCTCACCCTCGCCGACCCCGGACCCGGAGACGACTGACCGTGCCTTTCGAAATCCCCGAGAACATCCATCCCCACTGCGCCCGGCTCGCCTGGCTGCTCGGAAGGTGGGCCGGGAACGGCCACGGCGAGTACGACGGGATCGAGGACTTCCAGTTCGGTCAGGAGATCGTCTTCCAGCAGGATGGGCGCCCGTTCATCCACTTCATGAGCCGGGCCTGGATCGTCGACGCTGACGGCAACCACGTCCGCGAGGCAGCGCAGGAGACCGGCTTCATCCGTCCGCAGGCCGACGGCAGCCTGGAGGTCGTGATGACCCACAATGTGGGTTTCGTGGAGGTCTGGCACGGCGAGCTGCACCCTGACCAGCCCCGCTTCGAGATCGTCACCGATGCGGTGGCTCGGACCGGATCGGCCAAGGAGTACGCCGGCGGGAAGCGGCTGTACGGCTACGTCGACGGCGACCTCCTCTATGCCTTCGACATGGCAGCGATGGGCAAGGAGCTCCAACCGCACACCCACGCCCAGCTCGTCCGGCAGTGAACGATGAGCACCGCACCATGAGTCCTTCGACACGAGGGTCGAAGCGTGTCTGACTGGCAGACCCGGCTCCGGGAGAGTGGGCACCGGCTGACCCCGCAGCGAGAACTGGTCCTCGCCGCGATTGAGACCCTCGGCCACGCCACTCCGGATGAGGTCTACGCCGAGGTCCGCCAGCACTCGAGTGCGATCAACCTGTCCACGGTCTACCGGACCCTGGAGCTGCTCGACGAGCTCGGCCTGATCCGGCACGCCCACCTCACCGACCGCGCCCCGACCTACCACTCGGCCACCGGGCACGAGCACGCCCACCTCGTCTGCCGCAAGTGCCGCCGGACGATCAGTGTCGGCCGCAGTGCGATCGAGGAGGCACTGGGCGGACTCGCTTCTCAGCACGGTTTCCGGCCCGACTACGGGCATCTCTCGGTCTTCGGGACCTGCGCCGACTGCGGCGACGGTACGGACTGAGCGTCTGGGCGCGCACGGAATGACTGCGCAGGGGACACTGTTGGGATGAGCATGATCAGTCCCCTCCTCACCCTGCCGGGCGCCGTTGCCGGGAACGGCGTCGATGCCCCCGTGGCGGCGCACTACGGCTCCCTCCACGGCGAGCAGCTCTGCCTGGAGGCCGGGGACGGCTTCGTAGACCTCTCGCACCGTGGCGTGGTCCGCATCAGCGGACCCGACAGGTTGGCGTGGTTGCACTCGCTGACCACCCAGCACCTGCTGGACCTGACGCCGGGTGAGCAGACGATCGCATTGATCCTCTCTCCGCAGGGCCACGTCGAGCATGCGCTCTACGGCGTCGATGACGGCACGGCGTTCATCGCGCACGTCGAACCGGGGACCGCCGCAGGACTGGTGGAGTGGCTGGACCGGATGCGTTTCATGATGCGGGCCGACGTCACCGATGTCTCCGACGAGGTCGCGGTCGCCTGGCGACCCGCGGGTGGCGGCAAGTTCGACCTGGTCCCGCGGGCCGAGCTGACGGCCTACGCCGTCGCGGCCGGGCCGGCTGCGGGTACCTGGGCCTACGAGGCTCTTCGGATCGCTCGCGGCGAACCGCGCTTCGGGTTCGACACCGATCACCGCACGATCCCCAACGAGGTCGGCTGGATCCCGGGCGCCGTCCACCTGGACAAGGGCTGCTACCGCGGACAGGAGACGGTCGCGCGGGTGCACACCCTGGGTCGCCCCCCGCGCCGCTTGACCCTGCTGTACCTGGACGGCTCGGACAACCGACTTCCGGCGGTCGGCACGCCGCTGGTCCTCGGGGGTCGCGAGGTCGGAGTGGTCGGGTCCTCAGCCCGTCACCACGAGCTCGGCCCGATCGCCCTAGCTCTGGTGAAGCGGAACGTCGCCGTGGACGCGACGCTCGACGCGGACGGAATCGCTGCGGCCCAAGAGGTCGTGGTCGACCCTGAGGTCGGTCTGCACGTACGCCCCCGGCTCGGTTGAGCAGGTGGCTGCGCAGCGGTGTGGTCCACCGGTCGCAGTGCTCCGCACGGTGGCAGTCCCGGCTCGTTAGGGTGTTCTGATGCATCGGCTCCGTAACGGCGTGAAGCACTACGACTGGGGATCCCCGGACGCGATCCCGCAGTTCCTCGGGGACCGCTCGGCGGACGACCCGATCGCCGAGGTCTGGATCGGTACGCACCCGTTGTCGCCTTCCGTGGTCGTCGACGACGCCGGCCAGGAGAGGCCGCTGACCGAGGTCGCGGGCGAACTCCCGTTCATGGTCAAGCTGCTCGCGGCAGCTCGGCCGCTCTCGTTGCAGGTCCACCCCGCCCGGTCTCTCGCCGAGCGCGGGTTCGCGGCCGAGGAGGAGGCGGGCGTGCCGCTGGATGCCCCGCACCGCGTCTACAAGGACCCGAACCACAAGCCCGAGATGGTCTACGCCCTGACCACCTTCGACTCGTTGATCGGGTTCCGCCCGAGCGCGGAGATCCTCCGGGTGCTCGGCCCTCTCGGAACCCCGCTGAGTCAACGGCTCTCCGATGAGCTGCGCGCCGACCCCGGTTTCGCGAGCATCGTCCGGCTGATCGAGCGTCTGCTGACCGAGGAGATCGAGCCGGCCGAGGTGCAGCAGATCGTGGCGGCCTGCCGGACCCTGGGGTCGGTGGGGATGGACATCAAGCGGGCCTACCAGACCGCAGTCGAGATCGCCGAGCACTTCCCGGACGACATCGGGGTAGTCATCTCACTGATGCTCAACCGGATGACCCTCCAACCGGGCGAAGCGGCCTACCTGGAGACCGGTGTGATCCACGCCCACCTCCAGGGCCTCTGCCTGGAGGTGATGGCGAGTTCCGACAACGTGCTGCGCGCCGGACTCACGACCAAGCACATCGACACCGCCGGGCTGGTCGCCTGCCTGGAGAGCGGCATGGCCCGGGTCGCCCGGGTGACCCCGGACTACCTCGAGTACGACACCGAGGTCTTCTCCCCGGCTGGTGGCGGGTTCGCGCTGGCGGTCACCCAGATCTCGGCCGCGGCCCCGGAGGGCGTCGAGCTGGTGCGCACCGAGGGCAGCGTCCTGATCTGCACCGGCGGCGAGGTCACGATCATGACCGACGACGGCACCAAGATCACCCTTGCTCGAGGTGAGTCGCTCTACATCGCCGCCGAGGACCGCAACGCCACCGTGCACGGTCTGGGCGAGGTCGCCCAGGCATACGTGCCGCGGAGCCGGGCGTTGCGCTCGCGCCTCGTCGACGTTGTCTGAGGTGTCACCAGCCCGAAGGACGAGGTAAAACTGGGCGGACTGCCCGAAGGTTCGAGCAGTCCGCGCAGAACACCGTGGTCACTGGGGATTTCGACAGCGGTTACGCCCCGGAGTTGATCATCCCAGCACCGACGGTCACGCCGGTGGCCTCGTCGATCAGGATGAAGGAGCCGGTGGTCCGGTTCTTGGAGTACGGGTCGCAGAGCAGCGGGACGGTGGTCCGGAGCTGGACCCGGCCGATCTCGTTGAGGCCGAGCTCCTTGGTCTCCTGGTCGCGGTGCAGCGTGTTCACGTCCAGGCGGTACTGGATGTCCTTGACCAGCGCGCGACCGTTGCGGGTGGTGTGCTTGATGGCGAGCTTTTGGCCCTTGCGCATCGGCTCGTTGGTCATCCAGCAGATCATCGCGTCGATGTCCTGGCTGGGCACTGGTGCGTTCTTCACCCGGGCGATCATGTCGCCGCGGGAGACGTCGACGTCGTCGGCGAGCCGGACGGTCACCGACATCGGCGGGAACGCCTCGGAGATCTCCTGGTCGAACAGGTCGATGCCGGCGATCGTGGAGGTCATCCCCGAGGGCAGTACGACGACCTCGTCGCCGGGCTTGAGAACACCGCTGGCAACCATGCCGCCGTAGCCGCGGTAGTCGTGGAACTCGTCCGACTTCGGGCGCACGACGTACTGCACCGGGAACCGGGCGTCGACCAAGTCGCGGTCGGAGGCCACGTGGACGTTCTCCAGGTGGTGCATCAGGGACGGGCCCTGGTACCAGGGCATGTTCTCCGAGCGGTTGACTACGTTGTCGCCCTGGAGCGCGGAGATCGGGATGACCTGGAGGTCCGGGATGTTCAGCTTCGTCGCGAACGAGGTGAACTCGGCCTGGATCCGGTCGTAGACGGCCTGGTCAAAGTCGACGAGGTCCATCTTGTTCACCGCGAGGACCAGGTGCGGGACCCGCAGCAGGGAGAGGATCACCGCGTGCCGTCGGGACTGCTCGGTCAGGCCCTGGCGGGCGTCGACGAGCACCAGGCCGAGGTCGGCGGTCGAGGCGCCGGTGACCATGTTCCGGGTGTACTGCACGTGCCCCGGGGTGTCGGCGATGATGAACTTGCGGCTCGGGGTGGCGAAGTAGCGGTAGGCGACATCGATGGTGATGCCCTGCTCCCGCTCCGAACGCAGGCCGTCGGTGAGCAGGGCGAGGTCGGTGTAGTCGTAGCCCTTGGCCTCGCTGGTCGCCTCGACGGCTTCCAGCTGGTCCTCGAAGATCGACTTGGAGTCGAGCAGGAGCCGGCCGATCAGGGTGGACTTCCCGTCGTCGACGGACCCGGCGGTCGCGAACCGAAGCAGGTCCATATTGCGACCGATGTTCTGAGCGGTGGTGACTGCGTTTTCGGCCGTGTAGGACTCTGACATCAGAAGTACCCTTCCTTCTTGCGGTCTTCCATGGCGGCCTCCGAGAACCGGTCGTCACCGCGAGTGGCACCACGCTCGGTGAGCCGGGCAACGGCGATCTCGTCGATGATCTCGTCGACGGTCGAGGCAGTGCTTTCGACGCAGCCGGTCAGGGTCAGGTCACCGACGGTGCGGAACCGTACGGTCCGCTCGCCGGCATCCTCGCCCGGCTTGCAGGGGTTGAACTCGCTCTCGGTGAGCAGCATGCCGTCACGTTCGAAGACGCTTCGCTGGTGGGAGAAGTAGATCGAGGGGATCTCGATGTCCTCGCGGCCGATGTAGTGCCAGACGTCGAGCTCGGTCCAGTTGCTGATCGGGAAGATCCGCATGTGCTCACCGGCGTGCAGGCGACCGTTGTAGAGGCTCCACAGCTCGGGGCGCTGCATCTTCGGGTCCCACTGGCCGAACTCGTCGCGGTGCGAGTAGACCCGCTCCTTGGCGCGGGCCTTCTCCTCGTCACGGCGGCCGCCTCCGAAGGCGGCAGTGAAGCCCCCCTCCTCGATGGCGTTGAGCAGGGTGCCGATCTGGTGACGGTTACGCGAGGTCTTGCCGTCGTCGACGACGATGCCCTTGGCGAGGGCCTCCTCGACGCTGGCGACGATCAGCCGGACTCCGAGGCGGTTGACCCAGTTGTCCCGGGTTGACAGCACTTCGGGGAAGTCGTAGCCGGTGTCGACCTGGAGGACCGGGAAGGGGATCTTGGCCGGGTAGAACGCCTTCTCGGCCAGCCGCATCATGACGATGGAGTCCTTGCCGCCCGAGAACATCAGGACGGGCTTCTCGAACTCGGCCGCGACCTCGCGGAAGATATGGATGGACTCGGCTTCGAGCTGGTCGAGCTGGCTGAGCCGGTAGTCGGCGTGAGTCTGCGTCATCGGTGTGGGTGGACCTCTCGTCTGAAGACAGGCGTCATCGTATCGACATGCGGGCGGCAGGTGAGAACCACGACCCGGGTCGAGACAAATAGTTCGACCTGGCTGGTGCTCATTGTTCCTGGCCGGCATCCCGAAGACGGTCGCCTTCGCAGCGATGTCCTTCGTGACCACGGATCACGTTCGGGGTGACCGTCGAGTTGGCGCCCACGATCACCCCGGGCCGAGGTCGACCGGCGCGGAGCGCGGGCCCTCATGCCGATCACTGAGGCCACGTCCGCAGCCAGATCCCGCAGGCGTCTGAGGCGGCACGGTAG
>JBKJHX010000005.1:0-14045 GCA_046598855.1 Marmoricola sp. | reverse complement strand
ACCATGCTCCAGCAGAGCAGCGCGGTCGCGGCGGCCAGCCCGAGGAACACGCCAAAGGCGCCCCAGCCGGCCTTGATGTCGTCGGGCGCCGGCGCCTTGTCGGCCAGGGCGACCAATCCGGTGAGAGCAATGACGAGCGTGTCCATGGTCCGATTGTCTCAGGAGCCGTACTCAGAGCGGAAGGCGGCACTGTCCCGGACGCCGGCGAACAAGTCGTCCTCCGGGACCGGACTGTCGACCAACGAGCGGACGAGCTCGAAGTCTTCGGTCGGCCAGACCTCCTGCTGCAGGTCCATCGGGATCTGGAAGAAGAAGCCGCCCGGGTCGATCTGGGTCGCGTGGGCGATCAGCGCGCGGTCCCGGACCGGGAAGTACTCGCCGCACGGGACCCGGGTGGTCACCCGGGCATCGTGCTTCGGGTCCGGCTTCCACCCCTTGAGCCGCTCCCCGAAAGCCGACTCGATGCCCCGGGCTAACGCGGCCTCGTGCAGCGCCACGGCCTTGGGCCGGTTGAACCCATGCTGGTAGTAGAGCTTCAGCGGCTGCCACGGCCCGCCCGCGTCGGGGAAGCGCTCCGGGTCTGCGGCGGCTTCGAAGGCTGCCATCGAGACCTCGTGACACTTGATGTGGTCGGGGTGCGGGTAGCCGCCGTTCTCGTCGTACGTCGTGACGACGTGCGGGCGGAACGAGCGGATCAGCCGGACCAGGGGTTCGGTGGCCTCCTCGAGTGGCACCAGTCCGAAGCTACCGTCGGGCAGCGGGGGTTTCGGGTCGCCCTCGGGCCAGCCGGAGTCGACGAAGCCGAGCCAGTCCTGGGTCACCCCCAGGATCTCGCGGGCCGACTCCATTTCCGCGCGCCGGATCTCGGAGATGTTCGCGAGCACCTCAGGACGGTCCATGTTCGGGTTGAGCACCGAGCCACGCTCCCCGCCGGTGCAGGTCACGACGTGGACGTCGACGCCCTTGGCGACGTACATCGCCGTGGAGGCTGCGCCCTTGCTGGACTCGTCGTCAGGATGGGCGTGCACGTGCATCAGACGCAGGCCGGCGTACTCAGACATGGGCTCCATCCTAGAATCGAGGGGTGAGCGACCTTCTGCAGGACCGGTACGGCACCGCGAACCCGCGACGCCGCACCGCGCTGGTGGTGCTAACAAGCGTGCTCGCGCTGGTGTTCCTGGCCTGGTTGGCCTGGGCTGCCTGGTTCCACAGCGACCCCGCGATCGAGGCCGAGTTGACGTCGTACGAAGTCATCGACGCCCGCACTGTCAACATCAAGCTCAGCACCCGTTTCCGCGACGCCGAGGTCGACGGGAGCTGCCTGATCCGGGCTACCGCCGAGGACCACACCATCGTCGGCGAGGTGAACCTGACTGTGGACCAGATCAAGGACGCCGCGGGCAACTGGATCCCGATCACCACGCTGAACCGGGCCACTACAGTCGAGAAGGTGCGCTGCACCGAGCGTTGAGGGTGTCGAGCGGGTCCCGGCCATCCGAGCCTGATCCACGGGTCGTTGCTAGGCTTGTCGTTTCCCCGTCCACGGTCGGGCCGACCCGCACGACCTGCGGGAGTCCGAGACCGAACCCTGACCCAGGAGCTGTTGCCATGTCTCAGGCTGATGAGCGCGAAGGCGTCTGGCTGACGCAGGCCAAGTTCGACGAGCTGACCGCTGAACTCGAAGAGCTCCGCGGCCCCGGTCGGACCGCGGTCGTCGAGAAGGTGAGCCAGGCGCGCGACGAGGGTGACCTCAAGGAGAATGGCGGCTACCACGCTGCCCGCGAGGAGCTCGGCAAGCTGGACGGACGCATCGCCCAGCTCATCGAGATGCTCAAGGACGCCCAGGTCGGCGAGATCCCCGCTGACGACGGCGTGGTCGAGCCGGGGATGCTCGTCACGATCCGGTTCGTCGGTGACACCGAGAACGAGACCCCGTTCCTGCTCGGCGCCCGCGAGATGGCCGGGGAGGGGACTGAGGTGTTCTCCCCGCAGTCACCCCTCGGCGAGGCGATCAACGGCAAGTCCAAGGGTGCCAAGGTGAGCTACCCCGCACCCAACGGCAGCGAGATCAAGGTCGAGATCATCGACGCCGTGCCCTACGAAGGCTGAGGCTCCCCCCGCCTCAGTCCACCCGGTAGCCGTGCTCGCGCAGCCGCGCCAGCACGTCGTCAGCATGTTCGGGACTGCGGGTCTCCGCCTGGATGTGCACCTCGACCTCGTCGAGGTGCAGCGAGCCCGACGTGCGCTCGTGGACAACCTCGAGGACGTTGGCGCCGGCGTCACCGAGCTCGGTCAGCAACCGCGCCAAGCCGCCGGGCCGGTCGGGAATCCGGACAGCGACGTTGAGGAAGCGGCCTGCGGAGATCAGGCCGTACCGGATCTGTTTGGTCAGCAGCAGCGGGTCGATGTTTCCGCCGGAGAGCACCGCCACCGCCGGCGTTCCGTAGGCGTGCGGTCGGTCCAGGATCGCCGCGACCGCAACCGCACCGGCCGGTTCCACGACGAGCTTGGCGCGTTCCAAAAGCAGGACGAGCGCGCGCGAGATCGCCTCCTCGCTGACGGTGACGATCTCGTCTACGTGTTGCTCGATAGCGGCGAACGGCACGTCGCCGGGTCGGGCGACCGCGATACCGTCGGCCATCGTGCTCATCGACTCCAGCGCGACCGGGGTGCCGGCGGCGAGTGAACCCGGGTAGGCCGCGGCGCCCTCGGCTTGCACCCCGACCACCCGGACGTCGGGCCGCAGTGCCTTGACCGCGAGCGCGACCCCGGCGATCAGGCCGCCGCCGCCGGTCGGCACCAGGACGGTGGCCGCCTGCGGTGCCTGCTCGAGGATCTCCAGGCCGCAGGTCCCCTGGCCGGCCACGATGTCGGGGTGATCGAAGGGATGGATCAGGACGGCTCCGGTCTCGTCGGCGTACTCGATCGCCCGGACCAGGGCCTCGTCGAGAAACGCCCCGTGGAAGACCACTTCGGCGCCGTACGCGCGAGTCGCGTTCACCTTCGGGATCGGGGCGCCGTCCGGCATGAAGACGGTCGCCCGGATGCCGAGGATCTGAGCCGCCAGTGCCACCCCCTGTGCGTGGTTGCCGGCGGACGCCGCCACCACCCCGCGGCTGCGCTCCTCCTCCGAGAGGTTCGCCATCCGGACGTAAGCGCCGCGGATCTTGAACGACCCGGTTCGCTGCAGGTTCTCGCACTTGAGCATGACCGGCCCGCCGACCAGTGCCGAGAGCCAGCGCGAGTCCTCCATCGGCGTGGTGATCGCGACACCTGAGAGCAGCGCACGCGCCGCTTGGATCTCCGCCAGGCCGAGCGGCCCGTTCACGCCGGGTCGCCTCCACCGCGTGGGGCGTCGTCGGCATCAGCGACGACCTCCGGATCGGTCTCGGGATCCGGGAGCGGATCCTGGGCCTGGGCGTCGTCTGCTGGTTCTCCGACTTCGGTGTAGGCAGCAAGGTGCTGGACCACCGCGTTCAGGGCAGCAGCAAGCGGGACCGCGACCAAGGCACCGGCGACACCGGCCACCAGCACGCCGGCAGCGATCGACAGGATCACCCCGAGCGGGTGCACCGAGACGAACCGGCCCATCAGGAAGGGCTGCAGGATGTGCGCCTCGACCTGCTGCACCAGGACGACGCCGGCCAGCATGATCAGCGCCACCACAGGGCCCTGCGCGACCAGGGCCACCAGAACGGCGACGGCGCCGGAGAAGAGCGCGCCGATCAGCGGCACGAAGGAACCGAGGAAGACCAGGACCCCGATCGCGCCGACGAAGGGCACCCCCAGGATCGCGGCGATGACCGCGATCCCGATCGCGTCGACCGCCGCCACCATCACGGTGGCCCGGACGAACTGGGTCAGGGAGTGCCAGGCGATCCGGCCCGAGGAGTCGGCGCGGGTGCGGGCCGCACGCGGGAAGATCCGCACCAGCCAAGCCCAGATCCGGTCGCCGTCGGCGAGGAAGAAGTACATCGAGAAGAGCACGATGAAGAAGCCGGCCAAGATGTGACCGACCGTGGCACTGACTTCCCCGGCGTTCTTGGCCAGGTCCTTGCCTTCGGTCTCGATGTAGTTCTGGGCATCGGCGATCCAGCTGTTGATCTGGGAGTCGCTGGCGTTCAGCGGTCCGGTGCGTAGCCACGTCTCGATCTCTCCCAGACCGTCGGCGACCTGCGTGGAGAGGTCGTCGGCACCCGCGGCGATCTGCTGACCGACGAAGATCAGCAACAGCGTGATCACGCTGAGCCCGCCGAACACGACGATGAGCGAGGCGATCTGCCGGGAGATCCCAATCCGCCCCATCGCGGTGACTAATGGAGCTGTGAGCGCGGCGAGGAACATCGCGATGATGATCGGGAAGACGATGACCGAGAAGTAGCTCAGGCCGTAGAGGACGACCAGCCCGGCGGCGGTGATGACCAGGAATCGCCAGGCCCAGGCTGCGGCCAGGTCGTAGGCCCACGGGACCTGCGCCTGGTTGAAGTTCGACGGCCCGGAGTCGAACGACGACTCAGCGAGTCGGCGCGCCTCCCGCATCTCCCGCACCTGTTGCCACTGCTGGGAGAGCTGGTGGGCGAAGCGCTCGCGCAGTCGTTCCTCCGCGGCCTGGACCTCCTCCGCAATCTGCGCGGATTCAGCCGTGTCCTTCGACTTCTTCCCCCAGTGCTTCAACCTCTGCTCCTCCCGTGTCCCGTGCCGATTACGCTAGTGCAGATCAGGTTGTGCGCCACCTCGGTGGCTTCCGCGACCGCGCCCGTCCGCTCGCCGTACAGCAGGAGGAGTCCCGCTGCGGCGAGGGTCTGGGTCCGGTCCACGACGATGTCCGGCGAGGTCGGGAGCTGCCACCCGCCCTTGTCCGGTCCGGTCGCCGACGTCAGCACCGCGCGTGCTGCGGCCTCCGGCACCGACCGCAGCACCCCGCCGGAACCTACGAGCAGGTCGACCGCGCGGACGTCGGTGCCCGAGCGTTCGACGATCCGGCCCTGCGGCCCGAGCACGACCCGCGAGCGGCCGGCGTGGCGACGGATCGCGAGCAAGACCGCTGCGGTGGCCAGGGCGCGATCCAGGTCCAGCTCGCCGGCGTCGGCGGCGAGCAGTCCCGGGTCCTCGGCCCGACGACGCGCCGCGGCGATCAGCTCTGCGGTCGGCGCCCCGAGGTCCAGTGCGGCCTCGATCGCGGCCGCGGCCGTGGTCTCGGCGCTCCAGCGCATCCCGAGATCCCCTTCGACGGTGCGGGTGACCGCCGTGGTGGCCACCACGTCGCGGCCGAGCTGGCTGGTCTCCGGGTCGAGGACGACGACAGAGTGCACGTCGGTGGTCGCCCCTCCGATGTCGACGACCAGAACTCCGGCCCCCGGGGCGGTACTGGCGTGCTGGGCCGCGAGCGCCTCGACGCCCAGCAGCACGACGTCCGGGGTAGGACCGAGCACCATCTCCGCGAACTCCTCGCTGGCGCTGAGGTGTTTGCCGCCGATGACGTGGTCGAGGAACACCTGCCGGATCGCTACCCGGGCCGCCGCCGGCTTCAGCGCGCCGATCCGGGGCACCACGTTGTCAGCAAGCAGGTACGGCGTCCGCGAGCTCGCCAGCAACTCGGCCACGGCGCCCTGAGCCTCCACGTCTCCGGCGACCACGACCGGGCCGGACCACGAGGCCGCGGACAGGCAGGCGGCGTCGGCGAGCAGGGTCTCGGGGTTGCCGCCGTCAGTTCCGCCGACCAGCAGGATCACATCGGGTTCGGCGCTACGCAGCTCGGCGAACCGGGCCGCGTCCAGTCCCCCGGCCAGGACGGCAACGACCCTGCCGCCGCTGGAGAGCGCGACCCGGCGGCCGGCTTCCGCAGTAACGAGTTCCTCGTTGCCGACCACAGCGATGCGCAGGCCTCCCCCGGCCGAAGAGCAGGCCAACGCCGGCGCGGTCGCAGCCTCGGGCCAGGTCTGGGCCAGCTCGTCGCGGCAGGCTCCGAGACCGTCCAGGACGTCGCCGACCCCGGTGTCGTCCGGAATCGTGGTCCGGTGCTGCGCGGTGCCGAGCGCTGTCCCGTGACGGGTGTCGACCAGCGTCGCCTTGGTGAATGTCGAGCCGAAGTCGACGCAGAGCAACGTGGGCGGCAGTTGACCCACCGAGGGTCGAGCAGCCATCCCAGTCAGCCGAGCGCGCGACCGAGGTCGGCGATCAGGTCCTCGATGGTCTCGATCCCGACGCTAAGCCGGATCAGGTCCGCAGGCACCTCGAGGTCGGTGCCGGCAACGCTGGCGTGGGTCATCCGGCCCGGGTGCTCGATCAGGGACTCGACCCCGCCGAGCGATTCGCCGAGGGTGAAGACCTCTGCCCGCTCGCAGACCGCGAGCGCGTGCTCCTCGCCGCCGGTGACCCGGAACGAGACGATCCCGCCGTACCGCTTCATCTGACGACCGGCAACCGCGTGTCCGGGGTGGGTCTCGAGGCCGGGGTAGATCACCTCGGCGACCTGGAGGTGGTCGAGCAGGAACGCGACGACCTGCTCGGCGTTGTCGCAGTGCCGGTCCATCCGTACGCCCAGGGTCTTCAGCCCGCGGTGGGTCAGGAAGCAGTCGAATGGGCCGGGCACAGCGCCGATGGCGTTCTGGTGGAACCCGATCGCCTCGGCGGTCGCCAGGTCGCGGACCACGACCGCACCGCCGACGACGTCGGAGTGACCGCCGACGTACTTGGTGGTCGAGTGCACCACCACGTCGGCGCCGAGGGTCAGCGGCTGTTGCAGGTACGGCGAGGCGAAGGTGTTGTCGACGACGAGGAGTGCACCAGCGTCGTGGGCGACCGACGCGAGCGCCTCGATGTCGGCGATGTTCAGCAGCGGGTTGGTGGGCGTCTCCACCCAGACCAACTTGGTCTGCCCAGGCCGGATCGCGGATCGGACCGCAGCTACGTCCGAGACCTGGACGGGAGTGTGCGTCAGCCCCCAAGGGCCGGCCACTTTGTCGATGAGACGGAAGGTGCCGCCGTATGCGTCGTCGGGGATCACCAGGTGCTCGCCCGGCCTGGTCAGCGACCGCAGCACAGTGTCTTCCGCGGCGAGGCCGGAGGCGAAGGCGAACCCGCGCTCCCCTTCCTCCAGCGCGGCGAGGGCGCCCTCCAGGGCGGTCCGGGTCGGGTTTCCCGAGCGGCTGTACTCGTACCCGCCGCGCAGTCCCCCGACGCCGTCCTGCTTGTAGGTGCTGGTTGCGTAGATCGGCGGGATCACGGCGCCGGTGGTGGGGTCGGGGTCGTAACCGGCGTGGATCGCACGCGTCTCGAAACCGGACTTGTTCTGGTGTTCTTGGCTCACCCGGCCGAGCCTAGACCCGTCCGCGCCGAGGCGGTCCGGGCGCGTTGCCGTAGCCCGACCGAACCGCTCTCGTTGGTCATCACATGCGCCTCCCCCGCTCCCTGAAGGCTGCCGTGCTGGGCATGACCGCTGCCCTGACCCTCGGCTCCGTCGCACCCCCGTCACAGGCGGCGACTCCGGACCCGACGACCGCGCTGAACCTGCTGCTCAGCCCTACCTTGGTCGACCCGGTCGTCAACCTGCTCGCGGCGTACCCGACGAAGTACAGGCCGTACACCGGGCCGATCTGCCCGGGTGGCGAGCCGCAGTGCATCGAGGACGTCATCACCGAGATGGAGGACCGGCTGGCTCCGCTGGCCACCTCGTGCAGTCATCACGCGATCTTCTCGCTTGCGTACCTGCGGGTGACTCAGAACGTGAAGGCAGCAGCGGACACCGGCTACTTCGCGGACAGGAAGTGGCTAACCCAGGTGGACGCGGTCTTCGCCGAGCTGTACTTCGACACCATGGACACCTGGAAGGCCGGCAACAAGAGCGCCGTCCCGAAGGCGTGGCGGCTGGCGTTGCAGGCTGCCGACGACAAGTCCCTCAGCGGCATCGGCGACTTCATGATGAACATGAGTGCGCACATCAACCGCGACTTCCCGCACGTGATCGCTCAGGTCGGCCTGACCGCGGCCGACGGCAGCACCCACAAGCCGGACCACAACGCCTACAACCAACGACTCGACGCGCTGTACCACCCGGTCTTCGACGAGGAGGCAGCCAGGTTCGACCCGATGTTCAACAAGTTCGACCTTGGCCCGGTCGACGAGGTCGTGGTCGGCACGATCATGCGCGGCTGGCGCGAGATGGTCTGGCGGCACGCGGAGGCACTGGCGAACGCACCGGCAGCCCTGCGTCCGCTAGTGGTGAGGGAGATCGAGGAGTACGCCGCAATGCAGGGTCAGTTCATCCAGCAGATCTTTAAGGCCGACCCGAAGGAACGCGCGGCCTACTGCGCCTCGAACCTCGGCTGACCAGACCTCAAGCCGGTAGAGGCGGCGACCTACCCCTCTTGCTCCAGCACCCGTGTGCGCGATGTTGATCGCACCCATGCGTCCGTCCTTCGACCCTCGAATGATTCGATCGCGGCGTGGGTCCCGACCTCGGCCCTCAGGTCGAACGCGGAGACGGACAGGGTGGTCGAGCGCTTCTGCCGTGCGCTGATGAACTGCTTGACCATCACCGCAACACCGACGGCGGTCGTGGTCTCGACGACCCCGGTCCCCTCGGCGGGTTCACAGGAGGAACGGTGAAAGTCGAGATGCTTTTCGTTCGGGGCAGACTAGGGAACAGCACCCGCAGCGGGACTGTTGACGATGGTGCACCTCGACAAGGGAGTCCGGATGTTGTTCAGCAGGTTCAAGACCCAGATCGTCGACGCGGAGCACGCGCTGCCCGGCCGCACCTCGCGCACGTTCAAACTGGCCGAGAAGCACCGGGTCCTGGACGCTCCCCTGGTCACCGACGAGATCCCGGACGGTTACGAAGTGGCGCTCTTCGGCCTCGGCTGCTTCTGGGGCGCAGAGGAGATCTTCTGGCAGGTCCCCGGCGTCTGGTCGACCTCCGTGGGGTACGCCGGCGGGACCACCCCGAACCCCGACTACGACGAGGTCTGCTCAGGTCGCACCGGCCACACCGAGGCCGTCCGGGTCGTCTTCGACCCCGCGAAGGTCTCCTACGCCGACCTGGTCGCGTCATTCTACGAGGTCCACGACCCGACCCAGGGAATGCGCCAGGGCAACGACGTCGGAACCCAGTACCGCTCCGCGATCTACACCGTCTCCGACGAGCAGGCCCAGGTCGCCAAAGAGGTCACCGAGCGCTACCAGCCGGAGCTGACCAAGCGCGGGTACGGCGCCATCAGCACCGAGATCAAGTCGTCCCCGACGTACTACTACGCGGAGGACCACCACCAGCAGTATTTGGCTCGCAACCCTTTCGGGTATCGCTGCCACAGTGCGACCGGGATCAAGGTCCCGCCGGCCTGACCGATCAACCGGGTCCCGTCGCAAACGTCTCTTGCGGCTGGACTTGTATTCCGTACCCAGGTACGGGTTTATCGTCGGAGCATGAACCTGAACCTGATCGACGACTCTTGGGCACCGGACGCCTGCACTCTGCCCACGGCCGAGCAGCCGCTACGGATCGCCGAGTTCGATAGTTTCTTCGCGCAGGGGGTCACCGGACTCACCTGGACGGACGGCGGCGGGCTGGTGCTTGCCGTGCTCCCCGAGACCGCTGGTCAAGCCGCAGACCTAGCCGTGAAAGAGACCGCCTGCTGCTCGTTCTTCACCTTCGAGCTGACGATCACCGGCGGTACCGCCGACCTCCTGGTCAAGGCACCGGGCCACGCCGACGTACTGACAGCACTCGCCGACCGCGCTGAGCGACTCATCCCCGGAGCCGACCAGTGACCGGGCTGAGGTCCGGGCAGGTCGCGGACCTGGTCGGCGTGAACGTCGAGACCCTGCGGTACTACGAGCGCCGCGGGATCATCGCCGAGCCTGACCGCTCCCTCGGCGGTCACCGCCTCTACCCCGACGACACGGTCACCACGTTGCGCGTCATCAAGGCCGCCCAAAACCTCGGTTTCACCCTCGGGGAGGTCGCGGACCTCCTGGACGCCGGACGACGCCACCGAGGAGGAGGGCTCCAGGCCAAGACCGACGCGAAGCTCGCCGAGGTCGAAGGCAAGATCGCCGACCTCCAGATCATCCGGGAGAGCCTGCTCGCGGCCCGCGACGCCGGCTGCGACGACCTCGTCACCTGCGCCGGGTCCGACTGCTGCCCGATCCCGTTCATCCAGATCATCGACCGACCCGAGACGAGCCCCCGATGACGTTCACCCTCAAGGACCGCCACCTCGCCTGTGCAGGCGTCGCCGCGTGCGCCGTCTGCTGCGCGGCACCGCTGGTCGGCCTCCTTGGCCTGGCCGGCGTTGCCGCGACCGCTTTCACCCTCGCGTTCGCTGGAGCAGCCTTCGCACTGGTGGTCGGCGGCGTCGCTCTGGTCCCCGTGCTGCTGCGCCGCCGCTAAGCGGCCCCGGGAATGCGCCCCTGAGCGTCCCGGCCCCATCGACGTGACCATCGGCCCGCCGGCCTAGCCAACTGCCCTGAGTGCATGGACACCCTCCGCAGCATCACGCTGTTCATCGCTGCGGCGATCGCCGAAATCGGCGACGCCTGGCTCGTCTGGCAGGGCGTCCGCGAGCACAAGGGCTGGGTTTGGATCGGCGCCGGCATCATCGCCCTCGGCATCTACGGCTTCGTCGCCACCCTCCAACCCGACGCGAACTTCGGTCGCATCCTTGCCGCCTACGGTGGGGTCTTCATCGCCGGGTCCCTGCTCTGGGGCATGGTCGCCGACGGCTTCAAGCCCGACAAGTACGACGTGATTGGCGCCCTCGTCTGCCTCGTCGGCGTCTCGGTCATCATGTACGCCCCACGGGGCGCCGAATGAACGGTTACGCCGCCGACGGCCACCAGCAGTACCTGGACAAAAACGTAAAAATGGGTATCGGTGCCACTCGGCGACCGGGATCAAGGTTCCGCGGTGAACCCCCGGATCGGCCCGCCGCTATGCTCGCGGCATGCGTCGTCCCAAGCTCCGCTTCGGTGATGCTGCGCTGGAGGATGCGTTCCTAGCGGCGGACCGTCGAGCCGTGCTGCCCTCGGTTCGTGCGGGCACGATAGCCGGGCTGGTCCTGACCTTGGCCTTCACCGCGATCCATGCGCTGGTGGCCGAGCAACGACTGTTCCAGGCCGAGCTGATCCACGCCGTTCAAGAAGTGGCAACCCTCGGTCTGCTGTGGTGCACCTTCCGACCGTGGTGGTTGCCGTACCAGCGCAACGTCATGACCGTCGCCATGGTCGCCACGGTCTGGACGTGGTCGGTCATGTCGGTGGTCGCCGACTTCCCGAGCCTCTACATCAGCCTGGCAACCCCGATGGCGATGGTGTGGCTCGCCGCTCTTCTCCGAGTGGGCATCCTCCGCACAGCCCTCGGTGCCGCGCTCATGATCCCGGCCCTGGTCTGGACCCTGGCAGCCAAAGATGCCAGCGCCGAGACCTGGGTCCTCAACTTCGCCTACCTAGCCAACTTCTACTCCCTGGCCGTTCTGACGGCCTACCTGCTGGAGAAGGGGGCCCGCCAGACGTTTCTCCAGCGACGCCTCATTCGTCGCTTCACGCCGCCTTCGGTGGCTGACGCGATCGAGTCCGGTAACGAGGCGACCATCGATTCACCGCAACGCCGCCGGGTCACGGTGTTGTTCTCCGATGTAGTCGGATTCACCGCGACGGCGGACTCTCTGGATGCCGAGTCCCTGGCGCAGATCGTCCAGGAGTACC
The DNA here is from genome assembly GCA_046598855.1 of Marmoricola sp. Classification (GTDB taxonomy): domain Bacteria; phylum Actinomycetota; class Actinomycetes; order Propionibacteriales; family Nocardioidaceae; genus Marmoricola. Next base: position 2,342 of record JBKJHX010000005.1, on the reverse strand, counting down.
TCGCCACGATGGCCACCATCGTCGAACGCCACGGCGGCACCCTCAACGAGTTCGCCGGCGATGGTGTGATGGCTCTTTTCGGTGCACCCTTGAGCCAGCCGCCCGAGGACCAGGTCGCTGCCGCCATTGCCGCAGCGACCGAGATTCAAGCCAGCATGCCCGTCCTGAACGAGAACTGGTTCAAGATCGGGCTGGACCACGAGCTCCGCACCCGGGTCGGGATCAACACTGGCGTGCTCTCCGTCGGCACGTTTGGCTCCGACGGCCGTGCCACCTACACCGGCATCGGGCTCCAGACCAACATCGCGGCTCGCATCCAGGCGGAATGTGAGCCTGGCTCGATTCTGCTGTCCCACTCGAGCTGGCACCTGGTCAAGGACAACGTTTCATGCGAGGAACGCGGCGAGGCTGAAGTCAAGGGCGTCCACTTCCCGATCAAGCTGTACGCGCCCGTCGGACCATCACCAGTCGTGGCCGAACCCCACCTCACCGCCTAGTTCCACACATGGTATTCCGAGCTACCACCAGCAGTACCTGGCGAAGAACCCGTTCGGGTACCGCTGCCACAGCGCGACGGGGATCAAGGTGCCGCGCTGATCGACTCCGTTTCCGGGGCGTCAGGCGGTGACGGATTGCGCGGTTGCGTCCGGAGCCGCCTGGTCCGGGCTGTAGGTCATCACCGGTTTGACGATTCCCTTGAGCTGAACCTCCCCCATCGCGGTGCACGGCACCTGATCCCGGGCCAGCAGCCAGGTGGCGTGACTGAGGAGGATCTTCTCGGGCTCGCAGTGGGTCTGCAGGCGGGCAGCGAGATTGACATGCTTACCAAGCGCCGCGTACTTCATCCTCTGGGGTGACCCGAAGTTGCCGATCGTTACGACGCCGGTGTTGATACCCATGCGTACCAAGATCTTCTCCCCGATCCCGTAGTCGCTCCACCGGGCATTCAAGGTCACCATCGCCGCCTGCATCTCGACGGCCATCTGAATCGCTCGTACCGCATGGTCTCGGTCATTGGTGGTCTCGGGCGCCCCGAAGAGGATGAGGATCGCGTCACCCTGAAGCTCGTCCACCGTGCCGCCATGCTTCTCGGCAATCGCCGTCATCTCCGTGAAGTACTCGTTCAGGATCCTGGAGAGGTCCTCGGGCTCGAGCTCCTCGGCGATATCGGTGAAGCCAACGAGATCGGAGAAGAAAATCGTCAACCGTCGACGCTCGTGGTGGGTCGGGAGCTCTGTCGACCCGGCCATGATCTGGTTGGCGATTTGTGACGGGACGTACCTGCTGATCAACCAGTTGCTGTGCTGGAGCTGTACTTGGGCTTCTCGGAGGCGATCGGCCTGAAGTCGACGGGCCTGGATGACGAGCAGCGACAAAGCGAACGCGACCCCGAAGATCAGGAGGACCGGAAGCATCGTCGCGACGATCCAGGTTCCGGTCTCGCTGACCTGCGCGGCGGAATCACTGATCCCGGGACGCACGGTGAGCCGGTCACCTGCCTGGAAGACCGCGACAGCAACGGTTCCTGCGGTGTAGAACACGAACATTGCCCAGGCCGCACGGCGGCCGTACCAAAGCGCGGTCAGAAGGATCGTGATCGGAAGAGCCGCGAGAAGCGGTGAGCTGAAGAACCCGAACGTGTAGGGCATCGCCGCGAAGAACCCGCCGCCGAGCACCACGAAAAGATACGCCGTCCAGCTTCCGGGCTGGCCGGCTCGGTCAGCGACCAGACCGGCAAGGAAGCAGACCGCGAAAGCGCCGGCCCCGTAGGCCATCAACCGGTCGATGACACCCAGGTCGTAGGCAGAGTTCCCGGAGAGAAAGACGTGCAGGAACAACCAGTCCGCAAGGTGGCTCACCTCGGCCAGACCCATCACTAAGGCGGTCTTACGGCCCGTGGGCCACTCGTCGATCTCCATGAAACGCTCGGTGAGCGTCACCGTCCCAGCATCCACATTTCCCCCGGTTGTTTACACGCCGAGGCGCCATCGGCGACCAGGCTGACTACACCCGAGATTTGTTGGCGCGATCCTCGCACGGTCACCACCCGTACGTCCGCCCTCCCAGGAATCGGTCGGGAGCTGACCCAGGGAAAGGTTGGCGAGAGCCTTGGGAATGATTGCCAAATCGCGATCGCTACCACCAGCAGTACCTGGCCAAGAACGTAAATGGCTACCGGTGCCACAGCGCGACTGGGATCAAGGTCCCGAGCGCCTGAGATGAGCGGCGTCCACGAGTCCGACCTGCCCACGTTGTTCACCTGGGCAGGCGGCCTCGTGCCGCTGCGCCGGATGATCGACGCCTTCTACGACCGGGTCGAGGCCGACGCGGACCTGTCTGGG
>JBKJHX010000057.1:0-8598 GCA_046598855.1 Marmoricola sp. | reverse complement strand
TTCTACGAGTTCCGCTGCAGCGTGATCCTGCACGAGATGGCGCACATGTGGTTCGGCGACCTGGTCACCATGAAGTGGTGGGACGACCTCTGGCTCAACGAGTCGTTTGCCGAGTGGGCCTGCTACCACGCCGAGGTCGAGGCCACCGAGTTCACCGACTCCTGGACCGGCTTCGCCAACGCCCGTAAGCAGACCGGCTACCGCCAGGACCAGCTGCCGAGCACGCACCCGATCGCGGCCGACAACTACGACCTGCACGCGGTCAAGGTCAACTTCGACATGATCACGTACGCCAAGGGCGCCTCCGTGCTCAAGCAGCTGGTCGCCTGGGTCGGGCTGGAGCCCTTTCTGGCAGGACTGCGGCAGTACTTCAAGGACCACGCCTACGGGAACTCCGAGTTCACCGACCTGCTCAACGCCTTGGAGAAGGCGTCGGGGCGCGAACTCCAGGGGTGGGCGGCGGAGTGGCTGCAGACTGCCGGCGTGAACACGCTGACCCCGTCGTTCGAGCTCGACGCCGATTCCGGCTACACCACCTTCTCGGTGATCCAGACAGCTGACCCGGACTGGCCGACGCTGCGCCGGCATCGGATCGGCATCGGCCTCTACGACCTGGTCGAGGGCCGCCTGGTCCGGCGTACCTCGATCGAGGTCGATGTCGAGGGCGTCGAGACCGAGGTCGCCGAACTGGTCGGGGTCAAGCAGCCCGACTTGCTGCTGCTCAACGACGAGGACCTCACCTACGCCAAGATCCGTCTCGACGTGCGATCCCTGACCACCGTGGTCGAAGGTCTGGACAAGCTCGACGACTCGCTCGCCCGGGCGCTGTGCTGGGGTGCCACCTGGGACATGACCCGCGACGCCGAGATGAGTGCCTCTGACTTCGTGCGCCTGGTGCTGGCGAACATCGGCTCCGAGACGGACGCCTGGGGCATCAGCCGGATCCCGGTCTACGGTGCACAGGCGGTGAACTCGTTCTCCGCCCCGGCCAACCGTCCGGCCCTGAAGGAGCACTGGGAACGCGGCCTGCGAACCCTGCTGACCGACGCCGAGCCCGGCAGCGACGCGCAGCTGACCTTCGCCCGCACCTACGCCGGCGCAGCCGGGAGCGACGACGCCCTGGCCGACCTGGAGAAGATTCTGGACGGGAGCCTGGTCATCGACGGCCTGGCCGTCGACCAGGACCTCCGCTGGGTGCTGATCGGCGCCCTTTCCCGGGCCGGTCGGGCCGGTGGCCGGATCGAGGCGGAACTAAAGGACGACAACACCATCTCCGGCAAGGAACGCTCGGCCGCGGCCCGCGCCGCCCAGCCCTCCGCCGAGGCGAAGGCCGAGGCCTGGGAGGCCGCGGTGGTCCGGACCGACACTCCCAACGAGACCCACCGCTCCATCGCCGGTGCGTTCAACGCGCACGGTCAGGACACCGTTCTCACCCCGTACGTCTCCCGGTACCTAGAGGCGGCCGAGACGCTCTGGGAGCACCTCGGCACGCACAAGGCCTCGGTAGCGTTGGAAGTGCTCTTCCCACGCCAGCTGGCCTCGACCGACCTGCTCGACCAGGTCGACGCGTGGTTGGCCTCGACTAACGCCAACCCGGGCGCCAAGCGGTACATCGCCGAAGGTCGCGCCGACGTGGCGCGGTACCTCACCGGTCAAGCGAAGGACGCCCAGTAGTCCCGGACTTCCAGCCTGTCGGGTCGCCGCGTCTCAGCTCGAGGAGTGCAGGGTCTCCGGCTGGCGAGCAGCGTCAGCCAGCTGGCTAACTCCTCGGGTGATGCCGCCGACGAGGTCACCCGCGGTGAACGCCGTCTCCATGGCCACGGCGGCCAGGCGGACGGAGTCATCGGCGAGCACACGTCGCACAGCGGAGCCGGTGACGATCTCCAGCAGGCGCGCCGCTGGGTCGACCATGATCAGGACGCTGCGGGCCGGGGCGATCAGCGAGGAGTGCAGTCGGTCGGCGAACGGACCGGACTCCTCCTCGGCGGCACCGACGTACACCGAGAACTCGAAGCGGCAGACCGTCTCAGCCGCTCTAATCGCGCGGTCGATCTCGTAGCGCTGGTCTGCGGAGAACCCGTCACCACTGGCCACTGGTGCCACCTCGGTCGGCCCCGCCGGCCTCGATCTGCTGGGGGGACAGGTCGTCCGCGGCCTCGACGCCATTGCGCGGGCCGCCGAACCACTCGGCCTCCGAACGCCAGGACTGGCCGGGCTCGTAACCCTTGTCGCGGATCATCGACGGGAGCGCTGCGAGAACCGCGATCACGACGAACAGTGCTGCCGGGATCAGCACCAGGACGATCAGGAAGTCCAGGCCGGACACGCCCGGCGCGTCCGGCGCACCCTCGGGAACATCAGCGAGAGCGGCACCGGGGAGGGAGATCAGGGTGAAGGCGAGCACCGCGATCGCGGACCGTCGGACGGCGGCACGGGTCCGGGACGCGTCGCGCCGGGGCTGCTTCGGGGCTCGGTGATTGATCACACACCGAAGGATACTCAGTGCGGGCTTGGTCGAGCACCTCAGCACCCGTAGCCTCCGTCACATGGCGACCCCGATGAGGCTCTTCGAGATCACCGAGTCCTGCATCAAGGACGGCGACGAGAGCTGGACCTGTGCCGCGGTCTACGACTGGACCGGCAACGAGCCTCTCGCCCAGGCGGCCGGTTGGCTGATCGGCAAACCCTTCTCGATCCTCGGGCTGATCGTCTTCGGCCTGCTCGCCCGCTGGGCGCTGCACAAGGTGATCGACCGGTTGGTGCACCGCGCCCGCGCCGGGATCGTGCCCGCCAAGCTGGCCCGCGGACCGTTCGCCGAGCCCGGGGGCGAGACCACCCAGCACCGCCGGGTGCAGCGCGCGCTGACGATGGGCTCCCTGCTCAAGAGCGTCGTCTCCGGGGTGCTCTTCGTAGTCGTGCTGATCATGGCGATCTCGGAGCTCGGCTACGACATCGCGCCGCTGATCGCCGGCGCCGGCATCCTCGGCGTCGCGCTCGGCTTCGGCGCCCAGAGCCTGGTGAAGGACTTCCTCTCCGGCATCTTCATGATCTTCGAGGACCAGTACGGCGTCGGCGACTCGGTCGACCTCGGTGAGGCCATCGGCACCGTCGAGGCGGTCAGCCTGCGGGTCACCCGGGTCCGGGACGTCGACGGGACCGTCTGGTACGTCCGCAACGGAGAGATCCTCCGGGTCGGCAACCAGTCGCAGAACTGGTCCCGCTCGGTACTCGACATCGCCGTCGGCTACCGGGAGGACATCTCCCGGGTCAGCCGGATCCTCGCCGAGGTCGCCCACGAGCTCTGGGAGGACGAAGGCTTCCGCGAGAGGATCATCGAGGAGCCCGAGGTGTGGGGCGTTCAGTCCCTCGGCCCGGACTCGGTGGTGGTGCGGCTGACGCTGAAGACGATGCCTCAGCAGCAGTGGGTGGTCGCGCGGGAGATGCGAGAACGGATCAAGGCGCGTTTCGACAGCGAGGGCATCAGCATGCCGCTCCAGCAGCGGGTCGTCTGGCAGGATCCGACCCAGCCCGGATAGCGGCCCGCCAGAGCCGACGGGGGTACCTCGCTGCGCTCGGCTCGACACCGACTCGGCACAATGGGCACGTGAGCACCTTCTACGACGAGATCGGCGGGATGGAGACGATCACTGCGATCGTCCATCGCTTCTACGCAGGCGTCGCTACCGACGAGGTGCTCCGGCCGATGTACCCCGAGGAGGAACTCGCTCCGGCCGAGGAGCGCTTCCGGCTCTTCCTCGCGCAGTACTGGGGCGGCCCCACGACGTACTCGGAGGAGCGCGGTCACCCGCGACTGCGGATGCGGCATGCGCCGTTCGAGGTCACCCCGACGGCCGCCGGGCACTGGCTCAAGCACTTCCGCGCCGCGCTCGACAGCGTCGCCCTCACCCCCGAGCAGGACGCCCAGTTCTGGGACTACGTCACGCACGCGGCGCAGTTCATGGTGAACACGCCCGAGGTCTGAGGCTCACCCCGGGCCGGAGAGCGCCAGCTGCTCGACGAGCCGGTTGCGGTGGTCGGGCAGCAGCGGCGCCGAACGCTGGGTGGTGATGTCAAAGCCGACTGTGACCACCTGGGTGCGCGCCAGCACAGTGTCACCGTCGCGGAGCTCGCTCGCCCACACTGCCGAAGTATTGCCGACGTGGCTGATCCAGCTGTGCACCTGGTACGGCTCCTGCCGGAAGCCCACCGGACGCAGGAAGTCGATGTCGATCCGGGCGACCACGAACTCGCCGAAGACGTCACCCTCCTGGTGCATCGCCATCGAGTAGCCGATCCGGGCCTCCTGGAAGTACTCGACGTACTTCACGTTGTTGACGTGGTGGTAGGTGTCCAGGTCGGACCAGCGCACCCGCACCGGGAAGAGGTGCTGTGCCTCCCCCGCCGCGTTGAGGGCCCTGCGCGGCTCGGCCGGCTCCAGGTACGACTCCAGCACTGCGCGCTCCTCGCTGGCGATCCGCCGCGGCGCGCCGGTCTCCAGCACCATCGGCGCCAGCCGGGTGGAGGCTCGCAGGTACACGACGCGGCCCTGCGGCGTTTCGTCGTAGATCTCGTAGGCCGCAGTGAACGAACCAGCGCGTACCTCGGTGACCCAGGAATCGATCAGGACGGGCCGCTTCCGGAACCGCAATGGCGCCAGGTAGTCGAGCTCGTGCCGGACCACGACCAGGCCCTGGCCGCTGGGGCCGCGCAGCTCCGGGTGCGCGGCGAACATCTCGATCCGCGCCTCTTGGAGGTAGTCGGCGTAGGCGACGTTGTTCATGTGGCCGAGCTGGTCCATGTCGGCCCAGCGGATCGGGCACTCGTAGGTGTGACGCACAACCCAGATCCAACCACCAGAACAGGTTCTAGGATGACCACAGGCACCCATAGCGTTGCCCATCTCACAGACAACCCTGATCGGAGAATCACCCATGCCCGAGGCAGTGATCGTTTCTGCGGCTCGCACCCCCATCGGCCGCGCGAACAAGGGGTCCCTCAAGGACTTCCGCCCGGACGACCTGACTGCTCTGATCACCCAGGCCGCCCTGGACAAGATCCCGGAGCTGGACCCGAACGATGTGAACGACTTGATGCTCGGCTGCGGCCTCCCCGGCGGTGAGGCCGGCAACAACATGGCCCGCGTCGTGACCACCCTGATGGGCTACGAGATCCCCGGCACCACGATCACCCGCTACTGCTCCTCCTCGGTGCAGACCTCGCGGATGGCGTTCCACGCGATCAAGGCCGGCGAGGGCGACGTCTACATCTCCGCCGGTGTCGAGACCGTGTCGCGCTACCAGTTCGGCACCTCGGACCACATCCCGAACACCAAGAACCCGAAGTTCGAGGACGCCCAGAAGCGCACCGAGGAGTACGCGGCCGGTGGCCAGGACTGGCACGACCCGCGCGAGGACAGCCTGCTCCCGGACGTGTACATCGCGATGGGCCAGACCGCGGAGAACGTTGCGCGGATGCGGGGCCTGGACCGCAAGGAGCTCGACGAGTTCGGCGTCCGCAGCCAGAACTTGGCCGAGAAGGCCATCGCCAACGGCTTCTGGGCCCGGGAGATCACCCCGATCACCCTCGCCGACGGCACCGTGGTCTCCGCTGACGACGGACCGCGTGCCGGCGTCACCTACGACGCAATCTCGCAGCTGAAGCCGGTCTTCCGCCCTGACGGCGTGGTCACCGCGGGTAACTGTTGTCCCCTGAACGACGGCGCCGCTGCTGTGGTGATCATGTCGGACGCCAAGGCCAAGGAGCTCGGCCTCAAGCCGCTCGCCCGGATCGTCTCCACCGGCGTCTCCGGCATCTCCCCCGAGATCATGGGCCTGGGCCCGGTCGAGGCGACCAAGCAGGCGCTCAAGCACGCGAACATGACGATCAAGGACATCGACCTCGCTGAGATCAACGAGGCGTTCGCCGCGCAGGTCGTCCCGTCGTACCAGGACCTGGGGCTCGACCTCGACCAGGTCAACGTCAACGGCGGCGCGATCGCGGTCGGCCACCCGTTCGGCATGACCGGCGCCCGACTGCAGAACACGATGCTGAACTCACTGGACTGGCACGACAAGTCCACCGGCCTGATCACCATGTGCGTCGGTGGCGGCCAGGGCATGGCGATGATCATCGAACGCATCTAAAACCCGCGCTGACCCGTCGTGAAAGTGTAAGTACATCTGCACTTTCACGACGGGTCAGCGCAAGTTTTGTGCACTTTCACGCCAGGTCAGGCGTCGAGTACCGCCTCCACGGCGAGGTGGATCTTCACCTGGTCACCGATCAACAGCTTGCCGCCGTCGAGCGGGATGTTGAAGTCGACACCGAAGTCCTTCCGGCTGATCTCGGTGCTGGCTTCGAAGCCGATCCGCTGGTTGCCCGACGGGTCGTTTTCGATACCGAGGAACTCGACGTCGAGGCCGACCTCGCGGGCGACACCCTTGATCGTCAGGGTGCCGGTGGCGGCGTCCCCGTCGAAGGCGAGCGAAGAGAACGTCATCGGGCCGGAGTTCTCGGTGTCGAAGAAGTCACCGGACCGGAGATGGCCGTCCCGCTGCTCGTCACGGGTGTTGATCGAGTTGAGGTCGATGGTGGCCTCGGCCTTCGTGTCGGCGAGCGTGGCACCGGTAGTGATCCGGCCCTCGAACGTCTCGAACTGACCGCGGACCTTGCTCATCAGGTGGCGGACGGTGAAGCCGACCTCGGAGTGGGACGGATCGATGTTCCAGACGCCGGCGACGACGTCGGTCCTGGGGGCGATGGTGCTGGTCATGGGCGAACCTCTTCCTGCGAAACGTGTTAGTTGAATGGTGAACTCTGTTGGTCGACCTTGCTCAGGTCATACAACTTTCAACTACATCGCTCTCAGAGTTATTCCCTCGCACGGCGCGGAGGAACTCTCCGGCTACGCCGGCGGTGTCTAGACTCCCGCCCATGAGCGGATCCGAAACGCGGTGGCTGGACGCCGACCAGCAGGCCAGCTGGCGCGCGTACCTGGTCGGCTCGACCCTCCTGATGGACACCCTGGACCGCGAGCTCCGCTCCGAACACGGCATCTCGATGGCGGAGTACGAGATCCTGGTACGCCTTTCGGAGAGGCCCGATCGAACGCTGCGGATGGCGCAGATCGCCGAGTCGATGCAGCACTCGCGCAGCCGGGTGACGCACACCGTCGCCCGGATGGAGAAGGCTGGACTGATCCGCCGCGAAGCCGCCGAAGGCGACAAGCGGGGGGTCGACGCGATCATGACCTCGGCCGGATGGTCGTTGCTGGAAGCGGCCGCGCACACCCACGTCACCGGCGTCCGGGCGCACTTCGTCGACCTGGCCGACACCGCCGACTTCGCCGCTCTGGGGCGCGTCATGAACGCGGTGTCCGATCAGCTGCTCGCAGAGAACCCCAGCTTTGAGGACATCCGCTCACACTGAGCAGCGAAGCGGCTGAGCTTCGGTCAGTCCCTCGTCAAACGACGGTGCGTGACGCGGTGCGGTCGCGCGGCCTCGATGCCGAGGCGTTCGATCTTGTTCTCCTCGTACGACGCGAAGTTGCCCTCGAACCAGAACCAGCTCCCCGGCTCGTCCTCGGTGCCCTCCCAGGCCAGGATGTGGGTGGCCGTGCGGTCCAGAAACCACCGGTCGTGCGAGGTGATCACGGCGCAGCCGGGGAACTCCAGCAGGGCGTCCTCCAGCGAGGACAGCGTCTCGACGTCCAGGTCGTTGGTGGGCTCGTCGAGGAGCAGCATATTGCCACCCATCTTCAGCGTCAGCGCCAGGTTGAGCCGGTTGCGCTCACCACCGGAGAGCACCCCGGCCTTCTTCTGCTGGTCAGGACCCTTGAACCCGAACGACGCCACGTAGGCACGGGAGTTCATCTCGAAGTTCGCGACCTTGATGAAGTCCAGGCCGTCGGAGACGACCTCCCAGACGTTTTTGTTCGGGTCGATGCCGCCGCGGCTCTGGTCGACGTAGGAGATCTTCACCGTCTGGCCGACCGTGAGCGAACCGCTGTCGGGCTGCTCCTCGCCGATGATCATCCGGAAGAGCGTGGTCTTGCCGACACCGTTAGGACCGATGACGCCCACGATGCCGGCCCTAGGCAACGAGAACGACAGGTCGCCGAGGAGCACCCGGTCATCGAAGCCCTTGGTCAGGTGGTCGGCCTCGAGCACGACGTCACCCAGGCGCGGGCCGGCCGGGATGTTGATCTCGGAGGTGTCGATCTTGCGCATCCGGTCAGCCTCGGCGGCCATCTCCTCGTAGCGCGCAAGGCGGGACTTGCTCTTGGTCTGCCGCGCCTTCGCGTTCGAGCGCACCCACTCCAGCTCCCGCTCCAGCGCCTTGGCGCGCTTGGCGTCCTTGGCACCCTCGATCTTGAGTCGGTCCTTCTTGGTCTCGAGATAGGTCGTGTAGTTGCCTTCGTAGGGGTGGGCCTTGCCGCGGTCGAGCTCCAGGATCCAGCTGGCCACGTTGTCCAGGAAGTAGCGGTCGTGGGTCACGGCCAGCACGGCGCCGGGGTAGCTCGCGAGGTGTCCCTCGAGCCACTGGACCGACTCGGCGTCGAGGTGGTTGGTGGGCTCATCGAGGAGCAGCAGGTCGGGC
>JBKJHX010000021.1:0-12746 GCA_046598855.1 Marmoricola sp. | reverse complement strand
GTCCGCGAGGCTCTGGAGACCTCGGCGACCGACCTGCTCTCGGCCGACGGCTACGTCCTCGGCACCACCGCGAACTTCGGCTACATGTCTGGCGCCCTCAAGCACCTCTTCGACAGCACCTTCCTCGCGATCGGTGGGGCGCTGGATGCCGGGGGCGCTGCCGGGGAGTCCGCAGGATCCACCGCGGGACGCCCGTACGGGCTCTATGTCCACGGCCGGTACGACACCACCGGTGCGGTGCGCTCGGTGCAGGCGATCACCGGGGCGCTCGGCTGGAAGCAGGGGTACGACGTGCTCGAGGTTCTGGGTGATCCGAGCGAGGACGACCAGGAGTCCGCTTATGCCCTCGGCGGTACGATCGCGGCGTTGCTGGTCGGCTGAGGAGGGACCCTGATGCGCCGCGTCTGCATCGCCGTACTCGTCGGCGCCCTGCTCGGGTGTCTGGTGCTCACTGCCTGCAGCAACCCGGCCCAGGACGAGGACGCCTCGGACCGGATGACTCCCCCGGTGCTGTCCGCGTGCCGTGACCTGGCGGCCGAGGACCTGAGCCGGCCGAGCAACGACGCCGAGCCGGTCCCGTGTTCGGCCGACCACACCGCCCAGACGTTCGCGATCGGGGACCTGCCCACCTCGTCAGGCGCCGAGTACGACGACAAGCGGCATGGCAAGTTCGTCTACCAGACCTGCCAGCAGGCGTTCCGGGAATTCCTCGGCGCCGACGAGAGCCTGGCGCTGCGGATCCAGCTGAGCTGGGCCTGGTTCCGTCCCTCCGAACGCGCCTGGGACCGCGGAGCGCGCTGGTACCGCTGCGACGTCGTCGGCGGACCGTCCGATGCCAGCGAACTGCGGGACCTGCCCACGCAGGCGCAAGGCTTGTTCTCCGCTGCACCTCCCGACGCCTGGTTGACCTGTGCCGACGGGAAGACCGTCGCAGCGGGCGCCAAGGTCCCCTGCACCGAGAAACACACCTGGCGCGCGGTGACGACGATCAAGCTCGGCGAGCCCCAGGACCCGTACCCCGGTGACCGCATCGTCCAGGTCCGGTCGCGGGACTTCTGCCAAGAGTCCGTCGGCGCCTGGACGGGCTACCCGCCCGAGTACGACTACGGCTTCACCTGGTTCCGCGAGGACCGCTGGACTGCGGGGAACCGCCGCTCCGTGTGCTGGGCGAAGACCGACCGGTGAGCGTCCGATGAGAGCCCGCGCCCCGGGTACGAGGTTCGCCGGGCTCGGCGCCGCGGTCGTCCTCCTGCTCGGCGCAAGCTGCAGCGACCAGGCTCCACCAGCGGCCGACTCCACCCGGAGCCCGACCCCGGGTGCGGCCTCGGGCGCAAACTCGTCCGCGCCGCCGGCGCCGCCCCGGGTCGGCGCCTGCTATGTCCTGGACGTCTCCGCAGCGCTCGAGATCACCAACAGCGACGAGCCGGTCGCCTGCTCGTCCAAGCACACCGCGGTGACCGTCCAGGTCGGGAGGATCGACCCGGTGCTCGACGGCCACCTGCTCGCGATCGGTTCAGCACGGGTCCAGCGTCAGATCGCCGAGCGTTGCCGCAGCCGGGTCGACACGCATGTCGGCGGGAGCCGCGAGGCCCAGCGCCTGAGCAGGGTCCAGGCCGTCTGGTTCAGCCCCTCCCCCCAGGACGCCGACCGCGGCGCGCTCTGGTTCCGCTGCGACCTCGTCGTCGCGGCGGGTCCCCAGATCCTCAGCAACCTCCCGCGGAAGACCCGCAACTTGTTGGAGTCCCCCGGGAGCTCGACCCGGTACGGCACCTGCGGCACCGCTGCGCCGAGCCAACAAGGTTTCCGGCGGGTGCTCTGCTCGGCCAAGCACACCTGGCGAGCCCGAGCGACGATCACGTTGCCGGTCGGCACCACCTACTTGGCGAAGGCACCCGGCAAGGCTGCGGACTCCACCTGCCGGGACATCGCGAGCCGGTTGACGACAACCGTCTCCACGCTGCGCTGGAGCTTCGAGTGGCCGACCCGGGCGCAGTGGCGGGCCGGCCAACGCTACGGGCTGTGCTGGACGCCGGACTCCTGAGGCGTCAGCGGACCGGGTGACCAGCGGCGCTCAGCGAGGCCTTGACCTCGCCGATCCGCAGGGTCCCGAAGTGGAAAACCGTCGCGGCCAGGACCGCGTCGGCGCCGGCCTCGACCGCAGGCGCAAAGTGGTCCAGTGCGCCGGCGCCGCCGCTGGCGATCACCGGGATGCCGACCTCGGCACGGACCAGCCGGATCAGCTCGAGGTCGAAGCCGTCCTGGGTGCCATCGGCGTCCATCGCGTTCAACAGGATCTCCCCGGCCCCGAGCTCGGCAGCTCGGACCGCCCACCACACCGCGTCGATGCCTGCCGACTCCCGGCCGCCGTGGGTGGTGACTTCGAACCCCGACTCGGTGCCTGGTGCCCGGCGCGCGTCCACCGAGAGCACCAGCACCTGGTTCCCGAACCGGTCTGCGATCTCGGCGACCAGTTCGGGGCGCCGGATCGCCGCGGTGTTCACCGCGATCTTGTCGGCCCCGGCGCGCAGCAGCCGATCAACGTCGGCGACGCTGCTGACCCCGCCGCCGACGGTGAGCGGGATGAAGACCTGCTCCGCGGTCGCCGAGACGATCTCCATCGTGGTCGCCCGGCCCTCGTGGGAGGCCGAGATGTCGAGGAAGGTGAGCTCGTCGGCACCCTCGGCGTCGTAGACCTTGGCCAGCTCCACCGGGTCACCGGCGTCGCGGAGCTCACGGAAGTTGATTCCCTTCACCACCCGGCCGCCGTCGACGTCCAGGCACGGGATCACCCGCACCGCGAGAGTCATGACCCGAACCGGTCCGGCCAGGTGAGCTGCAGCGCTTCTTCCAGCGTGAAACGGCCCTCGTAGAGCGCTGTCCCGATGATGGCGCCCTCGACCCCGACGCCGACCAGGGCCATCAGGGCCTCCAGGTCGTGTAGCTCGGTGATGCCGCCCGAGGCGACCACCGGGCGGTCGGTGACGCCGCAGACATCGGCGAGCAGGTCGAGGTTCGGGCCCTGGAGCATGCCGTCCTTGTTCACGTCGGTGACGACGTACCGAGCACAACCTTCGCTGTCCAAACGGGTCAGGACCTCGTAAAGGTCGCCGCCGTCGCGGGTCCAGCCGCGGGCCGCCAGCGTCGTGCCCCGGACGTCGAGTCCGATCGCCACCCGGTCCCCGTATGTCGCGATGGCCTGGGCGCACCACTGCGGCTGCTCCAGGGCAGCGGTGCCGATGTTGACCCGTCGGCACCCGGTCGCCATCGCGGCCGCCAGCGACTCGTCGTCGCGGATGCCGCCGCTCATCTCCACCGAGATGTCGAGACGGCCGACGATCTCGGCCTGCAGCTCGCGGTTGTTGCCACGTCCGAAGGCGGCATCGAGGTCGACCAGGTGCAACCACTCGGCACCGGCCTCCTGCCAGCGCAGCGCGGCCTCGATCGGGTCACCGAAACGCTTCTCCGACCCGGCGACGCCCTGGACGAGCTGGACGGCCTGCCCGTCGGCGATGTCGACGGCCGGCAGCAGTTCGAGGTGGGGGGCGGTTGCGGTCACGAGGTTCTCCAGTCAGAGGACGAAAGCAGCGAGGACGGGGAAAGCGAGCAGGGCGATCACGAGGGCGGCGAGGCGGGCACCCCAGTCCGGGCGGGCGATCCACACCAGCACCTGGACCAGGAACAACCCGACCACGATCAAGTTGAACCGGAGCTGCCGGCGCCGGGCGAGCGCGCCGGTCGGACGCCCGTTCGGACCACCAGGGAGCAGCGGTGCAAACCGTCGCCGGAGCGCTTGGCGACGGGTACGGCGGCGGGCATCCCGCTCGGCAGCAGCAACGCGCTCGGCGGCACGGTGCGCGGCCTCGCGTTCACGGACCTCCCGGCGACGAGCACGTTCCTTGCTCACAGCGAGTCGACCCAGTTCTTGAGCAGGCGTGCGCCGGCGTCCCCGGACTTCTCCGGGTGAAACTGGGTCGCGCACAGCGCGCCGTTCTCGACGGCCGCCACGAACCGGTCCCGGGAACCTTCCGGGCCGTGCTCGGCCCAGGTCACCAGCGGCGCCCGGGTCCGGTCGTTGGTGACCAGGGACCAGTCCCGGACGCCGTAGGAGTGCACGAAGTAGAAGCGCTCGTCGGCGACGCCGTCGAAGAGCCTGGTCCCCTCCGGGACGGCGACCGTGTTCCAGCCCATGTGCGGGACGACCGGAGCCTGGAGCCGCTCGACAGTGCCCGGCCACTCGTCGCAACCCTCGGTGGTGACCCCGTGCTCGACCCCAGTGGAGAAGAGCACCTGCATGCCCACACAGATGCCGAGCACCGGTCGCCCGCCGGCCAGCCGCCGCCCGATGATCTCCGGGCCCTTGACCGCACGCAGCCCGCGCATGCACGCGGCGTACGCACCGACCCCGGGTACCACCAGACCGTCGGCGTCCAGGGCAGCGGTCTTGTCGGCCGTCAGGGTGACCGAGGCGCCGGCACGCTCGAGGGCGCGCACGGCTGAGCGCAGGTTCCCCGACCCGTAGTCGAGGACCACCACTGCCGGCGACACGCCTACAGCGTCCCCTTGGTCGAGGGCACGCCGGTCTCCCGCGGGTCGAACGCGACCGCGTCCCTCAGCGCCCTGGCGACTGCCTTGAACTGGGACTCCACGATGTGGTGCGGGTCGCGGCCCGAGAGCACCCGCACGTGCAAGGCGAGCTGAGCGTGGTGCGCCAGGGTCTCGAAGACGTGCCGGGTCAGCGAGCCCAGGTAGGCGTCACCGATCGTCACGAACTGCTGCCCCTCAGGCTCGCCGACGTGCACGCAGTACGGCCGGCCGGAGACGTCCACCGAGCACTGCACCAGTGCCTCGTCGAGCGGGATCAGGGAGTCGCCGAAACGGCGGATCCCGGACTTGTCACCGAGTGCCTCGCGCAGGGCGTCGCCCAGCACGATGGCTGTGTCCTCGACGGTGTGGTGAGCATCGATGTGGGTGTCGCCGTCGGTGACGACCTTGAGGTCGAACAGGGCGTGCCGGCCGAAGGAGGTGAGCATGTGGTCGTAGAAGCCGACCCCGGTCGAGATCTCGGTCCTGCCGGATCCGTCGAGGTCGAGCTCGACGAGGACCTTGGACTCCTTGGTCTGTCGTTCCAGGCGCGCCGTACGGGTGCTCATCGCAAGTCCTTCATCTGTGCAGCCTCTTTCAACATCAGGTCAGTGTCTCGGTGAGGGCGTCCTTGAACGCCGTCATTTCTGCTCCGGTCCCGATCGAGACCCGAAGCCAGCCCTCAGGACCAGTCTCCCGGATCAGCACGCCCCGATCGAGCAGGCCCTGCCATACCGCGTGCCGGTCCGGGAAAACCCCGAACAGGCAGAAGTTCGCGTCCGAGTCCGCGACCGTGTGCCCCTGCTCCCGCAGCCAGCTCACAGTCCGGTCCCGTTCGGCACGCAGTTCGGCGACGCCCGCGAGCAGCTCGTCGGCGTGCCGCAGAGCCGCGCTCGCCGTCGCCTGGGTAACCGCGGAGAGGTGGTACGGCAACCGGACCACCCGCAGTGCGTCGCAGATCTCGGGCGCAGCAGCCAGGTAGCCCAGCCGAGCTCCGGCCAACGCGAAGGCCTTGCTCATCGTCCGCGTCACCACCAGGTTGCGGTGGATGCCCAGCAGCTCCAGCGCCGAGGGCGTGTCCTCGCGGCGGAACTCGCCGTACGCCTCGTCGATGACCACGATCCCGCCGCCGGGCAGGTCGCTCACGAGTCGGCACAACGTGCCGATCACGTCGTGCGGCAGCGCCGTCCCGGTCGGGTTGTTCGGGGATGGGAGCAACACCACGCTCGGCGCGTGTTCGGCGATCAGCGCGGCTGCGTGCTCCAGGTCGAAGGAGAAGTCCTCGTGACGGCGCCCGGCGACCCAGGTGGTCATCGCGTTGCGGGCGTATTCCGGGTACATCGAGTACGTCGGGGCGAAGGAGACCGCTGTACGACCGGGTCCGCCGAAGGCCTGCAACAGCTGCAGCATCACCTCGTTGGAGCCGTTCGCGGCCCAGACCTGGTCCGCGGTGATCCCGCTGCCCCCCGAGGTGTTCAGGTACGTAGCAAGATCGCGTCGAAGCTCGGTGAACTCGCGGTCGGGGTAGCGGTTGAGCGTGCTCGCCGCCTGCGCCACCGAGGTGGCGATGTCGGCGACCACCTTGGTGGACGGCGGGTAGGGGTTCTCGTTGACGTTCAGGCTCACGGGCACGTCCAGCTGAGGTGCTCCGTACGGCTCGACGCCCTGCAGTTCCTCGCGCAGCGGCGGCCAGGTCATCAGGTGCCCACGCCTGGCTCGGCCTCCAGCCGGACCCGGACCGCGACACCGTGCCCCGGCAGGTCCTCGGCCTCGGCCAGGTTCATCACGTGGTCGGCGACCTCGGTCAGCGCGTCACGGGAGTACTCGATCACGTGCACCGCGCGCAGGAACGCGCGCACCGAGAGACCCGAGGAGTGACAGGCACAGCCCCCCGTGGGAAGCACGTGGTTGGAACCGGCGCAGTAGTCGCCCAGCGAGACCGGGGCGTAGGCCCCGACGAACACCGCTCCCGCGTTGCGCACCCGGCTCGCGGTGCCTGCGGCGTCGACTGTGTGGATCTCCAGGTGCTCGGCGGCGTAGGCGTTCACGACGTCGAGGCCCTGGGACACGTCGTCGACCAGGACGATGCCGGACTGCTCGCCTCCGAGCGCCGTCCGGATCCGCTCGACGTGCCGGGTGCGGGCAACCTGCTTGTCGAGCTCGGCCTCCACGTCGTCGGCAAGTCGCAGCGAGTCGGTGACCAGGACCGAGCCGGCCATCGGGTCGTGCTCGGCCTGGCTGATCAGGTCGGCGGCGACGAAGGTGGCGTCCGCGGAATCATCGGCCAGGATCGCGATCTCGGTCGGACCGGCCTCCGAGTCGATACCGACGACGCCCTTGAGCAGCCGCTTGGCGGAGACGGTGTAGATGTTGCCCGGGCCGGTGACGAGGTCGACCTTCCGGCACGGGCCGGCTCCGTAGGCCAGCATCGCGATCGCCTGGGCGCCGCCGACGGCATACACCTCCTCGACGCCCAGCAGCGCGCACGCCGCCAGGATGGTCGGGTGCGGCAGTCCGCCGTGGTCTTTCTGCGGGGAGCTGGTCAGCGCGATCGAGGCGACCCCGGCCACCTGTGCCGGTACGACGTTCATCACGACGCTGGAGACCAGCGGTGCGACTCCCCCGGGTACGTAGAGTCCGACCCGGTCGACCGGGATCATCCGCTGGGTGACCCGGGCCCCTGGGCCGAGGTCGGTGACCACGTCACGCTCCAGTTCGGCCTCGCAGGTCGCGCGGAGGCGGCGGACCGATTCCTCCAGAGCGGCGCGGACAGCCGGATCAAGCGCGGCCAGGGCCTCGGTCAGCGCCTCGGCGGGCACGCTGATCTCTTCCCGCTCGACGCCGTCGAAGCGCGCGGAGTACTCCAGGACGGCCTCGACGCCGCGATCACGGACGTCGTCGCAGATCGGGCGCACGACGTCCAGCGCCGACTCGACGTCGAAGTCGGCGCGCGGCACCAGGGTGCGGTAGTCCGGGGACGCGTCAGCAGTCCCGCGGAGGTCGATCCTGCGAAGCATGCAGCCAGTCTAGGGAAGGCCTGCCCACGACTCCGACCCGATTTCACGGCTCGGTCACTGCGGCAGCACTAGGTTGGGCGGGTGACGACGATTCCGGTGTTTCCGCTCAACGCGGTGATCTTCCCCGGAGTGGTCGTGCCGCTGCACATCTTCGAGGACCGCTACCGGGCGCTGATACGCGACCTGCTCGCCACCGAGGACCCCGCCAACCGGGTGTTCGTGGTGGTGGCGATCAGAGAGGGTTACGAGGTCGGCGGGCACGGGCTCCAGTCGATGCACCGCACTGGGACCCTGGTCCAGCTCACCGAGGCCGAACGGTACGACGACGGTCGCTTCGACATCGAGGTGACCGGTCGGCAACGGGTCCTGGTGAACACCATCCTCACCACCGGCGAATACCTGCACGCCGAGTGCGACCTGGTCGACGACGGGGCCGCCGCGGACGACCCGGAGGCCCGGGACGAGGCGACCAGGACGTTGGCAACCTTCGAGGAGTACCGCGACCAGCTCTCAGAACTCCGGGGCGGCCCGGTGCTGGCCGGTCCGATGCCCGCCGACCCCACCTACCTGTCCTACTCGCTGGCCGCCACCTGCCTGCTCAGCCAGTCCGAGCGTCAACAGCTGCTGGAGGCCGACGAGACCATCGAGCGGCTGCAGCTGCTGCGCCGGTCGCTGCGCTCGGAGATGCGCGCCATGCGGGCGCTGCCGAGCCTTCCCGCGACCGAGATCGCACGGACCCGCTGGTCCCCGAACTGACGACCTCCCGGGCCCGACAGCGTCCCGGGTCCTCGGCGCAGCACGGATCCGTCAGGGCTGATTAGCCCTGACGGATCCCGCCACGGTCAGTCCGTCGCGAGCTTCAGCAGCAGGTGACTGGTGCCGCCCTCGGTCCACGAGCTCAGCCCGAAGGACTTCAGCGGCTCGAGGTTTTCCTCGGCGGACCGGGCGTCGTCGGCGCTGCCACCCATCTCCTCGATGAGTTCGACCAGGGTCTGGCGCCACTCGGAGTCGAAGTCGACGTAGAGGATGCCGGTCGCGCGGTCCGCGTTCGGGACCGCGTCCTTGAAGGAGGCGCTGTCGCCCAGGGCACCGTCCGCAAGGAGTGCGTTGGCGTACTCCTCCGACGGGCTCAGCACGACCTTGGAGTCGGTGTTCACCACCCGGATCGGGATCTCTTCGAGCGGGAACCCGAGCGCGCCCTCGATCTTGGGGATCAGGTCCTTCACCTCATCGGCGTTGCCGTGCAGCACCACCCCGAGGTGGGTGTTCTCAGGACTCAGGTCGTCGCCGGAGTCCGGGGCGTCGCCGCCGACCGAGATCGTGATCGCCGAGCCGAGCAGAGTCACCAGGTCCTCGGGCAGCGCGAGCCCGGTCTCCCGCTCGGCCTCGGCGAGGAAGCCCCGGTCGCCGCCGGAACCGGGACCGAAGCCGCACGAGAACGCACTGACCATCTGCTCGGCGTAACCCTCCGGAACTCCCAGTGCCGCGACCAGCGTGGTGTTGCCGGGGAGCCTGCTGACCTTGTCCCCGACCGTCGCGTCGGACTCCAGCTGCTCGATGCCGCTGCTCGCCAGCGACAGCTCCATGCCGCCGTCAGCGAAACGGACCGTGCCGGCGAGTCCTTCGAAGTTCTCGAGTTGGTCCTTCGCAGCGCCGAACGGATCACCCTCGCAGTCCTCGGCGCGCGGCGCCGTGCTCCTGCTCAAGCCCGGGTCACCCTCGAGCTCCTCGCTGACGAGGTCACCCTCCCTGCTGGAGCTCTCCTCAGCCACCTTGGCACCGAAACCGCCGGCGAAAGACTCTCCGAGCTCCTCGAGCGCCTCGGCGAGGTACTCCGAGGCCTTCTTGGCGACGTAGAAGTTCAAGACACCTTGATCGCCGGCCTCCTCGGTCCACCTCTGGTACATCGCGTCCTCGGACAAGGACCTCTTCTGACCGTCCTGGAGGATCTGCTCGGCGTGCGCGGCGCTGTCGCTGGCGACCAGGTAGTCCTCACCGACCGCGAAGCCGAAGTCGGACCCGAAGTCGGCACACTCGACGATCTCCTCGAAGGCGTCCTTGGCCTCGTTCTGGTCGCTGATCTGGAGCACGACTGCCGGGGCCGGGAACTTGTCACCCAGGTCCACGGCCGCGAAGGCTGCCCGCTTGCCGATCCAGGGCTTCATCGCCTTGTCGTAGTCGAGATCCTCGCAATCGGTGCCGCCGAGACCCTTCTCGAAAATGTATCGGCGCAGGTCGTCCTCGGTGTCGAGCCCGAGATTCTTCCTCAGCGCCGGGAACTTGCGGATCGTCTTGATCGCCTCGATCTTCTGCCCCGCTGACGGGTTCAGGTCGATGCTCAGGATCGCCACGGTGGAGGCCGGCAGCGCCTCAGCCGGCTGCGGCCCGCCGGCGAAGAAAACCTTGTACGCGGCGAAGGCCCCGGAGCCGAGGACGGTTGCCACCAGAACGGCGGCGATCACGATGATCGCCGTGCGGCGCTTGCCCCGGCCCTTCGGTGCGGTGTGCTCGATCGGGGCGGTGGGCTCGGAGCCGGCAGGCAGAGAGCTGTTCGGGCTGTCGGGAGGGGTCGGGTCAGACATCGGGGTCCTCTACTTCGGCGGTGTGCCCCCCTATACACCCGAGAGCGGGCGACTGCCAGGAGGCGGTTGGAACGGGCGGTCGCCGAACTTTACCCAGGACGAGGCGTTCCGGGAGGGCTGCCGGCAAAGGTTTACCGGCCGGACCCGGAGCCTGTTCCGGCCGGCTCCTGCGCCTCGCGCAGCTGCCGCGCGTGGCGACGCCTCGACGCCCGGTACTCCCCGCCCCACAACGCGAGCACCGAACCGGCCAGGGCCGCGATCGACCAGACGTAGTACACACCCTGGGCGGCAGGCTTCAGTTGGAGCGGGACGGTGTCTCCGACTCCGACGGTGGGCAGCACGGAGTCCGGGTCGGCCGGGCCGATGTCGAACCCGACCTCCTTCATCACGTAGGTGGCCAGGGCGCCGCCGCCCGCGACCAGGAGCACCATCAGCAGCGGGAACCGGCGACGCCACACCACGAGCGCGATCCCGCTCAGCAGTCCCCCGACGGCTGCGATCACGAAGAACCAACCGTCGGTCGCGATCTGGACCGCGAGCTCCTGCTCGTCCATCGAGCCGTTGGTCTCGGTCCGGGTGAACTCGGCCAGGGGCGTGACCTGGTCCCAGACCACGGCACCGATCAGACCGGCGACCGCGAACCAGACAGCGACGATCCAGAGGTCGACCAACAGCGGCCACAACCTGTTGAGGAGCTTCATCGAGGTCGGGGGCTCGGCGAGCGACGCCGACCCGGTGGCGGGATCGAGCTCGGTGGCGCCGTTCAACGCTGCAGCCTGTTCACGCACCTCAGCCTAGACAACCGGGCCCCAACAACTGCTTCAGATCGGCGAAGAGCGCCGGGCTGGGGGTCACCCGGAGCCGGTCCGGGAGCCGCATCACCTTGGTCGACTCGCGACTCATCAGCTTGAGCCGGACCTCGGACATGCCCGGGTGGGTCGCGAGCACGTCCTTGAGCTGGTCGACGACCGCAGCGGTGCACCGGGTCGACGGCATCGCGATCACCACCGGCCCGCTCGGTCCGTCGTTGAGATCGGGGAGCGTCACCTCCTGGCCGTGCAGCTCCGCCTGGTCCTTCTGCCGGGAGAGCCGGCCCTTAACCGTGACGATGGCATCCTCGATCAGCGAGGTCGCCGCGAGCTGGTAGGCGCTGGGGAAGAGCAGGACGTCGATCGCGCCGTCGAGGTCCTCGACCGTGACCATCGCCCAGGTGTCACCGCGCTTGGTGACCTTGCGCTGCACCGAGGTGATCAGGCCGGTGATCGTCACCGTCGAGTTGTCGGCGCGCTCCTCGTCGAGCATCAGCTGGCCGATGGTGCAGTCGGCCGACGCGGCCAGGACGTGCTCGAGCCCGAGCAGGGGGTGGTCGCTGACGTAGAGCCCGAGCATCTCCCGCTCGTGCCCGAGCAGCGTCATCTTGTCCCAGTCCTCGATGTCGGGGACGGTCACCGAGATCCCGAAACCGGCATCCTCGCCGCCGAGCCCGTCCATGGAGGCGAACAGCGAGTCCTGGCCGATGGCTTCGTTCTTCTTGATGTCGACGTACTGGTCGACCGCCACCTCGTGGATCGCGACCAGGGCGCGGCGCTTGTGCTTCATGTCGTCGAAGGCGCCTGCCTTGATCAACGACTCGACGACACGCTTGTTGCAGACGACCGCCGGGACCTTGTCCATGAAGTCGTTGAAGTCGGTGTACCGGCCCTTCTCGGTGCGGCCGGCGACGACCCCGTCCACCACGTTGTGCCCGACGTTGCGGATGGCGCCGAGACCGAACCTGACGTCGTGACCCACCGGGGTGAAGTCGGCCGCGGACTCGTTCACGTCGGGCGGCAGCACCTGGATCTTCATCCGGCGGCACTCGTTGAGGTAGATCGCCATCTTGTCCTTGTCGTCCTTGACCGAGGTCAGGAGCGCGGACATGTACTCGGCCGGGTAGTTCGCCTTGAGGAAGGCGGTGTAGTACGAGACCACGCCGTACGCCGCAGAGTGCGCCTTGTTAAAGGCGTAGTCGGAGAACGGGAGCAGGATTTCCCAGAGCGTCTTCACCGCATGCATCGAGTAGCCGCGATCGGTCATGCCGGCCGAGAAGGTCTCGAACTGTTTGTCGAGCTCGGACTTCTTCTTCTTGCCCATCGCGCGGCGCAGCAGGTCGGCCTGTCCCAGGGTGTACCCGGCGAGCTTCTGGGCGATCGCCATCACCTGCTCCTGGTACACAATCAGCCCGTAGGTCTCGCCCAGGACGTCCTCGAGCGCCTCGGCGAGCTCGGGGTGGATCGGCTCGGTCGGCTCGCGACCGGTCTTGCGGCGGGCGTACTTGTTGTGCGAGTCCGCGCCCATCGGTCCGGGGCGGTAGAGCGCGCCGACCGCGGAGATGTCTTCGAACTGGTCGGGCTTCATCGAGCGCAGCAGCGCCCGCATCGGGCCACCGTCGAGCTGGAAGACGCCGAGGGTGTCACCGCGCTGAAGCAGCTCGTAGGTGGTCGGGTCGGTCAGCTCGAGCTCTTCGAGGACGATGTCGACGCCCTGGTTCGATTTGATGTTCCTGACGGCGTCGTCGAGGACGGTC
>JBKJHX010000061.1:0-5508 GCA_046598855.1 Marmoricola sp. | reverse complement strand
CGGGTAGCCGAGGATCCGCGAGGAGTCCTTGACCGCCTGCTTGGCCTTGATGGTGCCGTAGGTGACGATCATCGAGACCCGGTCCTCGCCGTACTTCTCGGTGACGTAGCGGATCACCTCACCGCGCCGGCGCTCGTCGAAGTCGATGTCGAAGTCAGGCATCGAGATCCGGTCCGGGTTCAGGAACCGCTCGAAGATCAGGCCGTGCACCAAGGGGTCGAGATCGGTGATCCGCATCGCGTAGGCGACCATCGAGCCGGCACCGGAACCACGTCCCGGTCCGACCCGGATGCCGTTGTCCTTGGCCCAGTTGATGAAGTCCGCGACCACGAGGAAGTAGCCCGGGAAGCCCATCTGGGTGATGACCCCGACCTCGAAGTTGGCCTGCTTGCGCACCTCGTCGGAGATGCCGTTCGGGTATCGGAACTGCAGGCCCTTCTCGACCTCCTTAATCAGCCAGGAGGTCTCGTCCTCCCCGGGCGGGCAGGGGAAGCGGGGCATGAAGGTGCCATTGCCCTCGGTGAACTCGACGTCGCACCGTTCGGCGATCAGCAAGGTGTTGTCGCAGGCCTCGCGGAGGTTGTACTTGTCTACCCACAACGCGCGCATCTCTGCGGGAGACTTGATGTAGTAGCCATCGCCGGAGAACGCGAACCGTTGGCCAGGGCCGTCGCCGGCCGGGATGTCCATGGTGCTGCCCGAGTTGATGCAGAGCAGGTGCTCCTGGGACTTCGCGTCGGCCTGGTTGACGTAGTGCGAGTCGTTGGTGGCCAGCAGCGGGATCGCTAGGTCCTTGCCGAGCTTGAGCAGCCCGTCACGGACCCTGTTTTCGATGTCGAGCCCGTGGTCCATCAGCTCGAGGAAGTAGTTTTCCCGGCCGAGGATGTCCTGGAAGTCCGCAGCGGCCTGGCGGGCGGCGTCGTAGTTGCCGTAGCGCAGGTGCACCTGCACTTCGCCCGAGGGGCAACCGGTGGTGCCGATGATCCCGCGGGAGTGCTGGGAGAGGAGCTCGCGATCCATCCGCGGGTGCTTGAAGAAGCCGTCGCGCCAGGCGCCGGTCGAGAGCCGGAACAGGTTGTGCATGCCCTCGGTCGACTCCGAGAGCAACGTCATGTGGGTGTAGGCGCCGCGGGCCGAGACGTCGTCCGGGCCACCGTCGTAGAAGTTCGCGCCCTTCTTCTCGAAGCGGGAGATGTTCGGGGCGAAGTACGCCTCGATGCCGATGATCGGCTTGATCCCCGCCTCGCGGGCCTTTCGGTAGAACTCGTAGGCGCCGAAGACGTTGCCGTGGTCGGTCATGGCGATCGCCGGCATCCCGAGCTCCGCGGCACGTTCGGCCATCGGTCCCAACCGGGCGGCGCCATCGAGCATCGAGTACTCGGTGTGCACGTGCAGGTGGACGAAGTTGTCGTCGGAACCGTTCGACATGGAGCGGAGGTTCACCTTCCCGGAGGATCGCGGAACAGCACGGAGATAACGCTTGATCGCGCCTGGGTCACGCTGGGACACGCTGGTCGGCGCATCGGGGAAGAGCGTCAGCCTACGTCAGGCGCAGGCACGATTCTGGCAGTGCCCGCCGACAAGCGGGAGTGTCGGGCGTCGACGTCTCACCGCTCGCCGCCGTGCTCCCGGCGAGTCCGCGAAGACGCGCCGGGAGTACCTGCCTCAGCGTCCGGCCATGCTCTGCAGCCGGGCGATCCGGTCAGCGGTCGGCGGGTGGGTCGAGAACATCTTCGAGACGTCCCGCGCCCGGAAGGGGTTCGCGATCATCAGGTGACTGGCGTTCTGCAGCTGGGGGGTCGGCTGCAGCGGTCGGGCCGCCACGCCGTGCTCCAGCTTGTTCAACGCGCTCGCCAGCGCTAGCGGGTCGCCGGTGAGCCGGGCTCCGTCCTCGTCGGCGTCGTACTCGCGGGTGCGGCTGATCGCCATCTGGATCACTGCGGCCGCCATCGGCGCTAGCAGCGCCATCAGGATGAGCACCAGCGGGTTGGGGCGGTCCTCGTCGTCGCCCCCGCCACCGAACATGGAGGCGAACATCATCATCTGGGCCACCGAGGTGATCACTCCGGCGATCGCCGCCGCGACGGACGAGGTCAAGATGTCGCGGTTGTAGACGTGCATCAGCTCGTGGCCCAGGACGCCGCGGAGC
Source organism: Marmoricola sp. (assembly GCA_046598855.1). Taxonomy (GTDB): domain Bacteria; phylum Actinomycetota; class Actinomycetes; order Propionibacteriales; family Nocardioidaceae; genus Marmoricola. Next base: position 3,359 of record JBKJHX010000061.1, on the reverse strand, counting down.
TCGCGCTCGTCGAGGAGGCTGAGGATCCCCTCGGTGCAGCACACCGCGGCGTGGTCGGGGTTGCGACCGGTGGCGAATGCGTTCGGGGCCTCGGTCGGCGAGACGAACAGGCGTGGCATCGGTTGACCGGCGACCAGCGACAGCTCCCGGACGATCCGGTACATCGCCGGCTGCTCGGCCTCGGTCACCGGGACTGCCCGCATCGCCTTGATCGCGAGCTTGTCGGAGTTCCAGTAGCCGTACGCCGTCATCGCGACGCCGAAGAGCGCGAACAGCCAGATGAACGCCATGCTCCCGGTCGACGCGCTGACCAGGCCGCCGATGGCCAGGAGCAGGCCGAAGATCCCGCTGAGCAGGAGAGTGGTCTTCAATCCGTTGTGGTGCTGGTGCATGTCATCCCAACGAGTCGGCCAGGGGCTGGGTTCCCCAGGCAGCGGGCAGGTGGTGAGTGATCTGGAACTCAGCGCTCCGGACGGGGATTGTCCTCATAGGCGTCGAGAGACTCGGAGATCACGGTGTGCATGATCCTGGCGATCGCGTCGGCACCGAGACCCGGGGCGTGCGCGGCCATCCGCTCGGCGATAGCCCGCTCCCGCTCGGGGTCGCGCCCCTGTTTGCCGGGCCGGTCCTTGAACCCCTGGACGGTCGCGGTCAAGGCGAACCGCCGGGCCAGCAGCAGCGCGAACTCGTCGTCGACAGCATCGATCTGCCCCCGCAGGTAGCGCAAGGGCTCGGTGCCCGGCCAGACCATCCGGACGTCCGGCGAGCGCTCGGCGTTGCCGGAGCCGTCGGTGTGTTCGAGTTCGACAAGACCGTGCCGGTGGTAGAAGCCGCGCGCCGGGGTGTTGCTTGCGAAGACCCAGAGGCCGAACCCGTCAGGCCGCTGGGCCTTGACCAGATCGAGAAGCGTGGACCCGATCCCGCTGCCCTGCCGGTGCGGGCCGACGTAGAGCCCGTCCAACCAGATCCCGTCGAGCATGACGAATCCAACGATGTCACCGTCCTCGGCGATCCAGATCTCTTTGGCGGTCCCCTGGGTGGCGAACCAGTCACGGATGCCCGCAGCATCGCTGACCGTGGGCGGCATCAGCGGAACGGCCTCGCGCCGGGTGGCGATGAACAGTTCGGCCACTTCGGGCAGATCGTCCTCGGTCGCCGGCCGGAGCAAGAGGTCGACCGGGTTGTCAGTCCGCGTCACGGATCTTCTCCAGTGCGACAGCGAGATCGACCGGGTACTCGGAGGAGAACTGGACGTACTCCCCCGAGTCCGGGTGCGTGAATCCAAGTCGTACGGCGTGCAGCCACTGCCGTTCGAGGCCTAGTCTCTTGGCCAGGGTCGGATCCGCTCCGTAGGTCAGGTCCCCGACGCAGGGGTGCTTGAGCGCCGCCATGTGCACCCGGATTTGATGGGTGCGCCCGGTCTCGAGCTGGATCTCCAGCAGGCTCGCGAAACGGTGTGCCTCGAGTGTGGCGTAGTGGGTGACGCTGTGCTTGCCGTCGTCGCGGACCGCGAACTTCCAGTCCGACTTGGGTGCCCGACCGATCGGGGCGTCGATGGTGCCCTCCAGCGGATCAGGATGGCCCTGCACCAGCGAGTGGTAGGTCTTGTCGACCTCACGGTGGCGGAAGGCGTTCTTGAGCACCGAGTAGGCGCGCTCGCCCTTGCAGATCACCATCACACCCGAGGTCCCCACATCCAGCCGCTGGACGATGCCCTGGCGCTCGGGGGCGCCGCTGGTCGCGATCCTGTACCCGGCCGCGACCAGGTGGCCGACGACGGTCGGTCCGGTCCAGCCCATCGACGGGTGCACGGCGACGCCTACGGGCTTCTCGATCACCACGATGGAGTCGTCGTCGTGCAGGATCGAGATGCCCTCGACCTCCTCCGCCGTCACCTCCAGCGTGCTGGCGACAGCAGGCAGGCTCACTTCCAGGACGGCCCCGGGAAGCAACCGGTCCGACTTGGCGGCCTCGGACCCGTCGAGCTGGACCAGGCCCTGGCCGAGCAGGTCGGCTGCCTTGGAACGCGAGATCCCGAACATCCGCGCCAGCCCCACGTCGACGCGCTCCCCGGCCAGTCCGTCGGGAACCGTCAGGACGCGGTCGTCGCCGGTGCCCGTGGTCATCGGGGCACCTCCTCGGACGGGCCACGGTCCTTCTCGGGAGCGGGCCGCCCGGCCATCGGCACGCCTCGGAAGGACTGCAGGATGATCAGGCCCGCGGCGACGTTGATGCAGATGTCGGCGACGTTGAAGACCGGCCAGTTCGGGAGCTGGAGGAAGTCGATGACCTTGCCGCGCAAAGGCCCCGGCTCTCGGAACATCCGATCGATCAGGTTCCCGCCGATACCGGCCAGCAGCAGACCCATCGCCCAGGCCCAGGCCGCGGTTACAGCGCGGCGCGCCACCACCAGGGCGACGACGAGGGCGAGGATCGCGAACGCGGTGATGAACGGTGTCAGGCCGGCGCCTGAGCCGAACGCAGCCCCCGGGTTGCGTACCAGGGTGAGCTTCAGGACCGGCCCGAGGACCTCCACCGGGTCCCGGTCCGCGAGCTCGCGGACGGCAAGGATCTTGGTGCCCACATCGACGGCGAGGAAGACCGCACCGATGCCGAGGACCAACCCGAAACGGGAACTGGGTCTGGTGGGTTGATCGTCGCTGGTCAGCGACGCTCCTCGCGCTGCTTGCATGTCATGCACATTGTCGCACGCGGGAACGCCATCAAACGATTCTTGCCGATCGGGTTGCCGCAGACCTCGCACACCCCATAGGTGTGGTCCGAGATCCGGCTCAGCGCGTGCTCGGACTGCACGAGCATGTCCCGGGCGTTGTTGACGATCGTCATCTCTTGGTCGCGCTCGAACGTGGCCGAGCCGACATCCGCGGTGTCGTTGCCGGCACCTTCCCCAGCACTGAGCATCAGGTGAGCGAGGTCGCCCTCGACCACCTCGAGTTCGACTTTCAGGCGCTTCACGTCTGCCCGCAACTGGGTGCGGACCTCGTTGAGCTCTGCCTTGGTCCAGGGGTCCTCCTGCTCGAGGACAACGAGCTTGGTACCGCTCGCCCGGGTCGGGGCGGCCTTCTTCGCGGGGGCGGCTTTCTGGGTTGCCTTGGAGGTCGCCTTCCGGGGCGCCGTCGCTGTCACGGGCGCAACCTTGACAGGTGCCTCCAACTTCGCGGGCGCTGCCTTCTTGGCCGGCGCCTTCTTCGCGGGCGCTGCTTTCGCGGGCGCTGCCTTCTTCGCGGGCGCTGCCTTCTTGGCCGGCGCTGCCTTCTTCGCGGGCGCTGCCTTCTTCGCGGGCGCTGCCTTCTTCGCGGGCGCTGCCTTCTTCGCGGGCGCTGCCTTCTTCGCGGGCG
>JBKJHX010000028.1:0-65526 GCA_046598855.1 Marmoricola sp. | reverse complement strand
TGCCATGAGCGTGATCGTGGCTGCACTGGGCGGAGCCGTCGCGGCGCTGCTGGTGGTGGCACTGGTGGCGGCGCTGCGGCGCCGCAATCGAACGCGCGCTGATCTGGAAGTCATGCTGGACGCCGCGCTGCGGGAGAGCGACGACCTCCGTGCCCGTCTGGAGGAGCTGACCGCCACGCTCACACCCGGCCCGGAGACCGCGCCAGCGCGGACAGCCGCCAGGGCGACGTACGTGATCACCGACGCCGGGTTGTCCCGGGACGTCCGCGGCCCCGATCAGCACGGCCCCGACCCGGTGCAGGTCCCGGACCGGCTGGTCCTCTCGGCCACCCTCGGGGCGCCGCTGGTCAAGGCCGCGGCGTTCTCGCACGGCGTTCGACGGGCGCTCGCGCCGCAGGCCCGCAACCGGATCTGGTTCGAGATGCGCCGAGAGGTCCGAGCAGCGAGGAAGCGACGGCTGCAGCTGTTCAAGGAGTACAAGCGCGACCTGCGCGCCGAGGAACGTGCCCGGGAAGGCCTCGCATGAGGCGCGGTTTCTGGTTCATCGCCGGCGCCGGAGCAGGGGTCTACGTGGTCGTGAAGGCGCGCCGCGCCGCTGAGGTCTTCACCCCTGAGGGCCTGCGCGACCGGGTCGCCGGGCTCACCGTCGGCGCCCAGCTGTTCGCCGACGAGGTCCGGAGCGGGATGAACGAGCGCGAGATCGAGCTGCGCGAGCGCTTCGGTTACGGGTTGGACGGGCCGCTGATGCTGGAGCCGTCCGCAGAGATCGACGCAGAGCACCACCATGGGTCGCTGGACGACAGCCCGGCGCCACTCCCGCTAGAAGGCAGGCACTGATGGACCCGGTTGGCACCTCGGCTGACATCCGCCGACGCTTCGTCGAGCACTTCGAAGCGGCAGGTCACACCGCGGTCCCCTCGGCCCCGCTGCTGGTCGACGACCCCAACCTGCTCTTCGTCAATGCCGGGATGGTGCCGTTCAAGCCCTACTTCCTCGGCCAGGAGACCCCGCCGTTCAGCCGCGCTGTCAGCATCCAGAAGTGCGTCCGGACTCCTGACATCGAGGACGTCGGCAAGACCACCCGGCACGGCACCTTTTTCGAGATGTGCGGCAACTTCTCCTTCGGTGACTACTTCAAGGCCGGCGCGATCGAGCTCGCCTGGGACCTGATCACCAAACCCGTCGCCGACGGCGGATTCGGCCTGGAGGAGTCGCGGCTCTACCCGAGCGTCTACGAGGACGACCCGGAGGCGCCGCTGTTGTGGCGCAAGGTCACCGGGCTTCCCGACGACCGGATCGTCCGTCTCGGCAAGAGCGAGAACTACTGGTCGATGGGCGTGCCCGGCCCCGGGGGCCCGTGCTCGGAGATCCTCTACGACCGCGGTGCGGCGTTCGGTCCCGACGGCGACTTCGGCGCCGAGGACCGGTACCTGGAGATCTGGAACCTGGTCTTCATGCAGGACGAGCTGAGCGAGGTGCGCAGCAAGGTCGACTTCGACATCGCCGGCTCGTTGCCCAAGCAGAACATCGATACCGGCATGGGCCTGGAGCGGGTCGCCTTCCTGCTGCAGGACAAGGCGAACATGTACGAGATCGACACCATGTTCCCGGTGATCGAGCGAGCCCAGGAGCTGACCGGACGCCGGTACGGCGCAGACCTGGTCGACGACGTCCGCTTCCGGGTGGTGGCCGACCACATCCGCTCCTCGATGATGCTCATCGGCGACGGGGTCACCCCGGGCAACGAGTCCCGCGGCTACGTCCTGCGGCGCCTGCTCCGGCGGGCGGTCCGCTCGATGCGACTCCTCGGCTACGAGGACCGTGCACTCCCGGAGCTCTTCGGGATCAGCCGCGACAAGATGGCGCCCGGCTACCCGAACCTCACTGCTGACTGGGACCGGATCACCCAGGTCGCGTACGCCGAGGAGGACGCGTTCCGCAAGACGTTGCTGGCCGGGACGACGATCTTCGACAACGCTGCCGAGGAGGTCGCCGCAGCCGACGCCAGGGTCCTGAGCGGTGACAAGGCGTTCGCCCTCCACGACACCTACGGCTTCCCCATCGACCTGACCCTGGAGATGGCGGCCGAGAAGGGCCTGAGCGTCGACGAAGAGGGTTTCCGGAGCCTGATGGCCGAGCAGCGCAACCGCGCCAAGGCCGACGCTAAGTCCAAGAAGGGCCAGCACGCCGACACCAGCGTCTACCGCGGGATCCTCGACGCCAGCGGCCCGACCGAGTGGTTGGCCTACGAAACGCTGACCACCGAGTCAAAGCCGCTCGCGCTCCTCTCCGGGGGCGTCCCGGTGCTCGCCCTGGGCCAGGGTGAGATCGGTGAGCTGGTGCTCGACCGGACCCCGTTCTACGCCGAGTCCGGCGGCCAGGTCGCCGACGCCGGCACGATCGAGTTCGACGGCGGAGTCCTGGAGGTCCTCGACGTCCAGCGCCCGGTTCGCGGTCTGGTGGTGCACCAGGTCCGCGTCGTCGAGGGGGAGTTCCCGGGTTCCGGGGAGCTGTTGGCGAAGGTCGACCCGAGCTGGCGCACCGGCGCGCGGCAGGCGCACTCCGGCACCCATGTCGTGCACGCTGCGCTGCGCGAGGTGCTCGGGCCCACGGCGCTGCAGTCGGGTTCCTACAACCGTCCCGGCTACCTGCGGCTCGACTTCGGCTGGGCCACTGGCCTGACCGACGCCCAGTACGCCGATCTCGAGGCGGTCTCGAACAACGCGCTCCGGGCCGACTTGGCGGTCGGATGGGACTACATGACGCTGGACCAGGCCAAGGAATGGGGAGCGATCGCGCTCTTCGGCGAGACCTACGACGCCCAGGTGCGGGTGGTCGAGATCGGTGGCCCCTGGTCCCGCGAGCTCTGCGGAGGCACGCACGTCGACCACTCCTCGCAGATCGGCACCATCGTGCTGACCGGGGAGTCCTCAGTCGGCTCGGGCAACCGCAGGATCGAGGCCCTGACCGGTTACGAGGGCTTCGCCTACCTCGCGCGTGAACGCGATGTGGTCGCCCAGCTCACCGGACTGCTCAAGACCCAGCCGAGCGACCTCGTCGGCCGGGTCGGCGACCTGGTGGACCGATTGCGCACCGCGGAGAGGGAGATCGAGAAGGTCCGGCTCCAGCAGCTGCTTGCCGGCGCTGGCGAGCTCGCCGCCGGTGCGGAGGACATCGGCGGGGTCCTGTTCGTCGGCCGGGTGGTTGACGGTGCCGGGGGCGGCGACATCCGGACCCTGGCCCTCGACGTCCGCGGTCGACTGCCCCAGGACCGCCCGGGCGCGGTCCTCGTGATCGGCGTCCAGGACTCGAAGCCCGCGCTGGTCGCGGCGGTCAACGACGCGGGCACGGCAGCCGGGGTCTCGGCGAACACCCTGCTGCGCGCGGCTGCAACGCTGCTCGACGGTAAGGGCGGCGGCAAGGACGACGTGGCCCAGGGCGGCGGCACCGATGCCTCCCGGGTCACCGAGGCGCTCCAGGCAGCGCGAGCAGCAGTGGCTTCCCGTTGACCATCGGCGATCAGCGGCCAGGTCCCGGGCTGCTCGGAGTGCGCCTGGGCATCGACCCGGGAGACGCGCGGATCGGAGTTGCGACGTGCGACCCCAGCGGCATCCTGGCGACCCCGGTGGAGACCGTCCAGCGCGGTGACGGTGACCTGGATCGGATCGCCGAGCTGGCGGACGAGCTGAGCGCGGTGCTGCTCTACGTCGGCCTGCCCCGTTCACTGAGCGGGGGTGAGGGACCGGCGGCGGGTAAGGTTCGGGCATTCGCCGGCGACCTCGCCCAACGGGTCGCTCCGCGTCCGGTCCGGTTGGTCGACGAGCGACTCAGCACGGTCACCGCCGAGGCGGTCCTGCGGGAGCGGGGCAAGAAGGGCAGGAAGCGGCGGGCCGTGGTCGACCAGGCGGCAGCAGTGGTCATCCTCCAGGGCGCGATCGACGCCGAACGTGCACAGAACCGACCGGCCGGCGAGCTCGTCGAGGTCGGCTGAGCCATGGCGGCGACGCTGCGAAACCGAGAGAAGGAACAAGTGTGAGCGACATCGGACTCGACTTCGGACCCGACGACGAGCGGCGTGCGCCCACGTCGGCGGGTCATCGCGACGAGCCTCGGATTCCGCGGGCAGGTTCGCGGCGCGCCGAGACCGGTCGCCGCCGAGGTCGTGGCTGCCTCCCGATGTTGCTGGTGCTCGCGCTGATCGCTGCCGGGCTGTTCTTCGGTGGCGGCTGGGCGCTGGACAAGGTGCGCTCGCTGGTCGGCGACAGCCCTGACTTCGGTGGTCCCGGCAGTGGCCAGGTGATCGTGCAGGTCCGCCCGGGGGACACCTCCTCTGACATCGGCCGGAGCCTGAAGTCCGGAGGGGTCGTGAAGAGCGTCGATGCCTTCCTCGACGCCGCGACCGCCAACCCGAAGTCGCGCTCGATCCAGGTCGGCTACTACCAGCTGAAGAAGGAGATGAAAGCCTCCGACGCCCTGGCCCTTCTCATCGACCCGGCGAACCTGGTCCAGGCGCGGGTGGTCGTCCCCGAGGGATCTCGGGTCGACGCCGTCGTGCGAGCCATCGTCAAGAACACCGACATCACCAAGGCCCAGGTCACCGCCGCGCTGAAGGACACCCGGGCCCTGGGTTTGCCGCCCGAGGCCAACGGGGACCCGGAGGGCTACCTCTACCCGGCGACGTACACCGTCGTCCCCGGCCAGACCGCGGTGGCCCTGCTCAAGCAGATGGTCACCAAGACCAAGCAGGTCGAGGAGGAGCTCGACATGAAGGCCAAGGCGGCCGCGCTGGGCTACTCGGTCAGCGAGATCATGACGATCGCGAGCATCCTGGAGTACGAGGCGAGCCGGAAACAGGACTACGCCAAGGTCGCCCAGGCGATCTACAACCGTCTCGACGACGGGATGGCGCTGCAGTCCGACGCCACGGTCGCGTTCGCGAACAACATCACCGGTCGGATCTACACCACCGACGAGGAGCGCCAGCTCGATTCGCCGTACAACACCTACAAGTTCACCGGCCTGCCGCCGGGCCCGATCGGGTCACCGGGCGCCACCACGATCGAGGCCGCGCTGAACCCGGTCGAGGGACCCTGGCTGTTCTGGGTCGTAGTGAACCTCAAGACCGGCGAGACCCGGTTCAACGAGACCTTCGCCGGGCACCAGCGTGACGTCGAGGTCTTCCGGGCGTACTGCCAGACCTCGGACGCCTGCTGATCCATGCCCCCCCGTGACGTCGTGAAGTGTGCAGTGCTCGGTTCGCCGATCGAGCACTCGCTCTCGCCTGTGCTGCACCGGGCGGCCTACGCCGAGCTCGGGCTGTCGTGGACCTACCAGGCGATCGACGTCGAGGAGCGTGAGCTCGCTCGCTTCGTCCGGGGGATGGACCACTCCTGGCGCGGGCTGTCACTGACGATGCCGCTCAAGCGCACGGTGATGCCGATGCTCGACGACGCCGACCCCTGGGCCCGGGCCTCGGGGGTCGCGAACACCGTCGTGGTGCAAGACGGGGTGCTCACCGGGTACAACACCGACGTCCCGGGCGCCATCGCGGCTGTCGGCGAGCGGGTCCGGGGTCCGTTCACCGAGGCGGTCGTCCTGGGCGGAGGGGCCACCGCCGCCTCCATGCTGCTAGCGCTCGGGGAACTCGGCTGCGAGCGCGCTCGGCTGCTGGTTCGCGAGCCGTCCCGGGCCACCGAGACGCTGCAGGTCGTGGAGGCCTCCGAACGCGGCCCCGCGATCACGGTCGGCACCCTGGGCGAACCGGTCGGTGCAGTCGACCTGGTGATCTCCACGATCCCGGCGGTCGCGCAGACCCCGTGGCTGGTACAAAGCGCCGACCCCTGCCCGGTGGTCTTCGAGGTCGTCTACGACCCATGGCCGACGCCGCTGGCTCAGGCCGCGCTGGTCTCCGGGCGGGTCCTCGTCAGCGGCCTGGACCTGCTGATCAATCAGGCCGCCCTCCAGGTTGAGCTGATGACCCGGCTCCCGGCACCGCTCGCCGCGATGCGTGCGGCCGGCGAGGGTGCCCTGGCGGCCCGGACGCCTCGGTGACCTGGCTCGAGGACGGTCACCTGCTGACCGCCGGGGTGGCACTCCTGGTCGGGGTGCTGGTGGGCTGGTTCGTGCCGCGTCTGATCGGGGCGCTCCCCGAGCCCGAGCCGGTGGTCCCGGATCCCGACGACGATCCGGGCCGGGCCCTGCCACCCGCGCCACCGAAGCCGCCGTACGCCGCCCTGGCTGCCCGGCCCGGCCTGGCCTTGGTTTGCGCCGTGACCACCGGGGCTGTCGCCGCGGCCCTAGCGGCCAGCACCGGGTTCGACGGCGCCCTGCTCGTGCTGATGCCGCTGGTGCCGATCGGGGTTGCTCTGGCCGTGATCGACTGGCACACGACACTGCTGCCGACGAAGATCATCGCGCCGGCGTACGGGCTCACCGTGGTTGCCGTGCTCCTCGCTGGCGCGATCGACTCCGATCGGGACGCCATGATCAGGTCGGCCCTGGGCTGGGCCCTGATGGGCGGGTTCTTCCTGGTGCTGTGGGTGGTCTACCCCCGCGGCCTCGGGTACGGCGACGTACGGCTCGCTGGTGTGCTCGGCCTGGCGCTCGGGTACGTCGGCTGGCCGGAGCTGATCACCGGCCTGTACGGCGCGTTCCTGATCGGCGGCCTCGGCGGCGCGCTGCTCGTGATGCTGAAGCTGGTGGACCGCAAGCGGGCGCCGTTCGGTCCGTTCATGCTGGTGGCGGCTGTGGTCGGCGTGGTCCTCGGGCCCTGGATCGCGACCAGCCTCGGCTACTGAGGCTCCGCACCCCGGTCTCGGGACGTGACGAGCGCGCAAACCGGGTGCGCCCGCGTGAAAGACTTGGCCCATGCTCCGATGGCTCACCGCGGGGGAGTCGCACGGCCCCTCCCTCGTCGCAATCCTCGAAGGCCTGCCCGCCCACGTCCAGGTGACCTCGGCGGACATCGCCGATGCGTTGGCCCGCCGTCGGCTCGGCTACGGCCGCGGTGCGCGGATGAAGTTCGAGCAGGACGAGGTCACCCTCACCGGCGGCGTGCGGCACGGCCGCACCCAGGGTGGTCCGATCGCGATCCAGATCGGCAACACCGAGTGGCCGAAGTGGGAGACCGTGATGTCCGCCGACCCGGTGGACCCGTCCTTGCTCAAGGAGACCGGCCGCAACGCGGCGCTGACCCGGCCGCGTCCCGGCCACGCTGATCTGGCCGGGATGCAGAAGTACGACTTCGACGAGGCCCGACCGATCCTCGAGCGTGCCTCCGCCCGGGAGACCGCGGCCCGCGTCGCCCTGGGCCGGGTCGCCACCGAGTTCCTCGGGCAAGTCGGCGGGATCAGCGTGCTCTCCCACGTCGTCGAGCTCGGCGGGGTCGCCTCCCCGGCAGGCTCGGTGCCGGCTCAGAGCGACGTCCCGCGGCTCGACGAGGACCCCGTCCGCTGCTTCGACCCCGCGGCGTCGGCGGCGATGGTTGCCCGGATCGACCAGGCGCACGAGGACGGAGACACCCTCGGCGGTGTCGTCGAGGTCGTGGTGCACGGTCTACCGCCGGGCCTCGGCTCGCACGTGCACTGGGACCGACGCCTGGACTCCAAGCTGGCGGGCGCACTGATGGGGATCCAGGCGATCAAGGGCGTCGAGGTCGGCGACGGCTTCGAACTGGCCGCCACGCCGGGCTCCTTGGCCCACGACGAGATCGTGAACACCGACGGCACCCTGCGCCGTACGTCGGGCCGCTCCGGCGGCACCGAGGGCGGCATGTCCACCGGTGAGGTGCTCCGGGTGCGCGCCGCGATGAAGCCGATCGCCACGGTGCCGCGAGCGCTGCGGACCGTCGACCTTGCCACCGGCGAGGCCACGGTGGCCCACCACCAGCGCTCTGATGTCTGCGCCGTCCCTGCGGCCGGTATCGTGGCCGAAGCAATGGTGGCCCTGGTGATCGCTGACGCCGTGCTGGAGAAGTTCGGGGGCGACTCGCTCGGGGAGACCCGGCGCAACCTGGAGAACTACCTGTCCTCGCTGAGGTTCGTGTGACCGCAACCGGCCACCGGCCACGGGTTGTCCTGGTCGGCTCCATGGGGGCCGGCAAGACCACGGTCGGCGCCCTGGTCGCGGACGCCCTCGGTGTCGAGTTCCTCGACACCGACCAGCTGATCGAGATCCGGGCCGGGAAGCCGGTCGCGGAGATCTTCGTCGATGACGGCGAGGAGCACTTCCGCGGCCTCGAGCGCACAGCGGTGGCCGACGCGCTGCAGACCCATGCCGGTGTCCTCGCCCTTGGCGGCGGAGCGGTTCTGGACCCGAGCACCCGGGCGTTGCTGGCCGCCCACCAGGTGGTCTTCCTCCAGGTCGGGCTCGCCGACGCCGCCTCCCGGGTCGGCCTGGGCGTCTCCCGACCGTTGCTGCTGGGCAACGTGCGCGGGCGGATCAAGCAGCTCCTGGACGAACGCACTCCGATCTACCTCTCGGTAGCCCGTCACAGCGTGCCGACTGACGGGCTCGACGCCGCAGCGGTCGCTGACCGGGTGCTCGCACTGGTGCAGGATGGTTCCCGTGAGTGAGACTCGGATGCACGTCGGCGGCGCGTCGCCCTACGACGTCGTGGTCGGGCATGGGGTTCTAGACGAGGTCGCCACCATGCTGGGCGCCGGTACGCAGCGGGTCGCGGTCATCCACGCGGAGCCGCTGGCCGGGATCGCGGAGAAGGTAATCGGACACCTCGGCGACGTCGAGGTCCTCCGGATCGCACTTCCCGACGGCGAGTTCGCCAAGACGGGCCAGGTCGCGATCGACGCCTGGGAACGGCTCGGCGCGGCTGGCTTCACCCGCTCCGACGCCGTCGTCACCGTCGGTGGCGGCGCGACCACGGACATGGGTGGTTTCATCGCGGCCACCTGGCTGCGCGGCGTACCGGTGGTGCACGTCCCGACGACGTTGCTGGCGATGGTCGACGCCGCGGTCGGCGGGAAGACCGGGATGAACACCGCGGCGGGCAAAAACCTGGTCGGCTCCTTCCACGAACCGGCCGGTGTGGTCTGCGATCTCGACCTGCTGGCGACCCTCGCTGAGCCGGAGCTGGTTGCAGGCCTCGGCGAGGTCGTGAAGTGTGGCTTCATTGCCGACCCCGAGATCCTCGCGTTGATCGAACGCTGTCCGGCTGACGCCCTCGAACCGCGTTCGGCCGAGCTGCGCGAGCTCGTCGAGCGCGCCATCGCGGTGAAGATCGCCGTCGTGGTCGACGACCTCCGGGAGACTGCGGGGGACCGGACGTCCTCCTCGGCGCACCCGGGACGTGAGGCACTCAACTACGGGCACACCATGGCGCACGCCATCGAGAAGGCCACCGGGTACCGGGTCCGCCACGGCGAGGCCGTTGCGCTCGGGATGGTCTACGTGGCCGAGCTCGCACGCCTGGCCGGAGTACTGGACGACGCGACCGCGGCGCGGCACGCGACGACACTGGCCGCTGTCGGCCTGCCAGTCCGGTTCGACGGCGCCGACTTCGAGCAACTGCACGCGACCATGCGAGTGGACAAGAAGACCCGCGGGTCCGAACTCCGCTTCGTCGTCCTAGCGGGACTGGGCGCTCCGCGGATCTTGGCCGGCCCGGCACCCGAGCACCTGCGGGCGGCCTACGAACACCTGGCCCGAGGATGAGCCGGGTCCTGGTCCTGAACGGGCCGAACCTGGGCCGTCTGGGTCGCCGGCAGCCGGAGATCTACGGCTTCACCACCCACGAGGAGCTGTCCGCGCTCTGCGTGGGCTGGGGCCTGGACCTCGGGCTCGAGGTCGAGGTCCGGCAGAGCAACCACGAGGGCGAGCTGCTGGACTGGCTCAACGACGCCGCGGACGACGAGACGCCGGTGGTGCTGAACGCGGCCGCCTGGTCGCACTACTCCTACGCGATCTTCGACGCCTGCGCTCAGCTGACCGCGCCGCTGGTCGAGGTGCACATCTCTGACCCGGAGTCGCGGCCCGAGATCTTCCGGCACACCTCGGTGGTCACCCCGCACGCCGCAGCAGTGATCGCCGGGTACGGCGTCGACGGGTACCGAATGGCCTTGGAACACCTGGCTCGGGCTGTCCGGGGAGGGTCCGCTGGCGACGCCTGAGTGGTCCGCGCAGTCCGGCCCGTCGCGGCGGGCGGCGTACCTGGTCGCGCTCCGGATCGTCGGTGCTGCCGCGCTGGTCGGGGCAGTCACCGTCGGGTTGGTCTCGCGGCTGGAGATGTTCCTGCTGTTCCGGCTCAACCCGGAGGCACGCGGGCTGATCTCCGACGACGGGTTCGAGATGGGCCGGTTCACCATGTCGGGTTCGTTGAACCTGGTCCTGGCGGGCGTCCTCTTCGGGTTGCTTAGCGGCATCCTCTACCTGCTTTTCGAGCCTTTGTTGTTCGGCCCAGGATGGTTCCGGACCCTGTCGTTGAGCGTCGGGGCCGGCACGGTCGCGGCCACCCAACTGGTGCACTCCGACGGCATCGACTTCCGGGTGCTGGAACCGTTGTGGCTGGCAGTGACCCTGTTCGTGGCGCTCCCGGTCCTGCACGTAGCCCTGGTCGAGCGGGCGGCTGCCTGGATCCGCACCAGGTACGCCGCTCCGCCGCGCCAAGCGAGCGGGGCTCTCGCCTGGGTACTGCGGCTTCCGTTGCTGGTGCTGTTCCTGCTGGCCGTTGCATCGCTGGTAGACGACGTGCGCGTGCTCAGCGGCGGCGCGGGTTAGACTCCCTGGTCGGCGCCCGGGAGGCGCCAGTCCCACCACACTCCGCAACGACAGGGTTCCTGCGCGCATGGCAACGACGAACGACCTCAAGAACGGCATGGTTCTCAACATCGACGGTCAGCTCTGGGCCGTCACCGAGTTCCAGCACGTCAAGCCCGGTAAGGGCCCCGCCTTCGTGCGCACCAAGCTGCGCAACGTGGAGTCGGGCAAGAACGTCGACAAGACCTTCAACGCTGGCACCAAGGTCGAAACCGCGAGCGTCGACAAGCGCACGATGCAGTACCTCTACAACGACGGCACCTCCTACGTCTTTATGGACACCTCGACCTTCGACCAGCTCGAAGTCCCGCCGTCCGTGGTGGGCGACGCCACCAACTTCATGCTCGAGAACCAGGAAGCGATCGTCGCGACCAACGAGGGCCGGGTGCTCTTCGTCGAGCTGCCCGCCTCGGTCGAACTTCTGATCAGTTTCACCGAGCCCGGACTCGCCGGTGACAGTGCCACCGGCCGGACCAAGCCGGCCACCCTGGAGACCGGTCACGAGATCCAGGTCCCGCTCTTCATCAACCAGGGCGAGAAGATCAAGGTCGACACCAGGGACTCCTCGTACCTGGGCCGCGTCAAGGGCTGAGTCGATCACCCTGATGAGAGCACCGCGATGAGCGCCCGCTCCAAGGCCCGCAAGCGGGCCCTTGACCTGATTTTCGCTGCCGAGGCCCAAGGTCTCTCCGCCCACGACCTGCTCGACGCCCAGCTCGAGGCCGGCGAAGGTCCCTCGAACGAGTACACCGTCGAGCTGGTCCGCGGCGTAAACGAGTACGCCGCTCGGCTGGACGAGCTGATCTCCACCTATGCCGAGGGCTGGTCGCTGGACCGGTTGCCGGCCGTGGACCGCAACGTGTTGCGGCTCGGCATCTACGAGCTCCTCTACGTCGACGACGTTCCCGACGCGGTGGCGGTCAGCGAGGCCGTGAACCTGGCCCGCGACCTCTCCACCGACGAGTCGCCGGGATTCGTCAACGGCGTGCTCGCCTCGGTCAGCCGCGACAAGGCCGCGCTCACCGCCTGAACCCGGGCCGGGCCAGACCTAGCCCGACAACCAACCGGCTGGTTGGCTGTTCGACATGAGTGCAGCAGCGCAGGCGCGCGAGTGTGATGTCGTGGTCCTCGGTCTCGGCCCCGGCGGCGAGCACGCCGCGCTCCTGCTGGCGGGCAAGGGTCTGGAGGTCGTCGCGATCGACGAACGCCTGGTCGGTGGCGAGTGTCCGTACTTCGGATGCGTGCCGTCGAAGATGATGATCGCCGCAGCGACCCGGCTCCGGGACGCACGCCAGATCGACGGCGTCGCCGGCACTGCGGAGGTGCACCCGGACTGGGGTCCGGTCGCCGAACGGATCCGCGACGAGGCCACCGACAACTGGGACGACCAGGTCGCGGTGGACCGGTTGGTCGATGCCGGCGCGACCTTCGTGCGTGGCCGCGGGGCGATCACCGGGCCGCGCCAGGTCACCGTGAACGGTGCCACCTACAGCGCCCGGCGCGGGGTCATCATCAACACCGGTACGGAGCCGAGCGCGCCACCGATTGACGGGCTGGACGCGACGCCGTACTGGACTAACCGGGAGATCGTCCGGCTCACCGAGCTGCCGTCCTCGCTGGTCGTGATCGGCGGCGGCCCAATCGGCTGCGAGCTGGCGCAGGTGTTCGCCACCTTCGGTGTCGAGGTCACCCTGGTCGAGGCAGCCGAGAGGTTGATCGCGGTCGAGGAGCCTGAGGCGTCGGCGGTGCTGGAGAAGGCCTTCACCGGCTCCGGCATCGAGGTGATCACCGGCGCCACGATCAGCCTGGTCACCCACGCCGAGGACCGGTTCACCCTGACGCTCGCCGACCGGGAGGTGAGCGCGGAGCGACTACTGGTGGCTGCCGGTCGACGCAACAACCTGGCGGGGATCGGGCTGGAGCACGTCGGTCTTGACCCGGAAGCCCGGGTACTGGAGACCGACGAGCGGATGCGCGCGGCTGACGGGGTCTGGGCGGTCGGTGACATCACCGGCAAAGGCGCCTTCACGCACGTCTCGATGTACCAGGCCGACGTCGTGGTCCGCGACATCCTGGGCAAGGACGGTCCGATGGCCGACTACCGCGCTGTGGCCAGGGTGACCTTCACCGTGCCGGAGGTCGGTTCGGTCGGACTTTCCGAGGCAGCGGCACGGGAGCAGGGGATCGACGTCCAGGTGGCGACCGGCGACCTCGGCGCCCGGGGCTGGCTGGCCGGCGAGGACGGTGTCATCAAGCTGATCGCCGACCGGCAGCGCGGCATCCTGGTAGGTGCCTGCGCCGTCGGGCCGTCCGGGGGAGAGATGCTCTCGCTGCTGACCACCGCGGTGCACGCGGAGATACCGATCGCGACCCTCGCCGAGATGCACTTTGCGTACCCGACCTACTACCGCGCGGTCCAACCGGTCCTGAACGACCTGCTCTGAGCGACGCCCTGGCTCCCTTCCGCGGGAGCCGTGCTCAGGCGGAGGCTGCCGCTTCCAGCTCGGCAAGGGCGCCCTCGGTATAGATGGCCAGTCGCTGCAGGTGCGGAATGGTGTCCCGGCAGCCGACGAAGCCGATCGTGACCTTCCCGCCGTACCCGATCAGTGTGACGTTGAGGCCGTAGCCGTCGGTGAGGAACGAGACCGGAACGAGGTTCACGAGCTTGGCGCCGGCCAGGTACAGCGGCTCCCGGGAGAGCACCAGGTTGGAGACCACGAAGTTGAACAGCGGCGGCGCCGTTGCGATCTTCTGGGAGAAGGCGATCGGGAGCAGCCCGGCGAGGGTGAACTGCTGCAGGGCACCCGGGGACAGCGCCACCAGCTCCTTCTTGCCGCGCGAGGTCACCGCATGGATCCGGCGAAGCCGTTCGAGCGGATCCTCGATGTCGGTGCCGAGCGGGCAGACGAAGCCGGCGGCGGCGTTGATCGTCTCCTCGTCGCGGTCGATGCCGACCGGGACCGACGCGGTCAGGGTTCGCTTCGGGAGTGCGTCGATCTCCAGCAGGTAGCGCCGCACGGAGCCGGCGATGGCGGTGAGCAGGACGTCGTTCACCGTGGTGGAGGTCGTCGCGGCAAGCTTCTTCATCCGGTCCAGCCCGAGCTCGGCAGCGGCGATCCGGCGGTTACGGGTGACCTTCTTGTTGAACGGCGTCGCCGGTGTCCGCAGCGCGCCGAGGACCGCACTGTTGGCGCCGGTGGCCATCTCGACGATCTTGCCCGCCATCTCGCCGGTCGCGCCGACCGTGGAGATGGCGCTACTGAGGATCGAACGGGTCAGCGTGATCGCGTTGCGGTCGGCAAGCTCCAGGGCACCCTTCTCCGGCGACTCCTCGCCACCAGGACCGACGTTGCCGTGCGGGTCGGTCGAGAGCCACTGCTTGATGGTGCGCATCGCCCCGAGACCGTCGGTGGCCCCGTGGTGGGCCTTGAAGTAGAAGGCGAACCTGTTGCCCTCCAGACCCTCGATGATGTGCGCCTCCCACAACGGCTTGGAGAGGTCGAGCGGGTTCGAGTGCAGCCGCTCGATCAGTTGGCCGAGTTGGGCGTCGGTGCCCGGGCCGGGCAGGGCCGAAAGTCGTACGTGGTAGGACGGGTCCGGGTCGGCCTTGACCCAGTGCGACAGTGCGCCCGCCGGTCCGTGATCCACGACGCTGTCGTAGGGAAACGGGAGCCAGTCGAGTGCGGAGAACGCCCGGTGCAGGTCGCGCACGAAGTCCGGGCCGGCGTTCTGCGGGAGCTCGAAGATCGCGCCGCAGCCGATGTGCAGCGGTGCGCGCGAGCTCTCCATCCGTACGAACATGCTGTCCACCGGGCTGAGCAGCTTCATCGGGCCTCCCACGACGGGTCGGACCACATCGTAGGGTGCGCCGGCGCCGGGGTGCCCGATCCTGGCCGACTTGAGGCCGCGAGCGGCTGGTAGTGTGAGCGCAGTTCGACATCCTTTAACGATCCGTCCTGTGAGGCGGAGAAGGAGGTCCGGCTTCATGCCGCCTACCGATGTGCAGCCTGAGGGGCGCACCGTTCTTGACGCCCGTGACATCGCCCGGGCCCTCACCCGCATCTCCCACGAGATCCTCGAGCGCAACAAGGGCCCCGAAAACCTGGTGCTGCTCGGCATCCCGAGCAGGGGCGTGCACCTCGCCCAGCGGATCGCTGCCCGGATCGCCGAGGTCGAGGGCACCGAGGTGCCGGTCGGCTCGCTCGACATCACGATGTACCGCGACGACCTGCGGATGCGCCCAGCACGGACGCTCTCGCCGACCGAGATCCCTCCGGGCGGCATCGACGACAAGGTCGTGGTGCTGATCGACGACGTCCTCTACTCCGGCCGGACGATCCGCTCTGCCCTGGACGCGATGAACGACATCGGCCGCCCGCAGGCGGTGCGGCTCGCGGTCCTGGTCGACCGCGGCCACCGGGACCTGCCAATCCGGGCCGACTTCGTGGGCAAGAACCTGCCGACGTCTGCCGCGGAGAAGGTGGCCGTCCGGCTCGCCGAGTACGACGGTGAGGACTCGGTGACGATCCGATGACCGACCTGAACTCCACGGGCCACCTGCTCAGTGCCGGTGACCTCACCCGCGACGATGCCGAGCTCATCATCGCCACCGCGGGCGAGATGCGCGCCCTGGCCGACCGGCCGATCAAGAAGCTCCCGACCCTGCGGGGCCGCACCGTGGTGAACCTCTTCTTCGAGGACTCCACCCGCACTCGGATGTCCTTCGAGGCCGCAGCCAAGCGGCTCTCCGCGGACGTCATCAACTTCGCAGCCAAGGGCTCCTCGGTGAGCAAGGGCGAGTCGCTCAAGGACACCGCGCTCACACTCGAGGCGATGGGCGCCGACGCGGTCGTCGTCCGGCACTGGGCCTCGGGTGCCCCGCACAACCTGGCGAACGCCGGCTGGTCGCGCTCGACGGTGATCAATGCGGGTGACGGCACCCACGAGCACCCCACTCAGGCACTGCTCGACGCTTTCACGATGACCCGGCACCTCGGCGCTCTCGACGGCCGCCGGATCGCCATCGTCGGCGATGTCCTGCACAGCCGGGTGGCCCGCTCGAACGCGCTGCTGCTGCAGACGCTCGGCGCCGAGGTGACCCTGGTCGCCCCGCCGACCCTGTTCCCGTACGGCGTGGAGTCCTGGGGTGTCGAGACGTCCTACGACGTCGACAGCGTGCTCCCGAAGGCGGACGTGGTGATGATGCTCCGGGTCCAGCGGGAGCGGATGAACGCTTCTTACTTCCCAAGCGTGCGGGAGTACTCGCGGCGCTACGGCCTGGACGCCCGCCGCATGGGCACGCTCCAGGACCACACCATCGTGATGCACCCCGGCCCGATGATCCGCGGCATGGAGATCACCGCCGACGTCGCCGACTCGAACCGGTCGGTGATCGTTGAGCAGGTCACGAACGGGGTCGCGGTCCGGATGGCCGTGCTCTACCTGCTGCTCGGCGGCTCCGAGCCCGCGCTCTCCCAAGACACCATCTCAACCGGTTCGATGCCCGAAGGGGACCCCGCGTGACCCGCTACCTGATCAAGAGCGCCCGCATTCTCGGCGGGGACCCGACCGACCTGCTGCTAGCCGACGGCCTGATCGCCGAGATCGGTGCCGACATCGACGCGCCGGGTGCAGAGGTCGTTGACGCCACCGGACTGATCGTCCTGCCCGGGCTGGTCGACCTGCACACCCACCTGCGCGAGCCTGGGCGTGAGGACGCCGAGACGGTGGAGACCGGCACCCAGGCCGCCGCCATGGGCGGCTTCACCGCGGTGCATGCGATGGCCAACACCGACCCGGTCGCCGACACCGCCGGTGTCGTCGAGCAGGTCTGGCGGCTGGGCCGCGAGGCCGGGTACTGCGACGTCTTCCCGGTCGGTGCCGTGACCGTCGGCCTCGGCGGCGAGCAGCTCGCCGAGCTCGGTGCGATGGCAGACTCCGCGGCCCGGGTCCGGGTCTTCTCCGACGACGGCAAGTGCGTGGCCGACCCGGTGCTGATGCGTAGGGCCCTGGAGTACGTGAAGGCGTTCGACGGCGTGATCGCCCAGCATGCGCAGGAACCTCGGCTCACCGAGGACGCCCAGATGAACGAGGGTGAGCTGTCCGGCCGTCTCGGGCTGCGCGGGTGGCCGGCCGTCGCCGAGGAAGCGATCATCGCCCGGGACTGCCTGCTCACCGCGCATGTCGGCTCCCGGCTGCACGTCTGCCACGTCTCGACCGCAGGCTCGGTCGAGATCGTCCGCTGGGCCAAGTCGAAGGGCTGGAACGTCACCGCCGAGGTCTGCCCGCACCACCTGCTGCTCACCGACGAGCTGGCCGCGACCTACGACCCGATCTACAAGGTCAACCCGCCCCTGCGGACCGCCGCCGATGTGGAGGCGGTGCGCGCCGGTCTGGCCGACGGCACCCTGGACGTCGTCGCCACCGATCACGCGCCGCACCCGCACGAGGACAAGGACTGCGAGTGGCAGGCCGCGGCGTTCGGGATGCTCGGGCTGGAGACGGCACTGTCGATCGTCCAGCAGACGATGGTCGACAGCGGCCTGATCGACTGGACCGGGGTCGCCGAGCGGCTCTCGTACGCACCGGCACGGATCGGTCGGCTGACCGACCACGGCCGCCCGGTCGCGGTGGGCGAGCCCGCGAACATCGTGCTCTACGACGCTGCTGCGACCCGGGTGATCGAGTCCAGCGAGATGGCGTCGCTCTCCCGCAACACCCCGTACGCCGGGCGTGAGCTGCCCGGCCGGGTCCTCGCGACCTTCCTGCGGGGACGGCCGACGGTGCTGGACGGGAAGCTCGCCTGATGGGTTCCTTCTTCACCCGCAACGGGTCCGCGAGCTCGGCCAAGGTGCCGCCGCTGTTCCCGATCCCGCCGATCGCGGACCTGCCGCCAGCCAAGCTGCAGGCCTCCGCGCGCTACCTCGGCACCGTCACGGTGAGCCGGGACGGCAGCAGCGAGCGCGTGATCGGTCAGAGCCTCTCGGCCAAGAGCGCCGCACGCCTCTCGCTCTCGGCCGAGGCGCTCGACGTGGTTCGGATCGCCGGGTCGTTCCGGATCTACGTCGACGCACTCCGCGGAGCGCGCAACGCCGAGCGGTTCGCCGGCAAGCCGGTTCCCGACCTGCTTGTGGTCCGGTGGGTGCACGAGGGGCACGAGTGGGAGACAGGCTTCCGGATGGATGCCGCGCGCAGCGTGCGTGACGCGGCGAAGGCACAGCTGGGCACGGGCAGGGCCACGGTGCAGCCCGAGGTGGCGGCCTGGGTCCGCTCCATCTCGAAGCTGGCCCGAGGCAATGCTGGTTCGAACGACGGCAGGGGAAACGAATGACGACGACCGAAGCGATCCTGGTGCTCGAGGACGGCCGCACCTTCACCGGTGAGGCCTACGGTGCCGAGGGTGAGACGTTCGGTGAGGCGGTGTTCTCCACCGGCATGACCGGCTACCAGGAGACATTGACCGACCCGTCGTACCACCGTCAGGTCGTGGTCATGACGGCGCCGCACATCGGCAACACCGGGATGAACGACGAGGACCCTGAGTCGCGCAGGATCTGGGTCAGCGGCTACGTGGTCCGCGACCCCGCGCGGGTGCCGTCCAACTGGCGATCGGTTCGCACCCTGGACGACGAGCTCCGGGACCAGGGTGTCGTCGGCATCAGCGGGGTCGACACCCGGGCGCTGACCCGGCACCTGCGCGAGCGCGGTGCGATGAGGGTCGGCATCTCCACGGTCGAGTCGGACCCCAAGGCATTGCTCGAGCGGGTGCTCGCCTCCGGCGAGATGGCCGGCGCCGAGCTCGCCGGCGAGGTCTCCACCCAGTCGGCCTACGTCGTCGCTGCGGTCGGCCCGAAACTCGCGACGGTCGCTGCCCTCGATCTGGGCATCAAGGCGAACACGCCACGGATGATGAGCGAGCGTGGCATCGAGGTGCATGTGCTGCCCGCCACCGCGACCATCGAGGACGTCCTCGCGGTCAACCCGGACGGCCTGTTCTTCTCCAACGGTCCCGGCGACCCGGCTGCAACCACCCGTCAGGTTGAGCTGCTCGCCGACGCACTCGGCCGGGGGTTGCCGTACTTCGGGATCTGCTTCGGCAACCAGCTGTTCGGCCGAGCGCTCGGGTTCGGTACCTACAAGCTCAAGTACGGCCACCGCGGGATCAACCAGCCGGTGATGGACCGGACCACCGGCAAGGTCGAGGTGACCGCGCACAACCACGGCTTCGCGGTCGACGCACCGTTGGAGGGCTCGACCAGCACGCCGTACGGCGTGGCGACCGTCAGCCATGTCTGCCTCAACGACGACGTCGTCGAGGGCCTGGAGCTGCGCGACGCCGGGGGAGCACTGAAGGCTTTCTCGGTCCAGTACCACCCCGAGGCCGCGGCCGGACCGCACGACGCCGCCTACCTGTTCGACCGTTTCTTCGATCTGATCTCCGATGCGAAGCAACCGGGGAGCGAAGCGACCGACCGTAAGCGGAGCGAGGAGGTTGAGGAGGGCCGTTCCGGCCCGTCTCGAAACCCGGTGACCGAGAAGGAAATCTGACCCGATGCCGAAGCGTGAAGACATCAAGTCCGTCCTGGTGATCGGCTCCGGGCCGATCATCATCGGACAGGCCTGCGAGTTCGACTACTCGGGCACCCAGGCCTGCCGGGTGCTCATGGAGGAGGGGATCCGGGTCATCCTGGTGAACTCCAACCCGGCCACGATCATGACCGACCCCGAGTTCGCTGATGCGACCTACATCGAGCCGATCACGGTCGAGTTCGTCGAGAAGGTCATCGCCAAGGAGCGCCCCGACGCCCTGCTGGCCACCCTCGGCGGCCAGACCGCGCTCAACTGCGCGATCGGGCTCTCGGAGGCCGGCGTCCTGGAGAAGTACGGCGTCGAGCTGATCGGCGCCAGCATCGAGGCGATCCACCGCGGCGAGAACCGGGAGATGTTCAACGCGATCGTCGACAAGGTCGGGGGGGAGACCTCACGCAGTGTCATCTGCCATTCGATGGACGACTGCCTGGGCGCGGTCGAAGAGCTCGGCTACCCGATCGTGGTCCGCCCGTCGTTCACCATGGGCGGAACCGGCTCCGGGATCGCCTACGACGCGCGTGACCTGCACCGGATCGCCGGCGCCGGTCTGTCCGCGAGTCCGACCACCGAGGTGCTCCTGGAGGAGTCGATCATCGGTTGGAAGGAGTACGAGCTCGAGGTGATGCGCGACACCGCCGACAACGTGGTGATCATCTGCTCGATCGAGAACCTGGACCCGATGGGCGTGCACACCGGTGACTCGATCACCGTCGCGCCGGCGCTTACCCTGACCGACCGTGAGTACCAGTACCTGCGCGACCTGGCTATCGGGATCATCCGCGAGGTCGGCGTCGACACCGGTGGCTGCAACATCCAGTACGCCGTGAACCCCACCGACGGCCGGGTGATCGTGATCGAGATGAACCCGCGGGTCTCCCGCTCCAGTGCGTTGGCCTCCAAAGCGACCGGCTTCCCGATCGCCAAGATCGCCGCCAAAGTGGCGATCGGCTACACCCTCGACGAAATCCCCAACGACATCACCCAGGAGACCCCGGCGAGCTTCGAGCCGACCCTGGACTACGTGGTCGTGAAGGTGCCCCGGTTCGCGTTCGAGAAGTTCCCGACCGCGGACAAGACGCTGACCACGCACATGAAGTCGGTCGGCGAGGCGATGGCGATCGGCCGGAATTTCACCGAAGCACTGCAGAAGGCGTTGCGCAGCCTGGAGCAGAAGGACTCGGTCTTCGACTGGAGCCACGAGTGGGTGGAGCTGGACAAGGCAGCCCTGCTCGAGGAGATCAAGGTCCCGACCGACGGCCGGCTCAAGCGGGTGATGGACACCATCCGTGCCGGTGCCACACCGCAGGAGATCCACGAGGCCACCGGGATCGACCCCTGGTTCGTTGACCAGATCGGGCTGATCAACGAGATCGCCCAGGAGATCATCGGTGCCGACGAGCTCACCCCGATGCTGCTGCGCCGCGCCAAACGGCACGGGTTCTCCGACGCTCAGCTTGCCAGGATGCGCGACCTCTCCGAGGACGTCGTCCGCGGTATCCGGCACGCGCTCGGGGTGCGGCCGGTCTACAAGACCGTCGACACCTGCGCCGCGGAGTTCGCCGCCAAGACGCCGTACCACTACTCCTCCTACGACGAGGAGACTGAGGTGGCGCCGCGCGAGCGGCCTGCGGTGATCATCCTCGGTTCCGGCCCGAACCGGATCGGGCAGGGGATCGAGTTCGACTACTCGTGCGTGCACGCTTCGCTGGCACTCTCGGAGGCTGGCTACGAGACCGTGATGGTCAACTGCAACCCGGAGACGGTCTCCACCGACTACGACACCTCCGACAGGCTCTACTTCGAACCGCTGACCCTCGAGGACGTTCTCGAGGTGGTGCACGCCGAGTCCCAGGCCGGCCCGATCGCCGGGGTGATCTGCCAGCTCGGCGGGCAGACCCCGCTGGGTCTGGCTCAGGGGCTCCAGGACGCCGGCGTGCCGATCGTCGGTACCTCCCCGGCCGCGATCGAGCTGGCCGAGGAGCGCGGCGCCTTCGGGCGGCTGCTGAAGGAAGCCGGCCTGGTCGCCCCCAAGCACGGCACTGCCGTCTCGTTCACCGATGCCCGCGAGATCGCGGCGGAGATCGGCTACCCGGTGCTGGTGCGCCCCTCCTACGTGCTCGGCGGGCGCGGCATGCAGATCGTCTACAACGACGACTCGCTGCGGTCCTACATCGAAGCCGCGACCGAGATCAGCCCGGACCGCCCGGTGCTGGTGGACCGGTTCATCGACGATGCGGTCGAGATCGATGTGGACGCGATTTACGACGGCACCGACCTGTTCCTGGGCGGCGTGATGGAGCACATCGAGGAGGCCGGCATCCACTCCGGCGATTCCTCGTGCGCGCTTCCGCCGATCACCCTCGGCGCCGCCGAGATCTCCCGGATCCGGGAGGCCACCGAGGCGATCGCCCGGGGCATCGGCGTGGTCGGCCTGCTGAACATCCAGTTCGCCCTCGGCGCCGACGTCCTCTACGTCCTGGAGGCCAATCCCCGGGCCAGCCGGACGGTGCCGTTCGTCTCCAAGGCCACCGCGACCCAGCTGGCCAAGGCCGCCGCCCGGGTGATGATGGGAGAGTCGATCGCCTCCTTGCGCGCTGCCGGTGTGCTGCCGACCGCAGACGGCGGCGAGATGCCGGCAGACTCGCCGATCGCGGTCAAGGAAGCCGTCATGCCGTTCAACCGCTTCCGGACCCCCGACGGCGCCTTCGTGGACACTGTGCTCGGTCCGGAGATGAAGTCGACCGGCGAGGTGATGGGCCTCGACGCCGACTTCGGGACCGCGTTCGCGAAGTCGCAGACCGCGGCCTTCGGCTCGCTGCCGACCTCGGGCCGGGTCTACGTGAGCATGGCCAACCGGGACAAGCGCACGATGATCTTCCCGATCAAGGTGCTCGCCGAGGCCGGCTTCGAGATCCTGGCCTCCCAAGGCACTGCCGAAGTGCTGCGCCGCAACGGGATCAAGGCCACCGTGGTCCGCAAGCACTTCGAGGGCACCGGCGCGGACGGTGAGCCGACCAGTGTCGAGCTCATCCTCGCCGGCGACATCGACCTGATCATCAACACCCCGCACGGGACGACCGCCGGCGGGGACTCTCGCGTCGACGGGTACGAGATCCGGACGGCAGCGATCCTGACCAACACCCCGTGCATCACCACGGTGCAGGGTCTAGCGGCGGCGGTCCAGGGGATCGAGGCGCTGCGCTCGGGCAGCATCGGCGTCCGGTCGCTCCAGGACTGGGCCTCGATGACGACGGGGACGTCAGTGTGAGCTCGCCGTACCGGGTGCTCTTCGACAAGGTCCTGACCCGCCTCGACCCGGAGCAGGCCCACCACGCGGCGTTCGCCGGGATCCGGGCCGCCGGCCCTGGCCTTCGCGCCACCGGTCGGGTGCTGGCTGCCCGTACCGGCGTGCGCACGATGGGGCTGGACTTCCCGGCCGTCCTCGGACTGGCGGCCGGCTTCGACAAGAACGCCGTCGGGATCGACGCCCTCGGGGCTCTCGGGTTCGGATTCATCGAGATCGGCACCGTGACCGGTGAGCCTCAAGCCGGCAACCCCAAGCCCCGCCTGAAGAGGCTGCCGCATGACCGGGCCGTGGTGAACCGGATGGGCTTTAACAACGACGGTGCCGAGGTGGTGGCGCACCGACTGGCCGCTCGCGCGGCCCGGACCGCGAACCTGGCCAGACGCCCGGTCCTGGGGGTCAACATCGGGAAGACCAAGGTGGTTCCCGAGGACGCCGCGATCGCCGATTACGAGAAGAGCACCTCGCTCTTGGCTCCGTACGCCGACTACCTGGTCGTCAACGTGTCCTCGCCGAATACTCCCGGTCTGCGCGACCTGCAGGCGGTTGCCAAGCTGGAACCGCTCCTCGTGGCGGTACGCCGCAAGGCCGATGAGGTGACCGAAGGCCGGGTCCCGCTGCTGGTGAAGATCGCCCCGGATCTCAGCGACGAGGACGTGCTCGAGGTCGCCGACCTCGCCACCGCGATCGGGCTCGACGGGATCGTCGCGACCAACACCACCATCGACCGGTCAGGGCTGACCTCCTCGGCCGAGGAGATCGAGAGCGCGGGCGCCGGCGGGCTCTCCGGCGAACCCCTGCGGAAGCGGTCCCTCGCGGTGATGCGGCTGCTCCGCAGCCGGGTCGGGTCGGACCTGACCCTGATCGGTGTCGGTGGCATCGCCGGTGCCGAGGATGCCGTCGAGCGGCTCGCCGCCGGTGCCGATCTACTGCAGGCGTACACCGCGTTCATCTACGAGGGCCCGTTCTGGCCGCGTCGGATCAACGCCGCGATCGCGAAGGAGCAGCGGAGGTGAGTGCGCCCGCGAGCCAGACGACGTTCGGTGCACGACTGCAGGAAGCGATGCGGACCCGCGGGCCGCTCTGCGCCGGGATCGACCCACACCCCAGCCTGTTGGAGGCCTGGGGCTTGAGCGACTCGATCGACGGCCTGCGGTCCTTCGCCCTGGTCGCCGCCGAGGCGCTCGCGCCGGTCAGCGCCGCGATCAAACCGCAGTCGGCGTTCTTCGAGCGGTTCGGGGCAGCCGGGATCGCCGTCCTCGAGGAAACCATCAAGATCTGCCGGGAGGCGGGCTCGCTGGTGGTGCTCGACGTGAAGCGCGGCGATATCGGCAGCACGGCGCAGGCCTATTCCGATGCCTACCTCGACCAGCGCTCGCCGATCGCGGTGGACGCGATCACAGCCAGCCCCTACCTGGGCTTCGGCAGCCTGGACCCGATGATCGAGACTGCCCGCGCCTACGGTGCCGGGGTCTTCGTGCTCGCGTTGACCTCCAACCCCGAAGGGCCGGAGTACCAGCACGCGACCATCACCGACGGGCGTTCGGTGGCCGGTTCGGTGCTGGACTCGTTGCGGGCGGCGAACGCCGGTGCCGGTCGGCTGGGTTCGTTCGGCGCCGTGGTCGGCGCGACCATCGAGGACCCGGCCGTGCTCGGTGTGGACCTGGACATCGGTGGACCGCTGCTGGTGCCCGGTATCGGCGCTCAGGGCGGCTCAGCCGACGACGTACGGCGTATCTTCGGTGAGGTGCTCGACCTCGTCCTTCCTGCCAGCTCGCGTGAGATCCTCGGCGCCGGTCCCGACCCGGCGGCGCTGGCCTCGGCCGCCGAACGAGCCGCTGCGTCCTTCGCTGCGCTGGCAGCCCGATGAGCTGGCCGTTGCGGCGGGTCGGCGTCGGTCTGGCCGTGACCGCCCTGCTGCTGACCGCGACGTCCTGCGGTGACGACGACGGGGACTACTGCGGGGCGCTGACCTCCAACCAGACCTTGTTCGCCGAGGACGGCACCGGCCAGGAGTTGATCACCAAGATCTCGAACCTCGCCGATCTTGCGGAGAAGGCACCGGACGATCTTGCCGACGAGTGGCAGGTGTTCCTCGGTGCGCTCGAAGCGCTGGACGGCGCGATCAAGGACGCCGGCCTCGACGCCGCGGACATCGTCGGGGGTGTCCGTCCCGCGGGTGTCTCCGACGAGGAATGGACGGCAATCAAGTCCGCTGCCGACGCTCTGGCGGCCGCCGGCGTGGCCGATGCGCTCAGCGGCATCGACCAGCAGGCGAAGGACGTCTGCAAGGTTCAGCTCGGTTTGTAGGCCGACCGGTCGTTAGTTTCCGTCCCGCGTTGCAGGTTCCCGCCCACGCTGACTAGATTGCTCCACACCGCACCCGGATTGACGAAAGAGGTCGTTGACGTGGCATTGCCACCGCTCACTCCCGAGCAGCGTCAGGCTGCTCTGGACAAGGCAGCGGCGTCGCGTCGGGAACGGGCCGCCGTGAAGAACAGGCTGAAGCACTCGGGCGCATCCATCGCCGAGGTCCTCGCCGAGAGCGAGCACAACCTGGTGATCGGCAAGATGCGCGTCAGCGAGCTGCTGCAGTCGATGCCCGGTCTCGGCAAGGTACGGGCCGCGCAGGTGATGGAACGTCTGAAGATCTCCGAGAGCCGCCGGGTCCGCGGCCTGGGTGCGAAGCAGACGGCCGCGCTGGTCGCCGAGTTCCCTACCGGTGAGTAGTCCCGTTTCCGGTCCGACGCGCTTGACGGTGCTGGCCGGGCCGACGGCTGTCGGCAAGGGCACGGTGACGGCGTGGTTGCGCGAGCATTACCCGGAGGTCTGGATCTCGGTCTCGGCGACCACCCGCAAGCAACGGCCAGGGGAGGTCGACGGTGTCCACTACCACTTCGTCGACGACGAGGCCTTCGATGCGATGGTCGCCGCCGAGGAACTGCTGGAGTGGGCGGTGGTTCACCGCAACGCCCGGTACGGGACACCGCGAACCCCGGTACGGGAGGCGCTCGCGCAGGGCCGGATGGCATTGCTGGAGATCGACCTCCAAGGCGCTCGGCAGGTCCGCGAGTCGATGCCGGAAGCCCGTTTCGTGTTCCTGGCACCGCCGTCCTGGGACGAGCTGGTCCGTCGGCTGGTGGGTCGGGGGACCGAGGATGAGGCCGAGCGGGTGCGCCGGCTGGAGTCCGCCCGGGCCGAGTTGGCCGCCGAGGCGGAGTTCGACGCGACCGTCGTCAACCACACGATTCCCGCTGCGGTCGAAGAGTTGGTAGAGTTGATGCGGTCCTAAGGCACGTCTGCCCGGGATCCGCACTTCCAACAGTCTGTGAGGCTCGATGAGCGTGTCCGGCAACCAGCCCGTCGCCCTGGGTATCACCAACCCCCCGATCGATGATCTGCTGACCAAGACCGATTCCAAGTACAAGCTGGTGCTCTACAGCGCCAAGCGTGCTCGGCAGATCAACGCGTACTACTCGCAGCTCGGCGAGGGTCTGCTGGAGTACGTCGGCCCGCTCGTGGACACCCACGTCCAGGAGAAGCCGCTGTCGATCGCGATGCGCGAGATCGCCGAGGACCTCCTCGTCTGCGAGGACATCGACCCCGACGAGGTCGCAGCGGAGTCTGCGGCCAAGTGACCCGAGGGTCCTGATGAGCACGCGGTGCCCATGATCAGCGAGTCCCGCCCTCACGTCGTACTCGGCGTGAGCGGCGGGATTGCTGCGTACAAGGCCTGTGAGTTGCTCCGGCGCTTCACCGAGTCCGGGTACGACGTCACAGTGGTCCCGACTGCGGCCGCGCTCCAGTTCGTGGGTGCACCGACCTGGTCGGCCCTGAGCGGCAAGCCGGTGAGCACCGAGGTGTGGACCGACGTCCACGAGGTGCCGCACGTCCGGATCGGCCAGACCGCCGACCTGGTGGTGGTGGCACCGGCGACCGCCGACCTGCTGGCCAAGGCCGCGCACGGCCTGGCCGACGACCTGCTCACCAACACCCTGCTTACCGCCCGCTGCCCGGTGGTCTTCGCCCCGGCGATGCACACCGAGATGTGGGAGCACCCGGCCACGGTCGCCAACGTCGCCACCCTGCGCGAGCGCGGTGCTGTGGTGATCGAGCCCGCCGAGGGGCGCCTAACCGGTGCCGACACTGGCAAGGGCCGTCTTCCAGACCCCGCTGAGATCTACGCCCTGGCCACCGATCTGCTCGCCCGCGGGGGAGCGCAGTCCCTGGACCTGGCCGGTCAGCACGTCGTGGTCTCGGCCGGTGGGACCCGCGAGTACTTGGATCCGGTGCGCTTCCTCGGCAACCGGTCCTCCGGGCTGCAGGGTTACGCTCTCGCCCGGACTGCCGTCGCTCGCGGCGCCGAGGTCACCCTGGTCGCAGCCAATGTCACCTTGCCCGATCCGGCCGGGGTGAAGGTGATCCGCGTCGAGACGACAGCCCAACTGCTGGCCGAGATGAGGACCGCAGCGACTACTGCTGACGTCGTCGTGATGGCGGCGGCCCCGGCTGACTTCCGCCCGGTGGAGTTCACGGACTCGAAGATCAAGAAGGCCGACGACGGCTCCGTGCCGGAGATCCGCCTGACCCAGAACCCGGACATTCTGGCCGGCCTCGCCCACGATCGTCCGCACCCCGGTCTGGTGGTCGTCGGTTTTGCGGCCGAGACCGGCGACGCAACCGGGTCAG
Source organism: Marmoricola sp. (assembly GCA_046598855.1). GTDB lineage: Bacteria > Actinomycetota > Actinomycetes > Propionibacteriales > Nocardioidaceae > Marmoricola. The sequence goes on along the minus strand of JBKJHX010000028.1, from coordinate 38,174 downwards.
TGATGGACCATGCGATGGCCAAGCTCGCTCGCAAGGGCTGCGAACTCCTCGTCGTCAACGACGTAGGTGGCGGCAAGGTCTTCGGATCCGAGGAGAACGAGGCCGTGATCCTGGGCGCCGACGGCAGCTCCAGCCCGGTTCCGCGGACCACTAAGAGCGCCGTCGCCCAGGCGATCTGGGACCGGGTAGCCCCGCTGCTCGAGAGCCGCTGACATTTCCCGGACCGTATTTTTGAGATGCCGTCTCAGCATGAGGACCGGGTAGTTAGGCTGACGGTTCCGCGCCCATCTGATGGACTTACTGGCCGAAAGCCGGCCAGGGAAACTGCAGGAGACACAAGTGACTGGACGTCTGTTCACCTCGGAGTCTGTGACTGAGGGACACCCGGACAAGATCGCCGACGCGATCAGCGACACCGTGCTGGATGCGCTTCTCACCGACGACCCCGACAGCCGGGTCGCGTGCGAAACGCTCATCACCACCGGTCTCGTCGTCGTCGCTGGCGAGGTGACCACCAAGACCTACGCCCCGATCGCCCAGCTCGTGCGCGCCAAGATCCTCGAGATCGGCTACGACTCGTCGGTCAAGGGCTTCGACGGCAACTCCTGCGGTGTGCAGATCGCCTTGGGCCAGCAGTCGCCCGACATCGCCCAGGGCGTCGACCAGGGCTTCGAGGCACGGGTGGACGGTTCCGGCGACGACCTGGACAGCCAGGGCGCCGGTGACCAGGGCTTGATGTTCGGCTACGCCTGTGACGACACCAAGGAACTGATGCCGCTGCCGATCTCGATCGCGCAGCGCCTCGCGGAGAAGTTGACCGAGGTTCGCAAGAACGGCACGCTCGACTACCTGCGTCCCGACGGCAAGACCCAGGTCACGATCGAGTACGACGAGAACGACCGCCCGGTCCGCGTCGACACCGTGGTGCTCTCCACCCAGCACGCCGAGGGCGTCGACCTGGTTAACACCCTGACCCCGGACATCAAGTCCCACGTCATCGACCCGGTCCTCGCCTCCTTCGACATCCCGTCCGAGGGTTACCGCCTGCTGGTCAACCCGACCGGCAACTTCGTCATCGGTGGCCCGATGGGTGACGCCGGCCTGACCGGCCGCAAGATCATCGTCGACACCTACGGCGGCATGGCCCGTCACGGCGGTGGTGCCTTCTCCGGTAAGGACCCGTCCAAGGTCGACCGGTCGGCTGCCTACGCGATGCGCTGGGTTGCCAAGAACGTCGTCGCCGCCGGTCTTGCGACCCGCTGCGAGGCCCAAGTCGCCTACGCCATCGGCAAGGCTGCCCCGGTCGGCGTCTTCATCCAGACCTTCGGCACCGGTGTCGTCTCGGACGAGACCATCCAGAAGGCTGTTCTCGAGGTCTTCGACCTGCGTCCGGCCGCCATCGTGCGCGACCTGGACCTGAAGCGCCCGATCTACGCAAAGACCGCTGCCTACGGTCACTTCGGTCGCGAGCTTCCCGAGTTCTACTGGGAGCGCACCGACCGCGCCGATGCGCTGAAGAAGGTTGCCGGCGTCTGATCGATCCAGGAGGGACCCGGCACGAACACTGCCTGCGTCATCCTCGCTTGACGGCCCGCTCCCAGGCCGCCTCCCTCCGCCGGCTCGGCATTGCATGCACCGGGACCCCTCCTGACCTCGACAGAGGACAGGAGGGGTCCCTGCGTGAAGCGGTCGTCGGACGGCACTGGTTGGATTGACCCATGACCGCTGGACCGGCCGGGGAGGGCGAGGGCAACGAGCAGCTCTCGCTGCCCGGGATCGTCCGTGCGCAGGCCCGGAAGGCCGCACCCCCTGCGGAGAAGAAGCCGCAGGCCCGCGCCGAGGTCGACCCGATCGCCCAGGTCCTGGTGGACCTCCCGCTGGCCCACCTCGACCGTCCGTTCGACTACCTGGTTCCGGTGACGATGGCCACCACGGCCGTCCCCGGGAGCCGGGTGAAAGTGCGGTTCGCCGGCCAGGACGTCGATGCGTACGTCGTGGCCCGCGTCGCGGAGACCGAGCACACCGGTCGGCTTGCCTATCTGCGCCGGGTGGTGAGCCCGGAGCCGGTGCTCTCCTCGGAGATCGCGGCTGTCGTCGGTGAGGTTGCCGCCCGGTACGCGGGCACCCGTTCAGACGTGCTGCGACTGGCGGTCCCGGCCCGGCACGCGAGGACCGAAAAACTCGCCAGTACGCCGGCCGCAGAGCTCGGCGCGGCCCGTTCCCCCGAGCACTGGCGGGCCTACCAGCACGGCCCGGAGACCTTGGACGGGCTTGCCGCGGGCGAGAGCCCCCGTGCGGTGTGGACGGTCGGACCGGGAGACGACGCCTTCGGCCTGCTCGCGGAGGCCGTGATCGCGACCGCGGTCTCCGGGAGAGGCGCACTGGTCTGCCTTCCCGACGTCCGCGACGTGACTCGCCTGGACACGGTCCTGACCGCGAGGCTCGGGGAGGGCCGCCACGTCGTCCTGACCGCCGACTCCGGTCCGGCCAAGCGCTACCAGGCGTTCCTGGCTGTCGCCCGGGGCGCAGCTCGCATCGTGATCGGGACCCGGGCCGCAGCCTTCGCGCCGGTGCACGAGCTGGGGCTGGTGGCGATCTGGGACGACGGAGACGACCTGTACGCCGAGCCCAGGGCGCCGTACCCGCACACCCGTGAGGTGCTGCTGATCCGCGCCCAGCGCAGCGGCTGCGCGGTCCTGCTCGCCGCGCACGCCCGCAGTGTCGAGGCGGAGTACCTGGTCCGCAGTGGCTGGGCCACCGAGGTCGTCTTGCCGCGGACGGCGCTCCGCGACCGGGTCACCGCGAGCATCACCGGCGGTTCCGACGTCGACCTCGCCCGGGATCCTGGGGCGCGAACGAGCCGGTTGCCGCACGAGGTATTCGAGGTCCTGCGCGGCGCGTTGGCGCTGGGTCCCGTCCTGGTGCAGACCCCGCGCTCGGGGTACGCCACCCGGTTGGCCTGCGAGACCTGTCGCACCCCGGCCGCGTGTACGTCCTGTCACGGCCCGCTGCGGATCCTCGGGCCCCAGTCGCCGCCGACCTGCACCTGGTGTGGGACGGCTGCTGTCGGCTGGTCCTGCCCGGAGTGCGGCGGGCGCGGCCTGCGGGCGCCGGTGCTCGGTGACCTGCGTACTGCCGAGGAGCTCGGCCGGGCGTTCCCCTCGGTCCCGGTGCAGACCTCGTCGGGGGACCGGGTGCTCGTCGCGGTCCGACCGCAGCCGGCGATCGTGGTGGCGACACCGGGTGCGGAACCGACGGTCGAGGGTGGTTACGCGGCGGTGGTGTTGCTCGACACCTGGTTGCTGCTTGCCCGCTCCGACCTGCGTGCGCAGGAGGAGGCGCTGCGACGGTGGTTGAACGCAGCCGCCCTCGTCGGCTCGCCCGGCGGTCGAACCGGACGGGTGGTGGCGGTCGGCGACCCGGGCCGCCCGGTACTCCAGGCGCTCGTCCGCTGGGACCCGGCCGGGTTCGCCCAGCGCGAGATCACCGAGCGCCAAGGGGCGCACCTGCCGCCCGCGTCCCGGGTGGCGACGGTGACCGGGCCAGCGGACCTCCTCGAGGCCGCCCTGGAGGCGCTGGTGCTGCCTCAAGGCGCGGAGGTCCTCGGCCCGGTCCCGAGCGCGGAGGCACCCGACGAGGACCGCTACGTCGTGCGGGTACCTCGGACCGCGGGATCGCGGCTCTCGGAGGCGCTGGTCGCCCTGCAAGCGCAGCGTTCGGCGCGCAAGGAACCGCACCTGCGGATTGAGGTCGATCCTGTCACCCTCGGCTGACTCGAGACGTCAAGCGCGGCACCTTGCAGCGTTGTCGTCGGTCGACGGCCCGCTCCGATCGAAGGTCGCCTCGCTCCTCCGCCTTTCAGAGCACCACGCCTGACGCCTCGAGGCTGCCTCCTCACCCCTAGACTTGCCCGGTCCCACCACGAGGAGAAAACGCGTGTCCGTCAGGCCCATCCGGTTGTTCGGCGACCCGGTGCTCCGCACCGCCGCCGTCGAGGTCACCGATTTCGACCGCGAGATCCGCAACCTCGTCGCCGATCTGACCGACACCATGCTCGAGGCACCCGGGGCCGGTCTGGCGGCTCCCCAGATCGGCGTCGGCCTCCGGGTCTTCACTTGGCACGTGCACGGCGAGGTGGGGCACCTGATCAACCCCAGGCTCACCCTCTCGGCCGACACCCAGGACGGGGCGGAGGGCTGCCTTTCGCTGCCCGGCCTCTCGATCGACTGCGTCCGGGCGATGTCGGTAGTGGCTACCGGATTCGACCTGCACGGCGAGCCGGTGATGGTCGAGGGATCCGAACTGCTGGCCCGCGCGATCCAACACGAGACCGACCACCTCGACGGCATCCTGTTCCTCGACCGGCTCGACCGCGAGGCGCGCCGGGAGGCGATGAGGGCGATCCGCGAGTCCGACTGGTTCGGCGCCGACACCCAGGTCCGGATCTCGCCGCACGGCACCAACGGGCTCGGCATCTGATGCGCCTGGTCTTCGCAGGTACCCCTGAGCCTGCGCTCCCGGCTCTGCAGGCGATCGCTGACAGCCGGCACGAGTTGGTCGGCGTGATCACCCGCCCCGACGCCCCGGCCGGCCGCGGGCGCAAGCTGGTCGCCTCCCCGGTGGCCGACCTGGCCGAGCAGCTCGGGGTACCGATCCTGGCGCCCGGCCACCCGCGCGATCCCGGGTTCCAGGACGCCCTGCGGGCGCTGGAGCCGGACTGCTGCCCGGTGGTCGCATACGGTGCGCTGCTGCCCCGGTCCGCCCTGGACATCCCGGTGCACGGCTGGGTGAACCTGCACTTCTCCGTGCTCCCGCACTGGCGCGGCGCGGCCCCGGTCCAGCACGCGCTCTTCGCGGGCGACGAGGTCACCGGTGCCACCACCTTCCGGATCGTCGAGGAACTAGATGCGGGCCCGACCTTCGGACTGATGACCCAGCTGATCCATGCCGACGACACCGCCGGCACGCTGCTCGCCAAGCTCGCGCAGGGGGGTGCTGGCCTGCTCGTCGCCACGCTCGACGGGATTGAGGACGGGGCCGTCGAGGCTCGGGAGCAACCGGTCGACGGCGTCACCTTCGCCCCGAAGATCCTGGTCGAGCACGCCCGGATCGACTGGGATGATCCCGCCCTGGCGATTGACCGCCGGGTCCGGGCGTGCACGCCGGGCCCCGGTGCCTGGACGACCTTCGAAGGCGAGCGGATGAAGATCGGCCCGGTGACGATGGGCGCGTTCCCGGCCGAGCGCCAGGCGCTGGCACCCGGACGACTCGATGTCACCAAGAACGCGGTGTACGTCGGCACAGCGACCGACCCGGTCCGGCTCGGCGAGGTCAAGGCGTTCGGAAAGAAGCAGATGCCGGCGGCCGACTGGGCCCGCGGCACCCACTTCGGTGACGCCCCGGTGCTGGGGGAATGATGGCCGCCACCCGCGGACCCGCACGCGGCGACCGTCCGGCATCCGCCAACGACGTCGAGGCGATCGCCACCGGCCTACCGGACACCGAACTTGGCACCTCCTGGGGTGACCGCCCCACCTGGAAGGTTCCGCGCGGCGGCAACGGCAAGGGTTTCCTGCTCTACCGCGCACCGCGCAAGGACGCAGTCGATCCGGAGACCGGGGAGCAGTACGACGACCTGATCGTGATCATGACCGCGGACGACGCCGACAAACAGGCGCTCGTCGACGACCCGCGGACGCCGTTCTTCACCATCGACCACTTCCGGAACTTCAACGCGGTCCTGGTCCAGGCCTCCCGGCTGAACGAGATCACCCGGGACGAGCTCGCCGAGGTCATCACCGAGGCCTGGCTCCGGATGGCGCCGAAGCGACTGGCCAAAGACTTCCTCAGCGACGCCGGCCGTGGCGAGGACTGATCCCGCCCGCTTAGTCGCCTTCGAGGTGCTGCGGGCAGTAGGGGAGAAGGACGCGTACGCCAACCTGGAGCTCTCCCGGCTGCTGCGCGAGCACGGTCTCGGCGGCCGCGACGCCGCGCTGGCCACCGAGCTCGTCGGGGGGACGCTGCGCCTGCAGGGCTCCTACGACGACATCCTGGACAGGTTGGTGAAGGGTCCCCTGCAGGACCCCGTCCGCGACGCTCTCCGCCTTGGCGTCCACCAGCTGCTCTCGATGCGGGTCCCCACCCACGCTGCGGTGGCGACGACCGTGGATCTGGTCAAGGAGCAGATCGGCCACAAGCCGGCCGGTCTGGTCAACGCGGTACTGCGCAAGGTCTCAGCCCAAGACCTCGCCTCCTGGTTGGAAGGCCGCTCGCCGGCCGCGCGGACCTCGCACCCGACCTGGATCGTCGACGCGCTGACCGAGGCGCTGGGACGGCCCCAAGAGGTCGACGACTTGCTGGCCGCCGACAACGCCCGGCCTGCCGTCGTCCTGGTGGCCCGACCCGGGGTCGCCGAACGCGCCGAGCTGGGCGGCACCCTGCTGGACCTCTCGCCTTACGCCGTGGAGCTGGAGAGTGGCGATCCCGGCGCGCTCCAGGCGGTCCGCGAGGGCCGGGCCGGGGTCCAGGATGCGGGGTCACAGCTGGTCGCACTGGTCCTGACCAGGGCTGAACTGGACGGACGTGACCAGCGCTGGCTGGACGTCTGCGCCGGCCCTGGTGGCAAGGCGGCCCTGCTGGCCGCGATCGCAGCCCAGCGTGGCGCAGGACTGGTCGCCAACGAGCGCCAGCCCCATCGCGCACACCTGGTCGCCCAGGGCACGCGCGCAGTCTCCGCCGGGCTCCTGGGTGTGATCACCGCCGACGGGACCCGACCGGCGTGGCCGCAGAGCTCCTTCGACCGGGTCCTCGTCGACGCTCCCTGCAGCGGGCTCGGTGCGCTCCGCCGGCGCCCGGATAGCCGTTGGCGGCGCACGGTCGGCGACGTCGAGGATCTCGTCGGCCTGCAGATCGACTTGCTGGACGCGGCACTCACGGCGGTGCGTCCGGGAGGCGTGGTGCTCTACGCGACCTGCTCGCCGGTGGTGGCCGAGACCGCGGGCGTCGTCACCGAGGTTCTTGCGCGCCGTCCCGACGCTGGGCTGGAGTCGGCCCTGGACCTGGTGGGGGACGTCGTCGACGCGGAGTGCGTGCACCTGCCCGGAGCCGTCCAGTTGTGGCCGCATCGGCACGGCACGGACGCCATGTTCATGGCCTTGCTCCGACGCAGCTAAGGATTCCCACTACGCTTTGCCCGTCATGGGAATCCAGATCACGCCGAGCATCCTGAATGCCGACCTGTCGCGCCTAGCCGACGAGGTCGCCCGCATCCCCAGTTCCGACTGGATCCACGTCGACGTGATGGACAACCACTTCGTCCCGAACCTCACCTTGGGGATCCCGGTCTTCGAGTCGTTGGCCAAGGCCACCGACCTCCCCCTGGACGCACACCTGATGATCGCCGACCCGGACCGCTGGGCCCCGGCCTACGCCGAAGCCGGAGCCGGCTCGGTGACCTTCCACGCCGAAGCCGCAGCCGCGCCGGTCCGGCTGGCCCGCGAGCTGCGCGCCAAGGGAGCCCGGGCCTCGATGGCGTTGAAGCCCGCCACCGGCATCGACCAGTACGCCGACCTGCTCGGTGAGCTCGACATGTTGCTGATCATGACCGTCGAGCCAGGGTTCGGCGGCCAGAAGTTCCTGGACCTCTGCCTCCCCAAGATCCGGCGCGCCCGCGAGCTCATCTCGGCGGCGGGCCTGGAGGTCTGGCTGCAGGTCGACGGGGGAGTCTCCCTGGACACGATCGAGCGCTGCGCCGAGGCCGGAGCCGACGTCTTCGTCGCGGGCTCTGCCGTCTTCTCCGCCGCGGACCCTGATGCGATGGTCCGTGACCTGAAGGCTCGCGCCACCACCCGCTGATCGGCTCGCCTCGTCCCGGGGTGTAAGCGTCCTCACAGCGAACACCCGCGCCACATCGGTCCCGGGTGTGGCAGGATTTCGGTCACGAGTGAAAACTCGCGTGCTCTGGGATCGGTGAAAGTCCGAGCCGGCGGTTAAAGTCCGCGACCCGTTCGCAGCCAGCGATCGGTTGACCAGGTGAAACTCCTGGACCGACGGTGAAAGTCCGGATGGGAAGAGGCACGCTGGGTCCGACCAGGACGTCGTCAGACGTTCCGGGCACGCGACCTGTGCGCATTTTCCCAGCACCCCTCTCTGAGTCCGCGAGCCGGATACGAGAGGAGCGGTGCGATGACGATCAGCGACGACGTGCTGGAAGGCGCGATGCGCCGCGCCCTGGACCTGGCCACCACCCCCGGCGTCGCGCTCGGACCGAACCCGCGGGTCGGGTGCATCCTGCTCGCCCCCGACGGCACCGAGATCGCTGCCGGCTTCCACCGCGGCGCCGGTACGCCGCACGCCGAGGCAGCTGCCCTCGCCGAGGCGGGCGCAGCTACCCACGGCGCGACCGCAGTGGTCACCTTGGAGCCGTGCAACCACACTGGCCGGACAGGTCCGTGCTCCCGGGCGCTGATCGAGGCCGGTGTGGTCCGGGTGGTCTTCGCTCAGCCCGACCCGAACCCAATCGCTACCGGGGGGACCGCCTCCCTGCGGGCCGCGGGCATCGAGGTCGAGGCCGGCCTGCTCGAGAAGGAGTCCCGCTCGATCAACCGGGCCTGGACCTTCGGCGTGGAGCACGCTCGTCCGTTCGTGACCTGGAAGTTCGCCGCGACCCTCGACGGACGCAGCGCCGCTGCCGACGGGACCAGCAGGTGGATCACCGGCGAGGAGGCCCGGCGCGACGTGCACCGGCTCCGGGCTACCTGCGACGCGATCCTGGTCGGCACCGGGACCGTGCTGCGCGACGACCCCGAGCTCACGGTGCGCGATGCCGTCGGGCAGGCGGTCGCCCGGGACCTGCAGCCGTTGCGCGTGGTGATGGGCGACCGCGACGTCCCGCAGACCGCGCGAGTCTTCGATGCTGCCGCCGAGACGGTCCACCTACGTACCCGCGACGTCGGCCAGGTCCTGTCCGACCTGCACGCCCGCGGCAAGCAGCACCTGTTCCTGGAAGGCGGGCCCACCGTGGCTGCGGCGTTCCTCGCAGCGGGGTGCGTCGAGGAGATCGTTGCGTACCTCGCGCCCAAGCTGCTCGGCTCCGGGCGTCCCGCCGTCGCCGACTTGGGAATCGAATCGATCCACGGAGCGCTGGACCTCGTGGTCGAGGATGTCAGCGTCCTGGGCCACGACATCCGCGTCACCGGAAGCCCGCGCCGCCCACCCGCAGAGAAGGTCTGAGATGTTCACCGGAATCGTTGAGGAGCTGGGCCAGGTGGCTCACATCGAGCCGTTGCACGAGGCCGTGCGGCTCTCGATCACGGGGCCGGAAGTCGTCAGCGACGCCCGCCCTGGCGACTCGATCGCCGTCAACGGGGTCTGCCTGACCGTGGTGACCACCAAGAAGGACACCTTCACCGCCGACGTGATGCTGCAGACGCTGGCGAACACCTCGCTGGGTGCGCTGCGGGTCGGCACCCGGGTCAACCTCGAGCGTGCGGTCACCCCGGCGACCCGGCTCGGTGGACACATCGTCCAGGGGCACGTCGACGGGTCCGGCGAGATCCTCTCCCGCACCCCGAGTGAGCACTGGGAGCTGGTGCGGATCTCGCTCCCGGCCGAGCTGAACCGGTACCTGGTCGACAAGGGTTCGATCACCGTCGACGGGATCAGTCTCACCGTCGCCGAGGTCACGGACCCCCAGGAGGAGGAGTCGTCCTTCACCGTGTCCCTGATCCCCGAAACCCTCGCCCGCACCACGTTGGGCATCAAGCAACCCGGCGACCCGGTCAACCTGGAGGTTGACGTGATCGCGAAGTACGTCGAGAAGATGGTGAGCAACCGATGATCGATCCGACCAACCCGGACCTGGATCTGGGCGTGCACGCACCCCAGCACGAGGGCATCCGCCTGGACCCCGTCGAGAACGCGATCGCCGACATCGCCGCGGGCAAGGCGGTCGTCGTGGTCGACGACGAGGACCGGGAGAACGAGGGCGACATCATCTTCGCGGCCGCGAAGGCGACCCCGGAGCTGATGGCCTTCACTATCCGGCACTCCTCGGGAGTCATCTGCGTGCCGATGCCGGCAGACATGCTCGACCGGCTCGAGATCCCGTTGATGACCCCGCACAACAAGGACAAGCTCCGGACGGCGTACACGATCTCGGTCGATGCCCGCGACGGCGTCAGTACCGGCATCTCCGCCGCGGACCGGGCGCACACAGCCCGGGTGCTGGCTGACTCCGCGACCGAACCGTGGGAGATCACCCGCCCGGGCCACGTCTTCCCGCTGCGCTACCGCGAGGGCGGTGTCCTGGTGCGCCGGGGCCACACCGAGGCAGCCGTCGACCTAGCGATGATGGCCGGTCTGACCCCGGCCGGCGTACTGGTCGAGGTGGTCAACGACGACGGCACCATGAAGCGCGGACCCGAGCTGCGCGCGTTCGCCGACGAGCACGGCCTGAAAATGATCTCGATCGAGCAGATGGTGCACTACCGGCGCCGTACCGAGACGCACGTGAAACGGGTCGCCGAGACCCGACTCCCGACCAGTCATGGTGATTTCACCGCGTTCGGGTACCGGATCACCGTGGACAGCTCCGAGCACATCGCGCTGGTGTTCGGCGATCCCGCGGATCTGCGCACCGGGGACCCGGTCCTGGCCCGGGTGCACAGCGAGTGCCTGACCGGCGACGTCTTCGGGTCCTCGCGCTGCGACTGCGGACCCCAGCTCGACGAAGCGCTCGAGCGGATCGCGAAGCAGGGACGCGGGGTTGTGATCTACCTCCGTGGCCACGAGGGCCGGGGGATCGGTCTGCTGGCCAAGCTGCAGGCCTACCAGCTCCAGGACGGCGGTCGCGACACGGTGGACGCCAACCTCGACCTGGGCCTGCCGGCGGATGCCCGGCACTACGGCGCAGCGACCCAGATCCTGCGGGATCTGGGCGTCTCCTCGGTCCGGCTCCTGACCAACAACCCGGACAAGACCGCGAGCCTGGCGTCGTACGGGATCCCGGTGACCGAGCAGGTCGGCCTGACCCCGCGTCCCAACGGGCACAACATCGCCTACCTTCGCACCAAGCGGGACCGGATGGGTCACGACCTGCCCGACCTCGCCCCGTCCGGTGGCACCGCCTCCGGACCCGAGGAAACGGTCGAGCCGGAAGGAGTCACCCCATGAGCGGCGAGGGCACCCCGACCGACCAGCCTTTCGACTGCCACGACCTGCGGGTCGCCGTGGTCGCGGCCAGCTGGCACGAGAAGGTGATGAACGGCCTGCTGGAGAGCACCCTGGATGCGCTGAAGCGGCACCAGGTCGACCCGCCGGTGGTGGTCCGGGTCTCGGGCTCCTTCGAGCTCCCGGTCGTCGCCGACGCGCTCGCCCGCCAGGGGTTCGACGCCGTGATCGCCCTCGGCGTGATCATCCGCGGCGGCACCCCGCACTTCGAGTTCGTCTCCAACGCCGCCACCGACGGGCTTAGCCGGGTCGCTCTGGACCACGGCGTCCCGATCGGCTTCGGCCTGCTGACCTGTGACGACGAGGAGCAGGCGCTCGACCGGGCCGGCCTGGAGGGTTCGAAGGAGGACAAGGGCTACGAGGCGACCAGCGCGGCGTTGCACACGGCCGTGACGCTGCGCAAGATCCGCCGCCGCGAACATCTCGGGAACTGAGTGCCGGGGAAAATGGGTACCGCCGGATCGCTAGGCTGATGCCCGTGAAGACGTTCGAGGAGTTGTGGGCCGAGCTCAGTGAGAAGGCTGAGACCCGCCCTGAAGGCTCCGGCACCGTGGCAGCGCTGGATGCAGGCGTGCACGCGATCGGCAAGAAGCTGGTCGAGGAGGCCGCCGAGTCCTGGATGGCCGCGGAGCACGAAGGTCATGAGCGGGCGGCCGAGGAGATCAGCCAGCTGCTGTACCACGCGCAGGTGCTCATGCTCGCCGCCGGAATCTCGCTCGACGACGTCTACGCACACCTCTAGGACATCTGATGACGGTTTCGACAGACCCGGCCAACGGGTCGGCCAACGGAGTGCCGCTGCTCCGGATCGCCCTGCCCAACAAGGGCGCCCTCTCCACCGCGGCCTCGGAGATCCTCCGGGAAGCGGGCTACCGCCAGCGCTCGGACTCCAAGGAGCTCTCGCTGCTCGACACCGCCAACGGCGTCGAGTTCTTCTACCTCCGGCCCCGTGACATTGCCCTGTACGTCGGCGAGGGCACCCTCGACATCGGTATCACCGGCCGGGACCTGCTGCTGGACTCCGGAGCCCACGCCGACGAGGTGCGGGCACTCGGTTTCGGTCGGTCCAAGTTCCGGTTCGCCGCGCGTCCGGGGGTCCTCGGATCACTCGCCGAGCTGGCCGGCAAACGGATCGCGACGTCGTACGTCGGTGTCGTGGAGCGCTACCTGAACGAGCAGGGCATCGAGGCCTCGGTCGTCCGCCTGGACGGCGCCGTCGAGACCAGCATCCAGCTCGGTGTCGCCGACGTGATCGCCGACGTAGTCGAGACCGGCAGCACGCTCAAACAGGCCGGTCTGGAGGTCATCGGCGAGGTGATCATGGAGTCCGAGGCGGTGCTGATCACCCGGGACGGTGCAGCGGAGCCGGAGGGATTTGAGATCTTCAAGCGGCGCCTGGACGGCGTCCTGGTGGCTCGCTCGTACCTGATGATGGACTACGACATCCCGGCCGACCGGGTCGAGGAGGCCGTCGCGCTGACCCCCGGGCTGGAGTCGCCGACGGTTTCGCCGCTGCATCGCGAAGGCTGGGTGGCCGTGCGTTCGATGGTTCCGAGTGCCGGGGCCCAGCAGTTGATGGACGACCTGTACGAGATCGGTGCGCGAGCGATCCTGCTTACCGACATCCACGCCTGCCGCCTGTGACGCTGTGATCGACGAACCGGCCGGCCTGCCGCACACCTGGCGCCCCTTCGGGGCTAGGTTGATGGGCACGGTGCTCGGACTGATGCTGCTGGCGCTGGTCCTGACCGTGTGGGTCGCCTTTGGGCCGGACGTGCGCGCCAGGTTCACGGTGTTCCAGAAGTCGACCCTGGTCTTTCTGGGCTTGATCGCGCTGGCGGTCTGGTTCGCCCTGATGCGGTCCCGGGTCAGCGTCCACGAGCGTGGCGTAACCGTCGTGAACGGTTACAAGCGCCGTGACCTCGCCTGGTCCCAGGTGCTCGCGGTCAACCTGCGCCGTGGTGCGCCCTGGGCCGGGCTCGACCTCTCCGACGGGACTTCGATCTCGGCGGTGGCGATCCAGGCCTCCGACGGTGCTCGCGCTCAGCGGGCGGTGAAGGACCTGCGCCGCCTGGTCGCGGAGAACACCCCGGTCCAGCGCAACGACTGACACCCTCAGGCCGGGCGTGGTCCAGGCGGATGATCAGGTCCTGATCACCAGGTCTGCGCGTTCGCGGGTCCGCTCGGCAGCGAAGAGCCGTTGCTCGTCGAGCATCCATGCCAGCCACTGGGCTCGGAACTCTTTGCCGTCACGGGCCAGACCGCGCGCCAACCGGGTTTCGTCGTCGGTCTCGATCCAGACCAGGCCGCTGGTCCAGCCCGCCCACGAGCGCCGCCCGGACCCGACCCCCTCGAGTACCAGCAGCGGTGCAGGCTCGACGGTGTGCTCCTCGGCGTACTCGTGACGCTGCCAGTCGTAGCGGTGGTAGGTGCCGGCGGACCCGTGGCTCAGCGGCTCCAGCAGAGCCAGGACCGTGGTCTCGACGGCGAAGATCCCGGACCACCCCGGGTAGAGGTCGTCCATCCGGACGACGGACGCGTCGCCCAGCGCAGCCACCTCCGTCGCCAGGGTGCTCTTCCCCGATCCTGCGGGGCCGTCGATGCAGAGCAGGCGGTTCGGGCCGAGTGCCGGCTCCTGGGCGAGGACCAGGTCCAGGACTTCTTGTCCGTTCACCACGCGCAGCCGTGACCTCGGTACGACGGCACCGTCTCGATGACGCTGTCGCCTGCGATCAGGTGCACCACGTTGGCGTGCTCGGCCAGCTCGCCGGACTTCGCGTGCCGGAACCAGACCCAGTCGCCGATCTCTAAACCGGCAGTGCCCGGGCCGGTCAGAGGGGACTGGACCTCACCGGCACCCTCGAGCCCGGTCAGGTGCAGGCCGGCAGGGGCCCACGGGGTCGGTGCCCGGTCGTTGCCGGCCGGACCGCTGGCGATGAAGCCGCCGCCCCCGACCGTCACCATGGTCTCGGTCGGCCGGCGCAGCACCGGGACGCCGTAGAACGCGGCCGGTCGTGGCCGGAAGCTCTGGTAGTGGTCGAACAAGGTCGGCACCAGGAGGCCTGATCCCGCCGCGACCTCGGTGACGGCGCGGTCGGCGGCGGTGGCCTCGATGCTCCCCGAGCCGCCGCCGTTCCAGAACTCGAGCTCGACCAGCTCGGCCAACGAGGTGGAGATCTGGTTGCGGCGTTCGGCCAGCTGGGTCATCGAGACGGACTTCAGGCGCCGTACGACCAGCGACCTGGCCCGCTGTCCCGGGACGTCGTCCTGGACTCCGGCGACTTGGCCCTCGTAGGTCATCACGCCGACCAGGTCGAAACCAGGACGTTCCAGGACCGTCCGGGCGAACGCGATCACCTCGGACGGGTCGTGCAGGGGAGACCGCTTGGGGCCTACGTGCGAGCGACCTAGCCGGAACCCGGCGTCGATATCGAGCGCCACCCGGACTGGTACGACCTCGCTCGAGGTGCGGCAGGCGTCGACGAGGTCCAGGTGCGCGGCGTTGTCGACCATCAGCGTGATCGCCGAACGGGCGCCCGGATCAGCGAGCAGACGGCGGAGTCCACCGCGGTCGGTCGTGGGGTAGGCCAGGACCACGTCGTCGGTGACCCCGTGCTCGACCAACCAGAGGCCTTCGCGCAGCGAGTAGCCCAGGACACCGGCGAAACCGGGACGCGCCAGCGCCCGGGTCAGGAGCGCCGGAACCCGCAAGGACTTCGAGGCGACCCGAATCGGCAGCCCGCCGGCGCGACGCAGCAGGTCCTCGGCGTTGGCGTCGAACGCGTCGAGGTCGACCACCACCATCGGGGTCGCCGGGTCCTCCAGGGCGTCGACGGCCCTCGAGAGACGGACGGCGAGGTCATCGCGGGCGGCGGCGCCCAGGAGATCGTTCACGGGCGCCAGCCTACGGAGGCCGGCGGGAGTTTGGGATGATGTTGCCCGTGGAGATGCAGCGGGTGATCCCGGACCCAGGATTCGCCGACGACGACGGTTCCGCAGCCGAGGTCGTGACCGCGGCGCTGGCGGCGTACGGAGCCGACCCGCAGGGCGCTGGGGCAGCGACCCTTGCTGTGCTCCAGGACAGCCGGGTCCTGGTCCCGGTGCTCGCGGTGCTTGGCGAGGTCGAGTACGACGAGCTGGGTCTCGCGCACGACAAGACCAGCGACATGGCGACGGTGCTGCTCACCGGTCGCGACGGCCGGACGGCGCTGCTCTGCTTCACCTCCCACGATGCCCTGACCCGCTGGAACCCCGAAGCCCGCCCGGTCGCGGTCACCCTCAGGAAGGCCGCGACGTCGGCGATCCAGGACGGCGCGGACGCGTTGCTGGTGGATCTGGCCGGCCCCGTGACCTATGCCGTCGAAGGTGTCGAGCTCCGGTCGGTGGCCGAGGGGCTGCTGCTGGTGCGGGTCGACGGCGGTTGGGGCTGGGGCCAGCCGGTCTGAGCGCTGGCCGCGCCCGATGTGACCTGCAGGCGTCCGACCTGTACCCTGGTGAACGACCGATCGGACGCTCCGGCGCTCGATCCGACAAGTGGAGGCCTCCTCCCACCCGCACCGGCCGCTCAGTTCCACCGAGTCCAGGTCGTCGGGTCAGGTCCAGTGGTGGTGGCGCTTGCGCCGCAGGCACTGTCCCAGAGGCTTCCGTGCGTCGACACGGGAGC
Source organism: Marmoricola sp. (assembly GCA_046598855.1). Taxonomy (GTDB): domain Bacteria; phylum Actinomycetota; class Actinomycetes; order Propionibacteriales; family Nocardioidaceae; genus Marmoricola. The sequence goes on along the minus strand of JBKJHX010000028.1, from coordinate 22,282 downwards.
CTTTCGCAGTTCTAGGGCCCTCACCGTGCGGTCGACCAGGTAATACGACCCAGGAGGACACATCAGCACTGAGCTACGCATCAACGAGCGGATCCGGGTACCCGAGGTCCGTCTTGTTGGACCCAACGGCGAGACCGTCGGCATCGTGTCGACCGATCAGGCTCTCAAGCTTGCCCAGGAAGCAGACCTCGACCTCGTCGAGATCGCACCCCAGGGCCGGCCCCCGGTCTGCAAGCTCATGGACTACGGGAAGTTCAAGTACGAGAACGCCCAGAAGGCCCGTGAAGCTCGTCGCAACCAGACGAACGTAGTCATCAAGGAGATGAAGCTCCGGCCGAAAATCGACGCGCACGACTACGAGACCAAGAAGGGTCACGTCGTGCGGTTCCTTCGCCAGGGCGACAAGGTCAAGATCACGATCATGTTCCGCGGCCGCGAGCAGCACCGCCCCGAGCTCGGGTTCCGGTTGCTGCAGAAGCTGGCCGAGGAAGTCACCGAGCTGGGCTTCGTGGAGTCCTCGCCGAAGCAAGACGGCCGCAACATGACGATGGTGATCGGCCCGCACAAGAAGAAGGCCGAGGCCAAGGCCGAGGTGAAGGCCGAGAAGGTCGAACGTGCCGCTGAACTCGTAGCCGAGAAGGCCGAGTTCGAGGCCGAGATCAAGGCTTCGCACACCGGCCCCGCCGCGCAGAAGAAAGAACGCAAGCGTTCCGAGAACCTCGATCCCGAGATCGAAGCCTGAGAGAAGGAAACACAGATGCCGAAGAACAAGACGCACTCCGGAGCCAGCAAGCGCTTCCGAGTGACCGGAACGGGCAAGATTCGCCGCCAGAAGGCTGGCCTGCGCCACAACCTGGAGAAGCAGTCCTCCAACGTGAAGCGCCGCCTGTCCGGCACGACCGAGGTCGCCAAGGCCGACGTCCCCCGAGCCAAGAAGCTGCTCGGCCTGTAATCGGCTCAGCGCTCCCTTCAATCTCTAGGAGTAACACAAGATGGCACGCGTCAAGCGGGCGGTAAACGCCCAGAAGAAGCGCCGGGTAATCCTCGAGCGCGCCTCCGGCTACCGGGGACAGCGTTCGCGCCTGTACCGCAAGGCGAAGGAGCAGGTCACCCACTCCCTCGTCTACAGCTACAACGACCGCCGCAAGCGCAAGGGCGATTTCCGCAGGTTGTGGATCCAGCGCATCAACGCCGGTGTACGTGAGCAGGGCCTGACCTACAACCGCTTCATCCAGGGCCTCAAGGCCGCGGGTGTCGAGGTCGACCGCAAGATCATCGCCGACCTGGCCGTCAACGACGCCCCGGCTTTCATCGCGCTCGTCGACCTGGCGAAGGCTGCCCTGCCCGAGGACGTCAACGCCCCGGTCAGCGCCTGAGCTGACGATGGCGCACCACCGGCCCGGTGCCGGTGGTGCCACAGGTCAGGACCCCGACGTGGCGAGCTCTCCGACTGGTTCCCCCGACTCCACTCTGCTCACCAGCAGCAGCGGGCGGGTGAAGGCGGCGCGGAAGCTCGCCCGTCGCACGTCCCGGGCCGAGGTCCGGCTCTTCCTCGCCGAGGGGAGCAAAGCGCTCACCGAGGCGCTCGCCCGGCCTGGCTGTGTCGTCGAGGTCTTCGCGACCCGGGATGCAACAGCTCAGAACGGTCCGTTGCGCAAGTTGGTCGAGGCGTCCGATCTGCCCTGGCAGCTGACGAGCGACGACGCGGTCGCCTCGCTATGCGGAGCCCAGGCCCCTCAGGGGATCGTGGCTGTCTGCCGGTTCGTCGATCGCCCCCTCGAGACGGTCCTGCAGGGCGAGGTCGTGGTGATCTGTGCCGACGTTCGGGACCCGGGCAACGCCGGCACGATCATCCGCACGGCTGACGCCGCCGGGGCGGGCACCGTCGTGCTGGCCGGCACCAGTGTCGATGCCTACAACGACAAGACGGTCCGTGCCACGGTCGGCTCCCTGTTCCACGTCCCGCTGGCCACCGGGGTCAGCGTTCTCGACGCGATCAGCACGGCGCGGGCAGCCGGTTACCGGGTCCTGGCTGCCGACGGGGCGGGGGAGGTCGACCTCTTCGGTGCCGACGAGCTTCTCGGGGGCAAGGTCGCCTGGCTGTTCGGGAACGAGGCCTGGGGCCTGCCCGCCGACCTGGCCGCCGCCGCCGACCACCGGGTCTCGATCCCGCTCCTCGGACGCGCCGAGAGCCTCAATCTCGCGACGGCCGCCGCGGTGTGCCTCTATGCCTCTGCCCGGGTGCGTGGCACCGTAGAAGCATGAAGACCTCCTGGACGACCCCGGTCGGTTTCGTCCTCGTGCTCCTGGGGCTGGTCTGGACGGCCCAAGGTCTCGGCTGGCTCGAGGGCAGTCCGATGACGGACGTACGGTTCTGGGCGTTCGCCGGAGCAGCGACTGCGGCCCTCGGCCTGCTGCTGGTGATCGTCGGTCTGCGCAGCTCGGAGCGCCGCGATGACACCTGACTACACCCGGCTCCCCGACCGGATCCGTCTCGAGGACACCGTTGCGGAGCACGACACCCGCCCGGTCCCGGATCCCGAAGGTCACATCGACGCCAACTCGTTGTTCATGCTGCGCTACGCCGGCTGAGGACCGCTAGGTTCGTCGGATGGACCAGCACGAGCGCGACCTGTGGGACGCGCTGCCGGACGGCGTCGTCATCGCTGATGCGCAGGGCCGGGTCCTGCTGGTCAACGCGACCGCGGAACGGATGCTGGGCAACCAGGCCCGGCCCGGCGCGCGACTGGCCGAGGCGCTCACGCTCCAGGACCAGGACGCCGCTGACTGGTACGAGGTGGTCCGTCCCTTCGACGGCCTCGGGATCCGTACTGGCGTTCCCGAGCAGTCGTGGCTGCTGCCGGACGGTTCGGAGGTCCTGGTCACCACCCGGATCGAACGGGGGGCGCCTGACCTGCCGATCGAGCGGATCGCCCTGGTCATCCGCTCGGGCCGCGGTCGTGCGAGCCTGGACCGGGAGCGCTCCGACCTGGTCGCGACAGTGGCCCACGAGCTTCGCTCGCCGCTGACCGGCGTCAAGGGCTTCGTGACCACCTTGCTGAGCAAGTGGGACCGGCTCAACGACGACCAGAAGAAGCTGATGCTCACCACCGTCGCTACCGACGCCGAGCGGCTTTCCCGGCTGATCACCGAGCTGCTCGACGTGGCCCGCATCGACACCGGGCGGCTGCCGCTCTACCGCCGCGAGATCGACGCGCTGCCGATCATCGAGCGCGTGGTCGAGTCGGTCCGGGCCAGTACCAGCCGGAGGATCACCCTCACCGCCGAGGAGCCGAAGGTCGTGGTGTTCGCCGATCCGGACAAGCTCGTCCAGGTGGTTACCAACCTGGTCGACAACGCGGTCCGCCACGGCGAGGGCGTCGTCAACGTGACGACCGGTACGGGTCCGCTGGGGAGCCGGATCACGGTCGACGACCAGGGCGAGGGGATCCCCGAGGGCCTGCGGGCGCGGGTGTTCACCAAGTTCTGGAAGCACGGGGCCCGCGGCGGCACCGGTTTGGGCCTCTACATCGTCAACGGACTGGTCCGGGTGCACGGCGGAGAGCTGCGGATCCTGGACGCCCCCGGTGGCGGGGCCAGGATCCTCGTCGACTGGCCCGCCGAGGATCGCCGGCCCTGACCGCCCCAAACCCGGGCGAGAACGGCGCGGTCGGTCTCATAGACTGCTCCGGCGATCCACCGACGAGAGGCAGCCGTGTCCGGACCCAACAGTTCCTACGACCCCGTGCAGGTGACCCCGCTCGGGGAGGAGCAGGTCTTCGCGATGCGCGATGCCGCCATGCTGGCCATCGCCGCGGCGTCCGATCTCGAGGAACTCAAGAAGGCCCGCACCGAGCACGCCGGCGACCGTTCACCGCTGGGTCTGGCCAACCGCGAGATCGGCGCGCTGCCGCCCGCGGCCAAGAAAGACGCCGGGATGCGCCTCGGGCAGGCCCGCGGAGCCGTCAACCAGGCACTCGGCGCCCGCCAGGAGGTCCTGGAGGCCGAGGCCGAGGAGCGGATGCTGGCTACCGAGGTCGTGGACGTGACGCTGCCCTGGGACCGGATCCCGCCCGGCGCCCGGCACCCGATCACGACCATGTCCGAGCGGATTGCCGACATCTTCGTCGCGATGGGGTGGGAGGTGGCCGAAGGCCCCCTCGTCGAGGCCGAGTGGTTGAACTTCGACGCGCTCAACCTCGGGGCGGACCACCCGGCACGCACCATGCAGGACACCTTCTGGACCGAGCCGCCGGAGAACCACGTGGTGCTGCGCACGCACACCTCACCGGTCCAGGCGCGGACCATGCTGACCCGCGGTGTCGCTCCCGGGGCGCCGATCTACGTCGTCTGTCCGGGCCGGGTCTTCCGCACCGACGAGTACGACGCCACCCACAGTCCGATGTTCCACCAGGTCGAGGGCCTGGTGGTCGACGAAGGCATCACGATGGCTCATCTGAAGGGCTCCCTGGACCACTTCGCCCAGGCAGTCTTCGGCGAGGGCATCACCACCCGCTTCCGGCCGTCGTACTTCCCCTTCACCGAGCCCAGCGCGGAGGTCGACCTGATCTGCTTCGTCTGCCGGGGGACCGGGCTCAACGACGCCGACCAGGCCGGCCAGAGCGCCTGCCGGACCTGTCGCGGCGAGGGTTGGATCGAGTGGGGCGGCTGTGGAGTCGTGAACCCCCGCGTCCTGGTCGCCTGCGGAGTCGACCCCGAGCGTTATACCGGGTTCGCCTTCGGGATGGGTATCGACCGCACCCTGATGTTCCGCCACGGCGTGGCGGACCTGCGGTCCTTCTTCGAGGGCGACGTCCGATTCTCCCGCGCTTTCGGAACCGAGGTCTGATCCGATGAAGGCACCCTTGTCCTGGATCCGCGAGTACGTCGACCTTCCGGTCGACGTCGCCGTGACCGATCTCGCCGCGCGCCTGACAGCGCTCGGCCTCAAGCTCGAGTCGCTGGAGCACCCCGGCGCCGACATCACCGGGCCGCTGGTCGTCGGTCGGGTCCTGACGGTGGAGCCCGAGCCGCAGAAGAACGGAAAGACCATCAATTGGTGCACCGTCGACGTCGGTAGCGCCAACGGGACCGGCGAGCCCCAGGGCATCGTCTGCGGAGCGCACAACTTCGCTCTCGGGGACCTTGTCGTCGTGGTGCTCCCGGGTGCCGTGCTGCCCGGCGGGTTCGCGATCGCCGAGCGGAAGACCTACGGGCACCTCTCTGCTGGGATGATCTGTTCAGCGGCGGAGCTCGGCCTGACCGACCCCGGCGCAGGCATCATCGTGCTCCCCGCGGATGCCGGGATGCCGGGCGACTCGGTGCGGGAGTACTTGCACCTCGACGACGACGTCATCGAGTTCGAGATCAACCCCGACCGGGCGTACGCGCTCTCACTGCGTGGAGTGGCCCGCGAGGCCGCACTGGGCACGGGAGGGACGTTCACCGACCCGGCGATCCGCAGCGTGCCGCAGCCGAACGCCGAGGGTCACCCGATCGTGGTCGACGACCCTGGCGGCTGCCCGGTCTTCGTTGCCCGCACGGTCTCCGGATTCGACCCGACCGCACCGACCCCGCGCTGGATGGCTCGGCGGATCCAGCTCGCCGGGATGCGGCCGATCTCGCTGGCAGTGGACATCACCAACTACGTGATGCTCGAGCTGGGCCACCCGATCCACGGGTACGACGCCGACAAGCTGAGCGGTCCGATCCGAGTACGCCGCGCGACCGAGGGCGAGAGGCTGCGGACCCTGGACGATGTCGACCGGGTCCTCGCGGCCGAGGATCTGGTCGTGGTCGACGATTCCGGTCCGATCGGCCTCGGTGGCGTCATGGGCGGCGCGACCACCGAGATCTCGACGTCGACCACCCGGATCCTGGTCGAGGTCGCGTCCTGGGACCCGGTCGCGATGTTCCGCACCGGACGTCGCCACAAGCTGACCTCCGAGGCAGGCAAGCGCAACGAGCGTGGAGTCGACCCGACGATTCCCGAGGCCGCAGCCGACCGCGTCGTCGAGCTGCTGGTCGAGCTCGGCGGCGCCACCGCCGACCCGGGCGTGACCGCGGTGGGCCAGCCCCCGCCGGCTGCGTCGGTGCGGATGGCCGCGGACCTGCCCGCCCGGATCACCGGGATGGAGATCGCGCCGTCCCGGGTGATCGAGAACCTGGTCTCCGTCGGCTGCACGGTCGCGGCGCAGGGTGGTTCCGATCCCGATTCCTTGGTTGTCCTCGCGCCCCCGTGGCGTCGCGACATCACCGACCCGTTCGACCTGGTCGAGGAGGTCGCCCGGATCGTCGGATACGAGAACGTCCCTTCGGTTCTTCCACCGGCTCCTGCTGGTCGCGGCCTGACCCTGGAGCAGCAGCTGCGGCGCCGGGTCGGCCGGACGCTCGCCGGTGCCGGGTACGTCGAGGTGCTGACCTTCCCGTTCGTGGGCAGTCCTGCGTTCGATGATCTGGAGATCCCGGCCGGCGATCCGAGGAGGACAGCCCTGCGGCTGGCGAACCCGCTCTCGGCCGAGGCCCCGTTGATGACCACGACACTGCTGCCTGGCGTACTGGAGACGCTGGCCCGTAACGTCGGGCGAGGTACTACCGACGTGGCCATCTTCGAGGCAGCCACCGTGACGCTTCCGCAGGTCGGGCTGGCTGCGCCGATCCTGGGGGTCGACCGGTCCCCGAGCGACGGCGAGTGGGACGACCTGAATAAGGCGCTTCCGGACCAGCCGCTGCACCTGGCGCTGGCGCTGACTGGCGACCGCCAGCCGGCAGGCTGGTGGGGTCCCGGGCAGCCAGTCTCGTGGAGCGACCCGATCGAGGGTGTCCGCGCGGTCGCGGCCGCCCTGGGCGTCACCGTGGACGTTCGGACCGGCAGCCAGGCGCCCTGGCACCCGGGCCGGTGCGCGGAGCTGTTCGTCGGTGAGGTCTCGCTCGGGTACGCGGGCGAGCTGCACCCGCGGATCTGCAAGTCCGTGGGCGTTCCGCCGCGGACCGCGGTTGCGGAGATCGACCTGTCCGCACTGCTGGCGCACGCGGTCGCGCTGGCTCCTGCCCCGGATTTCTCGACCTTCCCGGTTGCCAAGGAGGATGTCGCTCTGGTCGTCGCGGCCGAGGTGGCTGCCGAGGACGTGGCCCGCACGCTGCACGAAGGCGCCGGAGGCCTGTGCGAGTCGGTGCGGCTCTTCGACGTCTACACCGGTGAGCAGATCGGGGACGGCCGCAAGTCCCTCGCGTTCGCGCTCCGGTTCCGCGCTCCCGACCGCACCCTGACCGAGGCGGAGACGGGCGAGGCGCGCGCAGCCGCAGTTGCGCTGGCGTCGCAGCGGCACGGAGCCGTACAGCGCTGAGCTAGCGGGCAACTGCTCCGGAGAGCTGGGCCGTGACCACGACGGCCCGACCGGTGAGATCCCCGGACCGGTCATACCGGATGCCGACCACCACCAGCCTCCCGGGCACCTTCGCCGCGAACGCAGCGTTCTTGGCTAGTCCCGCCGTCGCCTTGTCTGCGACCGACCTCACCGTGTACGTCAGGCTGCCGGAGTCGGTCCGGATCGCGATCTCGGCGCCGACCTCGATCCGGGGCAGCGTGTCGAGAGCACTGACTCCGCTGAGGAAGGTTTTCCCGATGACGTAGACGGTGTCGGGCCCCGGACTCCCAGGCTGACCGCGGGTGCCCCAGCGAGCAACCTCCGCGGTGGAGGCAGCCTGAAAGGAGCCGTTGCTGGTGGGTTCGACGGAGTCGTCGAACCCGACATCGAGCAGACCGGAGGAGAGCAGCTTCCTCGGGACGTCCGGTGCGACCCCGGGAAGGTTCGATGCCCGGGCCGTGGGGGTGCCGACGGGGGTAGACGGTGCCGCGCGGGGGGTGGTCGGCACCGCGGTCGGCGTACCGGGCGTGGTCACCGGTGGGATGGGGAGCTCGGTGGGCGTGTTCGAGGCCGGGGATTTATCGTCATCGACGAGCCGCTGGCCGGTGAACCACAGCGCCGGGACCAACCCGACGACGACTGCGAGCGCCACCGCACGTTTGGAGGTGCGGGTGGGCTGCGTGGTGCGCGACGTGGATCGCGGTGCGCGGTGGCTGCCTGCCAACTTGGAGTCCTGGGGGTCGCTGGTCCGGGTGCACCGGAGTTTAGTGGCACCGGAGGCGAGGTAACGGGCTGACACCCGCCTCGCGGGAACATGCATAGTTATGTATAGTCATGCAGATGAGTCCGATAACCGTCGCAGTCGCCGGCGCCAGCGGGTACGCCGGGGGCGAGGTGCTGCGTCTGCTCCTCGGTCACCCCGAGGTCCGGATCGGCGCGCTGACTGCCGGTACGAACGCTGGTGAGCTGCTGGGGCCGCTCCAGCCGCACCTGGTGCCCCTGGCGGACCGGGTTCTGGCGGAGACCAACGTGGAGGTTCTCGCCGGCCACGACGTGGTATTCCTGGCGCTTCCGCACGGACAGTCGGCGCAGTACGGCCGGGAACTCGGCGAGGACGTCGTAGTCATCGACTGTGGGGCCGACTTCCGGCTCACCGACGCCACCGTCTGGGAGAAGTTCTACGACACCCCGCACGCCGGCTCCTGGCCCTATGGCCTGCCGGAGCTGCCCGGTCAGCGGGCAGCGCTCCAGGGTGCGAGGCGGGTGGCGGTGCCGGGGTGCTACCCCACCGTGTCCTCGCTGGCGCTCGCCCCGGCGGTTGCCGCCGGGATCGCGGATCCGGGAGACCTGGTGATCGTCGCCGCGTCCGGTACCAGCGGAGCTGGAAAGGCCGCGAAGACCCACCTCCTCGGCAGCGAGGTGATGGGCTCCGTCACCGCGTACGGCGTGGGCGGCGCGCACCGGCACGGCCCGGAGATCGTCCAGAACCTTTCAGCCCTGACCAGCGAGCTCGTCCGGGTCAGCTTCACCCCGCTGCTGGTCCCGATGTCGCGCGGCATCCTGGCGACCTGCACCGCCTCGGTTCCCGATGACGTCAGCCTCGAGGACCTCCGGGAGATCTACGCGAAGGCCTACGACGGCGAACAGTTCGTGCACCTACTGCCCGCTGGCCAATGGCCCAGCACCAAGGCGGTCCACGGGTCCAACAACGTGCACCTGCAGGTCGCTCTCGACCAGGCGGCCGGTCGGGCCGTGGTCATCGGCGCGATCGACAACCTCGCGAAGGGCACCGCCGGTGCGGCGGTGCAGTGCATGAACCTTGCGCTCGGACTTCCCGAGGGCACTGGTCTCACTACCGTAGGAGTAGCTCCATGAGCACGGCTGCCGCACAGGTCCACACCCTGAACCAGTACCCCGAGAAGTTGATCGTGGCGTCCCTGGCCGCCGGTGCGGAAATCCCGACCTGGGCTGAGTCGTCCTCGGTTTTCGCGATCATCGCAACCGCGCACGAGACCACTCTGGTCTGTGCCGGCCGGTCGGTGCCGAAGAAGGTGCCGCAGCAGGGACCGTTCACTGCGTTCGCGGTCGCCGGCACGATCGACTTCGCGCTTACCGGCGTGCTGCACGGACTGCTCGACCCCATCGCGGAGGCCGAGATCAGCGTGTTCACGCTCTCGACGTACCCGACCGACTGGATCCTGGTCCCCACCGAGCGGGCTGAGGCGGCCGCCGAGGCATGGCGACGACGAGGACACACCGTCGTCCCAGCCCCTCTCGCCTCCTCCTGATCGGACCGAACTCATGAGTGTCACCCACCCTGCCGGTTTCGCCGCTGCCGGCGTCGCCGCCGGCCTCAAGTCGACCGGCGCCCAGGACCTCGCTCTGGTGGTGAACCAGGGCCCCTTCTTCGACTCCGCCACCGTCTTCACCGCGAATCGCTGCAAGGCGAACCCGGTGTTGTGGAGCCAGGAGGTGGTCAAGGACGGCGTCGTGCGCGCTGTCGTCCTGAACTCCGGGGGCGCCAACTGCTACACCGGTGTTGAGGGGTTCCAGACCACCCATGCGGTCGCCGAGCGGGTGGCCGAGGGCCTCGGTATTGGTGCGGTCGACGTCGTGGTCTGCTCGACAGGACTGATCGGGTTGGTCAACCCGCGGCAGAACCTGCTGGACGGTGTGGACGCCTGCATCGCGGCGCTGGGCCTCCACGGCGAGGATGCCGCGACCGCCATCATGACCACCGACACGGTGCCCAAGCAGGTGGTCGTGGAGGGTGCTGGCTGGACCATCGGGGCGATGGCGAAGGGTGCCGGAATGCTGGCTCCGCAGCTTGCGACCATGCTCGTGGTGATCACCACCGACGCGGTGGTACCGGCGCCGGTCCTCGACGTGGCCCTCCGGGCCGCCACCCGGGTCTCCTTCGACCGTCTCGACTCCGACGGGTGCATGTCGACCAACGACACCGTGACGGTGATGGCCAGCGGCGCGAGCGGCATCACCCCGACCTCGGAGGACTTCACCCATGCGCTGACCCAGGCGTGCACGGACCTGGCGATGCAACTGATCAAGGATGCCGAAGGGGCCGATCACGAGATCGCGATCAGCGTACTGAACGCAGCGACCGAGGACGACGCGGTCGAGGTTGCTCGGAGCGTGGCCCGCAGCAACCTCTTCAAGGCAGCGGTCTTCGGCAAGGACCCGAACTGGGGTCGGGTGCTGGCCAGTGTCGGCACCACCGCGGCCGCATTCGACCCGGCGGACCTCGATGTCGCGATGAACGGCGTCTGGGTGTGCCGCCGCTCCACACCCGAGGCGGACCCGGCGACCGTCGACCTGACCCCGCGGGAGGTCAGCGTGACCATCGACCTCAAGGCGGGCACCGAACGGGCAACCGTCTGGACCAACGACCTCACCCACGCCTACGTACACGAGAACAGCGCGTACAGCTCATGAGCACCCCAGGAGGCGTACCGGTGAGCCCGATGCAGATGCGACCCGCGGTCGAGCCCGCGAAGGCAGCCACCCTAGCCGCGGCGCTGCCGTGGTTGAAGGCGTACCACGGCAAGATCGTCGTGGTGAAGTACGGCGGCAACGCGATGGTCGACGACGAGCTGAAGCGAGCGTTCGCCGAGGACATCGTGTTCCTGCGGATGGCTGGTTTCAAGCCGGTCGTGGTGCACGGCGGCGGGCCGCAGATCTCCACGATGCTCGACCGCCTCGGGATCGCCAGCGAGTTCAAGGGCGGCCTGCGGGTGACCACCGACGAGGCGATGGACGTCGTTCGGATGGTGCTGGTCGGGAAGGTGCAGCGTGAGCTCGTCGGGCTCCTCAACCAGCATGGGCCGCTCGCCGTTGGCCTCTCCGGCGAGGACGGGGGGTTGTTCACGGCGAAGCGCACCAACTTGGTCATCGACGGCGAGGAAATCGACCTCGGTCTGGTCGGCGAGGTCGCTGCGGTGCGTCCCGAAGCCGTCCAGGACGTCATCGATGCGGGCCGGATTCCGGTGATCTCCTCGGTCGCCCCCGATCCCGACGGTGCCGTGCACAACGTGAACGCGGACACTGCAGCAGCGGCCCTCGCGGTCGCACTGGGTGCCGAGAAGCTGCTCGTGCTCACCGACGTTGAGGGCCTCTACCGCGACTACGGCAACAGTGACGACGTCATCGGTGAGATCAGCCCCCAGTCGCTGGCGGACCTGATGCCCTCCCTGGAGAGCGGGATGGTCCCGAAGATGCGGGCCTGCCTGGACGCCCTGAACGGGGGCGTCCCGCGGGCGACGGTGGTGGATGGTCGGGAACCGCATGCCGTCCTGCTCGAGATCTTCACCGACGAGGGCGTGGGCACCCAGGTACTGCCCGGTGTCGAGACCAAGATCCGGAAGGCGAAGGAGACCTCATGAGCCCAGATCCGAAGAGCTCGATCAAGCAGCGGTACGCCGACGCCCTGATGAACACCTTCGGGGTGCCGAAGGTGGTGCTGGTCCGAGGCGAGGGCGCCCACGTCTGGGACGAGGACGGCAAGGAGTACGTCGATCTGCTCGGCGGGATCGCGGTCAATGTGCTGGGCCACGCCCATCCGAGACTGGTGAACGCGGTGACCACCCAACTCCAGACCCTGGGTCATGTGTCGAACCTGTTCATCTCCGGACCCCAGGTCGAGCTGGCCGAGAAGCTGCTCGAGCTGGTCGAGTCCCCCGGCCGGGTCTTCTTCACCAACTCCGGGACCGAGGCCAACGAGGCCGCCTTCAAGATCACCCGGCGTACCGGCCGGACGCATGTCGTGGCGGCCACCGATGCCTTCCACGGCCGGAGCATGGGGGCTCTCGCGCTGACCGCGAAGGCGGCCTACCGGGAGCCGTTCGAGCCGCTGCCCGGCGATGTCACCTGGGTGCCGTACGGGGATGAGGCCGCCCTGGCCGCAGCAGTCACCTCGCAGACCGCTGCTGTGGTCCTGGAACCGATGCAGGGTGAAGCGGGCGTGCTGGTCCCGCCGCCCGGGTACCTGGTCGCCGCCCGACGGATCACCTCAGAAGCTGGAGCGCTGCTCTGGCTCGACGAGATCCAGACAGGGGTGGGACGGACCGGACGCTGGTTCGCCGCTGCGACCGAGGCCGGTGTCGAGCCTGACCTGGTGACCCTGGCCAAGGGACTCGCCGGCGGCTACCCGATGGGGGCCTGCATCGCTCTGGGCAACGCAGCCTCCTTGTTGGAGCCGGGGAACCACGGCACCACCTTCGGCGGCAACCCGGTGGCCTGTGCGGCTGCACTCGCCGTGATCGGGGTGATCGAGGACGACGAACTGCTCGAGCGGGCGGCCGTGCTGGGCCAGAAGCTCCGCGACGGTCTCGCCGCCGACCCCCGGGTCCTCGAGGTCCGCGGCGAGGGCATGCTGATCGGGCTGACGCTTGCTTCACCGGTGAGCGCTGAGGTCGCCGCGGCTGCGCTGGAGGCGGGGTTCATCGTGAACAACCCGACGCCCGACCGGCTCCGGTTGGCGCCGCCGCTGATTCTCACCGACGAGGACGCGAACGCGTTCTTGGCGGCCTGGCCGGCGCTGCTGGACGAGGCGTTCGGGGGGCGGGCATGAGAACCGCAGCGACCAGACACTTCTTGCGCGACGACGACCTGAGCCCGGCCGAGTTGGCCGAGGTGCTGGACCTCGCGGCGGAGCTGAAGGCGGCTCCGTTCGCGGTCAGGCCCTTGGAGGGTCCACAGACGGTCGCGATCATCTTCGACAAGCCGACGCTGCGCACCCAGGCCTCTTTCGTGGCCGGGATCGCCGAGCTCGGCGGCAACCCGATGATCGTCGACGGCCAGCTCGCCCAGATCGGGGTCCGGGAGTCCATCGCAGACGTGGCCCGGGTACTCGGACGGCAGTCGAGCCTGATCGTCTGGCGCACTCACGACCAGTCCCGGATCGAGGAGATGGCCGCCTATGCAGGGGTGCCGGTCGTGAACGCGCTGACCGACCAGTTCCACCCGTGCCAGACCCTCGCGGACCTGCTGACGATCCGGGAGCATCAAGGCGGGACCGCCGGTCTGACGATGACGTTCCTCGGCGACGCCGCCTGCAACATGGGGCACTCCTACCTGCTCTCCGGCGTCGCTGCCGGGATGCACGTCCGGGTCAGTGGCCCGGCCGGTTTCGAACCGGAGGCAGCGATCCTTGCCCGCGCACAGCAGATCGCGGCCACCACCGGCGGATCGGCGATGGTCGTGCCCGACCCGAAGCAGGCCAGTACCGGGGCCGACGTGCTGATCACCGACACCTGGGTCTCGATGGGTAAGGAGAGCGAGTCCGCCGACCGCGCCGAGGTCTTCCGGCCCTGGCAGCTGGGCGAGGACCTGCTCGGCCTCGGTGCCGACGGTGCGATCGTGCTGCACTGCCTGCCGGCTTACCGCGGCAAGGAGATCACCGCAGGGGTCCTCGACGGGCCGCAGAGCGTGATCTGGGACGAGGCGGAGAACCGTCGGCACGCCCAGAAGGCGATCATGACCTGGTTACTGCGATGACTGCGGACCGGGAGCACCCGTCGATCCCGCTGACCAAGAGCGCCCGTCAGCAGCGGATCATCGACCTGCTCGCGACCGCCGAAGTGCGGTCGCAGACCGAGCTCGCCGACCTGCTCGCCGACGCCGGTGTCAGTGTCACCCAGGCGACGTTGTCGCGGGACCTGGTCGACCTGGACGCGGTGAAGGTCCGCGCGGCGTCGGGCACGCTGGTCTACGCCGTCCCGAGCGAGGGCGGCGACCGGACCCCTGTGGTCGGCCGCGAGTCCGCAGCATCGGAAGCACGGCTGGCCAGGTTGTGCGCCGAGCTCCTGGTCTCCGCGGACGCCTCAGCGAACCTGGTGGTGCTGCGAACCCCGCCGGGAGCAGCGAACTTCCTCGCCTCGGCGCTCGACAAGGCCGAGCTCGGTTCGGTGCTTGGCACCATCGCCGGCGACGACACCGTCCTGATCATTGCGCGCGACCCGGTGGGTGGGGAGCCGCTCGCGCAGCGCCTGCTGGACCTCGCCAACAAGAGCCACCACGACTGACCACCTGGACGTCCAGCTTGTCCGGACGCCCGAGACGAACGAGGACCTGATGACAGACCACGGCACCACCGGCACCGGCAAGCTCTGGGGCGGCCGCTTCGCAGGCGGGCCGAGCCCTGAGCTCGAGGCGCTGTCGCGGAGCACCCACTTCGACTGGCGGCTGACGCCGTACGACCTGGCCGGTTCGCAGGCCCACGCCCGGGCGCTGCACAGCGCCGGACTGCTCAGTGACGACGATCTCGCCGAGCTGCAGCGCGGGCTAGGCGTGCTGGGGGAGCGGTTCGCCTCGGGACAGCTGCTGCCCGACCCGAGCGACGAGGACGTGCACGGCGCCCTGGAGCGGCTGCTGGTCGAGGAGATCGGTCCGGACATCGGCGGCAGGCTCCGTGCCGGCCGGAGCCGCAACGACCAGATCGCCACCCTGTTCAAGCTCTTCCTGCGTGAACACGCCCGGATCGTGGCCGAGCATGTCCTGGTCCTGGTCGAGGCACTTGCCGCACAGGCCGAGACCCACCTGGGCGCGATCATGCCCGGCCGCACCCACCTCCAGCACGCCCAGCCGGTGTTGCTGTCGCACCACCTGATGGCGCACGCCTGGCCGCTTCTTCGCGACGTTGACCGCCTGAAGGACTGGGACGCGCGGGTCGCTGCGGAGTCGCCGTACGGCGCGGGGGCGCTGGCCGGCTCCAGCCTGGGCCTGGATCCCGAGCAGGTGGCCGCGGACCTGGGTTTCACCGGCTCGGTCGCCAACTCGATCGACGGTACGGCGGCACGGGACTTCGTCGCCGAGTTCGCCTTCGTGACCGCCATGATCGGCGTCAACGTCAGCAGGCTCGCCGAGGAGGTCATCTTGTGGGCCACCAAGGAGTTCGGCTTTGTCACGCTCGATGACGCCTTCTCGACCGGGTCGAGCATCATGCCGCAGAAGAAGAACCCGGACATCTCCGAGCTCGCCCGGGGCAAGGCGGGGCGTCTGATCGGCGACCTGACTGGCCTGCTGGCGACCCTGAAGGCATTGCCGCTGGCCTACAACCGCGACCTCCAAGAGGACAAGGAGCCGGTCTTCGACTCGGTCGACACCCTCGAGGTGCTGTTGCCAGCGTTCGCCGGCCAGATCGCCACGCTGCGTTTCGATACCGCACGGATGGCCGAGCTCGCCCCGCAGGGCTTCTCGCTGGCCACCGACGTCGCCGAGTGGCTGGTACGTGCGGGCGTCCCGTTCCGGGTGGCTCACGAGGTCGCTGGCGCCTGCGTACGACGCTGTGAGGACCTCGGCATCGAGCTGCACGAGCTGACCGACGCGCAGTTCGCGGAGATCGATGCGCACCTGACCCCGGCGGTCCGCGACGTGCTCACTGTCGAGGGCTCGGTCTCCGCTCGCACCGGACGCGGCGGCACCGCCCCGATTCGGGTCGCCGAGCAGCTCGCCGAACTGAAGGAACGGATCGCGGAGGCCCGCACCTTCGCCAGGTAAGGCTCACCGCGCGTCGTCGAGCTGATCGGACGCGGTGACCTGCTCGCGAGGCCGCTTTGCGAAGTATGTCTCCCGCACCGACTTCGGAACGCACATCGCCCAGGCGTCGGTCAGCAGTTCCCGCTGCTCGGCCACGTCGAGGGCCGGGAGTCGCGCCGCGACCCACTGGTAACGCAGGTCCGAGGGGGCGGGGACGCACGAACTTCCCCGGCTCACTGGCGACCAGTGCCTCGCGCTCATCGCGCGGGAATCCGAAGCCGAGCCGGGTCCCGTCGGGTGAGACGGCTGCGGAGACGAGGCGTCCGACCCGGTACTTGGTGGCCTCCCGGACCTGGGCCTCGTAGGCGCGGGGGAGCGACAGCGAGTGGCCGTCGTCGCTGACAGACTCCGAGTATGCCCGCGCAGCTCCGTGACGTCCTGGCCGGACCGGTCCTCGAGGTCGCTCCACGCCTGCTCGGGTCGATACTGCGGCACGCGGACGTCGCGGTCCGGATCACCGAGGTCGAGGCGTACGACGGCGCGAACGACTCGGGCAGCCACGCGTTCATCGGTCCGACGCCGCGCAACGAGGTGATGTTCGGACCGCCGGGCCACCTCTACGTCTACCTGATCTATGGCATGCACCACTGCGCGAACGTCGTGGCCGGGCCGGACGGAGCCGCAGCGGCCGTACTGCTGCGGGCTGGCGAGGTGATCGACGGCACCGAGGTCGCCCACACGCGCGTTCGACGACCTGGCCCCGACCACGAGCTCGCCCGCGGCCCGGGACGACTGTGTCGGATCCTGGACCTCGACCGCTCGGCCAGTGGGACCGACCTGGTGGCCGGACCAGTGCGGCTCGAACTCTCGGCACCGCTGGCGCCCGAGGCGTTCTCGACCGGTCCGCGGGTCGGCCTGCGCCTGTCGGCCGAGGTGCCCTGGCGGTTCTGGATCACCGGCGAGCCCTCGGTGAGCCGATACGTCGCTGCGAAGCCGCGGCGCCTCCCGGGCACCGGCTGAACTTGCCGGTACCGACCGGCGCAGATGCGGCTCGGAGGCTACCGTGGACCTCGTTCACAGAGTGCGGACCAGAACCACGGAGGGTCAAAGACATGCGCAGGACCGCGACGATCATGGCAGGGCTGCTGCTCGGGGCAAGTCTCCTCGGGGCATGCGGCGACGACGGTGACAAGGGCACCAAGGACTCCAAGGACTCGAAAGACTCCGCGCAGGGCGCTGACTCCGGTGGGGGCGAGTACTGCGACACGCTGAAGTCCTCGGCCGAGGAGATCAAGGAGTTCACCGCCGACGGGAGTGCTCCGGACTTCGACAAGTTCGACACGTTCCTGGAGAAGGCGAACGACATCGCCGATGCCGCGCCGTCCGGCATCGACAAGGACTGGGAGACCTTGCTCGGTGCGGTCGACAAGCTGACCGACGCGCTCAAGGAGGCGGGCATCACCCTGGAGGAGCTGGCGACGGCCGGTAGCACCGGGAAGCTGCCCGAAGGTGTCGATCAGGAGAAGCTGGCGGAACTCGGCACCGAGCTCCAGAGCCTGACCGGTGAGGAATTCCAGCAGGCGAGCGACCGGATCTCCACCCACGCGAAGGAAGAGTGCGGGGTCGACCTCGAGCAGCTGCGCTGACCGACCGATTCGTCTCCGCCCCCCGTCCTGACGGCCTGGGGGCGGAGCCGTTTCGCCAGAGGCTGGGCAGCCGAACTAGAACGCGTTACAGTTTCACCATGACGCTGCCGTCCTCGCTGACCCCAGAACTCCTCGCCAAGCTGACCGGAATGGTGGTCTCCACCAGTGGTCGGTCCTATCCGCTCACCGAGGTCTACACCGGTGAGAAGGTGCTCGACCTGCCGCAGTCGAGCCCCGAGGATGTCGAGACGGCCTACGCCACGGCGCGTCAGGCGCAAGCCGTCTGGGCATCGTGGCCGCTGAAGCGTCGTATCGGGGTGATGAAGAGCTTCCACGAGCTGCTGCTCCGCGACGGGCTGATCATCGCCGACCTGATGCAGGTCGAGACCGGCAAGGCCCGCCGGATGGCCTTCGAGGAGACCTGCGACGTCCTGATGGTGACCAGCCACTACATCAAGGCGGCGCCGCGGATCCTGAAGGAGAAGAAGCACGGTGGCGTGGTGCCGATCGTCTCCACCTCGACCGAGGTCCGGCTGCCCAAGGGCGTCATCGGTCTGATCTCGCCGTGGAACTTCCCGTTCGCAACCAGCCTGTCGGACGCCATGCCTGCGCTGATCGCCGGCAACGGTGTCGTCCTCAAACCGGACAACAAGTCCACGCTCAACGTCGCGTACGGCGTCGGGCTGCTCTACGAGGCGGGGATGCCCGCTGGTCTGATCCAGATCGTCTGTGGAGAGGGTCCGGACATCGGCCCGACGATCGTCGAGAACGCCGACTATGTGATGTTCACCGGCTCCACCGCGACCGGTAGGACGATCGGCGCCCAGGCAGGTCAGCACTTGACCGGCTGCACCCTCGAGCTCGGCGGCAAGAACCCGCTGATAGTGCTGGACGACGCGAACCTGGACGAGGTGATCCCGGGCACGATCATGGCCGCGTTCCTCAACACTGGCCAGGCCTGCATGCACATCGAGCGCATCTACGTCTCGGAGAAGCGGAAGGACGAGTTCACCCAGCGCTTTGTTGCGGCCGCCCAGGCCATCGGGGTCGACGCGACCTATGACTTCAGCCCCGACATGGGTTCCCTGGTCTCGGTGCCGCAGCGCGAGCGGGTCCAGTCCCACGTCGACGATGCGGTCTCCAAGGGCGCCACCGTGCTCGCCGGCGGCAAGGCCCGCCCGGACCTGGGCCCGGCGTTCTTCGAGCCGACGGTCCTGACCGACATCACCGAGGACATGATCCTGGCCAGGATGGAGACCTTCGGCCCGGTCACCTCGATCTACACCTACTCCAGCGTCGACGACGCTGTCGCCAAGGCGAACGACACCGAGTACGGCCTCAATGCCAGCGTCTGGGGCGGCGACCTGAAGGTCGCCGAGGCCGTGGGACGCCGGATCGAGGCGGGCAACATCAACATCAACGACGGCCTGGCCGCGTCTTACGCCAGCAAGAAGAGCACCTCTGGCGGGTTCAAGACCTCCGGAGTCGGCAGCCGTCACGGCGACGCAGGGATGCTCAAGTACACCGACGTCCAGAACGTCGCCGTGCTGAAGAAGCAGGTACTGAGCAACCCGCCCGACACCGACTGGGCCAAGCAGGTCGACCAGACGGTCAAGGGCCTGCGTTTCATGCGGAAGCTCGGTATCCGCTGACCCGGCGCCTTTCCGGACCGGCTGGCTCGACGCTCGGCGGATAGGGCAGGCTTGACCTGCTCATCCGTACTCCCGAAAGGCCTGACGTGACCGTCGACCCGACCCTGCTCGACGATCTGGAGTGGCGCGGCCTGATTGCGCACTCCACCGATCGTGATGCTCTGCGCGACGCGCTGACGCAGGGGAGCGTGCGGTTCTATGTCGGCTTCGACCCGACTGCACCCAGCCTGCACATGGGCAACCTGGTGCAGATCCTCACCGCCCGCCGACTGCAGCTCGCCGGGCACACGCCGTTCGCCCTGGTGGGTGGAGCGACCGGCATGATCGGGGACCCTAAGGAGTCGGGCGAGCGGACCCTGAACTCGCTTGACACCGTCAAGGAGTGGGTCGAGCGGGTCCGCAGCCAGATCGAGCCCTTCCTGGACTTCGAGGGCAGCAACGGCGCGACGATGGTCGACAACTACGACTGGACCGCCTCGTTGTCGACGATCGACTTCCTCCGCGACATCGGCAAGCACTTCCCGGTCAACCGGATGCTGGCCCGCGAGGTCGTCAGGAGCCGGTTGGAGGCCGGCATCTCCTACACCGAGTTCAGCTACGTCCTCCTGCAGTCGATGGACTTCCTCGAGCTCTACCGCCAGTACGGCGTGACGCTCCAGTTCGGCGGGTCCGACCAGTGGGGCAACCTGACCGGCGGCGTGGAGCTGGTGCGTCGCGCCGAGGCCGGCAAGGCGCATGCGTTCGCGACGCCGTTGATTACGAAGTCCGACGGCACCAAGTACGGCAAGACCGAGGGCGGTGCGCTGTGGCTCGACCCGGAGATGATGTCGCCGTACGCGTTCCATCAGTTCTGGCTGAATGCCGAGGACGCCAAGGTCGGCGAGCTGCTCCGGGTGTTCACCTTCCTCTCGCGCACGGAGATCGAAGAGCTCGAAGACCTGACCCGGACCGAGCCGTTCCGCCGTGCCGGGCAGAAGGCGCTGGCCGATGCGGTGACCACACAGGTGCACGGCCAGGACCAGACCGAGCACGCGAAGGCGGCTGCTGCCGCGCTGTTCGGGTCCGGCGACCTCGCAACCCTGGATGCCGGCACGCTGGCCGCCGCCTTGCGTGAGGCGGGCACGGCCACAGCACCGCTGGGGACGTCGTACGTGGACCTGCTGCTCAGTACCGGCCTCGTCTCGAGCAAGGGCGATGCCCGGCGGACGATCTCCGAGGGCGGCGCCTACCTCAACAACGCGCGGGTGACTGATCCGGACCTGGTTCCGGATGCCTCGCACCTGGTTGCCGGTTCTTGGCTGGTGCTCCGCCGGGGGAAGCGCAACTTCGCAGGCGTCGAGGTCGGCTGAGCGATGCCGGGGGATTGGCTGGCGACGTTGGAGGACCAAGCGAGCCGAGTTCTCCCGGCCGTTGTCCACGAGTACTTCCGACAGGGTTCCGGTGACTCGGTCTCGGCTGCCGAGGCCGCCACTGCCTGGGCTCGGTATCGGATCGTCCCGCGGGTGCTCAACGACGTCCGGGAGGTCAGTCTGGCTAGCTCGTTCCTAAGAGTCGGAACGGCCGGGCCCTGGGGCGTGGCACCGACGACCCTGCAGCGCGCGGCGCACCCGGACGGCGAGCTAGCGATGGCTCAGGGATGTGCTGCTGCCGGGGTGCCGATGGTGCTCTCCAGCAACGCCTCGGCGTTATTCAAGGACGTCGCTGCGACGGGTGTGCACTGGTGGTTGCAGGCCTACCTGTCCCAGGACCGGGTGCTGGCCGAATCGATGCTCCGAGACGCGGTGGCGGCTGGAGCAGGTGCCGTCGTGTTGACCGTGGACACCCCGGTGGTCGCAGCGAAGCGGGACGGGGGCGGTCCCAGTGCGCTGACGCAGGTCCCACCGGAATGGCTGAGGGCGAACCTCGGGGATGCCGCGGGAGCGCCCAAGGCACGCGACCTGGGGCCGGCGGACATCAGGTGGCTCGGCTCGATCACCGGGCTTCCTGTGGTCGTCAAGGGGGTCCTGCACCCCGAGGACGCCCGCCGGGCAGTCGACGCCGGGGCAGCCGCCGTCTGGGTCTCGAACCACGGCGGACGCCAGCTGGACCGCGCCGCCAGTACGGCGAGCTGCCTGGCTGCCGTCGTCGGTGCCGTCGACGGTGCCGTTGAGGTGTACGCCGACGGGGGAGTACGCGACGGGTTCTCCGCTCTAACTGCCCTCGCGATGGGCGCGGACGGAGTTTTCCTCGGCCGGATGCCGCTCTACGCGCTCGCTGTCGATGGCTCGACAGGTGTCAGCCGGCTCTTTTCGGAACTCTCCGAGGACCTTCGCGGCGCGCTGAGGTTGTCCGGGATCTCCGAGATCTCCTTCGCGCGCAGGCTCTCGGTGATCGAATCGTGAACCACACCGGTGTTGTTTACCTGGGCCGCAGCGGTCACCAGAACGGTCGCGGATCGAGGTTCTGGTGCGAGAACTTTACGCCAAAACCCGCTCTGACCTGCGACAACGTTGAATGTGGCCCGCGCCACACCGACTCGATTTGACGAAGCGGAAGCGTGCCCATAATGTTCTCCATGTCGCACCGAGCGGCGGGACGCAAAGCCGAGAGGCTGGGCGGCCGGCCCGGAACGACCACCCCCCTTGCAAGTCCCCTCTGACGAGGCGGAAAGAGTGCGCGCACTAGCGGCCTCCGACCAGCTCCTCAGACGGGAACGGCGCAAGGGAACCGGGCCAAGAAGCCGAGTTGACTCGGCAAGCCAAGACCGGTAAGTTTCACCAGGTTGCCCCCGAACAGGTTGCAAGACCTCGTTCCGGTGCGCGCTTGATCCTTGAGAACTCAACAGTGTGCCAAAAGTCGACGAATTAGTTTGATACCCGTCTGACTACGTTCGTCCGGATTCGTCCGGGCGCTCATGGTCGACGGTTCCTTTGGTAAGAAACGATGATTCCGACAATTATGTCGGCGATTCGGTCTCTTGCCAGGAGAAACATCTATGAGATTTGTCGGTTCGCTTCGGTGGGCCGGCAGCTAGATTTCAATGGAGAGTTTGATCCTGGCTCAGGACGAACGCTGGCGGCGTGCTTAACACATGCAAGTCGAGCGGTAAGGCTCCTTCGGGAGTACACGAGCGGCGAACGGGTGAGTA